>NZ_JAILYN010000031.1 GCF_019795155.1 Marinobacterium arenosum | reverse complement strand
CCGGGGCCTCATCTACAGGGCAGTCTTTTCGACTTCGCAGCCCGCCTGGCTCACCGGCTCCTTGCGATGGGCGGTAGCTAATCACCCATCAACGAGAGATACAAGCAGCCCGCTCCGCGGGCGGCAAACCATGGATTTCGAAACAACAGCCGCAGGTCGCGGCCAGAGCCCGCTGCTACGGTAGGCAGGACTTCGTGCTTGTCGCGTATCGCTTGCAGCTCCCCGAAGGGGCATAAAAAAACCGGTTCCCGAGGGAACCGGCAAGCGATGCAGAATGCCTGGTGGACCAACCAGACTGTCAGGGCTTCTGCATGAAGGAGAGAAACGCCTGGCGGGCTTCCGCCGACAGCAGCCGCTGACCGAACAGGGTGGCCTCCTCGTCCAGCACCCGGCTGAGCTGGCTCTGCTGCTCTTTCTTCAGCAGCTGCTTGCTGAGCCGGACCGCCTCGGCCGGCAGCGCCGCCACCTGTCCGGCCCGTTCCAGCGCCGCCTGACGCAGTTGATCCGGCGCCACCACCTGGTTGACCAGACCGATCTCTTGCGCCCGTTCGGCGTCGAACGGCCGCCCCTCCACCAGCAGTTCGAAGGCGTGACGCTGGCCAATCCGCTGCGGCAGCAGCAGGCTGCTGCCGCCTTCGGGCACCAGGCCCAGTTTGACGAACGGCGTCTGGCAGCGCAGCGGCTCGGCGGCCACCACCAGGTCACAGTGCAGCAGCATGGTGGTACCGATACCGACTGCATCGCCCTGCACCGCCGCCATCAGCGGCTTCGGAAACTCCGCGATGCAGTGCAGGAAGCGGACGATGATCTTCAGGTTGTCCGGCTGTTGAGCCGCCGTGGCAAAGTCGGCGATATCGTTTCCGGCCGAGAAGCTGTCGCCCTCGCCGCGCAGCAGCACCGCTTGGATCTGATCGTCGTCGGCGGCGGCCTCCAACGCCTCCACCAGTCCGGCGTACATCGCCAGGGTCAGCGCGTTCTTCTTGGCCGGCCGGTTCAGTACCAACTCCAGCACGCCGCTGTCGTGGCGCGTACTCAGCAGTTCACTTGTTTCGCTTTTCTCGCTCATGGGGCCTCCGCCGTTCAGCCATCGATAAAGGGCGCGTTCTGATCGGCAAAGCGGTTGGCCGCTTCGCGATATTCGTCACGCATGGTGGCGATCAGATCGGCCACCGGCGGTGCGTCCTGGATCGAGCCGACGCCCTGGCCGGCCGACCAGATGCTCTTCCAGGCGGAGGCGCCCTCTTTCGGCGCGGTCAGTTCATCGCCCAGATCGACCTTCTTCTTGTCGCCGGTTTCGGTATCCAGGCCCGCTTCGGCCAGGCTCGGTTTCAGGAAGTTGGCCGGGATGCCGGAGATCTTCGGCGTATAGACGATATCGTTGGCGGCGCTGTCGATGATCATCTGCTTGTAACCATCTACTGCGTGACTCTCACGGGTGTTGATGAAGCGGGTACCCATGTAGGCCAGGTCGGCACCCAGCATCCGGGCGGTGGCCACATCCTGGCCGCTGGACATGCAGCCGGCCAGCAGCACGGTGCCGTTGAAGAACTGACGGATCTCGGAGACCAGCGCGAACGGGCTCAGCGTACCGGCATGGCCGCCGGCGCCGGCGCAAACCGCGATCAGGCCGTCAACGCCGGCCTCGGCCGCTTTTTTAGCGTGGCGGATGTTGGTGACGTCGTGGAACACCAGGCCGCCGTAGCTGTGCACCGCGTCGACCACCTCCTTGACCGCGCCCAGCGAGGTGATCACCAGCGGCACCTTGTGCTTCACGCAGAGTTCCAGGTCGGCCTGCACCCGCGGGTTGGTGTTATGGACGATCAGGTTGACGCCGTACGGTGCCGGATTATCAGCCTCGGCCAGGGCGGTGTTGATCTGCTCCAGCCACTGCTCGAACCCTTCGCTACTGCGCTGGTTCAGCGCCGGGAAGGTGCCGACCACGCCGGCCTTGCAGGTTTCGATCACCAGCTCAGGGCCGGACACCAGAAACATCGGCGCCGCCACCAGCGGCAGTTTCAGTCGACCGTCAAAACTCGCGGGAATCGCCATGGGTATCTCCTTGTCTGTTCTATTTCTTTTATGGCCAGCCAGTCAGTCATTTTGTCGTGCAGGTGCGCTACCCGGCGCCACCTCGATCGGCTGCACATCGCCAGTGTCGGTTGTTTTCTTACCAGCCGCCGAGGCCGGCAGCTGCTCTGTATAAAGGTCCGGCAGGTACTGCTTGATCACGCTGCCATTCTGCGCCCAGCCGTGACAGCTGTTCAGCATTACCTGGGCGCCCAGTTTCATCACATCCTCGCGGGCGCTGGGCCAGAGCGTCTGCACCGCGGTGGTGGCCAGCGGAATCAGCATCTCGCTGAGATGGGTACAGCCCTGCACCCCACCGAGCAGCTCCTTGACCTGGCGCTGCCAGCCCGGCCCGATGCGGGTGCTCTCCAGCTTGCGGAAGGCGCCGGCGATGCCGGGGCAGATCTTGAACGGCGAAGCGTCGATCGCCGCCTCCACCCGGTGGATCTTCAAGCCCGGGTCCAGCGTCAGCCGCAGCCACATATCGTGGAACGGCTCGCCGGCCGGCACGTAACCGTCCCGCTCCGGGTTATCCAGGCTGCGGGTTTTAACGTCGGTCATATGCCCTTCGATGTCCCAGAGCCCGTCTTCGCGCTGGAAGCCCTGGCAGACCACCGTGCGGGTGTGGTGCAGTTCGCGGCGGACCGGTTTCGATAACGGCATGGCTCTACTCCGGGTTCTCGCTCAGGCGGCGCTGGCGTTGTTGTCGTCCTTCAGCATGCGGCGCAATACCTTGCCGACATTGGACTTGGGCAGCTCGTCGACGAACTCGACGATCTTCGGCACCTTGTAACGGGTCAACCGCTCGCGGCACCAGTCGCGAATCTCCTCGCGGGTCAGGTCCTTGCGGTTGGCCACCACCACCAGTTTGACCGCTTCACCGGCCACCTCGTCCGGCACGCCGATCGCCGCGCACTCCAACACATCCGGGTGCGAGGTCACCGCGTCCTCCACCTCGTTGGGGTAGACGTTGAAGCCGGACACGATGATCAGGTCCTTGGCGCGATCGACGATGCGCAGGTATCCGTCCAGCTGGCGCACCGCGATATCACCGGTGATCAGGTAGCCGTCGTCGGTGAAGCAGGCGCGGGTCTCCCGCTGCCGCTGCCAGTAACCCATCATCACCTGCGGGCCCTTGACGCAGAGATCGCCCGGCGTTTCCGGTGGCTGCTCGCTGCCGTCCGGACCGGTGATCCGCACGTCGGTATGCACCAGCGGCAGGCCAATCGAACCGACCTGCACGCCGCCGGCCGGGTTGATCGACACCGCCGGCGA
Organism: Marinobacterium arenosum; assembly: GCF_019795155.1. Lineage (GTDB taxonomy): Bacteria > Pseudomonadota > Gammaproteobacteria > Pseudomonadales > Balneatricaceae > Marinobacterium_C > Marinobacterium_C arenosum. The sequence goes on along the minus strand of NZ_JAILYN010000031.1, from coordinate 55,981 downwards.
GGTTTCCGTCAGGCCGTAGCCCTCCATCACGTCGCAACCGGTAACCTGCTGCCACTGCTCGGCGGCCGCCTTGGTCAGCGCCATACCACCGGACACGGTGACTTTCAGGCTGCTGAAATCCAGTGCCCGGAAGGAGGCCTGGTTGCAGAGCGCGACGAACAGGGTGTTGAGGCCGAGAAACGCACTGGGCCGCCAGTTGCGCAGCTCCTTGACGAAGCCGGGGATGTCGCGCGGATTGGGGATCAGTACGCTGTGACCACCGCAAGCCAGTACGATCTGGGCGATGGTGAAGGCGTAGATATGGTACAGCGGCAGCGGCGAGATCACCGTCTGGGCCCAGTCCGGGCCGGCGCCACCGATCCGCTCGCAGCCCTGCAGCATATTGGACAGCAGGTTGGCATGGCTCAGCATCGCCCCCTTGGAGACCCCGGTGGTGCCGCCGGTGTACTGCAGCACCGCCATGTCGCCGCGCTTGCGCACCACATGGGTCGGCGTTTCGCCGAGGTGCTGCAGCAGTGCCTTGCGTAGCGGGATGGCTCCCGGCAGATGGAACTTCGGCTCCATCTTCTTGACGTACTTGACCGCCGCGTTCAGCAGGGTGCGCTTGACGAAGCCGTGCAGGTCGCCCACCTGGGTGACGAAGACATGCTTCACGCCGGTGTTGCCGATGATCTTGTCGGCGTTGTGCGCCATGCTCTTGTGGATCACCAACGCCTTGGCGCCGGAGTCGCGGAACTGATGCTCCATCTCGGCGGCGGTGTACAGCGGGTTGGTGTTGACCACCACCAGGCCGGCACGCAACGCGCCATACAGCACCACCGGGTACTGAATCAGGTTGGGCAGCTGGATGGCGATACGATCGCCCGGCTGCAGATCGGTGTGGCGCTGCAGGTAGACCGCGAAGGCCGCCGACAGCCGGTCCAGCTCGGCGTAGCTGAGGGTGCGCCCGAAGCTGGTAAAGGCCGGTTTCTGCGCATGAGTACGGCAGGCATGCGCCAGCAAATCGGGTATGGTTTCGAACCCTTGCGGGTTCAGATCGGCCGGAATCTCCTGGCCGTTGTGCTGGAAAGAATCCATCTAAGCCCCCAGGTTGTTGTTATTGTCTTGGCATCCGGGTGGTGACGGACGGCATCGGCCGCCGTCCGGGTCTTGCAGGTCGTTCAGAGACCGGAAAAGTTCTCAGGCGACCGGGAACAGGGTAGCCAGCTTGGTGGCCTCCATGATGTTGCCGTCGGCGCGGATACGGCCGGACATGAACGCCTGCATACCGTCGGTCTCGCCGGACATCACCTCCTGCAGGGTGTCGGCATCCATCGCCAGGGTTACGGTCGGCTCGTCGTGCTCGCCTTCGGCGATGGTGCAGCTGCCGTCATTGACCGCCACATACCAGTATTCGCTGTCGTTGATCAGGTACTGGAAGACGGTGTCGACGCCGGCGGCGGCCGCCGCGTTGAAACGTGATTCCATTTCGCCAAAGATGGTTTTCAGATCGGACATGTCAGTCACCTCGCTATTATTTTTGGGGCGGTATCGCAGCGCGTTCAGCCTGAGCAGGCCGCGCACCAGGGCGCGGCCTGCCGGATTGTTCAGCCAGTGCATCAGGCGGGCCATGGTTGGGCCAGCCTTAGAACTGGAAGTGGTCTTCATCCAGCGCCATCAGATTATCGGCACCGGACAACATGGTTTCCACCAGCGACCGGGTACGCGGCAGCAGGCGCTGGAAGTAGAACCGGGCGGTGGTCAGCTTGGCCTGGTAGAAGGCGGTATCGCCCTCGCCGGCGGCCAGCTTCTGCTGGGCCACCTGGGCCATACGGGCCCACAGGTAGGCCAGTGTGACGTAACCGGAGTACATCAGGTAATCGACCGAGGCGGCGCCCACTTCATCGCGGTTCTGCATCGCCTTCATGCCGATCTTCATGGTCAGTTCGCCCCACTCCTTGTTGAGCTTGTTCAACGGCTCAAGGAACTCCTGCATCGGCTGCTCGTCGGAATGGGCCTGGCAGAACTTGTGGACGATCTTGGTGAAGCCTTTCAGCGCCTCGCCCTGGGTCATCAGCACCTTGCGGCCCAGCAGGTCGAGCGCCTGGATCTGGGTGGTGCCTTCGTACAGCATCGAGATACGGCTGTCGCGCACGTTCTGCTCCATGCCCCACTCGCTGATGTAACCGTGGCCACCGTAGACCTGCAGGCCGTGGTTGGCGCTTTCGAAGCCCAGCTCGGTCAGGAACGCCTTGGCGATCGGCGTCAGGAACGCCAGCAGGCCGTCGGCTTCGGCACGCTCGGCCGGATCTTCCGCCATATGCGCCTTGTCCACCTGCAATGCCGACAGGTAGATCAATGCCCGGCCGCCCTCGGCGATCGCCTTCTGGGTCAGCAGCAGCTTGCGCACTTCCGGGTGCACGATGATCGGGTCGGCCGCCCTGTCCGGCGCCTTCGGGCCGGTCAGCGAGCGCATCTGCAGGCGCTCTTTGGCGTAGGTCAGCGAGTTCTGGAAACCCCACTCGGCATGCGCCAGACCCTGCAGCGCAGTACCCAGACGGGCGGTGTTCATGAAGGTGAACATGCAGTTCAGGCCCTTGTTCGGCGGGCCGATCAGGAAGCCGGTGGCGCCGTCGAAGTTCATCACGCAGGTGGAGTTGCCGTGGATGCCCATCTTGTGCTCGATGGAACCACAGCTGACGCCGTTGCGCTCGCCCACCCCGCCATCGGCGGTCGGCAGGAACTTCGGCACGATGAACAGCGAGATCCCCTTGGTGCCTTCGGGCGCATCCGGCAGCCGCGCCAGCACGATATGGACGATGTTGTCGGCCATGTCATGCTCGCCGGCGGAGATGAAGATCTTGGTGCCGCTGACCTTGTAGCTGCCATCCGCCTGCGGCTCCGCCTTGGTGCGCAGCATGCCCAGGTCGGTACCGCAGTGCGGCTCGGTCAGGCACATGGTACCGGTCCACTCGCCGCTGACCAACTTGGTCAGGTAGGTCTGCTTCTGCTGGTCGGTGCCGTGCGCTTCCAGGGTGTTCATCGCACCGTGGCTGAGGCCCGGGTACATGCTCCAGGACCAGTTGGCGGTGCCGACCATCTCGTTGATCAGGATGCCCAGCGACTCCGGCAGCCCCTGGCCGCCCCACTGCGGATCGTGTGCCAGTGACGGCCAGCCGCCCTCGACGAACTGCTGATAGGCTTCCTTGAAACCGTCCGGGGTAGTCACCTGGCCATCGTTGAACTGACAGCCCTGCTGATCGCCCACCTGGTTCAGCGGCGACAGCACGCGCTCGGCAAACTTGGCGCCCTCCTCCATGATGGCCGCCACCATATCGGGGGTAGCCTCGTCACAACCGGGCAGGTTCTGGTAGTGATTTTCAACATCCAGCACTTCGTTCAAAACGAACTGCATGTCGCGCTGAGGCGCTTTGTATTCCGGCATGGTGGATTACCTCTTGTTGTTCTGTCCGTGCCTAATCGCATTCTGGCAAGCGGCCGCACAGCCGCCCTTCAATGATCAACAGAATGGTTCAAAGGCCGCCGCCGGCCAATAACAAAACGCACCAGTTTTTATGACAAAACCTGGCAAGCGATGGCTGATATGGGCTGTGGATGAGAGAAGAAAAGAGAGCCGACTGTCAAATTCGGTCAGCAAGAGTGACAATTCGAACCCGGCAGTGGCTGTTCGAATAGGATGACATTGACCGCCTCCCTGCCCCATATAACCGGGGCCAGGTGGCCTGACGGGCCCGGCATGGCTGAAGGCCAATCGAACGATACTGGAAGAACAGCGAGACATGCTTGCTGACTTGTATTGAACAAAGCGAAAGCAACGACTATCTGTACCGATGAGTGCACAAACGAAAAAATCCGCCTGGAGTACACTGCTACTTGCTACTTGCTTGTAGCCAGGCGTGCAGCAAGGCCCAAGAAGATGACACCTAAGATGCCATCGATATGACGCCCTAATTTAAACTTGTTGCCTACAACGGCACCAAGCTTACTAAACGACAGTGAAAAGAAGATATTTACCAACAACGCAATACAACTCAGTACCACTCCCAATACCAGAATCTGAGCAGTCAGGTTGAACTGTACATTGGTAAATTGTGGCAAAAACATACTGAAAAACAGCAGTGCCTTGGGGTTCATTAGGTTATTTAGCAGGCCTTGATACATCAGCCGTGTTGAACCAAGCGACTTGGTTTCAGATGTGCATGTCGATGCCGAGCCACTTTTGAACCATACCCGCAACAGATTTAACCCAAGCCATGACAGATACAGCACCCCGACAATTTTTATAGCCCACACCAGCGGAGGCATTGCCTGCAAAAGTTGCCCCAAACCAAAAGCTACTAGCAGCGTTTGCAGCAGACCGGCCACAAAGATACCCGCGGATATCATAAAACCTGCTTTAAACCCTTTGGACGAGGCGTAGGAGGAGATCAGTAACAGGTCTGGGCCAGGGGAGATTGCCAGAAAAAATACCGCTATCAGGAATACTGGCAATATAGAAAAATCCATCCTTGGTGCTTCCCTAGTAAACTCGCGCTTAGATTTGCGGAACTGAATAGCCTAGGCGGCTTTTGAGAGCCGGGATACAGACCCCGATCGGGCCCGCCGGATCAATGATGCCGCGGGCCGGGCTTGGCGCCTTGATTATCGCCAAAGCCGCCTTGAGGACTGAAGTAACCACGATCTTCGCCGATCGCCTCCAGATCATCCAAAACGTAGTTCAGCAGCAGGATATGCAGCAGCTCGTTCATGCAGAGGTGATCGAATTCGCCCCGGGCCGGCAGGATGTCGGCCATCTCCATCGACAGCAGGCCGTCCAGCTGCATGAAGGCCTGCAGCACCACGTATTTCGGGCCATATAGGTCATAGAGTTTGGTCAGCGTCTCGCCGAGAATGCGCTCGACCTGGTCGGCAGCGTTGCGCAGGTATTCGTACTGGTGTCGCTGGGGAGACGCCCATTGCTGCTCCCAGTCAGCCAGCACGGATTGTCTGATGGCGGCCAGGGCTTCGAGCAGGTCGGTATTCACAACAGCAGTCTCCAAGGAATCGAGATAGTCGGTGCGCCGCATGATAATGGAATTCAGCAAGGTTCGACACAGCTCCGGGCAGTGTCCGTCAGTCCTGGAGTGTCGCCCTCTGAACGGGCTGCTGCGAGGCAGGGCCCTGTAGCAGCGGGCTCCGACCGCGACGGGGTTGGCACGGTCCGCGGGTGTCGCCTGCGGAGCGGGCTGCTACGGCGCTCAGACGCTGTAGCAACAGGTTCTGACCGCGACGGGGCTGACATGGTCGCCGGGTGTCGCCTTCTGAGCGGACTGCTACGAAGCGCGGCAGCCCTGGAGATAATTAAAAAGATAAAAAACGCCCGGCGATGCCGGGCGAAGATGGTTAGCAAGGTCTAACGGATCAGGAGAAAGCGTTTCAGTCGCCGACCAACAGCGTCTTCAGTTCATCGGCCAGGCCGGGGCGCAGCACCATGATGTCGGTCTCCAGCTTGTCGAGCACCTGCTCGGCGGTGTTGCCCAGCAGCACGCCCTTCAGGCCGCCGCGGGCGTGGGTGCCGATTACTACCAGCGAAGCGTCGAGCTGTTTGGCCACCTTGGGAATCCAGAAGTGGGGCGGGCCCTCGCCGATATGGTTGGCGTACGGCTGGAGGCGCAGCCGGTCCAGCAATGCCTCGACCGCCTGGCGGGCGTTCTGCTCGATCAGGGCCGGTGCCTGATGCTTCGGCTCGGCGCCCCACATTGGCGCCAGGGTAGCGCAAACGGTATGCAGTTCGGCACCGGCCTGCTGGGCGATGCAGGCCGCCATCAGCAGCACCGACTGGTTATGGCGGTCGGCCGACTCCCGTTCGTTGAGCGGGTCGATTGCCGCCAGAATGCGGCCGCCGGCCCAGCGTGCCGGGTTCTTGACCAGCAACACCGGGCAGGGGGTATCGCGCAGTAGTTGCCAGTCGCGCGGCGCCAGCAGCGAGGGCTGATCGTGGCGCTGGTCGCAGCCTTTTACCAGCAGTGCGAAATGGTCCTGCTGCCAGCGCTGACGAATCATCCGCTCCAGCGAGTCGACCGTCTCGCCGCGCTGCCAACGCAGGCCGCTGTCGGCCAGCTCCTCCAGCGCCTCCTGGTAGCCGTGCCAGGGCTCGCCGGCGCCGATCCAGACCAGCTCCAGTTCGGCGCCCATCCGCTCGGCGATCAGCCGGGCGCGGGTCAGCGCCCGCAAGCCATGGGCGCTGTCATCCAGCGCCACCAGAATCCGTTTACTGAACAGCATCAGAAACCTCCTTTGAGGACACGCGTACCTCCTTGGGCAGCAGCAGGCAGGCCAGCGCCGGCAGCAGGATCAGCGCACCGAGCATGTTCCACAGGAACATGAAGGTCAGCAGAATGCCCATATCGGCCTGGAAGGCGATCGGCGAGAAGATCCACAGCACCACGCCGATCGCCAGCGTCATACCGGTGAAGGCGACCGACTTGCCGGTGGTACGCAGCGTCTCCAGGTAGGCACGCGGCAGCGCATAGCCCTGTACCAGGTAGGTACTGAGCTTGGAGTAGATGTAGATGCCGTAGTCGACACCGATACCGACCCCCAGCGCGATCACTGGCAGGGTGGCGACCTTGACGCCGATGCCCAGCCGAGCCATCAGCGCCTGGCAGAGCAGCGAGGTCAGCGCCAGCGGCACGATGATGCAGATCACCGTGCGCAACGAGCGGAAGGTCGCCAGGCAGAGCAGGCTAACCACGCCGTACACCCACAGCAGCATCTCGTACTGGGCGGTGCCGATCACCTCGTTGGTGGCGGCCTCGAAGCCGGCGTTACCGGCCGCCATCAGGAACTGGATGTTGTCGCTGTTATGCCGGTCGGCAAAACTGCCAACCGCCTCGGTGACCCTCTGCAGGGTTTCCGCCTTGTGGTCGTCGAGGAACAGGATCACCGGCAGCAGCGAGCAACTGCTGTTCATTAGCCCGGCCGGTACGTAGCTCAGCGAGGCGTTGATCACGTACTGGTTGCGGCTGATCGAGCGCCACTTCAGGTTGCCCTCGTTGAGGCCGGCGGTGACCCGCTCAGACACGTCGGCCAGTGACAGGCTGCTCTGCACACCGGATACATTGGTCAGGTACTGCTGGAAACGGTCCACCAATGTCAGGGTTTCGAAGCGGCTGCACTGCTCCTTGCCGGTGGCCACCATCACCACGAACACGTCGCTGGAGGTGGAGTAGTTGGCGGTGATGAAGGCGTTGTCCTGGTTGTAGCGGGAGTCGGCACGCAGTTCCGGCGCGCCGGCATCCAGATCGCCGATCTTCAGGTCCTGGCTGGCATAAAGGCCGATCAGCACGAACAGCCCGGCCACCGCCACCGCGCTCCAAGCACCGGCCGGACGGGCGAAGACGGTCAGCAGCTGCCAGCGGCTGTGCGGCTGGCTGGCGCTGCGCCGGGCGCGCTCAATAGCCCGCCGGCCGACGCCGGCATAGGACATCAGCAACGGCAGCAGTAGCAGGTTGGTCAGGATGATTACCGCCACGCCGAGCGCCGCCGCCACCGCCAGGTCCTGGATCACCTGGATCTGGATCACCATCAGGGTGACGAAGCCGATGCCGTCGGAGAGCAGGGCGGTCAGGCCGGGAATATAGATCGCCCGGAAGGCGCGCTGGGCGGCGGTCAGTTTATCCGCTCCCTGGCCGGCCTCCAGCGAGATGGTGTTGACGATCTGCACGCCGTGGCTGACGCCGATCGCAAATACCAGGAACGGCACCAGCATGGAGTAGGGGTCCAGCCCGTAGCCGAGGGTTTTCAGCAGACCCAGCTGCCAGATTACCGCCACCAGCGAACAGGCCAGCGGGATCAGCGTGCCGGTCACACTGCCGGAGTAGAGAAACAGCAACACCAGGGTGACGCCCAGCGCGATGGCGAAGAAGATCGCCACCTGCACCGCGCCGTCGATCAGGTCACCGACGATCTTGGCAAAACCGGTGATATGGATGCGGATACCGTCGCGCTGGTACTTGTCGCGCACCAGCTTCTCCACCTGGGCCGAGAACTGCTGGTAGTTCAGCTTTTCGCCGGTCTCCGGGTGCTTGTCGAACAGCGGCACCTGGATCATCGCAGAACGGAAGTCGTTGGCCACCAACCGGCCGACCTGACCGGAGCGCAGGATATTGATCCGCACCTGTTCCAGGCTCTCCGCGGAGCCGTCGTACTCGGCCGGAATCACCGGTCCGCCGACGAAACCCTCTTCGGTGACCTCGGTCCAGCGTACGTTCGGGGTCCAGATCGACTTCAGCGCCGAGCGGTCGACGCCGGGGATGAAGAACAGCTCGTCGGTGACCTGCTTCAGGGTCTGCTGGTAGTCGGCATCGAAGATATCGCCATCGGTCGCGGCCACCACCACCCGGATGCTGTTGCCGAGCCCGGACAGGTCATCGCGGTAATCCAGGAAGTTGGCCACGTAGGGGTGCTGGGTCGGGATCATCTTGACGAAGCTGGCGTCCGGCCGGATCTGGCTGGCCTGCACCAACAGCCAGACGGTCAGCAGCGTAAACAGCGCCAGCACCAGGCCGCGACTGTTGAACAGCAACCGCTCGATCAACTGCTCGCTGGCCCTGATCGGCGCCAGCAGATTGGAACCGATACCACTCATTTCGCACCCTCCCGTGCTGCCATCGCCACGCGACTGACACCCCCTTCACCCACCAGGATCAACTGCTCGCCACTGGCCACGCCAGCGCTGAAACTGCGCCGTACCGGCGCCTTGCGGCTAACAAAGCCGTCCGCCGTGCGTTCCAGCAGCAGACCACCCTGGCCGACCAGCCAGAGCCCGCCATCCTGCCGGATAGCACCGTTCAGGGTAGCCCGCTGCGCTAGCTCGACCGGTTGCCAGTCCTCGCCATCTTCAGAATGGAACAGGTGGCCGCGCAGACCCAGCAGGTAGAGTCCCTGCTGTTCGGCCATCGCGAACCAGGAACCCTCATAGGGGCTGTCCACTGCCTGCCAGCGCTCACCCAGGTCGTCGGAGCGCAGCAGCAGGCCGGCCTCGCCGGCGATCCACAACCGGCCCCGGCTGTCGGCCAGCAGGCTGTTCAGGTGGAAACGGTCGGGGTTGGGCAGCCGATGATCGAGGCTCTGCCAGCTCTGGCCGCTATCGGTGGTCTTCAGGATCAGGCCGTAGCCGCCGATTACGAAGCCGGTATTGCGGTCCTGGAACCAGACATCCAGCAGTGGCACCGACGGGCCGTCTTCCCGGGCCAGTTCAGCATCGTCCAGCGCATACTGCAGCCGCTCCAGCTGCTCCTCATCGGGGCTGTCGGCGTTTTCCAGTTCGGCCAGCGCCTGCTGCAGCTGCTCGACCCGCAATTGGTTGATCCGGTCTCCAGTCAACTGGCGCTGCCAGCTGGTACCACCGTCGCTGCTGTGCAGCACCACGCCGTCGTGGCCGACCGCCCAGCCGTACTGGTCGTCGACAAAACTGACCGCCGTCAGCAACACGCTGACCGGCACCTGGGCCTGGCGCCAGTCGTCCCCCTGGCTGTCGGACAGCAGCACGGTGCCCTGTTCGCCGACCGCCACCAGCCGTTGCGGTAGCCGGGCGATATCCGTTAGCACCGCCTGGGCAGCCCGGCTGCTGGGCTGTGCAGGGGTCTCCAGCCGGTCGGCCTGGGCCGAGACCAGTGGCGCTGCCAGCCAGGCCAGCAGCAGGGTAATCGTTCTGATTCGCATAAACGCCCCAATTGTTATTGTTCTGGGCTATTTTTTGATACCCCGCTCAGCGCTCGGCAAACGGGGTTTATTGATTGCTGTAGCAGCTTCGCCAATCGGCCGCCAGCCGGCAATAACATTAAGACCCAATATAACTGACAATATTAACCAGTGATGGCTCAGGCCCGATAAATCTTACCCTGGCAGCAGTTACAGGCTTCCGGCTTCCTCGCAGGAATCGTTCAACCTGGGCGTTGCAAAGACCGCTGCAGAGCCGATCGCGGACGGGCTATGGGCAATGCGACTTTCCAGATGCGCCACGCCACGGATGCTGTAGAGTAGGGTGGACAGGTCCCTGGAACAGATCAAAGGAGAGAGTCCCGATGCCCCATTCGCTATCCGCCGTCGCCAGCCTGACCCACGCCTTGGCCGAAGCCGGTAATGCGCATGAAGCGATGGGCACCGTGGTCAGCCGCCTGAAAGCGCTGTTCCAGGTACCGGTCTGCAGCCTATACCTACGTAATCCCGACAGTAACCAGCTGGAACTGGTGGCCAGTGACGGCCTGGCCGCCGATGCGGTCGGCCGGGTGGCCATCTCGATGGAGGAGGGGGTGGTCGGCCTGATCGCCTCATCAATGCGGCCGTTGAACCTGGCCGACGCGCCGCGTCACGACCGTTTTATCTACATCCCGGAAACTCACGAGGAGCCGTACCACCAGTTCCTCGGCGCACCGATGATCTACTTGCGCCAGTTGGTCGGCGTATTGGTGGTGCAGGGCACCGAACAGGAGCTGTTCGGCAAGGATGCCGAAGCGCTGCTGGTGACAGTCGCGGCCCAACTGGCCGCCACCCTCTATCCGCTGCAGCAGAGTGGCCGCTGGAAGCGGGCCACCGGCAACGGTGGCAAGCGTTACCAGCGCCACAAGGGGATCAAGGCCGCCAGCGGTATCGGCGTCGGCCGGCTGTTGCCGCTGGGACTGCAGCGCAGCCTGCAACAGATCAGCGAAGAGCCGGGCCAGGGCATCGATCTGGAACGGGCCAGCTTTGCCGATGCCAGCCAGGCATTGAATGATGAGTTGCAGGAGGCCAACGACCGGTTGAGCCTGGAAGGCGACAGCGAACTGGGTTCGCTGCTCGGCATCTACCAGATGATGCTGGCCAGCCCGGAGCTGCAACAGGGCGTGCAGCAGGGTATCCAGCAGGGGCAGAGCGCCAGCTGGGCACTGCGTAACACCGTCGAGCAGCTGGCCGGTTTCTTCCAGGCGGCCAACGACCCCTACCTGAAGGCGCGCCAGGAGGATATCCGTAATATCGGCAACCGGTTGCTGCAGCACCTGTGCCGGCGAGAAAACCCGCTCGATCTGGCCGGCGACGACGAGCTGATCCTGGCCGGCGAACTGATCAGCATCACCGACCTGGCCAGCCTGCCGACCGATCGGGTACGCGGCCTGATCTGCAGCCAGGGTTCGGCGCTGTCGCATACCGCAATCGTCGCCAAGGCGCTGGGGATCGCCGCGGTGATGGGGGTGGAGGGTCTGGACCTGGAAGCGATGGCCGGCCAGCCGGTAATCGTCGACGGTTATCGCGGCGAGTGCATCAGTCGCCCAAACCGTTCGCTGCTGGCCGAGTACCGCCGGCTGCAGGCTGCCGAGCAACAGCTCAACACCGAACTGCAGGACCTGAAAGAGTTGCCTGCGCTCACCAGCGACGGCTTCCAGGTACGCTTGATGGCCAACACCGGCCTGTTGGCGGACGTGTCGCCGGGGCTGGCCTGCGGCGCCGAAGGGATCGGCTTGTACCGCTCCGAGATCCCGTTCATGCAGCTGCACAACTTTCCCACCGAGGAGGATCAGTACCAAGTCTACCGCCAGGTGCTGGAGGCCTACGCCCCCCGCCCGGTGACGATGCGGATTCTCGATATCGGCGGCGACAAGCAACTGCCGTACTTCGAGATCAACGAGGAGAATCCGTACCTGGGCTGGCGCGGCATCCGCTTCATGCTGGACAACACCTCGCTGCTGGTCACCCAGCTGCGGGCGATGATGCGTGCCTCCGAGGGTAACGACAACCTGCTGCTGTTGGCACCGATGGTGGGCCGGCTGGACGAGCTGGAGAGCTTCCGGCAGATCGCCGAACGGGTGCGCAACGACCTGCTGCAGGAGGGTTATCAGATCGCCGAACTGCAGATCGGTATCATGATCGAGGTTCCCTCGACACTGTTTATCCTGCCACAGCTGGCGCCGCTGCTGGATTTCGTGTCGATCGGCTCGAACGACCTGACCCAGTACCTGCTGGCGGTGGATCGCAACAACCCGCGGGTCGCGTCATTGTTCGATAACCTGGACCCGGCGGTGCTGCGGGCATTGCAGCAGATCGTCCAGCAATGCCGCCCATTAGGGCTGAAGCTGTCGCTGTGCGGCGAGATGGCGTCCGACCCGGCCGCCGCGCTGCTGTTGCTGGGCATGGGTTTCCGCCAACTCAGTCTGGCGGCGCAGCAGATTCCGAAGATCAAGTGGTTGATCCGCACCGTCAGCCAGGCCCAGGCCGCCGATCTGCTCGAACGCTGCCTGCAGCTGCGTAATGCGACCGAGGTGCGTGCGCTGGCCGAACAGACACTGACCGAGCTGGGGCTGGACCGGCTGGTACCGGTCTGATCGGGTTGGACAAAAGGAAGCTTAAAGCAGCAAGCAGTAAGCGATTAGCAGTGCATCGAGCCGGAAAGCCCGACGCGATGCGGATTGATTCGTAGCAGCCCGCTCTGAGGGCGACCTACTCCCTGGCAGCTATCGCGGTCAGTACCTACAGGGCATGCCAAGCCCGCTGCTACAGGTTTCCGGTGTAGCCACCCGCTTGGTATCCCCCTTTTGGGTTCCGCGAGCGACAGAAGCTGGCATATCCTCAGCTATTGCCTCCCTGGCAGCCTCCTTTAACGGTTGCGACTGGAGCCGGCTGTGGCGCTTGCTGCAGCAATGCCAACACCGACTCTATCGCCGGCCGGTGCTCGCAATCGCGCCGGTGCACCAGATGGATCTGGCGTTCGACCAACGGCGCGTCCCGCACCGCGAACAGCCGGCCGGCCCGCCGGTAGGGCTGCACCATCGATTGCGGCAGGAAGGCGGCGCCGCCGGCCTCCAGCAGGAACTCCAATGCAATCCGGCTCTGCCCGGTGTGCAGCACCGGGCCACCGGACAGGTCCAGCAAACGAGCCTGTTGGACGCTGAACTGGGTGCCCCAGTCGACGCTGACGTAACCCGGCTTGGCCAACTGGTCCACCGTCAGCTCGGCTTCACTGGCCACCAGCTCCAATACCAGGCTGCCGACCTGGTGTAACTCCAGCTCCTCCGCCTTTGGCGGATCCAGCATCAATGCCAGGTCCAGCGTCCGTTCCAGCAGTGCCCGGGTCAACTGTGGCACGGCATTCATCTCGGTGCGCAACGTCACCGCCGGCAACTGGCCGGCGATACGGCTTAACGATTGCTGCAGCAGCGCATCCCAGAGGTTCGGCGTCGCCCCCAGCGCCAGCTGCAGTTTGCGTCCCTCGCCCAGGCCGACCTCCTGTCGGGCCCGCTGCCAGGCGGTCAGGATCGCCGTGGCGTGGGGCACCAGCCGCTCGCCGGCCGGGGTCAAGCGGTTGTTATGGCGGTGGCGTTCAAACAATTTCACCCCCAGCAGTTCTTCCAGCTGACGCACCCGAAAGCTGACCGCCGATTGGGTCAGGTAGAGGTTTTCCGCTGCGTGGCCGAAATGACGGGTCTTGGACACCTCAAGGAAGGTTCGCAGCAACTCGGTATCCATCGCTAATCCTGCAAAATTTTTTATCTTTGTTAAAAAAAATGTTCGTTGTACTCAACCCTACACCCTGACCATACTCCGCGCACTCCCAGCCGATCGAATTTCCCACTGACAACCTGCATGAGCGATTCGATTATGACTCAGACAGAACAGCTGCCGGGTAGCTTTCAGGCGACCGGCAAATTCAGCGACGATACCCATTTTCCATACGGCTTTCACCGCAGTGGCGACTTCACCCGCGCCCAGGCCGACCTGCTGCTGCAGCACGGTCAGGCTTATCTGGCGCTGGCCAGCCAGCAGCGTGAGCCGATAAACGAGGAGGAGGCGGACTTCGTACGCTCCTGCCGAGGTGAAAAGGCGCCGGCAAGTATTCACGAACGTGCTTGGAACCGCTACCTTACGGTAATCGGCAAGCCGCGCCGTTTCTTCGCACTGGCCGATCAACCGCCCGCTGCAGCGCAGGCAAGCTATGCTGAAGATACTGACGCCGACGCGGATGACGATTAACAAGGAACTTTAGATGGCCACCAGCAAGCAACCGATCGGTTGGCGCGAATGGGTCAGCCTGCCCGATCTGGACCTGGCACAGATCAAGGCGAAGATTGATACCGGCGCCCGGACCTCGGCGCTGCACACTTTCAGTATCGAGCCCTTCAAGCGAGGCGACCAGCTCTGGGTACGCTTCGGGGTACACCCGTTGCAGTACGACACCAGTGTCGAGCGGTTCTGTGAAGCGGCGGTGAAGGATGTGCGCCAGGTCACCGACTCCGGCGGCCATCGCGAAGACCGCTATGTGATCGAAACCCCCATTCAGCTGGGCATTAACCGATTCCCAATCGAGATGACCCTGACCAACCGCGATACCATGCGTTTTCGAATGTTACTGGGACGAACTGCCATGGTGGGGCGTTTTCTTGTCGACCCGCAGAAATCTTACCTGATGGGTAGCGACAGCGAACAAATGACAGCGTCACAGGAGTGACCCATGAAGATAGCTATTCTCTCCCGTAACCCGAAGCTCTACTCCACCCGCCGGTTGGTCGAAGCAGCGCAGGCGCGCGGCCATGAAGTCCGGGTGCTGGATGTATTGCGCTGCTATATGAACATCAACTCGGAAGACCAGAGCATGCACTACCGCGGCGAGGAGCTGGAGGACTTCGATGCGGTGATTCCGCGTATCGGCGCCTCGGTGACCTTTTACGGTACCGCCGTGCTGCGCCAGTTCGAGATGATGGGCGTTTATCCGTTGAACGAATCGGTGGCGATCACCCGTTCGCGCGACAAGCTGCGCTCGCTGCAGCTGCTGGCGCGCAAGAACATCGGCCTGCCGATCACCGGCTTCGCCAACAAGCCGGGCGACATCCCCGACCTGCTGAAGATGGTCGGCGGCGCCCCGGCAGTGATCAAGCTGCTGGAGGGTACCCAGGGGATCGGCGTGGTGCTGGCGGAAACCCGCAAGGCGGCCGAGAGCGTAATCGAAGCCTTCATGGGCTTGAAGGCCAACATCATGGTGCAGGAGTACATCAAGGAAGCGGGCGGCGCCGACATCCGTTGCTTCGTGATCGGTGACCGGGTGGTGGCGGCGATGAAGCGCCAGGCGCAGGAGGGCGAGTTCCGCTCCAACCTGCATCGCGGCGGTTCCGCCTCACTGATCCGCATCACCCCGACGGAGCGGGCTACCGCGGTCAAGGCGGCCCGTACCATGGGGTTGAATGTGGCCGGGGTCGACCTGCTGCGCTCCGAACGCGGCCCGCTGGTGATGGAGGTCAACTCCAGCCCGGGCCTGGAAGGGGTAGAAACCGCCACCGGCAAGGATGTGGCCGGCGCAATCGTGCAGTTCATCGAAAAGAATGCCCGCGCCAACCGCACCCGCACCCGGGGCCAGGGCTGATGGCGATAAAGCGCCAGCCCGACTGGCAGCTGCTGGGCCAGCGGATCAGCCCCGGCCACTGGCACGCGCTGGAGCTGGAGATCACACCGCTGTTCACCACCCAGCCGCTGTCGGTCAGCGTGCATGTGCTGCGCGGCCGCCGGCCGGGCCCGACGCTGCTGGTCAGCGCCGCGATCCACGGCGACGAACTGAACGGCGTCGAGGTCTGTCGCCGGCTGCTGTGCCAGACTCGCCTGAGCCGGCTGCGCGGTACCCTGATCGTGGTACCGGTGGTCAACCTGTTCGGCTTCATCCAGCACTCGCGTTACCTGCCGGACCGGCGCGACCTGAACCGCTGTTTCCCAGGCTCTGAGAAGGGCTCGCTGGCCAGCCGGCTGGCATACCGCTTCCGTACCGAACTGCTGGCCCACTGCAGCCACATGGTGGACCTGCATACCGGCGCCATCAACCGCAGCAACCTGCCGCAGATCCGCGCCAACCTGGATAATCCAACCTCGGCCCAGATGGCGCGGGACTTCGGCGCGCCGGTGATCCTCAATTCGGAATTGCGCGACGGCTCGCTACGCGAGTGCGCGGAAAGCCTCGGCATTCCGGTGATCGTCTACGAAGCGGGCGAAGCCTTGCGGCTGGATGAGCGGGCGATCAGGGGCGGTCTGCATGGTTTGATGAACGTCATGCGCGGGCTGGAGATGCTGCCGGCAAGGCGCAGTGGCAAACGGCACCCTGAGCCGGTGGTGGCACGCACCAGCAGCTGGCTGCGGGCACCACAGAACGGGCTGATCATCAATCAGGCGGAACTCGGCCAGCGGATCAAGAAAGGTGATACGCTGGCTTTGATCGGCTCGCCATTCACCCCGCATCAGGAACCGATCAAAGCAGCCTTCGACGGCCTGGTAATCGGCCAGAACAACATTCCACTGGTCAACGAGGGTGATGCGCTGTTCCATATCGCCCGCTTCGATGCGGTCAGCAAGGCGGAGCGCACCGTCGAGGCGTTCGGCACCGAGATCGACCAGAAGGAGCATCTGGCGCCGGTGGAGCTCCCCGAGCCTCTGATCACTGACGACAGCCCGTCGCCGGCCTAGCCAGGCGGCGGCAGCCCCCGATCAGCCCGGCCGCGCCGGGCACTATCAGGCAACGGGGCCGCAAGCCCCGGTAGGCGATTTAGCCGAGCTGGTCGACCATCACCGAGTTGGAATACACCAGCGCGCCATCTTTGGCGCGGTGTCCCATCAGGAAGAACTGGCCGCGTGCCTCGCCGCTTTTCTTGGTGACATAGACATGGAACTGAGGGTCGGACAGCGCGTCGCACTCCTCCGGCAGTTCCAGTTCAAGAGTCTCCATATCCGCCGAGATATCAGTCTCCCGCTGATTGGCTGAGTTGACCAGCTGCTCCTCGGCCCGCTCCATCGCCAAGTGCGCTTCATCGCTGACATGGAAATGGATGATCCCCATCGGCTCCGACTTATCGGCGCCAACCGGTTTACACCAGGATTCGATGGAAAAAGTATTCATAACGCTGCCTCCCGACATCGTCGTTAAAGTCCTTGGGCCTGTCGCCGGGCACTCGGCAAGGCCTGCTGCACAGATCCGGCTGACCGAAAAGGTCAGCCGTCGCTCCACAGTATAGCCAACCGGGCGGTTAGTCGGCGGGACGCAGGTTGACTGCGCTCCGCTCGAGCTGCCAGTCGCTTTCACAGTAGACCAGATAGGGGCTCGGCGGACTGCCCAGGCCCAGCTGCGGCAATGTGCGATAGCGTTCCAGCCACTGCCGGTCATCGCTCCAGCTGACGGGGAACTGCTCGACAATCCGTTCGAGCATCGCCAGTGCCCGGGGGTAATCCTGTAACCGGTGGTAGGCCTCGGCCAGATAACGCAGCTGTAACCGGGTATGGACCGGCGCTTCACCCAACTCAACCACCCGGTTCAGCTCGCCTTGCTGCAGGTGATTCCACATCATCGAGTAGATCGCATAGCCGAACGAGGTATCGAAACCCTGCTGGCGGTACCAGTCGCGGGCCCGCTGCAGAGATCGGTTCGCCTCTTCGAGGCGGTCCAGCCCGGCCAATGCCCAGCCACGCATGAACTGGCTGTCGGCGCGCTCCTTCGCTGCCAGATCCGGCTGCTGCAACAGTCGATCAAAGCCCGACAGGGCCCGCTGCAGCGCTTCAGGGTCACGACCCTGACCGCGGTCCAGCCCCATATCGAGGTCGGCGAAGGCGCGATAGAAGCGGCTCAGATGGGCCAGATAACGCGCCCCCAGCCCGTCGGCCAGCTCGATCGCCTCCTCCAGCGGCGCCACTGCTTCGGCACCCTGGTGCAGTTGCAGCCGGTAGAAGCCCTGGTAGGCCAGCGCCTGGGCCAGTTCGAACGGCGCCTGCAGCTGACGCCAGAGCATAATCGCTTCCGCCAGCGCCGCCTCCCGCTCCGCCAGCGGCAGGGTGTAGTTCTGCGCCAGAGCGAACTGGGTCGCGGCGATCATCGGCTGGTTGGCCAGCGCCTGGAAGTAGGCCAGCGCCTGTTTCAGCCGCGGACCGTTCTGCAGCAGGTCATTGGCCGGGTCCTTCTCCAGGCCGGAATCGACCGGATTGCCGAGATAGAACAGCTGCTCGGCCTGTATCGATAGATCTCCACTATCGCCCAGCAATGCGCTGGCACGGCGGCTCCACTGGCGAAACTGTGGCCAGTCCAGCTGCTGATGGGCGATCTGGGCCAGCAGCCGGTAGCTCTGATGCTCGATCCGCTGGTCGCCGCTGTGCCGCGCCCGCTCGATACACTGCCGCAGGCGTTGTTCGGCCGTCGCCAGCTCGCCGCGCCGATAATCGACCTCGGCACGCCAACGGCAGATAAAGTTCTGCAGGTTCGGGTCACCGGCGGCATCGATCTGCTCGAACCGCGTGACCGCCTGCTGCCACTGTCCCTGCTGCAACCGGGTCATGGCGCCGTAGCTGCGTGCCCACTGGTTACCGGCATCCTGCAGCAGTGCGGCATCGAAATAGTTTTGTGCCAATGGTGCGCCCTGCTGCTGCAATGCCTGCAGGCCACGCACGAAATCCTGCAACGAAGCGGGATGGGTGGCCAACGCCGGCGCTTCCACTGGTGGCTGTTGCGGATCGATCAACTGACGCAGCTGGGCCACCACCGCATGGGTTGCCACCGCCAGCTGCGGATAGCCGATACTGCCCTGGCTGACCCTGCCGTCGGCCCGGTACAGCCGCACATTCAGCACCTGTTGATCGCGATAGAGCGTAACCCGGCTGAGCAGCAGCAGCTCGATGCCGTGCTGTTTCATCAGCGGCTGCAATGTATCGGGGGAGGGCGGCCAGTCGAGACCGTCCACTGCAAGCAGGGTGTGACTCTGGGCCGGCGGGATAACATTCAGCCCACCGCCAGCGGCCAACGCGCCGGCAAGCATGTCGCTGAGGCCCAGCTCCATCCATTGCAGCGCCGGATCGCCGGTATCATTGATAAACGGCATCACCATCAACCGTGGCGTTCTTTCGGTAATGTCGGCCGATTCCAGCACCGGCAAGGCCGGCGGCTCCTGCCGCAGCCACCAGCCACCAACGCCCAGGGTCAGCAACACCATCAGTAGCGTCGCCATCAACCAGCGCTGCCTGGCCGGCCTGCCCGGCGTGCGACCTTCACCGGGCAGTAGCTCAACCCCATCAGCTTCCGGAACCAACGGGTCGGCCGCACTGTCCGGCTGCACCGACTGCCGTTCAACCTGAGCGATCCATTGGTAGCCGCGCTGCGGGTAGTTACGGATAAAGTTCGGCTGCTGTGCCGAATCCCCCAGCAACCGACGCGCCTCACGGACGCTCTGGGTCAACGAGTTTTCCCGGAACTCGCCATGCTGCCAGAGCTCGGTCAGCAGCTCCTCCTTGCTGATCACCCGGTCCCGGTGCTCGATCAGGTAGGCCATCAACTGGGCCACCTTGGGGCGGACATGCAGCTGCTGATCGTTGCGGATCAGCAGGCCACGTTCGGTATCAAACAGGCAATCGGCAAACTGGTAGCAACTCATCGACACATATTCTTGGCTCATTTGGCAAGTGGTCATTGAACCACAACAGCGCCCGGATGGCGCGCTCTGCAGGCCGATTTCATCAGAATTTCACTGCCATTTCAGGCGCTTTTCAGCCTGTTTTCAGCCGATTTTCCCGGCCTGTCATTGGCGCCATGAACCTGCCGGTCGACACTGGCGTCATCACTTGTGCAACGGACTAAAACCGATGGAAAGCTTCATTCAACAGAGCCTGCAAAGCGGTCAGTTCTCACTGCTGATGTTACCGGTGGTGCTGGCGGCCGGGCTACTGACCAGCCTGTCCCCCTGCGTCTATCCGCTGCTGCCGATCACCGTCGGCGTGGTGGCCGGCAAAGGCGAACAGCAACGTCCCTTGGTCAACTTCGGCCACGTACTGATCTATGTTGCCGGGTTGGCGCTGGTCTACGGCCTGCTGGGCCTGCTGGCGGCCTTGACCGGCCAGCTGTTCGGCACCGTCGCCAGCCATCCGCTGACCCTGCTGCTGATCGCCAACCTCTGCCTGCTGCTGGCCGGCTGGATGCTCGGCTGGCTATCGCTGCCCAACTGGGCGCTGCAGGCCGATCCCGGCCGCTGGGGGTTGGGCCGGCGCAGTTACCTGTTCGTCATGGGCGCGCTATCCGGCCTGATTGCCGCCCCTTGCACCTCACCGGTGCTGGGCATGCTGCTGATCTACGTGGCCGCCGCCGGTAACCCGCTCTGGGGCGCGCTGCTGCTGGTGCTGTTCGCCTACGGCATGAGTGCGTTGCTGATCCTGGTCGGTACCTTCAGCCCGCTGATTCACCGTCTGCCCAAGGCAGGTCGCTGGATGAACCTTTCCAAGACAATACTGGCCCTGCTGATGGTTGGCGTAAGCGAGTACTTGCTTATGCAGGCTGGCAGGGGCCTGTAATCGATTTTTCAACTGACAGGAGAAAACCATGCGTTATGCAAAACCCCTGACCGGCGCACTGTTGGCGCTGGCCCTGGCCGGACCGGTGACGGCCGCCAGCATCGGCGTCAACGACCAGGCCCCACAGATCGTTGCCGAACAGATTGACGGACAGCCGTTCGACCTCAGCCAGCATCGCGGCAAGCGACCGGTCTACCTGAAGTTCTGGGCTACCTGGTGCTCCTACTGCGTCGAGGAGATGCCCCACCTGCAGGCCAGCATGCGCAAGTACGGCGACCGGCTGGCGGTACAGACCGTCAATGTCGGCTTCAACGACTCGCAAGCCAATATCCGCCAGCTGTATCAGAAGAACCAACTGGATATCCCGGTGATCTTCGACAGCAAGGGCGAGATCACCGCCCGCTACGGGGTCATTGGCACCCCGACCCATCTGCTGATCGACCGCAACGGCGTGGTGCGCTACAGCTCACACCTGCTGACCGATCAGCTCGAAGAGACACTGGCCGCACTGGTCGCGGAGGAGGGCTGAGCGATGCGAAAACTACTCTGGATGCTGGCACTGCTGAGCAGCAGCGCCATGGCCGATTACCGCAGCCTGGCCGACCAGCCACTGTCGCTTGAGCAGCAGGGCTGGCAACACCTGGTGTTCGTCAATATCTGGGACTCCTACGCTGGCCTGGGCCCGGAGACGCTGGTCGAACAGCTGCCGGCGTCGTTCAGCCAGCAGGTTCAGCGGATCTGGGTGGCACCCGACCTGAATGTCACCGAAGCCTACCTGCGCGACTATCAGCAGGCGTTCCCGGCCAGCAAACCGCTGCTGATCGACCATCAGTACCAGCTGATGCGCCAGTACGATCTCTGGCAGACCCCGGCTCACGTGCTGTTGAAGGACGGCAAAGTGCAGTTCAGCGGCAACGGCGACGAATTGCAGCACTTTATCAAGCGACTCTTCTGATAACGGCCGCCCCGATTACCCTTCCGACACAGGAGGAAAATGTAATGAAATCGATTCTTCTCGGCCTCAGCCTGCTGCTGGCCAGTTCCGCAGCCCTGGCGCTGGATAAACCAATGCCGGGCGACCAGGCGCCATCGATCGACGCCCGCCGGCTGGATGGCAACCCGCTGTCGCTGGCCGATTATCGCGGTCAGCCGGTCAGCCTGGTGTTTCTCGACAGCCTCTGCCCGATGCCGCATTTCCCGCAGTGCGCACAGAAGATCGCCCGCGCCAACCAACTGGCCGCCGCGAACCCGGAGCATCCATGGATCGGCGTGGTCAAGGGATTCTATGTCGACGAAGCCTATGTGCGCGACTTCGCCGAGCGCTTCAAGCTGAACTTCCCGCTGGTCTGGGACAAGGACAACAAGATCTTCAGCGACTACCAGGTCTACGGCACCCCCTACCAGGTCTGGCTCGACCCGCAGGGCCGGCTGAGCTATCGCGGCGAGCGGATCGAACCGCTGCACGCCCTTCATTGAGCCTTTGACAAACGCGGCCGCCCCCTCGGCCGCGTTTTTTCTTGATACGCTCCCGCCATAGTCTGGCTCACCGCTTTCCGCTTTCCGCTTTCCGCTTTTTGCTTTTTGCTTTTTGCTTTTTGCTTTTTGCTTTTTGCTTTTTGCTTTTTGCTTGAAGCTTACCGCTCCCATCCCACTGCTCATCCGCCGCCGGAGCAGCTACAATGCAGCTTTCGTGAAATCAGCCATAACAATCACGAATATAGAAATTTATACCGATAGAAAAACATTATTCAGCAAGAGAGTGCATGAACAGCAGACAACTGGAAGCCTTCCAGGCGGTAATGAGCGCCGGCTCGATGAGTGAAGCGGCGCGGGTACTGGAGATCTCGCAACCGGCGGTCAGCCGGCTGATCAAGGACCTGGAGGCCACCCTGGGGTTCAAGCTCTTCCTGCGCCAGGCTAACCGGCTATTCCCGACACCGGGCGCCAACCGGTTCAACGAAGAGGTACAGCGCCACTTTATCGGCCTGCACCGGTTGAACCGCACTGCGGAGGAGATCCGCAACATGAAGAGCGACGCCTTCCGGCTGGCCGCGTTCCCGGCGCTGGCCGACAGCCTGCTGGCCAATATCCTGAACCGCTATCTGCGCGGTCAGTCGGATCTGTCGGTCAGCCTGGCCAGCCTGGCGTCGGCCGAGATCGCCGGCCAGGTGGCCGGTCAGCAGTACGATCTCGGTATCGTTGCACTGCCGCTGCTCGGCGACGATCTGCAGTACGCTGCCTGTTTCCGTTCCGACTGCCGCTTGATCGCTCCACCCGGCCATCATTTCGCCGGGCAAGCGCGAGTCAGCGCCGCCGAGCTGGACCGCGAACCTTTTATCAGTGCCGGCCAGCCGCACGATATCAGCCGCCATCGACTGGAACAGGCGCTGAAGGACCAGCTGGCGCGGCCGGAGCGGCGGCTGGACTGCAACCAGAGCCAAAGCGCCGCCCGGCTGGTCGGCGAGGGGCTCGGCGTGGCGGTGGTCGATCCGTTCACCGCTCTGCACGCCGAGCAGCAGGGGTTGGTCAACAAGCCGTTCGATCCGTCGATACCGTTCTATTTCGGCTTTATCACCCCACTGGGCCGCAGCCTCAGCCCGCAGGTGGAGCAGTTTATCGACCACTTCGAAGCCCAGCTGATGCGCCAGATTCCGCTGCAGCCGGTGGAATCTAGTCAGATCAACCATCGCTAACTGCATCATGGACTGGCATACTCTGCCGGCCGCCGACGCAATCGACCATTTTTTAACCAGCTGTATCAAAGAAAGAGTTTACCCATGTCCACCAGCTTCGCCGATCTCGGCCTTCAGGCCAGCCTGCTCGACACCCTGTCGACGCTGGATTACCGTCAGCCGACCGAGATTCAGTGCCAGGCGATCCCGCCGGTGCTGGCCGGCCAGGACCTGATCGCCGAGGCGCAGACCGGCACCGGCAAGACCGCCGCATTCGCGCTGCCGCTGCTGCAGCGGCTGGCGGCCAACGCCAACGGCGAAAAAGTCCGTCCGGTGCGCGGACTGGTGATGGCACCGACCCGTGAGCTGGCACTGCAGGTCAAGGACAGCTGCAAGGCCTATGGCACCGAGCAGGGGCTGCGCATCGTCGCGATCTTTGGCGGGGTACGGATCGACAACCAGATCCGCCAGATGGAGCGCGGCGCCGACCTGCTGGTCGCCACGCCGGGCCGGTTGCTGGATCTGATCGACCGCCGGGTGTTCGACCTGACTCAACTGGAAACCCTGGTGCTGGATGAGGCCGACCGGATGCTGGACCTCGGCTTCAGCCGCGAGATCGAACGGTTGGTCAGCCTGTTGCCGGCCGAGCGGCAGACCCTGCTGTTTTCCGCCACCTTTGCCAGCAATGTCGAACAGCTGGCCCGGCAGCTGACCCGCCAGCCCCAGTGGCTGCGCGCCAGCAAACGCAACAGCGCCGCCAACACGGTGCAGCAGTTGGCCTACGGTGTCGACAACCGCGACAAGGCGGACGTGCTCAGCTATATGATCGACGGCGGCAACTGGCGCCAGCTGATGGTATTCACCCGCACCAAGAAGCGTGCCGACCTGGTCACCGAACATCTGCAGGCCGAGGGGATCAGCGCCGCGGCGATCCACGGCGACAAGCACCAGCGCGAGCGGCTGCAGGCATTGGAGCAGTTCAAAGCCGGCCAGATAAGGGTGCTGGTTGCCACCGATGTCGCCGCCCGAGGCCTGGATATCGACGCACTGCCCCGGGTGGTTAACTACGACCTGCCGCAGCAGCCGGAAGCCTACGTGCACCGGATCGGCCGCACCGGCCGGGCCGGCAGCAGCGGTCAGGCGATCTCCCTGGTAGCGCCGGACGAACGCCGTTACCTGCAGGCGATCGAAACGCTGATCGACCGACCGCTGAAAGTGAAGCCGGTACCTTATTTCGAGAACGGCGTCGCCCAACCGATGGCAGCGGACCGGCAACCGACGGGACGGGACCGCAACAAAACGCAAACCAAAAGCCAAACAAAGCCCAAGTCGAAACCGGGTAAAAATTCGCCGAAGAAATCCCAGCAGCCACCAGCGAAGCAGCAACAGCCGAAGAACAACGCCCCGGCCAGCCAACGACCGGGCCTGCGCCCATCGCTGATGTCAGCGACCAAACCGCGCAAAAAATCCTGAGTCGGTAGGCCGCCCAGGTGCGGCCCTACCGTTTCATTCAACCTTTTCAGCTGAATTTGGTTGGCTCAAGCAAGCGAGCTGACCCGGGTTTTGTGGAATCTGTGGCCTGTCGCCCTCCGAGCCGGCTGCTACCAAGCAAGAGATCAAGGTAGGAGGGGCGCTACCCACGGTTTTTTGTGTAATCCGCAGCCTGTCGCCCGCGGCTCCCAAGGGGCATACCAAGCGGGGTGCTACCAAGCACGAAATTCGCGTAGGAGGGGCTTCAGCCGCGACCCAGCCCGACAATCCCCCAGTCCGGATACGAAAATGACCTCAGCGACGAGGCTCTAACAGTCCCACGTTTTATCCACATCGACGACGATTTCTACCCCATACGCCCCTGTGCATAGCCGGATAAAAAACCACACCAGACTGTGCATAACTTGGTGGAAAGATCTTAACAAGCTCTGTGGAAAAATCCTGAACTCAGCATCAATGCCCTATTGATCGATTTTCGACCACTTTCATCAACCCCAGTATTAACGAGGCCTGCAGCAGTTACCCCATAAACCGCTCACAGTTTTACACACGAATTTTGTTGATAAACAGAAGGTTAGTTCAAAGTGTGCATAAGAAACGGCAGCAAGCGCTGGTTAGCCGTTGTTGTAGACTGGGGACAACTACCCAAAGCAATCCACAAGCCCAGCTGATTTCCCGTCAGCGGCGCAACCTGTCTGCTTCATCAATAGACTCAACGGCTGGCGCCGACAGCGCCCGTAGAATCCCCAACGACAGCACCAAGATACCGAGCCACTGCAGGCCGTTGACCGGCTGGGCCAACAGCAGGCTGCCGAGCAGCGCGGTGCCTGCCGGCGACAGGGCGGTGAACAGTGCCGCTCGTTCGGCGCCGAGGCAGGCCGCCGCGCGGCTGTAACAATAGATCGCCACACCGGCCACCAGCGGTCCCTGGTAGATCAGTTGCAGCAGCCAATCGGACACGGAGACAGAGGCCAGCCGGACGCTATCGAGCATCCAGAAGTAGGCCAGCAGGTAGGGCAGCGAGCCAACGCTGCAGATCGCTACCGCCAGCAGGGCCGGCACCTGCCAGCGTGCGGTCAATACGCCGAACAACGCCCACATCAGACCACAGGATATGAACATCAGATCGCCGATCCAGCTGTCGCCCAGTGGCCCATTGAATGCGCTGGCCCCGAACAGCGCCAGCCCGGCCAACATCAACAGACCGCCCTGCAGGGAGCCGGCGGTGGGGCGCTGCGCCAGCCAGCGCCACTTGATCAGCAACGCGAACAGCGGCACCAGGCCGAGCGCCAGTACGCCGTTGTGGGAGACCGGGGCGAACTGCAGCGCAGCGGTCAGCAACAGGCTGTAGGGCACCCCGGCACAGATCAGCAGCGCCAATGCCCGGCCTAAGCCCAGTCGACGCAGCAGTAGCCGACGCCGCCAGAGGTAAGGCAGCAACAGCAGCCCGGCACCGGCCACCCGCAGGGCGGTCAGGTCGAGCGGTTGCAGGCCGACCGCCAGGCCCAGCGTGGACACGCTGCTGTGACCGGACCAGATCATTGCGGCCAGCAGGCCGAACAGTACCCCGCGCTGGCCGTTCGACAGCGCGGACAGGGAGTGGTTAAACAAGGCAGGCTCCTCCGCCAGGATGTTGAGAGACGCGGAAGAGAAGTCACCGTTTTTTAAGTGAGCACCGCGCAACGTGCGCTGCATCTGGAAAGCCTGCCAAATATAGCAGCGCCGCCTGGCGAAGCGAATAGGGGCCGCATCGTTGCCGGGCCGCCACTGCATAGCCGCCTGCCAGGAATCATCGAAACGCCCACATCAGTACAAAAATGGATTTCCGCCTGCAGAGGCAGAGGAAAAACTTAACTTACTGTCCGGGATTTGTTGACCCTACATTTTGTGCCCACGCGGCACTTGTTCACCTGACATGGATGTTTCCTGCGAATCCGCGAAAGCCTAAAAGAAGCGCTTACGGCTGGCGGGTCATCAGTCCGCTGCCGGCGACACCGACATCGGCCGGTTCCACCGGCTGCAGCGGCCAGCGTGCAGCCAGGTGATCGATGCAGCTGTCGATGAACTCCTTGATCAAGCCGGTTGGCGGATGGTTCAGCGGGGTGATGAAGCCGAAGTAGAGCGGCACCGAGGGGTCGAACGGTTTGGCCACACCGCCCTGTTCGACATAGCGGCTGGCAGTGAACGGATCGACGATAGACACCCCCAGCTGCTGGCGGACGAAGGATTCGGCGGTGATGAACAGCGGCGTCTCGATACGGGCGTCGGGCCGTGCGCCGCTGTCGCGCAACACCGAGTCGATGCGAAAGCGGGTCACGGTATTCTGGGCGCCGATGGCGATAAAGGGCTCGCTATCCAGGTCGCCGGCCTGCACCCGTTCTTGCCGCTCAAAGCGGTGGCCCGGCCAGGCGATGCACTGGCAGTCGACCTGGAAGCAGCGGCCAAAACTGATCTCGCTGCTGTCCACCGGTAGCATCACGATACCCAGGTCATACTGTTGGGCGCCGACCATATTGACCACCTCCACCGAGGTATGGGTCACGAAGGACGCGCTCACCCCCTCGCGGTCGCGCAGAAAGTCGGCGACCATCGCCGGCATCTCGCTGAATCCCAGCACCGGCATACAGGCGATCCGCAAGCTGCCGCTTTTCATCAACCGGATCTTGTCCGCCGCCTGACCGAGGCTGTCCATACCGATGAAGTGCCGCTCCACCTCGCGGAAGAACGCGTGCGCCTGCTGGGTGGGGTAGACCCGACTGTTGCGGCGGTCGAACAGAGTGAAGTCCAACGCCTCCTCCAGATCCTTGATCAACCGGCTCACCGCCGGCTGGGAGACGTACAGCATCTGCGAGGCTTCGCTCATCGAGCCGGTCAGCATCACCGCTCGGAAGGCTGATAACTGCTTGGCATTCATAGAGTTGCACCAGTTGATAACATTTCTGTATGGATCGTTCAAATAATTGTATTGGAACTTATAAATCCTCTCCACCAATAATTGAAGCCGTTGAGAAGTCACCCTTGGAGAGAGAGCCCGATATGTCTATTGAACGGCTGGATAGCGGCACCCGTATGAGCCGCGCGGTCATCCACAACGGCACCGCCTATCTGTGCGGCCAGGTACCGGCCGACGAAAACGTCGGTATCAAGGAGCAGACCGCGTCCACATTGGAAAAGATCGAAAAGCTGCTGGCCGAAGTCGGTAGTGACAAGAGCAAGATCCTGTCCGTCACCGTGTACGTGCGGGATATGAAAGACTTCGCCGAGATGAACGAAGTCTGGGACGCCTGGGTAGAACCGGGCTGCGCACCGGCCCGCGCCTGCGTCGAAGCACGCATGGCCCGTCCGTCGTTGTTGGTCGAGATGTCCGTAATCGCGGCTATCTGATCTTCTTTTTTAACGAAAGCGTTACGAGCGAAGACCAGGCAAGACATCAATCGGCGAGGAAGCGGAGTTTATTGCAATAAATGAGCATCCCAAGCCGATTGATAACGCAGCATGGCCGAGCGTAGTAGCTTTCGCCTCAATAAAAACAATTAGAGGAACACAAAATGTCTTCTACTCTGCGCAAGATCGCCAAGGCGGTCGCTACCGTCTCCCTGGCCGCGGCCAGCACCTTCTCGCTGGCCGGCCAGAAATGGGATATGCCGATGGCATATACCGACAGCAACTTCCACACCCAGAACGCCAAGGCGTTTGCCGAAGCGGTAAAGGTCGCCACCGGTGGCGAACTGGAAATTAAAGTGCACGGCGGCGGCTCGCTGTTCAAAGGCAGCGAGATCAAGCGCGCGGTACAAACCGGCCAGGCGCAGATCGGCGAACGTATCCTGTCGGCCCACGCCAACGAAAGCGCGGTGTTCGGTTTCGACTCGGTGCCGTTCCTGGCGACCTCGTTCGAAGAATCCGACAAGTTGATGGCAGCGGCCAAGCCGACCTTCCAGAAACTGCTGGATAAGCACAACCTGGTACTGCTGTACTCCGTACCCTGGCCTCCGGGCGGCTTCTACGCCAAGAAAGAGCTGAACAGCGGCGCCGATCTGCAGGGCGTGAAATTCCGCTCCTACAACAACGCCACCGCCCGCATGGCGGAGCTGTCCGGCGCCGTACCGGTCCAGGTTGAAGCGTCCGAGCTGAGCCAGGCGTTGTCCACCGGCGTGGCGGAATCCTTCATCTCCTCCGGTGCCACCGGTTACGACCGCAAGGTCTGGGAACACCTGACCCACTGGTACGACGTCAAGGTCTGGCTGCCGCGCAACTACGTGTTCGTCAACAAGCAGGCCTGGGAATCGCTGGACGAAAACACCCAGAATATCGTCAAGGGCCTGGCGCTGATGGCCGAGAAAGCCGGTACCGCTCGTTCCGAGCAGCTGGCGGGCTGGTACATCGAACAGCTGGCGGCACACGGCATGAACGTGGGCCCGGCGGGCGAGCAGCTGGCGGCCGACTTCAAGAAGATCGGCGACACCATGACCAAAGAGTGGCTGGCGCAAGCCGGTGAGGAAGGCCAGGCGATCCTGGACGCTTACCGCAAGTAATCGCACGACTAAACGCAAGTGAGTACCTCCATATCCCCGAGCGCCGGCCTGCCGGCGCCGCGAAGAGGGTTCGCCCTCTGAAGGAGCCTTCGGGGTGATCTGTTGACGGGATCACCCTTTTTTTCTTCTACACAACAACAACGATCAAGCACCATGAACAGCCAAACCATGACAAAGAATCAGACGCGTAGCGGCGTTTTCGCCAAGCTGCGCCGGGGACTGGACGCCCTCTACACGTTGTCGGGACTGATCGGCGCCCTGTTTCTGGTCGCCATTCTCGGCATCATCGTGGCGCAGATGGCCGCCCGCTGGTTGGGGCTGCAGTTCCCCGGCTCGGCCGACTACGCCGGCTACTGTATGGCCGCCTCCTCGTTCTTTGCGCTGGCCTACACCCTGAACAACAACGCCCATATCCGGGTCAGCCTGATCCTGTCGCGGATGACCGGCCTGAAGCGCCGGCTGGCCGATATCTGGTGCCTGAGCGTTTCCGCGCTGCTGGCCGGTTACCTGTCGTACTACTCGATCCGCAATGTCCAGATGTCGCACCTGATCCACGATATCTCCCAGGGACAGGACGCCACCCCGCTGTGGATTCCGCAGCTGTCGCTGGCGATCGGTTCGGTGATCTTCACCATCGCCCTGGTCGACCACCTGGTACGTACCCTGGCCGGCCACGACCACACCTTCGATGACACCCACCATGTAGAAGGGGAGGAGTTCTGATGGACGAGTTTATGTTGACCGCCATCTTCCTTGGCACCCTGTTTTTCCTGCTTGGCAGCGGCATCTGGATCGGCCTGGCACTGCTCGGTGTGGCCTTCGTCGGTATGGAGCTGTTCACCAGCCGACCGGTCGGCGATGCGATGTTCACCACCATCTGGTCGGCCTCGTCCAGCTGGTCGCTGACCGCGCTGCCGCTGTTCATCTGGATGGGCGAGATCCTGTTCCGCACCCGGCTGTCGGAGGACATGTTCCGTGGCCTGGCGCCCTGGATGGCGCCGCTGCCGGGCCGTCTGCTGCACACCAACGTGGTCGGCTGCACCATCTTCGCGGCGGTGTCCGGCTCCTCGGCCGCCACCCTGACCACGGTCGGCAAGATGTCGATCCCCGAGCTGAAGAAGCGCGGCTACCCGGAGTTCATGATCTTCGGCACCCTGGTCGGCTCCTCGACCCTGGGCCTGATGATCCCGCCGTCGCTGACGCTGATCGTCTACGGCGTGACCATCAACGAGTCGATCTCCAAGCTGTTCATGGCCGGCGTGCTGCCGGGCCTGGTATTGGCCAGCCTGTTCATGGCCTATATCGCCGGCTGGTCATTCCTGCGCCGTCACGAGGTGCCGACCGCCGAGCCGAAGATGACCATGCTGCAACGGCTGTACAACTCGCGCTTCCTGATCCCGGTGATCCTGCTGATTGCGCTGGTGATCGGCACCATCTACACCGGTATCGCCACCGCCACCGAATCGGCCGCCTTCGGCGTGATCGGCGCGCTGGTGCTGGCCGCCACCCAGGGCTCGCTGACCAAGGAAGCGCTGAAAGAGAGCCTGCTGGGCGCCACCCGCACCTCCTGCATGATCGCGCTGATCCTGGCCGGCGCCGCCTTCCTGGCGCTGGCGATGGGCTTCACCGGCCTGCCGTCGACGGTGGCCGAATATATCGCCGGCCTGCAGCTGTCGCCGCTGACGCTGATCTTCGCGCTGATGTGCTTTTACATCATCATCGGCATGTTCCTGGACGGCATCTCCTCGGTGGTGCTGACCATGGCGGTGGTCGAACCGATGGTCCGCCAGGCCGGCATCGACCTGCTGTGGTTCGGTATCTTCATCGTGGTGGTGGTCGAGATGGCGCAGATCACCCCGCCGATCGGTTTCAACCTGTTCGTGATGCAGGGGATGACCAAGAAGCCGATCGGCTATATCGCCAAGACCGCCTTCCCGATGTTCCTGCTGATGGTGTTGATGGTCGGCATCCTGGTGCTGTTCCCGGAGCTGGCCACCTTCCTGCCGGAAAACATGCGCCAGACGCCGGGCTGATCCCCTGCTCATTAGTTAGCACTTACAACCTATAACGTCCTTAGCGCGGCTGCCTAGGCAGCCGCTGCGGGCGCACTCGCGCCAAATTCTGGAGAGACACACGATGGACAGACAACAGGCGCCGGATATCACCGTCCTCGGGGCCGGCATTATCGGCATCTCCTGCGCGGTCCAGCTGCAGGCGAAAGGGCTGAAGGTGGCGGTGATCGACCGGGTCGCGCCGGGCGACGCCACTTCGCACGGCAATGCCGGGGTGTTCGCGGTCTGCGGCTGCATCCCGGTCGCCACACCGGGCTTCCTGTGGACCGTGCCGAAACTGCTGCTGGACCCGCACGGCCCGCTATCGCTGCCAGCCGGCTACCTGCCGCAGCTGGCCGGTTGGGGCACCCGGTTCGCACTGAACACCCGCATGAAGCGGTTCGAACATATCAGCAGCGCGCTGAATCCGCTGTTGCAGAACGCCACCGAACTGCACCTGGCCCAGGCCCGCATGGCCGGCGCCGACGCCTATGCCAAGGCCTCGCCGTACTTCTACCTGTACAAGGACGAGGCGGCGTTCCAGAACGACAAACTGGCTTGGCAGCGCCGGCGTCACTTCGGCATCGAGTACGATATCCTGCGCGGTGACGAGATCCGCCAGCGGGAAGCGTCGATCTCGCCGGAGTTCAACTACGTGGTGGCACTGAAGCACCACGGCTTCAGCCCCAACCCGGGCAAGCTGGTCAAGGCGCTGGCCGATCATTTCGTCCGCCAGGGCGGCGAGTTCATCACCGGCGAGGTGGTGAAGTTCAATTTCCGCGACAACCAGCCCAGCGAAGTGGTCACCGACCGCGGCATCTATCCGCTCGACAAGGTGGTGCTGGCCGGCGGCGCCTGGTCCGCCAAGCTGGCGGCCCAGCTGGGTCACGAGGTGCCGCTGGAATCGGAGCGCGGCTACCATATCGAGCTGCCCAAGCCGGGCATCGAGCTGGCCACGCCGATCATGTTCAGCGCCGGCAAGCTGGTTGCAACGCCGATGGAGAACGGTATCCGTTTCGCCGGCCTGGTGGAGTTCGGCGGCCTCAAGGCGGACCCCAACTACGACTTCTGCGACCGGCTGCTGCACCACGCCAAGACGCTGTTCCCCGGCATCAACACCGAGGACCCTATCAAGTGGATGGGCCATCGACCGTCGATCACCGACAGCCTGCCGGTGATCGGCCAGTGTCCGCGCCACGCCAACGTCTACTACGCCTTCGGCCACCAGCACATGGGGCTGACCATGGCGCCGCGCACCGGCCGGATCATCAGCGACCTGGTCACCAGCGGGCAGAGCGATATCGACCTCAGCCCGTACCGGATCGACCGGTTCTGAGTCCGACGCGGTTGGCCGTGCCATGCCCGCCATGTCCGGCGGGTGGAACCCTATGCAAGACCAACGCCGCGTCATCCTGACCAAGCAGAAACGCCCGCCCGGCAAGTACCGGGCGGGCGTTTTTTTTGGTTCCTCGCCAGCCGGCACGCACGCCGCAGGGCATAGCAGAGCCGTGCGTTCCGCGCCCGCTGGCGGCCGTGCACGAACGGCACCACTACCGGGCGGCCTGACTCAAAAGCCGTCCGCCCGCCAGGTTTCTTCGCCGGCCAGCAGCGTCAGCAATACCCGGGTCTGGCTGATCCGCTCGACCGGGGTTTCGAACAGGTTGCGATCCAGTACGATCAGGTCGGCCGCCTTGCCGACCTCCAGCGAGCCGGTGACCTGCTCCTGCTGCATCAGGTAGGCGGCGTTGATGGTGTAGGCCCGCAACGCCTGGCTCAGGCTGATGCTCTGCGCGCCCCGCTGCAGGGCGCGCTGGATGCCCAGGAACGGCGACAGCGGGCTGACCGTCCAGTCGCTGCTCAACACCACATGCGCGCCGGCATCGTGTAGATCCTTCAGCCGGTAGCTGCGATAGGCGCGCTGGCCGATATAGGGGGCCTGCCAGTGGGCATTGCCGGGCAGGGTGAAAGCGCCGGCCACCTGCATATCGGCGATTACCTTCAGTTGGGCGAAGCGGGGCAGGTCGGCGTCGTCGATCAGCTCGACGTGGGTCAGCCGGTGGCGACGGCCCTGCTGGGGCCCCTGCGACCGGGCCTGCTCGATGGCATTGAGCGATTCATGCACACCGCGATCGCCGATCGCATGGATATGGAAATCGAACCCCGCCGCGCCCAGCTCCGCGACATATCGCTGCAAGCGTTGCTGGCTGAAGTAGTTCAAGCCACGCGCTGGCAGCTGCGGCAGGCTTTTATCATAAGGCGCCAGCAGCGCTGCGCTGGTGTTGTGGATGATGCCGTCACTGTAGATCTTGATCTGGTTGACCTGCAGCAGGCTGTTCGGATCGCGCCGGTAGAGTTTCTTCAGGGTGCGCAGCTGCAGACCGTCATCCAGGTCCGGGTAGGCCCAGAGCCCCAGATTGACCCGCGCATTGAGCTGTCGCTCCCGCTCGGCGCGTTGCCAGACCTCCAGCCAGCCGCGCTGCCAATACACCCGGGCATCGCAGAACGCGGTGATACCATTGGCGGCGACCTGATCCAGGGTCTCCAGCAGGCCCCGGTAGTTCAGCTCGGCCGCCTCCGGATTGGGCCGATGGGCCAGTTCGAACACCTGCTCGGCGGCGACCTCCAGCAGAATGCCGTTCGGCTGTCCGGCCTCGTTACGCAGGATGATGCCGCCCTGCGGATCGGCCGTATCCCGGTCGATGCCGGCCAGCGCCAACGCCTTGCTGTTGACCCAGGCGGAGTGGGAACTCTGCTCCATGATAGCCACCGGCCGGTCGCTGACCATCCGGTCCAACAGGGTGACCGGGTCCTCCTCGGCCGCCAGCAGGGTTTCCAGCTGATGGCCGTAGGCCAGCACCCAGTCGGTGCCCAATCGCCGCTTGGCACAGCGGCGCAGCTCGGCGCGGTAATCCTCGATACGCGTTTGCGGCCTGAGCCAGCAGTTGCCGCCGACCTCGCTGCCACCCTCCAGCGCATGGACATGGCTGTCGTGGATGCCCGGCATCACCATCCGGCCATCCAGCTCGATCACCGCTGTATCCACACCGATATAAGCCTCGGCACCGACATCACTGCCGACATAGACCAGCTTGCCGTCACGGATCGCCACCGCCTGCTGACGGCTGTCCCGCCCATCGGCGGTATAGATCAGGCCACCGAGCAGCACCCGGTCGGCCGGCTCCCGGTGATCTGCGGCGGAGGCCATGGTAGCCATCAGCAGACCCGCCAGCAGTGACATCATCAATCTCATTGCAACGCTCCATCATCAGTTGCAGGCAGATTAATCG
Source organism: Marinobacterium arenosum (assembly GCF_019795155.1). GTDB lineage: Bacteria > Pseudomonadota > Gammaproteobacteria > Pseudomonadales > Balneatricaceae > Marinobacterium_C > Marinobacterium_C arenosum. The sequence goes on along the minus strand of NZ_JAILYN010000031.1, from coordinate 21,644 downwards.
GCTGGCGGGAAAATGCCAAAGCACCCGGTACTCAAAATCACGCTGGCCAGCGGACTCCGTCAGCGATTATCGAAAGCGCCGCGGCCGCAAGCCGCTATGAAACCAGTGGATAAAATTGACCACATCGTACACCGGCAGCCCGGTTGTACGTGCGATGGCAGCCGAATAGGGTGCCATATTGGTACACTCCAGCAGAATCGCACCGACCTCCGGATAGCGGCGAACCAGCTGGTTGGCGGCGGCCAGCATATCCCGCTCGGCCTGGGCCACATCCAGCTCCGCCCGGTCCTCGGCGATCGCCGGGTAGAATGCCAGGCTATCGTCCAGCCCGACCACCGGCGCATCCGCCGGGATGCCGGCCGCGGCCAGGTGTTGCCCGGTTAAACATTGCGCGGAGAAGGTCAGGATGCCGACCCGCTTGCCGATCGGCAGCAGGGCCTGGATCAGCGGCCCCTGCAGCAGCGACGAAGTGGCCACCGGCACCGGCAGCTCCGCGGCGATCCGTTGCTGAAAGATCGACAGGAAGCCGCAACTGGTGGCGATACCGGCCACCCCCTCGGCCACCAATACGTTGCCTGCCGCGATAAAGGCGCTCAGCAGCCCCTGGGCACCCTGCTGCACCACCCGTTCGGCGCTGGCGCCGCTGACCATCCGGTAGCGCACCGGAAAATCCCAGCTGGCGGCATGGCCGATATCGCCGGGGATGCGCGGGAAGTTGGTTTCCAGCATCAGGATACCGACGGAAGGGGGCTCCGTAACAGGCGCGTTGCCAGGATGTTCCGGTGGGGCAGCCTCGATCTTCACAGCACGTTCTCCGACAGGTGGTCAAAGCACTCTAGCGAGCCCGTCCCCAACCGGCCAATCAGTTATCGGTATCGCTCGATAACCGTGCAGGTTGCCGATAAGCAGTTATACCCGGTTATACGAGGCCTACCCAGAGCAGTTACACACATAACACACAGAGTTATCCACAAATAAACAGTATTCCACCTACACCCCATCATCTTACAGCTCACTTATCCTCGATATCCCCCAGGCTATCCACAGCTTTCTGGCAGAATAGTTCCGCCCGCGCAGCTGTTAATAAAGGCAGGATGAACAGGATATAGGCAGGATAGGGGGGATTCGGTCACCCATGATACCCAAGGGGCATACCCATCGGGCTGCGACAATGCGTCCCTTCTGTAGCAGCGGGCTCCGGCCGCAATAGCGGTTATGGCCTGGGCAGCGAGCTGCTACAAAGCGTATTCCCCTATAGCAGCGCCGCCGCTGCTATGGGGGAGTACTCGGTGTACCTGGCAAAATTAAAAATCAGTCATGTAGGGTGGGCACGTTTTTTGTACCCACGCACCGCTTGTTCATCCGGCGTAGATACTTCCCGCTAAAGCGCGAAGAACCAAAAATCAGGCCTTGGCCTTGGCGATCTCGCGCAGTCGCAGCACCGCCTTGTGGTTGATACTGCGCTGCGGGAAGCTGCCGTCGGCACGCAGTTCGCCGGCCTTGCGGCCGGTCAGCAGCTCCAGGCACTGGTCGACGGTCGACACCGCGTGGACCTGGAACAGCCCCTGTTCCACCGCTTCCACCACCTCCCGCTTCAGCATCAGGTTACGCACGTTGGCCTTGGGTACGATCACCCCCTGAGAGCCGGTCAGGCCGCGCGCTTCGCAGAGCCGGTAGAAGCCCTCGATCTTCTCGTTGACGCCGCCGATCGCCTGCACCTCGCCGTACTGGTTGATCGAGCCGGTGACGGAATATTGCTGCAGAATCGGGAAGCCGGTCAGTGCCGAGATCAGCGTGCAGACCTCGGCCAGCGAGGCGCTGTCGCCATCGACATAACCGTAGGACTGCTCCAGTGCGATGCTGGCCGACAGGGTCAGCGGGAACTCGCGGGTGTATTTGTGGCCCAGGTAACCGGACAGGATCAACACCCCCTTGGAATGGATCGGCTGGCCCAGGGTGACCTCGCGCTCGATATCGACGATCCCCTTGTTACCCGGGTGGACGGTGGCGGTGATCCGCGCCGGGGTACCGAAGTTGACATCGCCGACCTGTAACACGGTCAGACCGTTGGACTTGCCGACCGCCTCGCCGTCGGTATCGATCAGCACCGTCTGGTTGAGGATATTGTCGAGGATTTTCTCGGCCAGCCGGCCGGTACGCGCCTCCTTGGCCGCCAGCGCCTCCTCGACATGGTCGACGTTGATCAGCTGATCCTCCTCCTGGCGGCGCTTGTAATCCGCCTCGCAGAGCAGATCGACCAGCTCGCCGACATGGGCCGAGATCAGCTCCTGGTCCTCCGCCAGCCGCGAGCTGTGTTCCACCAGTCGGGCCACCGCCCGCCGAGTCAGCGGCGCCAACCCCTCCTCGTCGGCCAGGGTTTTCATCAGCCGGGCATAGTGGCGCACCGCCTGCGGCGTGCGCTTGACGTCCTCATCGAAGTCGACCACCACCCGGAACATCTTCTCGAAGTCGTGATCCATCTCCTGCAGCAGGTAGTAGATATCGCGCGAGCCGACCAGCACCACCTTGACCTTCAGCTGGATCGGCTGCGGATTCAGGGTGATGGTGCTGACCCCGGTATACTCGCTGGCCGGGCTCTCGATGCGGATTTCGTGGGACTTCAGCGCCCGTTTCAGGGCGCCGTAGACGAACGGCTGCTCAAGCAGCTTCTCCGCTTCCAGCACCAGGTAACCACCGTTGGCCCGGTGCAGCGCGCCGGGCCGGATCAGCTTGTGCGAGGTGACCAGCGAGCCCATCTCGGTGGCGTATTCGATCCGGCCGAACAGGTTCTCGTAGCTGGGGTGGGCCTCGTAGACCAGCGGCGCCCCCTTGACCTTGGCGTTGTCGACCAGCAGGTTGGCGCCGTAGATCTCTTCCAGCAGCTTGCGGCGGCCGGCATCGGTGGTCGACTCCAGCATCTTATCGTCGCCGACCAGTTCCTCGGCCCGATTGACCACCGAGCTTTCCAGCTTCTGCAGGTAATCCACCACCCCCGCCAAGTTGGCGTACTTATCCTTCAGCGGCTGGATCACCGGCGTCACCGCCTGGCGGGCGGTCTCCCGATTCAGCTGTTTCATCTTCTGGGCCGCCTCGCGGCGCCACTGCGGCATCTCGGTCAGGCAGTCGTTGAGAAACTCCTCCAGCTCGGCGATGTTGCGCGAGAAGGTGTCGCGCAACTCCTCCGGCAACTGGGAAAAGGCCGCCTCATCCATCGCCTGCCCCTCGGCCACCGGGGTGAAGCCGATACTGCTGGCGTCGCGGTAAACCGCGATGCTCTTGTCGCGGGCCCGCCGTTCAACCTTCTCGATCGCCTGGTCGTACTGGCGGTTGAACACCCGCTCGACCTGCGCCTTACGACGCTGATAGGCGGGATTTTCGAACGCCGCCGGCAGTTCACTGAAGATCGCATCCAGCAGCTGGCGGATATCACGGTTGAAATGGAGTGCACGTCCCGCCGGCAGACTGATCGCAATCGGATAGCGATCGTCTTCCAGGTTGTTGAGGTAGAGCCAGTCCTGTGGCTTGCGCGCCTTCTTGGCGTAGGACTTCAGGTTCTCCATCGCGAACGAGAACCGGCCGGTGTGGGGATTGCCCATCACGAACATGTTATAGCCGGGCCGCTGCATGCCGATGCCGAACTGCATCGCATCGATCGCCCGCTGCTGGCCGAAAAATCCGGTGAAGGGCTCCAGCGTGGCAGTGGTCTTGAAGGGCAGAAGTTCCGGCTCGCAGATGCAATAGAGCGCAGCCGGATCGAGTTGGGTGTGCTTGTCCATACGCTATCCCCTCGGGCGGGATCGCCCCGGCGGGGCGAACTTCATAGCTCTTGTTATACCCCCGCCATCGGTCACCCGCAACCGCATAGCGGCAGGGGATGCGTATGAAATCAATCAGTTAAGGTTATTTATCAGACAGCTGGCGACGCAGATCGGTAATCACCGGGGCGGTGTCCGGGCGAATCCCACGCCACAGGGTAAAAGACTCGGCAGCCTGCTCCACCAGCATGCCCAGGCCATCCAGGCATACCGTCGCACCATGCTGCTGTGCCCAGCGACAGAAGGCGGTCGGCTCGGCGCCGTACATCATGTCGTAGCACCAGGCGCCCTCGGCCAGCAGCTCATCCGGCAGCGGCGGTACTTCGCCCTGCAGGCTGGCCGCGGTACCGTTGATCAGCAGGTCGATGTGCAGGCCCGCCAGTTGGTCGAAGCCGACCGCTTGCAGGGCAACATCGGTGTGCGGCTGGAACAGTTCCACCAGCTGTTCGGCACGGGCCAGCGTGCGGTTGGCAATCACCAGGCTGGCCGGCTGCTGGGCCAGCAACGGCTGCAGTACACCACGCACCGCACCGCCGGCGCCCAGTACCAGCACCCGTTTGCCGGCGATAGTGCCGCCATGGTTATCGACGATATCGCGCACCATGCCGACACCGTCGGTATTGTCGCCGCACAGCTGGCCGGCCTGGTCACGATAGAGGGTGTTCACCGCACCGGCCAGCTCGGCGCGTTCGGAACGTTGCCCCGCCAATGTCCAGGCCTGCTGCTTGAACGGGATGGTGATATTGAGCCCCTTGCCGTCACCCTGCAGAAACTGTTCGACCGCCGGCTCGAAGCCGTCCTCGGCGACACAGACCGCTGTATATTCCAGTGCCTGCCCGGTCTGGCGGGCAAACGCGGCATGGATCTGCGGCGACTTGGAGTGCTTGATCGGGTTACCGAATACCGCGTACCGGTCGGTCATCTCACACCTCCAGCCAGTCACGCGGCTTCAGGTAACGGTCGTACAATACCGCCTCTTCGCTGCCCGGATCCGGACGCCAGTCGTAGGACCAGCGCACCTCCGGCGGCAGCGACATCAGGATCGACTCGGTACGGCCACCGGACTGCAGACCGAACAGGGTGCCGCGGTCGTAGACCAGGTTGAACTCCACGTAGCGGCCGCGGCGGTGCAGCTGGAAGTCGCGCTGACGCTCGCCATAGGTCTGATCCTTGCGGCGCTCGACGATCGGCTGGTAGGCCGGGATATAGGCATCGCCGATCGAGCGCATCAGGCCGAAGCTGTGCTCGAAGCCGCCCTCATTGAGATCGTCGAAGAACAGACCGCCGATACCGCGCGGCTCGTCGCGGTGCTTCAGGTAGAAATAGTCGTCGCACCACTGTTTCAGGCGCGGGTAAACCTCTTCGCCAAACGGATCGCAGGCCTGCTTGGCAACCTGGTGCCAGTGACGGCAATCCTCATCGTTGCCGTAGTAGGGTGTCAGGTCGAAACCGCCGCCGAACCACCAGACCGGTTGCTCACCCTCTTTTTCGGCGATGAAGAAACGGACATTGGCGTGGGAGGTCGGCACGTAGGGATTTTTCGGGTGGATCACCAGCGATACGCCCATCGCCTGGAAGCTGCGACCGGCCAGTTCCGGCCGGTGGGCACTGGCCGAGCCCGGCAGCTGATCGCCGAACACATGGGAGAAGTTGACGCCACCTTTCTCAAATACCGCACCGTCGCTGATCACCCGGGTGCGGCCGCCGCCACCCTGTTCCCGCTGCCAGGCATCCTCGACGAAGCGGGCACTGCCGTCCATCGCTTCCAACGCCGCGCAGATGCGATCCTGCAGGTCGAGCAGATAGCTTTTAACCGCTGCAATATCCGGTGCCGACATGGCCGTTTCTCCCATAGTCAAAAAAAGATATTCAAGGCTGCAGCCTTGCCCGGGCACTCTCCGATATCAGGCCTGCGCCGCCGGAGTGCCAGTTACCCCGCAGCAAGCTCGAACGAGCGCCGAGTCGCTATTCTACATAAGCGGATGATAACGGGGAAAAGGGGACGACGGCTTTGCCAGGACGCTTGGCAATACCCGCTGAAACTCAACTGCGCAGAATGCGCCCGCTGCGCAGATCGCGGATCTGGCTCGGTTGCGCCTGATCACCCAGGTCACCCGGCACGATAGTGTCCACTTCGGACCGGAAGTAAAGATTCACTTTCAATCTATCCCGCGCAGGTTCTTTACCTGCCGGGTTAGCGGAGGTCGAAACAATCGGCCCGTCGAAGTGTTTACTAACATCCCGGATCAGCGGATGCTGACTGACCCGTACGGCCACTGAGTCATGTTCGCCCTTAACCCAGTGGGGCACCTGATCGAGCAGGTCGGGAATCAGGAAGGTGACCGGCCCCGGCCAGCTGGCACGCAGGGTGGCGCGTTGCTGCTCGGTCAAGGGGTCGAGCAGAAACTGAATCTGTGAAAGGGCGCCGGCCACCAGGATCAAACCCTTTTCGACCGGCCGGCGCTTCATCTTGAGGATACGAGCCACGGCGTGCTCGTTGAACGGATCACACCCCAGCCCCCAGACCGCTTCGGTGGGGTAGGCGATAACACCGCCCTGACGCAGGGTTTCGACTGCGCGCCTTGTATGCCATCCGTTCATCGGTAGATCAGATCTCGCCGTTCTTCAGCTGTTCCTGCAAAGCGGCATCCTTGGCGATCACCGCCTCGGTGTTGGCCTGACGCTCATCCTTCAGACGCTGAGCCAGGGCGTCGTCTTTCACCGCCAGGATCTGAGCGGCCAGGTAAGCGGCGTTCTTGGCACCGGCTTTACCGATCGCCACAGTGGCAACCGGAATACCGCCCGGCATCTGTACGGTGGACAGCAGTGCATCCAGACCGTCCAGGGAGGAGTTGATCGGCACACCGATTACCGGCTTGGTGGTGTTGGCAGCGACCGCACCGGCCAGGTGAGCAGCCATACCGGCGGCGCAGATGAAAGCCACGGCACCACGGGCATCGGCATCCTTGACGTAGTCGTGGGTCTGCACCGGCGTACGGTGAGCGGAGCTGACCTTCATTTCGAACTCGACGTTCAGGGATTTCAGGACCTCAGCAGCGGTTTTCATGACCGGCAGGTCGGAATCGGAACCCATCAGAATAGCGACAAAAGGCGTGGACATTTTAAGCAACCCTATTGCGGTTTTATTGCAGTTAAAAAGATGGGCTGAACATTAAACATTCAGCCGTCCGCTTGCAACCACACAAAGGCTATGTGATAGCGTCTGCGGGGTTCCATCAGGGTAGTTCAACAACACGCTGATAGCCGCTACCCGCAGCCTCCACCGCCCCTTTCAACTCCAGCCCCGTCAGCAACGGCCCCAACTCCGCGACCGGCAAGCCGCTGAGCGCACAGAGCTGATCCAGGCTCAGCTGTTCATGCTCCATCAAGTTCAGCAGCCGCAACTCGATGTTACTCAGCGACATTGGCTCAGCAATGGCGCGAGATGAGGCCTCAGCAGCCTCGGCGCAGTGACCCAGCAGCGACGCCAGCGGCTCGACGATATCGGCGGTGCTCTGCACCAGCGTCGCGCCATCGCGGATCAATCCGTGACAGCCCTGGCTGAGCGGATTGTGAATGGTGCCGGGAATGGCGAACAGTTCGCGGTTGTATTCCAGTGCCAATCTCGCGGTAATCAGCGAGCCGCTGCGTGGCGCCGCCTCCACCACCAGCACCCCGGCGCAGAGCCCGCTGATGATCCGGTTGCGGCGCGGAAAGTGGCCGCCCTTCGGCGGCGTACCGGGCCAGAACTCGGACACCAACACACCACCTTCAGCCAGAATCCGCTCGGCCAGGCCGCGATGCCTGGCGGGGTAGATAAGGTCCGGTCCGGTGCCGAACACTGCAACCGTCCGACCGCCGCGCTCGACCACCGCCTGGTGGGCGGCGCCATCGACCCCCAAGGCCATGCCACTGGTGATGACGAAACCGGCTGCACTGAGCTCGCGGGCGAAGGCGGCGGCACTGCGCAGCCCCTGGCGGGTAGCGTGACGACTGCCGACCACCGCCAGCTGCGGCAGCGACAGGGCGGTCGGGTCGCCGCGCAATAGCAGCAACGGTGGCGGATCGGGAATCTGTTGCAAAAGGCTGGGGTAGGCGGGGTCGGAAAAGGTCAGCAGGTGGCGGTCGTCGCCCGCCGCCAGCCAGGCCTGCAGCTGATCGATCCGCTGACGCAGCGGCCCCTGGCCGAGCTGGAACTGGGCAATGGCAGCTCGGGCCGTTGCCGGCAGGCCGATCGCCTTGAGAGTACTGTCGCTCGCCGCCAGCAGCCGGGCCGGCGTCCAGTCCTGCTGCCACAGCTGGCAGAGGCTGGCCGGACCGACCTTCGGCAATGCGGCGACGGCTATCCAATCCGTTGGATCTTCCGTCATGGTTGTCGTCCCTGTCTTTTTTAAGCTTTTTCTTAAGCTTTATTTAAAGCGGATTCTCAAGCTTGCTGGATACGTACACGGGGCTCGGCCCTGGCTCTCATTAGCCGAACCCGACAAACGCCGGCTCAATCGGGAACTCGGAACTCGTCGCCGACCGACACCACGTTGCTACTTTCCAGTACCAACCCGTAGCTGACCTTGTCGAATACTCGGAACACCATCAGCAGACCGGAGCGCTCGGACGGCAGCTGTACCAGGTCATTGGTCACCGGATCGACGATCTGCTCGCCGCTGCGGTAAATCGCCGCCACGTGGCCCGGCTCCAGGCCTTCACGCAGCCCCTTGTTCAGTGCCACCACGTCGAACTGACCACCATCGTTAACGCCACCCAGCACCGACAGCAGCCGACCGTTCTCCAGTGCCGGCATCGGTGCCGGATGGAATACCGCCTCGACCCGGCTCTCCTCCACCGGCAGCAGCCGGTCCATCACCCGAACCTCGCGTTCGCTGCCGGTCAGGTCGACGCTGACCACGTCATCCTGTTGCGCCGCGACGGTGCCATCGGCCACCTTCAGCAGTTCGTAGCCGAGCAGTTCGTCCGTCAGCGGATCACGGTACTCCTCGGACGGTCGGTAAAGCGCCTGGCGCGGCACGTCGCTGATCAACTCGCCACGCACATAGACCCGGTCACCCGCACCGGCCAGGATCCGTTGATCGGTACCGGCCAGCACATAGGGGGCATGCTTGACCTTTTCGTCGGTCTCGACCCGGTTGTTATTCAGGAAACTGACGATCTCCCGCAACGGGATGGTCGGGATCGCCCGCTCCAGCGGTGTTACCCGGGCCTTCGGGCTCAGCTTGCGCATGCCGCGTTGCAGCCGCAGCTGCGGCTTGCCGTCCACCCAGGTCAGGTAGATCCGGTCACCGGGGTAGATCAGGTGGGGGTTGTCGATCTGTGGGTTCCAGCTCCAGACGTCCGGCCAGCGCCAGGGCGTCTGCAGAAAACGGGCGGAGATATCCCACAGGGTATCGCCCTTGACCACCACATATTCCTGCGGGTGGTTGTCCTTCAGTTGAATGCGGTCCTTGCGTACCTCGGCCATCGCCGGGGTACTGCCGAGCAGCCAGAGTGCCAGCACTCCACAAAGCCATCCTCTCATCGCAAGATCCTTCAATATCCAAGTTGCGCTATAAGAGGCAGTCACAATACGTTGCGCGCAAAAAAGGTGAACCGATTTTTTAAACGCCGTATCACCTAGCGCTGTCGTTTTGCGACAGCCTCTGAAACCGCCGGGGCCCTTGACGGTCAAAGCCTATGGCAATGCAATGAGCGCCGTAATCAGTATAATAGGGCGCTGATTATTTTTTGCCATCGGCAACATTCACACAAGTAACTGATTCTACAAGACTGAATTATGGCCATTCGCGATATTCTGGAATTTCCAGACCCCCGCCTACGTACTGTCGCAAAGCCGGTCGAGGTTGTCGATGACCAAATCCGCGCTCTGATCGACGATATGTTCGAGACCATGTACGACGCCCCCGGCATCGGCTTGGCCGCAACCCAGATCGATGTCCACCTGCGGGTGCTCACCATCGACCTGTCGGACGAGCACAACGAGCCGCTGGTACTGATCAACCCCGAATTCGAGGTGCTCGACGAGGAACCGCACAAGTACCAGGAAGGCTGCCTGTCGGTTCCGGGCTTCTTCGAGGACGTGGTTCGGCCGCAGAAGATCCGCGTACAGGCGCTGGACCGCAACGGCGACACCCTCGACTTCATCGCCGACGATCTGCTGGCGGTCTGCATCCAGCACGAGATCGACCACCTGAACGGCAAGCTGTTCGTCGACCATATCTCGGCGCTGAAGCGGAACCGTATCCGCACCAAGCTGGAGAAGAAGCACCGTCTCGAAGCGGCTCACGCCTGACCGAACGGATTGTACGATCGCTGACAGGGGACGGCGCAATTATTCGCGGGCGAAGCTGAGCCGAATGTTAACGCTGCATCGCTACGCATCTTAGCTTTGCGTCCCCCTCTACAGGTTTGCCACGGCAAACCTGTTCTATTTCTGGAGCCTGCCGATGCGCATTATCTTTGCCGGAACCCCGGACTTCGCTGCCGCCAGCCTGGCGGCGCTACTGACCACCGATCACCAGATCGTCGCCGTCTATACCCAGCCCGACCGACAGGGTAAGCGCAAGAACCAGCTGGCACCGCGACCGGTGAAAGACCTCGCCCTGGCCCACGACATCCCGGTGTTCCAGCCGCACAGTCTGAAGGACGAAGCGGAGCAGGCCCAACTGAAAGCCCTGAATGCCGATCTGATGGTGGTGGTCGCCTACGGCATGCTGCTGCCCAAGGCGGTGCTGGATACGCCACGGCTGGGCTGCATCAACGTACACGGCTCCATCCTGCCGCGCTGGCGCGGTGCAGCACCGGTCGAGCGCGCCATGCTGGCCGGCGATCGCGAAACCGGCGTCACCATCATGCAGATGGACGAGGGGCTGGACACCGGCGCCATGCTGCACAAGGTATTTACCCCGATCGACGACAGCGACACCGCCGCCAGCCTGTTCGAGCGGCTGGCGCCAGTGGGCGCCCAGGCACTGCTGGAAACCCTGCCGGGCCTGGAGCAGGGCACCATCACACCGGAGGTGCAGGACGACGCCCAGGCCACGTACGCCAGCAAGCTGGACAAGCGGGAAGGGCGGATCGACTGGACTCAGAGCGCCCGCCAGATCGATCTGAAAGTGCGCGCGCTGAGCCCGCGGGTGGCGGTCACCTTCCAGCTGGATGGCGAACCGGTCAAACTGCTGGCCTGCGAGCCGCTGGATCAGCAGGGTGGCGCCGGCGAGATTCTGCCGTCGGATAAGAAGAGCATCGTGGTGGGCTGCGGTGAGGGCGCCCTGAAGATCAACCAACTGCAGCTGCCGGGCAAGAAAGCGATGGCCGCGGCTGACGTGCTGAACGCCCGCCGTGAGCGCTTCAGCGCCGGACAGACACTGGCATGACCCAAACCGATACCAACCTCCGTGCGCTGGCGGCCAGCACGCTGGCACCGCTGCTGCACCACCAGGGCTCATTGAAGAGCCAGATGGCCAGCGCGCTGGCGCAATGCGAACCGCGCGACCGGGCGCTGCTACAGGCGATCTGCTACGGCGTGATGCGCTACCAGCCGCAGCTGGCGGCGCTGTCCAAACTGCTGCTGAAACGGCCGTTCAAGGCCCGCGACCTGGATGTGCGGGCGCTATTGTGGGTCGGCCTCTACCAGCTCGAACACTTGCGGGTGCCGCCCCATGCGGCGATCAGCGAGACCGTCGCCGCCGCCGAAACACTCGGCAAGGGCTGGGCCAAAGGGCTGCTCAACGCGGTGCAGCGCCGCTACCAGCGCGAGCGCAATACCTTGTATGAGCAGCTGCAATCGGAACCAAGCTTCCGTTATAACCATCCCGGCTGGCTGATCGACAAATTGCAGCACAACTGGCCCGACCACTGGCAGCAGATCCTCGAACAGAACGACCACAACGGACCGATGACGCTGCGGGTCAATGTCGCCCGGATCAGCCGCGACGACTATCTGCAGCAGCTGCAGGAAGCCGGCATCGCAGCCCGCCCCTGCCGGTTCGCCAAGCAGGGGCTGACCCTGGCCGAGCCTTGCGACGTATCGGTGCTGCCGGGCTTCGACGACGGCCTGGTCTCAGTGCAGGACGAAGCCGCCCAGCTGGCCGGCGAACTGCTGCAACTGGAACCGGGCCAGCGCTTGCTGGATGCCTGTGCCGCACCGGGCGGCAAGCTGTGTCATGCGCTGGAGCTGCAATCCGGCCTGGCCGATACGGTCGCCGTCGAGCTGGATGCCGGCCGCGCCGAACGGATCGAGCAGAACCTGGAACGGCTCGATCTGCAGGCGGCGCTGGTGATCGGCGATGCCAGCAGCGACGATTGGTGGGACGGAACAGCGTTCGACCGGGTGCTGGTCGACGCGCCCTGTTCCGCCACCGGTGTCATTCGGAGAAACCCGGATATAAAATACCTGCGGCGAAGCGAGGACATCAAAGCGCTGGCCGACCTTCAGCTGGCGGTGCTTAGCAACAGCTGGCGGATGCTGAAACCGGGCGGCCGGCTGGTCTACGCGACCTGCTCGATCTTCCCGCAGGAGAACGAACGGCTGGTGCAGCGCTTCCTGAAGCAGACGGACGATGCCTGCCACTGCCCGATCGAGGCCGACTGGGGGCTGCCTTGCGACACCGGGCGCCAACTGCTGCCACAGCGGGACGGGCACGACGGTTTCTACTACGCAGTACTGGAAAAAGCCAAGAAGTCAGTGACAGAGCAGGCGGACTGAACACGCGATCATGAAGATCATCATCCTCGGTGCGGGGCAGGTCGGTGGTACCCTCGCGGAGAACCTGGCCAGTGAGGCCAACGATATCACCGTTATCGATACCGATACCGGCCGGCTGCGCGAACTGCAGGACCGGCTCGATATCCGCACCGTGGAGGGCAAGGCCTCCTACCCCTCGGTACTGATGCAGGCCGGCGCGCCGGACGCCGACATGCTGATCGCGGTAACCAACCTGGACGAGGTCAATATGATCGCCTGCCAGGTGGCCCACACCCTGTTCAACACCCCCACCAAGATCGCCCGGGTACGCGAACACGACTACCTGAAGCAGAACCAGATGATCTTCGCCGACAAGGCGATCCCGATCGACGTGCTGATCTCGCCTGAGGAACTGGTCACCCGCCACGTCAAGCGGCTGATTCAGCACCCGGGCGCCCTGCAGGTACTGGATTTCGCCGACGGCAAGGCCCAGCTGGTGGCGGTCAGGGCATACTACGGCGGGCCACTGGTTGGCCGCGAAATCGCCTATCTGCGCGCCCATATGCCGTCGGTCGACACCCGGGTGGCGGCGATCTTCCGGCGCGGCAGCCCGATCATCCCACAGGGCGACACGGTGATCGAAGCCGACGACGAGGTATTCTTCATCGCCGCCACCAAGGATATCCGTGCGGTGATGAGCGAGCTGCGCCGCCTCGACCGCCCCTACAAGCGGATCATCATCGCCGGTGGCGGCAATATCGGCGCCCGGCTGGCCGGCTCCATCGAGAACGACTTCCAGGTCAAGATCATCGAGCGCAGCATCCAGCGCTGCAACATGCTGGCGCGCCAACTCAACAACACCATCGTGTTGCATGGCAGCGCCTCCGACAAGGAGCTGCTGCTGGAGGAGAACATCGAAGACACCGATGTGTTCTGCGCCCTGACCAACGATGACGAGGCCAATATCATGGCCTCGATGCTGGCCAAGCGGCTCGGCGTGCGCACGGTGATGACGCTGATCAACAACCCGGCCTATGTCGATCTGGTGCAGGGCGGCGAGATCGATATCGCCATCTCGCCACAGCAGACCACCATCGGCGCGCTGCTGACCCATGTCCGCCGCGGCGACGTTGCCGCCGTGCACTCGCTGCGCCGCGGCGCCGCCGAAGCGTTGGAGGCGGTGGCCCACGGTGACACCCGCAGCTCCAAGGTGGTCGGCAAGGCGATCGAGCAGATCGACCTGCCGCCGGGCTGCACCATCGGTGCCATCGTCCGCAACGAGGAGGTGCTGATCGCCCACGACGACGTGGTGGTCGAGAACGGCGATCATGTGATCCTGTTCCTGGTCGACAAGAAGCGGATCATCGACGTCGAACGGCTGTTCCAGGTCGGCCTGACATTCTTCTGACAAGGGCAGGGAGCGCATGCACTATCAGGTGATTCTCCGTATTCTCGGCATCCTGCTGATGGTGTTCAGCATCTCCATGCTGCCACCGCTCGGCATCTCGCTGTTTTTCGACGACGGCGCCGACCTGGCGTTCTTCGGCGGCTTCGTGATAACCCTGGTCACCGGTTTCATCCTGTGGATTCCGGTCTACCGGGTACGCCAGGACCTGCGTACCCGCGACGGCTTCCTGATCACAGTGCTGTTCTGGGCGGTGCTGGGGCTGTTCGGTGCCTTCCCGCTGATGCTGTCGGACAACCCGCACCTGACGGTGGTGGACGCCGTATTCGAGTCGCTGTCCGGACTGACCACCACCGGCGCCACGGTAATTACCGGCATCGACACCCTGCCACCGTCGATCCTGTACTACCGCCAGCAGCTACAGTGGCTCGGCGGCATGGGGATCATCGTGTTGGCGGTGGCGATCCTGCCGATGCTCGGCATCGGTGGTATGCAGCTATACCGGGCGGAAACGCCCGGTCCGGTCAAGGACTCCAAGCTGACCCCGCGCATCACCGAAACCGCCAAGGCACTCTGGTATATCTACCTGTCGCTGACCGTCGCCTGCGCGCTTGGCTACTGGCTGGCCGGTATGAGCCTGTTCGATGCCATCGGCCACAGCTTCTCCACCGTTGCAATCGGTGGCTTCTCGACCCACGACGCCAGTATCGGCTACTTCGACTCGCCGACCATCGAGGCGATCTGCATCTTCTTCATGACCATTTCGGCGGTCAATTTCGGCCTGCACTTCTTCGCCTGGCGGCAGCGCTCGCTGTGGCACTACTTCCAGGACCCGGAGTTCAAGTTCTACCTGACCAGCCTCGCTCTGATCACCCTGATCGCGCTGTTCGCGCTGGTGATGACCGCCACCTACGAGCCGGTGCAGGCACTGCGCAAATCGGCCTTCATGGTGGTGTCGATCGCCACCACCACCGGCTTCGCCACCGCCGACTTCGCCCACTGGCCGGCGATGCTGCCGTTCCTGCTGTTCGTCGCCGCCTTCGCCGGCGGCTGTGCCGGCTCCACCGGCGGCGGCATGAAGGTGATCCGCATCCTGCTGATCCTCAAACAGGGCTACCGCGAGATCGTCCGGCTGGTCCACCCCAATGCGGTGATCCCGGTCAAGCTGGGTGACAAGGCGATCTCCGACAAGGTGCTGGAAGCGGTCTGGGGCTTCTTCTCGGTCTATCTGATCGTGTTCGTGATCATGCTGATCGGCCTGCTGGCCACCGGCCTGGACCAGGTCACCGCCTGGTCGGCAGTCGGCGCCACACTGAACAACCTGGGACCGGGCCTGGGCGAGGTCTCGGCTCATTACGGCAACCTCAACGACACCTCCAAGTGGGTGCTCTGCTTCGCCATGTTGCTGGGCCGTCTGGAGGTGTTCACCCTGCTGGTGCTATTTACCCCCGCTTTCTGGCGTCGCTAGCAGCCTGTCGGGCAACCGCTCATCTGCTTATACTGGGCTCTCACTTGGACCTTACCCGGCCCTCCGCAAGGGGGCCGGGTCGACGAGGAGAGTTCTATGCGTTACACCGTTTACCTGTCCGGCGAGATCCACAGCGACTGGCGCGAGCGGATCAAAGCCGCCGTCGCCGAACACCAGCTGCCGGTCGAGATCCTGACACCGAATACCGACCACGCCTCAAGCGACGACTGTGGCGATAGCCTGCTGGGCGCCGAAAGCGAAGCGTTCTGGAAAGACCACAAGGCCGCCAAGCTGAACAGCATCCGCCATCTGACCGCCATCAAGCGGGCCGATATCGTGATCGTTCGGTTCGGCGAGAAGTACCGCCAGTGGAACGCCGCCTTCGACGCCGGCATGGCCGCCGCACTGGGCAAGTCGCTGATTGTCGAGCACCCGGCCGAGTTGACCCATCCGCTGAAGGAGATCGATGCCGCCGCCCATGCGGTTGCCGAGAACACCGAGCAGGTGATCGAAACCCTCAAGTACCTCTGCCAGGACTACTGAGCCCGGCACAAACTGATCCACCGCCATCGACTGCCCGGTGGATCAGTTACCGTCTTTTCACGCCTTATCAACACTGTTTCACACCTTATCCACAGCCACGCGACACTGACAAAGCCTCAGTCCTGTCATCTTTTCGTGTATAATTCCGCTCTTATTTTCGGGCCACATCAGATGAGTAATGGTGATTTCCGTGACTGACAAGGTTTCCCCAGACGTAAGTACTTTTCAGGGACTGATCCTTGCGCTGCAGGAGTATTGGGCAGAGCAGGGCTGTGTCGTTGTTCAACCGCTGGATATGGAAGTCGGCGCCGGTACCTTCCACCCGGCCACCTTCCTGCGTTCCATCGGCCCGGAGACCTGGCGCTCCGCCTACGTTCAGCCGAGTCGTCGACCGACTGACGGCCGTTACGGCGAGAACCCGAACCGGCTGCAGCACTATTATCAGTTCCAGGTGGTCATCAAGCCGTCTCCGGACAACCTGCAGGAGCTGTACCTGGGCTCGCTGGCGCGGATGGGGCTGGACCTTGGCGTCCACGATGTGCGCTTCGTCGAAGACAACTGGGAATCGCCGACTCTCGGCGCCTGGGGGCTGGGCTGGGAAGTCTGGCTGAACGGCATGGAAGTGACCCAGTTCACCTACTTCCAGCAGGCCGGCGGCCTGGAATGCTACCCGGTGACCGGCGAGATCACCTACGGCCTGGAGCGGATCGCCATGTATCTGCAGGGCGTCGATTCCGTTTACGACCTGGTCTGGGCCCGTCACCCCGACGGCACCGAGGTGACCTACGGCGACGTGTTCCATCAGAACGAGGTGGAGCAGTCGACCTACAACTTCGAACACGCCGACGTACCGATGCTGTTCAAGAACTTCGATCACTACGAGTCCGAATGCGAAAAACTGCTGGCACTGGACACCCCGCTGCCGCTGCCGGCGTACGAGCAGGTTTTGAAGGCGTCCCACACTTTCAACCTGCTGGACGCCCGTCACGCCATCTCGGTCACCGAGCGCCAACGCTACATCCTGCGTGTACGCACCCTGGCCCGTAAGGTCGCCCACGCCTATTTCGATGCCCGCAAGGCACTCGGCTTCCCGCTGGCTACGGAAGCACTGCGCAATGAAGTTCTGGCCGCCTGTCAGGAGGAGAAGTGATGAGCACCCGCGATTTTCTGGTTGAACTGGGCACCGAAGAGCTGCCGCCGAAAGCGCTGAACAGCCTGTCCCAGGCGTTCGAAGCCGAGATCCTGAAAGGGATCCGCGAAGCCCTGGGTAAAGACGCCGATACACTGCTGGCTACAGCCACGGTAAAGCGCTACGCCGCGCCGCGTCGGCTGGCGGTACTGATCGAACAGCTGACCGATGAGATCCCGTCCTCCAGCACCACCGTGCTGGGCCCGCCGATCAACATCTGCTACGACGCCAACGGCAAACCGACCAAGGCGCTGGAAGGCTTCGCCAAGAAGAACGGCACTACCGTCGATCAGCTGAGCGAAGTATCCGGCAAGGTCGCCTTCGAGAAAGTCTCCGAAGCCACTCCGCTGTCTGGGCTGCTGCCGGAGATCGTCAGCAACGCGCTGGCCAAATTGCCGATTCCGAAGCGGATGCGCTGGGGCGCGTCGCGGGTCGAGTTCGTCCGTCCGGTACACTGGCTGGTGATGCTGTTCGGCGACGAAGTGGTCGATTGCGAGATCCTCGGCCTGAAGGCCGGCCGCAAGACCCGCGGCCACCGCTTCCACTACAACCACGAGATCGAACTGATCGCGCCGCAGCAGTACGCCGAGACCCTGCGCGAGACCGGCAAGGTGGTTGCCGACTTCGCCGAGCGCCGCGAGTCGATTCGCAACCAGGTCGTCGCCGAAGGGCAGGCGATCGACGGTGTTGCCCAGATCGACGACGACCTGCTGGACGAAGTCACCGCGCTGAACGAATGGCCGGTGGCGCTGACCGGACGGTTTGAAGAGCGCTTCCTGGAGGTACCGGCCGAGGCGCTGATCTCGTCGATGGCGGAGCACCAGAAGTACTTCCACGTGGTCGACAGCAACGGTCAGCTGATGCCGAACTTCATCACCATCGCCAACATCGTGTCCAAGGACCCGCAGCAGGTGATCGAGGGTAACGAGAAGGTGATTCGGCCGCGCCTGGCGGACGCCGCCTTCTTCTTCGAAACCGACAAGAAGCAGACTCTCGAATCCCGTATCGAGAAGCTGAAGAGCATCGTGTTCCAGCAGGAGCTCGGCACCCTGCACGACAAGGCGGTACGGATCGCCACACTGGCCGAGCGGATCGCTGCTGACCTGAACGAGGATCCGGCCAAAGCCAAGCGTGCAGCCATGCTGGCCAAGACCGACCTGATGACCGATATGGTCTACGAGTTCACCGATCTGCAGGGGCTGATGGGCTACCATTACGCGCTGCACGACGGCGAGGACGAACAGGTGGCACTGGCTCAGAACGAACAGTACATGCCGCGCTTCGCCGGCGACGAACTGCCGCAGACCGCGCCGGGCATCGCCGTGGCGATCGCCGACCGGCTCGACACCCTGACCGGCCTGTTCGGCATCAACCAGCCGCCGACCGGCTCTAAGGACCCGTTCGCACTTCGCCGCGCCGCGCTGGGCGTGCTGCGCATCATCGTCGAGCGCAACCTGAATCTGGACCTGCGCGAACTGCTGAGCGTCGCCGCCGACAGCCACGCCAACCTGCCGGCCCGCGATGGCCTGGAAGACAGCGTGCTGGACTTCATGCTGGACCGCTTCCGCGCCTGGTATGAGGAGGAGGGGATCCCGGCCGACGTGTTCCTGTCGGTACTGGCAGTCCGTCCGACCCGTCCGCTGGACTTCGATCAGCGCGTCAAGGCGGTCAGCCACTTCCGCACCCTGGCCGAAGCGGAGGCCCTGGCCGCTGCTAACAAGCGGGTATCCAACATCCTCAGCAAGCAGGGCGTCTCCGACGAATCCGCCGTTTCTGAAGCGGCCCTGCAGGATGACGCCGAGAAGGCCCTGTACAGCGCTCTTAATGCCCTGCAGGGCAGCCTGGACGCAGCCTTTGCCGATGGTGACTACCGCCAGGCGCTGGAGTCCCTGGCCAGCCTGCGCGGCGATGTCGACCGCTTCTTCGACGAAGTGATGGTGATGGCCGACGACGAGGCACTGCGCAACAACCGTCTGGCACTGCTGGCCCAGCTGCGCAGCCAGTTCCTCGGTGTAGCCGATATCTCGGTGCTGGGCGCCTGATCGACCCGATCAACGGCCCATCCGAACGACAAAGCCCGCCACTCCGGCGGGCTTTTTCATTTTTAACCGACAGCTGCCAGTTTTCTGTTCGCAACAATCGGCAACCGGTTGCGCAATCCGCCCGCCCTGAAGGCAGGGCCCTCCACGCTGCCCCTCGCAGCCGGCGACTACAGCTATCGCAACTCGCTCCGCGAGCGACCACTTATTTAGATTCTTCGTGTTTTAGCGGGAAACATCTGCATCAGCTGAACAAGCGCCGCGTGGGCATAAAAAACGTGCCCACCCTACAAGGTTGAGCACGGCCACCGTAGCAGCGGGCTCTGACCGCGACAGGCAGGCTTAGTCCAGTGGTGTCGCCCGCGGAGCGGACTACGTACCGCCTGTAAATTGGTGCTTAAAGCTCCATCAACAGGTTCAAGTCTTTACTGCCAATCCGAGATGAACCTTTTTACTCCGCAGCTATTTCAAGATCCCAACACAGATAGCTCCCCCGGCATGCTTATCAGCAAGACTCCGGGTCGCCACACATGCCGTCAATAAAGAGATGGCAGCTGATGCGATCGCTTCAAGCTCAGCGCAAGCGACAAAGGAGGAGAGCGCAGCCCGCACATACCCGAAGGCCGCCAGCGCTCGAACAAGGCGTAGGCCAGATGGCGGGACGCAAAGGTCGGCTGTGGCATCCCACCAACAAGAAGCACCAACATACGGATGGTGTTATCCCCCGATAACGGTCGGCGAATTTGAACAACAGGCCGATTACATCGCGCCCGGCATCCTCACAGTAGACCGCGCGCATAGAGCCCGCCCCAAAAGTACAGCACACCCGCCACCGTCGACAAGACAACCAACCTGTAGCCTGGGCAGCGTCGCTACAGCCTGGACAGACCGACATGGCCGCACAACATCAATACCGCCAGCGGCCAACACAATGGAGAGTCAAAAAGTATCTGCGGGCAAGCGATCCAGGCAGCTGTCGCCCAACCATATCAGGTAGATAGGCAGTCCGGAACCCAGTTAAAAGTCACACCTGGCCGGCGGTTAAGCCTCGGCTTTCCGGCCACCTTCAGCGCTAAGGTTTCGTTATTCAGCCCAAGCGCCCTCAACTGTTTCCGACCTATCGGAAACGCCGCTCACTTGATGCATCAAGAGGTGCCAGACAACACTTGGCGCAGATTACGCAGCTAACGCCGACTCCGGCAGGGCACAACTGCCGACGAAAGAATCGAGAGTATCGTCAGTGCCACGGCTGGCAGTGTTTCACGTGAAACACTTACAGCCTGAGAAACCTCATGAAGGCGGGCTTCAAATGTTCCACGTGAAACATTTGGAACAGAGTTACTCCGCAACTGTAACCAACGCATAACAGCTGCCGCCCCAGACCCGAAGACGTGAAATAGGGCGGCAATGCACCCAAGCCGGGCTACGCCACAACGGTACATAACCGGCTCTCCACCATGAGTCATCTCGCAAAGTGCCCACGCGCCAGTGGCGGCTGGCGGCTGGCTGGCTAGCTGGCTAGCTGGCTGGCTGGCTGGCTGGCTGGCTGGCTGGACAACGCTAAGACCAATCGAATCAACCCTTTCATAGCTACAGTGGCAATTGACGATATGTCTCGATAGGGATGTGCCACGCGGATTCAATAGCCCCTTGGGCACCAATGAATCAGCAGTACCTGTCCCGACCACCGGCGAAGCCGTTGCACTGAATGAGGATAATCGCCTGGGCAGCGCACCACACGGGGCGGCTCTTCCCCTTGCCCCAACCGGTCCGGTTGCAATTCAAGGTTCGAGTCGTTCCCGGTAACGCGCGAGGAATCAATAAAAAACCCGCCGAAGCGTAATGCCAGTCAGTTAAGCCAACTGACTGGCATTTTTCTTTCTCACGGGGTAGCGGCATGGGCAGCTCTTTAATGCCCGGGGATAACGCCGCTCTCGCCTTGTCGGCAACACGAAAGTGGCTGCCATCTCTGTCATCGCCTTGATAACAGATGGCACTTTACCCGGTGAGACCGCCGGCAAGATCGTCAACTCCTTGATGATCATCCCCGCCGCCTGATTGAAGCTGAGCTGGCAAGGGTGCACTCCTTTCAGGCTGTACGCCATCCGTGCCATTTGGAAGCGCAGCAGGTTGTACGCCAGCAGCGTTCCCCACAGTTCCTGGCGGACCATGTCTGGCTTTTTGCTTCTCAGCGTCAGGCGATTCCCCAGCATGTACTGCTTCATTTCCCGGTAGCCCAGCTCAATCTCCCAGCGATGCGCATAAAGGTCGACGATATCGTCGGACGGGTAGCGCATCGGGTCGATCATTGAGGTCAGCACGTGGCGCAGCTGGCCGTTCACCTCACGGCTGAGCAACCGCGCGGTCAGCTGCTCAGGCGCATCGGGCCACTGTTTCCGGGCCTGCGGAGATAGGGGGAGCGATACCAGGCAGTTACGTTTACTGAAGCGCCGAATCACCTCATAACGGGCCCCTTTTCGCAGCGGAATC
>NZ_JAILYN010000030.1 GCF_019795155.1 Marinobacterium arenosum | reverse complement strand
AAAAAATGGACAATGCCCATCAGGAACTGGAAGGCTGCCCTGAACCGCTTTATGATCGAATTTGAAGACCGCTTGGCGGACTATATTTAACCTTGGCAGTTACACAGAATTATTTACAGGGTCGCCACGAATTCAGAAGCCCTGCTCAATATGAGCGGGGCTTCGTCGTTTCTGGCGGCAATTCGTTCTGTTCAGTCGCCCCGTAATGTCTTGAAGCAGTCTTCGGCCTCCTCGGCTGGCTTGGGTTTGCCTAGCAGGTAACCCTGCCCGAAGTCGCAGCCGTAGTGTTCCAGGAACTCTTTCTGTTCCGGGGTCTCAATTCCTTCGGCGACCACCTGCAGGTCCAGGTTGTGGGCCAGGTTGATGATCGAGCGGGTGATGATCTCGCTGTTGGAATCCTGGGCGAGGTCCTTGATAAAGGAGCGGTCAATCTTCAAGTAGTTGATCGGCAGCAACCTCAGATAGTTGAGCGAGGAGTAACCGGTGCCGAAATCGTCCACCGAGATGGTCATGCCCATTTCGCTGAGCGTGCGCAACAGCGGAATGATGGAATCCGGGTTGGACATCAATGTCGTTTCGGTGATCTCCACGTCCAGGTTGGCCGGGTCGATATGGCTGTTGTTCAGGATTTTTTCCAGCCGCACCAGCAGCTCCGGATGGTTCAGCTGTTTGATGGAGAAATTGACCGACAGGCTGAAATCCTTGTCGATCACCCCCTGCCGGGCCCAGTCATGGAGTTGGCGACTGGCCTGGCTGAGCACCCATTCGCCGATCTCTATAATCTGCCCGTTGCTTTCGGCGATCGGAATGAACACCACCGGGGAGACATTACCGAGCCCCGTAGAGTTCCAGCGCAGCAGCGATTCGAAACCGTGCAGTTTACCGCTGGCGATGTTGAATTTCGGCTGGTAGACGAGGCTCAGTTCCTGCTGGTCCACGGCCTGGAGCAGCTGGTTTTCCACCTGGGCGCGGTAGGACACCTCTTTGCTGAGCGATTCGTCGTAGAACTGGAAATTGTTGCGCCCGTTCGTCTTGGCGTTATACATCGCGGTATCCGCCGCCTTGATCAGCTCGTTGGCGTCCCAGCCGATTTCCGGGGCGATGGCGATGCCCATGCTGATCGTGCAGCGAACCTGTTTATGGTTGAGGTCGAACGGTTTGGCCATACAGTTGATCAGCGCCACGGCGACCTTGGTGATCCCTTGGTGGTTCAGATTGCCTTCCAGTACCACCGCGAACTCGTCGCCGCTCAAGCGCACCACGGTATCGCTCTCCCGCAGCAGATGGGTCAGGCGGCCGGCGACCTGGGTCAGCAGCAGGTCGCCGATCACATGGCCGAGGGTATCGTTCACCGACTTGAAATGATCGAGGTCGATGTAAATCAGCGCCACCTGATGGTTCAGACGCCGGGCCTTGGCGATCATCTTGGGCAGCATGCGATAAAACAGCCGCCGGTTGGCCAGCCCGGTCAGCGGGTCGTATTCGGCCAGTTGGGCCAGTTGTTGCTCGGCTTTCCGGCGTTCGCTGATGTCGGTGAATACCAATACGAACCCTTCGGGTTCGTCGCTGCGGTCGTACATCGCCGAGGCACTACACTCCACCGGATAGCGTTCCCCGTTGACCGGCTGGAAGTAGCGATCGCTGCGGGTGAAGGTGTTGCCGGCATGGCAGGTGCGATAGATATCGGTGCTCTCCCAAGTGCTGTCCTGACAGCCGGCGATAAAGCTGGTTACCGGCCGTCCTTGTAGCGACTCGCTGTCCAGGTTGAGCAGACGGGCCGCGGCGGGGTTGCTGAAGATGATCTCACCGTCGGTATTGAGCCCCAGTACGCCCTCCTTGACCGAGTCGAGGATCAGCTGATTCTTCCTGGCCAAGGCCAGGAAATCGTTGCGCTGGCGGAACAGCTCCAGAAATACCTCCACCTTGTAGCGCAGGATCTGCGGATCGAACGGCTTGAACAGGTAGTCCACCGCGCCCAGTTCGTAGCCCTGCTCGACGTATTGCTTCTCTTTGCTGATGGCGGTGACGAATATGATCGGCAGGGCTTTGGTCTCTTCGTTGTAGCGAATCAGCCGGGCGGTTTCGAAACCGTCCATTTCCGGCATCTGCACATCCATCAGCGCCACTGCGAAGTCATTGCGCAGCAGTTGGCTGAGCGCCTCGTTGCCGCTGGCGGCGCAGACCACTTCACCGTCGAGCTTGGCCAGTATATGGCGCATGGCGACGAGGTTTTCCGGGTGGTCGTCGACCACCAGTACCTTAGGTGAGTCATGGGTATTGACGGTCATGGTATTCATTGATGCTCTCCTTGCTCAAAATTACTGGAGCTGCTGTTCCGGTCATCGGAAGGCACCACTCTCTTTTGGTAGATACGGCTTCGCCGGTCGCAACTGCTGAAACTGCGGCTGAAGCTGCTGAAGTCGACCGCCTCGCTCTCACCCAGCAGCAGAAAGCCCTGGCTGGTCAGACTGTTGAAAAACAGGTCCATGCAGCGTTGTTTGAGCGCCTGGTTGAAATAGATCATCACGTTGCGGCAGGAGACCACGACCATCTCGCCGAATACGCCATCATGAACCAGGTTATGGCTGGCAAAGGTGATGTGGTCCTGCAGGGCGCCGGACATCTTGATGGCGTTATAGCTGCGCCTGCAGTAGCGGTCGAAACGGTCCGGGCCGCCCATCTGTTGGTAGTTCTGGCAGGCAATCTGGTATTGCGGTTCGCCATATACCCCCTCACGCGCTTCCTCCAGGGCCCGGCTGTTGATGTCGGTGGCATAGATGCGGCTGCGTTCCAGCAAGCCGGCTTCCTGCAGCAGGATCGCCCAACTGTAGGCCTCTTCGCCGGTTGCACAACCGGCGCACCAAAGTGAAATGAACGGATAGGTACGCAGTATCGGCACCACCTCCTGCCGGAAAGCGGCAAAGAAGGCCGGGTCGCGGAAGAACTCGGTCACCGTGACCGAGAGGGTCAGCAGCAGCTGCTGCATGCAGTCGGGATCATGCAGCAGCGCCGGGATCAGTTCCGACAGGTGCCGCGCCCGGTAGCGGCTGCGGAAGATATTCAGTCGCCGGTGCAAGACCTTGGCGGAGTACTGGCGAAAATCGTAACCGTAGCGCCGCATCACGGCCTCGAGCAGCAATTCGATCTCGATGGCGTTCAGCTCGCTATGCGGCGGTTCGTCGGCCGGGTCAAAACAGTCCGGCAGCAGCAGGTCGTCAGCCATAACCATCAGGCGCTAGCCCATACCTTGAGGGCCGACATCAGCCGTTCCGAATCCACCGGCTTGGCCAGATAGTCGTTGGCGCCGACCTGCAGGCAGCGGTCCCGGTCCTCGGGCATCGCCTTGGCGGTCAACGCGATAATCGGCAGGTCCTTGTAGTCGGCGCGTTCCCGTATCCGGCGGATCGTTTCATAGCCGTCCATCACCGGCATCATGATATCCATCACGGCGAACTGGATATCCTTGCTTTCGCTGAGTTTCTCCAGCGCCAGGCTGCCGTTGTCGGCCATCACCACTGTCATGCCATGGCGGCGCAGCAGGTTGGCCAGAGCGAAGGTGTTACGCATGTCGTCATCGACGATCAGCACTTTCTTGCCACGAAGCACATTATCGTCGGTCGGGACGGGTTGTGCCCGGCGCTTACGGTGGGCCGGCTGAACGCTGTGCAGGAACAGGGTTACATCGTTGAGTAACCGGTCCTGCGCGAGGCTGCCCTTGATGATGATGTTGTCGGTGTACTGGCGCAGCTGCTTGTACTCCTCGTGATCCAGGTCGCGTCCGGTATAGATGATCACTGGCAGGGATCGCGCTGCGTCGTCCTCCGCAATAATGCGCAGAATCTCGAGACTGTCCATGTCCGGCAGGTTGAGGTCGAGTATCAGGCAGTCCACCTGTTCCCGCTCCAGTATTCGCAGACCCTCGCTGCCGGTGCCGGCGTGCAGTACTTCAACCTGGCGTTTCTGCAGCAGCAGGTCGATGGCTTTGCGGGTATCACGGTCATCTTCAATTACCAGCACTCGACATTGGCTGTCGTCGTGCAGGTGGTGCAGGATATTTCGGAAGGCGTCGTTGATCGATTCCTTGCTGATCGGTTTGGTTAACACACCGATCGCATCGTCCGGTTCCACATCTTCGCGGTCCAGTGACGAGATAATGTGAATCGGGATCCGCTGGCAGTCGGCATCAGCTTTTAACTGCTCAATCACCTGGTTGCCGCTGCCGTCCGGCAGCACCATGTCCAGCACAATGGCGTGCGGCTTGTAATGCCGGGCCATTGCAATGCCGGACTCTGCATCGCCGGCGACCAGGCACTGGAAACCGCGGGCGTGGGCCAGTTCCATCATGCAGCGGGCGAAAACCAGGTCATCCTCGATGATCAGCAGCCGGTCGCGGTCGGACTTGAGCTGCTGGCGATCGTCCGGGATGAATTCGGCGATCGGGCTTTGTTGAGCCTCTGCTGCCGGTTGTTCCGGTTGTACTTCCAGCAGGGCCGGCTCGACCTGGGCTGCTGGGCTGGCCGGTTCGCCAGCCGGGATCGGGCTGGCCATATTCGGTTCATCGCCGGCGGTTGACGCGACCGCCGAAAGCGGCAGCTTCAGGCTGAATCTGGAGCCCCGATGCTCTTCGCTTTGCAGCAGGATCTCGCCGCCCAACAGGCGACTCAGTTCGCGCGAGATGGTCAGCCCCAGGCCGGTGCCGGAATATTTACGGTTCGAGGAGCCATCCACCTGCTGGAACGCTTCGAAGATCGCCTGCTGCAGCTTGGCCGGAATGCCGATGCCGGTATCGTTGACGTGGAACAGCAGTGCATCCGGGGTCTGTTCGATCTTCAGGCTGACACGGCCCTGTTCGGTGAACTTGATCGCATTGCCCAGCAGGTTGCGCAGAATCTGCTGCAGCCGTTGCGGGTCGGTGTGGATTTGGGCAGGCAATTGCGGCGCCAGCTCCACGGCAAACTCCAGGTTCCTTTCGTTGGCCAGCGGCTTGAACTGTTGCTGCAGCAGGGTGGCCACCTCCTGCAGATCGCATGCTTCCCGGCTGATGCTCAATTTGCCGGCTTCCACCTTGGATAGATCGAGAATGTCGTTGATCAGGTTCAACAGGTCATGGCCCGAGCCATGGATGATCTTCATCGCTTCGAGCTGTTCGGCGGTCAGGTTGCCGTCGCTGTTCTCCTTCAGTTCTTGGGCCAGCAGCAGCAGGCTGTTCAGCGGCGTGCGCAGTTCGTGGGACATGTTGGCCAGGAATTCCGATTTGTACCGGCTGGCGGTGGCCAGTTCCTGGGCTTTGTGCTCCAGGTTCTGATGCGCTTTTTCCAACTCCTCTGAGCGGGCTTCCACCTCCTGGTTGCGAATCGACAGCTGTTCGGATTTCTGCCGTAATTCCTCATTGGCTTCGGTCAACTGCTGTTTCTGCATGCGCAGTTCCTGTTGAGACTCTTCCAGTTGCTGGGCCTGTTCCTCCAGCTCGGAGTTGGTCTGTTCCAGCTCCTCCTGCTGGGCCTGCAACTCTTCAGACTGGGCCTGGGTTTCCTCCAGCAACTCGGTGAGCTGTTCGCGGTTGCAGGCCGCATGCAGCGCGACGGCTAGACTTGCACTGGCTTTGTCGAGCAGGTCGATGTCGGTCTCGGTCAGAGTCTCCAGGGTACCCAGCTCCAATACCCCCAGCAGCTTGTCGGCATATATCAGTGGGAACACCGCCAGGCAGCTGGGCGCCGAACTGCCCAGGCCAGAGCTGACGCAAACGTAGTCCGGCGGTAACTGATTGATGATGATCGGCTGGCGCTCCAGTACCGCCTGGCCGACCAGCGATTCCCCTTTGGTAAACCGGTTACGCACCTCCTTGCGGAAGGTATAGGCATAGCTGGCACAAAGTTCGGCTGTCTCGTCCTTGTCTACCAGGTAGATTGCGCCGACCGGTGCTTCAAGGTAGCGGCACAGCTGGTTAATCGCCTTCTGGGCCAGTTCTTGCGGGCGTTGGTCGCTGTTGACCTTTACTGCCAGCTCGTTCTGGCCGGTTTTCAGCCAGTTTTCCTGCTGCATCTGGCTGACCGATTCCCGCAGGGCCCGGATCATATGGTTCAGAGACAGGGCGAGGCGGTCGTTGTCGCTTTTGACCGGGACCTGCTGCTCCAGATCTCCCCGGGCGACCTCCTCCATTGCATGGCTGATAGTACGCAGTTTGTCGATCAGCTGATTGAACGCTCGGGCCACCTCGCCCAACTCGTCGTCGCTGTCGATCGGTACATCCTCCAGCTGGCCGCTGTCGACAAACCCTACCGCCGAGTTGCGCATCTGCACGAATCGGTCGACCAGCCGGCGGGTGGCGATGCCGCCGGTCATCGTGATGCCGCCGACAGTGGCTAGTGCTATGGCAAGGGTCAATAGCAGGGAGTTAAGGGCATCGTTACGGTTACGATCGGCGTAAGCGACGAGGCTGCTGTGGATCGATTTTTCGATCTCCCGCAACTTGTCGATACGCTCGCTGGCGGCGGTAAACCACTGTTTTGCATTCCCGTTTAGGGTGGCCCCCGGTGCAGCAAGCAGGATCTGCTGTATCAATCGTCGGCCTTCAGCATCGGTGTTTTCCAGATCCAGTTGCAGGTAGGCTTCCTGGTATTGAAGTGGCGCGAGTTTCAGGAATTTCTGGCTGAAGATCTCCTTCTTGGTGGTCAGCACCAGCAGTTGGCGAATTTCGCTTTCGGAGGCCTGGCCGACCTCAAGAATCGCACTCACCAGCGCCCGCTCCTGGCCGGTAATCTCCTTCAACTCGGCGATGGCGGTTAGCGCATCGGCCAGCTGAAAGATTTCGCTGCCCGGTGCCAGTTTGAGCAGGTTGCTGATGTTGTGATGAATCTTCTCGATTGCGCGGGTATATACCGCTAACACGGTGGCGCGGTCCAGTGAACCGTTGCGTGGCAAGCGCTCTCGCAGTGCGTACAACGGCTCCAGTTCCGTCTCGATGGTGCCCAGGGCTTTCAGGACCTCAGGCCGGGTACCTTCGGTCGACAGTTGGGTTTTCAACTGAGCGACCTGATCGATAAATCCATCACTGAGCCCCACGGCCTTGCGCCATTCCTGTAACTCCTGCTTGGTGGGGTTGGCCAGATAGGTGATCGTCTTGCCGCGCTCGAACTGCAGCCGGTGTGCGATGCTTAGCAATTCTGTGGTGCGTGCGAGATGCGAAACATCCCGGGCACTGGCCAGTTCCTGCTGCCTTTCCAAGCTTATCGTGGCCGCGTAGACCAGGATCAGAAGCAAAGGCAGGGAGATAAGAAGCAGCAGTTTGTGACGTAGGCTGAGTTTGCGAAGAGGCCCCATAAAAATATTCCCTTACTCGGAAAGTGCCACCTTGGTAATCCGTTTAATTCAAGGTAGACCGGGCCTGCAAATGAGACAAAAAATATTTCTATTTTTGTGGTGCCGATGTTTGATATGCAGTGGTGTTCTTTTAGATGAGACGACAGCAAGGTCGGCCGGTCCTGCCTGCCGGTCGGGCCTTGCGGGCAGGCGGATAACGTACGGGTTTTCTGGAGAATTGGATTAATGCCAGGGCTTTATCAGGTTATCCAATATAGTCCTTGCTTTTTTGTGGGCTTTCGCCTGCTGGTGTTTGTTCTTGGGATACCTCATTTTAATTTGACAGCAGACGGTCACAATTTGACGGGAGGCCGCAGACAGTTTTTTAGCGTTTTGTAAAAAACGGCTTCCCGAATAGAAGAAGCCGAGCATCATCTACTACCCGCATAGTTCAGTCAGCATTCAAACAGTTGGGCAAAATCCAGCATCGCATCGCTCATCATGAAGGCTATATCCAGCTTCAACCGCTTCGCTGCGCCTGAATAGGGTGACAGGCAGCAGGGGCGTCGAGTGGTGCATATCACCGGCGCCGCCCGTGCTGTTGAATGGGCTCAGGATGCCTGTTGTACCATATTCCCGCCACCGTTAACGGTCCGGACACAGTCTCGCCCGGCAGCCTTCGCTTGGTAAAGCGCGTTGTCGGCACGCTTGATCAGGGCGTCCAGGTCTTTATCGCCCGGTTCCAGCATACTGACGCCGATCGATACGCTGATGCTCAGGGTTTCACCGGAGGGGATCGAGACGGTTGCTCGACCCAATAGGGAACGCAACCGTTCGGCGGCCTCCTGTGCCATCGTCAGGGTGGTCTCTGGCATCAGCACGATGAACTCCTCGCCGCCGAAGCGGGCCAGCAGGTCGGAGGTGCGCAGGCTCTGTTTGGCGGTTTCGGCCATTGCTTTGAGTACCGCGTCGCCAGCATCGTGACCGTGCTGGTCGTTGACCCGTTTAAAGTGGTCGGCATCCAGCAACATCAGTGCCATCGGACTTTGATGGCGACGCGCACGTTCCAGTTCGGTCTCTCCCTGCTCGTAGAAGAAGCGCCGGTTGCTGATACCGGTCAGCAGGTCGGTGCGGGCCTGGCTTTCCAGCTGCTGCGCCATCTTTACCCGGTCGCTGATGTCGAAGCTGCTGGCGCGTGCCGTGATCAACATACCCTGTTGATTCCGAATCGCCTTGGCGGATATGGAGACATGAAAGCTGTCGCCATTTCGACGCCGTACCTCGACATCGATATCGTCAAGCTGGCCGCAAGCTTTGAACTGCTCGAAGTAGTCCCTGAACCTCGCGACGCTGGGCTCGGTGAGCAACTGATGAAACGGTTTGCCGATCAGCTCTGCCCGGTCGTAGCCAAGCCAGTCCAGTTCGGTCTGGTTGATGCGGGTGAGCCTGCCCTCGTCATCCAGCGAGTGGTAACCGCAGGGGGCGTGCTCGTAGAGATCGACCAGTTCGGCCTGAACCTTGTGGTCCCGTTCCCGTTGCAGGCGTTGCTGTACATTGCGCTGTATCAGCAGGAACAGTACAGCGGCAAGTAACAGGAAAAATAGCCCGATCAATAGCTGGTTGATTGGACTGTAGAGAAAGGACGCCGCCTGGATCTGCGCGCGGGGCAGGAATATCACCACCTTCCAGTCGTTGTTAGCGCCCGAGATATGGCTGATGCCCATCGTCTGTCGCAACTGCATATGGGGCATGGGAATCTCGGCGAACTCCAGAGGGTTGACCTCACGGAATAGAAACAGCCCCAGCGGGGTTTCGAGTTGACCTTCGGGTTGGTTGGCAATTATCGGCCAGGCATCCGGGTAGAGGCTCGCAAAGCGTTTCTCCGGTCGGGCAAGATCCGCGCCCCACTCGTTGGCCCGGTCATGGTTGCTCAGCCAGTATCCGTCGCTGTCGATCAACATGCCGTGGTGTCCGTGGCGTCGCGCCATGGCATCGCGGAATGCTTCCAACAGCCCGCCAGCCATATAGTTCATCACGACCAGACCGGCGTTCTCGCCCTGGCCGTCAAATACCGGCTTGGCGAAGCGGATGACCGGCTTATAGGGCTGTTCAATACGGCCGTTCTCCACGTTGAGATCCATTCGGGAGACATAGAGCTGGCCCGCATCGAGCTGCATGGCTTCCTTGATGTAGTAACGATCGGATTTATCCTGCAGCTCGTTTGCAGGCACCTGAACCGCTTGACCATCGACGATGTTGATCCTCACCACCTCACGGCCGTCGATATCGAGCAAACGAACCTGGTCGTAGCGCCGGTAGGTTTCGGCGAGCTGCTGAAAATAGGTTGCCAGCGCTTGGCGTTTGTTCGCGTCCCGGGTGTTCAGGTAATCCTTAAGTATCGGCAGGCCGGAGACCAGGTTCAGGTCACCGATCCGTTCGAACATCTCCTTCTTGAACATCAGTATCGACGAGTTGATATGTGCTTGTTCCTGCGCCAGCAGCGTATCCTTGATGTTGTTTTCGTACTGCTGATAGATCGGGTAGCCGAACGTCAGCAGGGCGGTTACCAGTACGGGGTAGAGCAGAAAAAACAGGCGCGGGGCTCCCCAGCGGGAAAGGGAGCGAATGAAGGCAGACGTCATGACTATTCCGGTAGATGGGAGAGATCGAATTCAAGCACTATCCATGCAAAGCCTGGATTATACGTTGGTCGATGTCATTGTCCGGTGTCAGGATGCTGAGAATCGAGCGAATCGAAATCCGAGTAATTGAGGCTGGCAGAATCGGCCTGTTCTTGGCTGCTGTGCTAACTTGATTGAGCGGTCAACGGATAAGGATACGTCACACCGTATATGGCCCTACACGGATGACCGAGGTGAATGAGCCCGGCCCGTTTTGTCGGCCGTTGACGCTCGACAAGCGCAGTGGGGGGAATTTATCGGGATAACCAGCAAAGGAGATCGACAGTATCCGCCTGGAGGATGTCTGAGCGGGCCGATTTTCAACCATGGAGAAACTGACAATGCTAAAAAAACTGCTTCTCAAACTGCTATTTCTGACAATGGCATCCTTGGCGCCTTGGGCTGCCGCAGACAGCCTGCCCAAGCCCGCAGGGAAGGTTATCCTGACAATCGAAGGGGCCATCAAAAATACCAATAGCGGTGACAAGGCCGTGTTCGATAGGGCGATGCTGGAAAACCTGGGCATGGTAACCACCCGCACCCATACACCCTGGACGGACGGCGTTACCGAGTTTGAGGGGCCGCTTGGCCGGTCGCTGCTGGAAGTGGTGGGGGCCGAGGGGGAGAACCTCACCGTGACTGCGTTGAATGACTACAGTGCCAATGTGCCGAGCGAAGACTTCTACAGCTTCGATGTGATCCTGGCGCTGAAAATGGATGGCGCCTATATGCGGGTTCGAAATAAGGGCCCGCTGTTCGTTATCTACCCGTTTGACCGTTCTCCAGAGCTGAACACCGAGGTTATCCATAATCGCTCTGTTTGGCAGGTAAAGTCGATTCGGGTCGATTAATGCAGGCCGCTCGATCCCTTATTGGTTGAGCGTCGGGCCCATTGTGCAGGACGTTGGGATGCAGAGATTATTCGGACAGAACAAAAGGCTCGCCTTTTTACTGCTGCTCACTGTCCTGGGTATGGTAGGGGCCCTGGCGCTTTATTTTGTCATTATCGAGCGTGAGAAGGAGATGCTAAATGCGGTCGAGGAAAACGCGCTCTGGGCCGCCCATCAGCTCGATCGAGAGAGCTTAAGGCTTCGGACCTCCCTGGCAATACTGGAAGAGCGTTATGATGAAGGTTTGCTTGAAGAGACCAAGCTGCATTTCGATATCCTGTATAGCCGGCTGGGGATTGTTCAAAGTGGACAGCTTGGCAACGTTTTCGCTGGCTTTCCCGGCGCTAAGGAAAAGATTCGCAAAATTGAGGAGATGCTTGAGTTCATGGAGCCGGTGTTGTTCACCGAGACGGGCTCTATCGCCATAGCGGAACTCAGTATCAGAGCGGAGGCGATAAATAACCTGACCGGCGATATTATCCTGAAGGTACTGGAGTACCGGGCAGCCGAAAAGGTACGTGCCCGGAACTATGTACTGGAGTTGTTCAGCTGGTTGGGGATGTTGATCATGCTGCTGATGGGCTGCATGGCGTCGATGATCTTTATGCTGGCGCGCCAGGGGGCCGCGGCCCGAAGAGCACAGCTCAAGAAGGAACGGCTGGCCCGCAAGCTGGCTAAAGCCGTGCAGCAGGCGCAATCCTCCAACCGGGCAAAGTCGGAATTCCTGGCCACCATGAGCCATGAACTGCGCACGCCGATGAGCGGGATCATCGGGATGACCCGGATGCTGCTGGATTCAACACTGAATGAGAAGCAGCGCACATTCGCCCTCACCATACAGCAATCTTCCAATGCGCTGCTGACGATCCTGAATGACATCCTGGATATCTCCAAGATGGAAGCGGGTTTTTTCGAACTGGAACGTACGGTGTTCAGTATTAAGCCGTTGCTGGCCGAAGTGATCGACCTGTTCCAGCACTCGGCGGATGAAAAAGGGCTGAGCCTGCAACTGCACCTCGCGCCGGGAATCTCCGGCAACTATGAGGGCGATCCCGGCCGGCTACGGCAGGTGTT
Organism: Marinobacterium arenosum; assembly: GCF_019795155.1. Classification (GTDB taxonomy): domain Bacteria; phylum Pseudomonadota; class Gammaproteobacteria; order Pseudomonadales; family Balneatricaceae; genus Marinobacterium_C; species Marinobacterium_C arenosum. The sequence continues at coordinate 47,462 of NZ_JAILYN010000030.1, read as the reverse complement.
GGTTAATCTGTTGGGCAACGCGCTGAAATTCACCGAATGTGGGGAGATCACACTACGGGTCAGTCGACGATGTGAAGATGGCCTCGCCTGCGGTTTGTTATTCGAAATAGAGGATACCGGGATCGGTATCGACGAAGCCTCGCAGCCTCGCCTGTTCAATATGTTCAGCCAGGCGGATGCCTCGACCTCCAGGCAGTATGGTGGCACCGGGCTGGGTTTGGCGATATGCAAACGGATTGTCGAGCAGATGGGCGGGCAGATCGGATTCACCAGCCAGGCCGGCCGGGGCTCGACATTCTGGTTCAGCATCTCGCTGCCCTGCCGGGGAAAGGTCAGCCCGACGTCGGAGATTCAGCCCTCGGCGGCGACAACCGATGACCGTCAGCAGAACGCAGTGGCTACCGAGATGGCGATCCTGGTGGTGGAGGACAATCTGATTAACCAGAAGGTCGCCCTGGGGTTGTTGGAGCCCATGGGGTTAAGCGCCGATGTCGCCGGAGATGGCCTGGAAGCCCTGCGGCTGGTCGAGCAACGCGACTACGACCTGATCCTGATGGACGTGCGCATGCCCAAGATGGATGGCCTTGAAGCGACTCGACGAATCCGGCAACTGGGCGGGAACAGGGCCAGCGTCCCGATTGTGGCGATGACGGCCAATGCGATGGAGGAGGACCGCTCAACATGCCGGGCAGCGGGGATGAATGATTTCCTGGCCAAGCCGGTCGATCCCGACGAACTGAAGCGGCTGGTGCAATGCTGGCAACCCAGTGCCGTTGAGACAGAGTAACTGGGATGGGGAGTAACGAGATCTGTTTCGAGCCGGTTACTGCAGAATAGCGACCGGCCGATTCATTTGATCGGCCGGTACTGACTTTCACGCCTCGGGCGTTCGCCTTTTATCAGGAACTTTCACCGCATAACGGTTGCGCCAGCTGTTCGCGTACCTGCTCCGGCGTCAGGCCGCTGGCCAGCAGGAAGTGCAGCTTGGCGAATGCCGCTTCCGGGGTCAGGTCCTGGCCGGCGACCACGCCGATCCGGTTCAATACCGAGCCGGTGGCATAGGCGCCCTGGCTGACCCGGCCCTGCAGGCACTGGGTGATGTTCAGCACCACCACGCCGCGGTCGCTGGCCTTTGCCAGGCTGTCGACCAGCGCCTCGTTGGCGTCCGGTACGTTGCCGACGCCGTAGCTCTGCAGGATCAAGCCTTTCACCTTCGGGCTGTCCAGCAGCGCGTCGACCACCCGTGCCGGGATACCGGGATAGAGCTGCAGCATCACCACCGCTTCGGCATCGAACGCCGGCAGCAGGAACTGGCGCAGGCCCGGCTCCAGCAGCAGGTTGCCGTGCAGTTCGATATGGATGCCCACCTGGCCGAGCCAGGGGAAGTTGGGCGAGTCGAACGCATCGAAACCGGTGCTCTTCAACTTGGTGCTGCGGTTGCCGCGTAGCAGCCGACCGTTGAAGTAGATACAGACTTCGGGAATCTGGTAGTTGCCGGCCAGCAGCAGCGCGGTGATCAGGTTGTCCAGTGCGTCGTTGCGCAACTCGACCAGCGGGATCTGCGAACCGGTCAGGATCACCGGCTTGTCCAGCCCCTGCAGCATGAACGACAGCGCCGAGGCGGTGTAGGCCATGGTGTCGGTGCCGTGCAGTACGATAAAGCCGTCGTACTGCTGCCAGTGCTGTTGCAGCAGACCGGCGATCTGCAGCCAGTGCTGCGGCACCAGGTTGGCGCTGTCGATCAGCTGGTCCAGCTCCAGCAGCTCGAATTCCGGCAGCTGCTGGCTGGTCTTGCTGTGCAGCTGTTGCTGCAGCAGCTCATGGAAGCCGGTGACCGGCACGTAGCCCTGCTCGGAGGGTTGCATGCCGATGGTGCCACCGGTGTAGAGAATCAGGATACGTCGCTTCATAGGCGGGTCATCTGGGGTGTCAGCATCGATTGTGGGCTCAATAGTTGATCCAGCTGGCTGTCGGTCAGCAGTCCTTCGCGGATCACCAGTTCGCGTACTGTAGCGCCACTATGCAGTGCCTGTGAAGCGATACGTGATGCGCTGGCGTAGCCGATATGGGGTACCAACGCAGTAATGATGCCGATGCTGTGGTCGACATGACGGGCGCACTGCTCGCGATCGGCGCGGATACCGTTGATGCAGCGGGTCTCCAGCATCCGGCAGGCGGCGCCGAGCATCTTCATCGAGTTCAGCAGGTTGTAGACGATCAGCGGCTCCATCGCGTTGAGCTGCAGCTGACCGGCCTCGGCGGCCAGAGTCACCGCCAGGTCGCTGGCGATCACCTGGTAGGCGGTCTGGTTGACCGCTTCAGGAATCACCGGGTTGACCTTACCCGGCATGATCGACGAGCCCGGCTGCATCGGCGGCAGGTGGATCTCGCCAAAGCCGGTGCGAGGTCCGCTGGATAGCAGGCGCAGGTCGTTGCCGACTTTGGACAGTTTCACCGCCAGCCGCTTCAGGATGCCGGAGAAAAGCACGAAGGCGCCCATATCGGAGGTCGCCTCCACCAGGTGGCTGGCCTGGACGATCGGCTTGCCGGACAGCTTCGCCAGTTCACTGACCGCCAGCGCGGCGTAATCCGGGTGGGTGTTGATGCCGGTGCCGATCGCGGTGCCGCCCAGGTTAACCTCGCACAGCAGCAGGCAGGCCTCGTTGATCCGCTCGATATCCTCGCCCAGGGTCACTGCGAAAGCTTCGAACTCCTGGCCGAGGGTCATCGGTACCGCGTCCTGCAGCTGGGTGCGGCCCATCTTCAGCACATCGGCGAACTCCTCGCCCTTGGCTTCCAGCGCCCGCTTCAGGCTGTCGACCGCCTCGATCAGCGGCTCGGCGGCGAACTGCAACCCCAGGCAGACCGCGGTCGGGTAAGCGTCGTTGGTCGACTGGGAGCGGTTGACGTCGTCGTTCGGGTGCAACTGCCGGTATTCACCCTTGCCGTGGCCGAGTTTCTCCAGCGCCAGGTTGGCGATCACCTCGTTGGCGTTCATATTGGTGGAGGTGCCGGCACCGCCCTGGATCAGGTCGACCACGAACTGGTCGTGCAGCCGGCCGTCGATGATATCCCGGCAGGCGGCGGTGATCGCATCGGCTTTCTTCGGTACCAGCAGCCCCAATTCACGGTTGGCGCTGGCAGCGGCCGACTTGACCATCGCCAGCGCCTTGATGAACGGCGGGAAGTGGCTGATCGGCACGCCGGTGATGGCGAAGTTCTCGACGGCGCGCTGGGTCTGAATGCCATACCAGCAGTCGGCCGGGATCGCCATCTCACCCAGCAGGTCATGTTCAATACGTGTGTTCATGTTTTTTGAGTCGACTCAAACAAGGGACGAAAAGCGACCGCCGAACGGTGGGTGATCGGCGGTCGCAGGAAAAAGGCTGTGCTCTGGCGTCATTGCCGGACAAGCCCGGTTAGTTGGTAGTCATTAACCTGAGGTCACCGGCTGGCGCGCTTTTTTCGACAGAGCCTCCGGCCTATCTTCCGGCTCGATCTGCCAGGCGCCCGCATCGATATCCAGGTCGGCGAACTTCTGCGGATCGAACACCGGCTTGTCGTTGCCGGCGGCCAGCTGATCGTCGAAATCCTTCATGATCCGCAAGCCCGGCTTGAACAGCATCGCCAGGGCGAACAGGTTGGCCAGCGCCAGCAATCCCATGGTGACGTCGGCGAAGGCGAACACGGTGCCCAGGTCGGTGGTCGAGCCCCACAGGCAGAGTCCGATGACCGCGATGCGGAAGACGGTGAACAGGGTCTTGTTCTCTTCACTGAAGAAGTTGAGGCTGTTCTCGCCCAGGTAGTAGTTGTAGAGGATGGTGCTGAAGCCGAACAGCATCAGCGCGATGCTGACGAACACCCGGCCCCATTCGCCGACATGGTCGGCCAGCGACGCCTGGGTCAGTGCCACGCCGCCCAGATCGACCGCGTTGCCCGGCTCGTAGACGCCGCCCAGCAGGATGATGAAGGCGGTGCAGGAGCACAGGATCAGGGTGTCGATGAACACCGAGAACGCCTGCACGATCCCCTGATTGGCCGGGTGCGGCACATAGGCCACCGCCGCCACGTTCGGCGCGCTGCCCAGGCCCGCCTCGTTGGAGAACAGGCCGCGCTTGACGCCCATCAGGATCGCCGCGCCGATGCCGCCGCCGACCGCCTGCTCCAGGCCGAAGGCGCTGTTGATGATCAGGCTGAACACCGCCGGGATCTCGCCGACGTTCAGCGCCAGCACCACCAGGGTGATCGCCAGGTAGCCCAGCGCCATCACCGGTACCAGCACCTCGGCCACCTTGGCGATCCGCTTGATACCGCCGAAGATGATCAGGCCGACGATCAGGGTCATCGCCACGCCGGTGGCAACTACCGGAATGCCGAAGGCGTCATTGAACGAGGTCGCCACCGAGTAAGACTGCAGTGCGGTGAAGCCGAAGCCGAAGGTGACCAGCAACAGCACCGAGTAGAGTGCCGCCAGCCATTTCCATTGTTTGCCCAGGCCACGGGTGATGTAGTAGGCCGGGCCGCCGCGGTAGCTGCCGTCCGGTTCGGCATTTTTGTAGGTCTGTGCCAGGGTGCACTCGAAGTAGCTGGTGGCCATCCCCATCAGGCCGACCAGCCACATCCAGAAGATGGCGCCCGGGCCGCCCAGCGTGATCGCCACCGCCACGCCGGCGATGTTGCCGCCGCCGACGCGGCCGGCGACCGACAGCAGCAGTGCCTGGAATGAGCTCAGGTGACCGTGCTTGTCGGTACGGCTTTCGCTGAAAATCTTGAACATCCGGCCGAAGTAGCGGAACTGTACGAACCGGGACGCAACGGTGAACCAGATGCCCAGGCCGATCAGGGCGACGATCAGCACCTTGCCCCAGAGGAGGTCATTGAGAAGGTCCAGCATGCTTAGACTCCTGTTCCGGTGGCTGACAGGCTGTCTGGGGAGATCTGGCAGGCCGCTGCGTCGGCGGGCATCAATATGCGAGTCAAGGACATAAAAAATATCTCCATCTGCGGCCGCTGGCCGCTGTTATTGTTTTGGTAATAGAGAGTGGAATATTTCAACAGCGGGGCCGGGGCGGGTAAATTTGACGGCCTGGAACAGATTGGCGCTAAATGGTGCTAATAAAGCGCCAAACTGCGCTATATAGACGGTAGGCAGAAAGGCACGAATCCACTACCGTTGGCAATCTGGTCAAACCGGCATGGGCACGCTGATGAACGAAGACTTCGCACAGAACCTGCGCCTGCTGTGCAGTTACTACAAGTCTATCGCCGAGGTCTGCCGGCGATTAAGGATCAACCGGCCGCAGTTCAACCGCTACCTGAGCGGCCGCTACAAGCCGTCGGCCAATACCATGCGGCGGCTTTGTGAGTTCTTCGGTGTCGAGGAGTACGAAATCCTGCTGCCGCACAACCAGTTCCAGCGGCTGGTGCAGGTACGCCAGCGCCCGCCCGAAGTGGTCGAGCCGGCGCTGCCGGAACTGGCCCACCTCGAGCACCTGCAGCAGATCGGCAGCAGCGGGTTGGACAAGTACCTGGGCTACTACTTCGAGTACTACCTGTCGATGGCCTGCCCGGGCAAAATCCTGCGCACCCTGGTCTGCCTGGAACAGCGCGACGGCAAGGTCTACTACCAGCGTACCGAACGGCTGGCCGAGCAGCCGCACGAAAAGGTGTTCCACGGCGTCTATCTGGGAATCGCCCACTTCCTGACCGACCGGATCTTCATGGTTGATTATGAATCGCTGACCGGCCTGGAGATGACCCAGACCATCCTTTATCCGTCGTTCAAGAACCGGGTCGGCCGGCTGACCGGCTTGAAACTGGGCGTCTCCGGCAGTGGCGAGCGGGTGCCCTGCTGCGCCCGGGTGCTTTACGAATACCTCGGCCCGGCGGTGGAACTGCGCCGTGCGCTGAAATTGTGCGGCCTCTACGCGCCGGACGACCCGACCATCGACGGCTCGATCCGCCAGGCGATCCGCAACGATATCGCCGACCAGGAGTGGCACTTCCGGGCCCGGTTTTAAGGTTTCTTTTAATAATTGTATGTATTGGCTGTTAGGCTCAGAGCGTCCTGCAAGACTGAAGGGGGCTGGATTCGACGTTATTAATCCTGCTCGTTTAAATGAACTAATGGTTGCTGAGGATATCTGCCGAAGGTTCTACCCTGATCAGGTAACTTCACTGGTGTTTGATTGGCCGGGCTGTTATATCTATGAGTTCTCAAAGGGAGGTATGGAATTACCCGTAGGTTATATGCGGTTAATTCCATATCACTCTTGAGGAATCAACCATGCACAAGATCGTTATCGTAGGAGGCGGGGCCGGCGGCCTGGAGTTGGCGAGTCGATTGGGACGTCAGTTCGGGCGCAAACGCAAAGCAGAGATTACCCTGATCGACCAGAATCGTTCGCACATCTGGAAACCGTTGCTGCACGAGGTCGCCACCGGCTCGCTGGACACCAGCATCGATGGCGTCTCCTACCGTGCCCACGCGGCGCAGCACTACTACCAGTTCCAGCTGGGGCGGATGTGCGGCCTGGATGCCGACAACAAGACCATCACCCTGGCGGCGATGGAGGACGAGGAGGGGCGAGCGGTGCTGCCCGAGCGCAGCCTGCCTTACGATACCCTGGTATTGGCGGTCGGCAGTGTCAGCAACGACTTCGGCACCCCCGGCGTGGCCGAGCACTGCTACTTCCTGGATGGGCCGAAACAGGCCGAACGGTTCCACAATGCGCTGCTGAACCACTTCCTGCGGATCAACCAGGGCAACTCTGGCGAGGTGCTGAATATCGCCATCGTCGGTGCCGGTGCCACCGGTGTCGAGCTGTCGGCGGAGCTGTACCACGTTACCGAGCTGCTGGAATCCTACGGTATGCCGCACATGACCGCCGAACAGCTGAAGATCACCCTGATCGAAGCGGGGCCGCGGATTCTGCCGGCACTGCCGGAGCGGATCGCCGGCGCGGCGCGTCATGAGCTGACCAAATTGGGCGTCAACGTGCGCGAGGGAACCCGAGTGAAGGCCGCAAACGACGACGGTTTCCAGACCGCCGACGAGGAACTGATCGCCGCCGATATGATGATCTGGGCGGCAGGCGTCAAGGCGCCGGACTTCCTGGCCGGTATTGCGCCGTTCGAGTTCAACCGGGTCAACCAGATCCTGGTCAAGCCGACGCTGCAAAGCACCTTGTCCGACGATATCTTCGTGATCGGCGATTGCTGTGCCTGCCAGCAGCCGGACGGCAGCTGGGTGCCGCCGCGGGCGCAGTCGGCTCACCAGATGGCCGATCAGGTGCGCAAGAATATCGCGCTGGGCTTCAAGGAGCAGCCGATGAAGCCTTATGTCTACAAGGATCACGGTTCGCTGGTCAGCCTGAGCCGGTTCAGTACCGTCGGTAGCCTGATGGGCAACCTGACCGGTGGCAGCATGTTCATCGAGGGGCGGCTCGCCCGGCTGATGTATATCTCGCTGTACCGGATGCACCAGTTCGCCATCCACGGGCCGCTGAAGACGCTGCTGGTGATGCTGGCCGAAACCCTCAACAAGGTGGTGCGGCCGAAGATGAAGCTTCATTAAAGCTACAAGCTCTCAGCCTTAAGCGCTAAGCGGCTATCCCCGTGGACTCGGCCGGTTAAATACCGGCCGAGGTTATCGACCGCCTGCGGCGGTGGCGCCCTTAAATACGCCCTATAGGAAGGATAACCCTATGGGGCGTATTTCGTTTGCCGGCAGATGATGGGTCCGTTCTGCGTTTACTCCGCTGATTCGCCCCCCAACGGCTTCAATGCGATGATCAGCTGCGGCAACAGCAGCAGTGCGCCCATCAGCGCCGAGAACATTGCCAGGCTGGTTAGCAGGCCGAAGTAGATGGTCGGCGTGAAGTTGGACAGCGCCAGGATCGAGAAGCCGGCGATGATGATCACCGAGGTGTAGAACATCGCCTTGCCGATGCTGCCATGGCAGCGGTACATGGTGGCGCGGTAGTCTCGGTCCTTCGGAAACTCCTCCCGGAAACGGTGGATATAGTGGATGGTGTCGTCGACGCCGATGCCGACGGTAATCGCGGCGATGGTGATGGTCATCATATCCAGTGGAATTCCCACCCAGCCCATGAAGCCCAGCACCATGCCGGCCGCCAGCAGGTTGGGGGCGATGGCGATCAATGCCAGGAACAGCGAGCGGAACAACAGCGTGAAAGTCAGCGTGATGGCCACGAACACCGCGCCCAGCGTGGCGATCTGCGAACCGAACAGGCTCTGCAGCATGTTGTTGTACAGCACCAACATGCCGGTCAGCTGCACCTGGCCGGGCGCGTAGCCCAGATGACCGGTCAGCTGCTGGCGAACCTGCTTGATCAGCGCATCCCGCTGCAGGGTGCGACTGGTCTCCATCACCCGCACGGTGATCCTCGCCTCGCGGCCGTCCGGCGACAGGAACGGTTGCACCAGCAGTTCGTCGACCCGTGCCGGCAGGTTGCGGCGTAGCAGCGCCAGCTGGAAGTCGTCGATATCCTCGCCGGCGACATCCTGCAATACCTGGTAGAGCGAAGCCAATGACATCACCTTGCCGGTTTCCGGCAGGCTGTCGAGATACTGGTGCACCCGGCTCAGTTCCTCCAGCCCCGCCCGGCTGAACCAGTAGCTACGGACAGGCTGATCCGGTTGATCATCGGCAAAAGGATCGGCGAACGGGTCCTCGGCAAAAGGGTCCTCGGCAAAAGGGTCCTCGTCGGTGGAAGGGAGGGCTTCCGCTGCCGGTCGGGTCAGCAGGATCTCCAGCGGCACGGTACCGCCCAGCTCCCGGTCGATCACCTCCATCCCCTGATAGATCTCGGTGGTCTCATGGAAGTAGTCGATAAAGCGGTTTTCCACCTGCAGCCGGCTGATGCCCAGCAGACTGGTCAACAGCAGCGCCGCGCTGAGCCAGAGGATCTGGCGGCCGTAGCGGTCGGTGCAGCGGGCGAAGTAGTGGCTCAGCGGGCGATGCCTGGGGCGTACCTCCGGGCCGCCGAGGGGCAGCAGCAGCAGGCCGGCGGGCAACAGCGTGAAGGCCATCAGCAGGGCCACCGATACGCCGATGGTCATCATCCAGCCGAAGTCGATCACCGGCCGGATACCGCTGACCACCAGCGAGGCGAACGCGACGATGGTGGTCAGGCTGGTGAACAGGCAGGGTTTGGCCATGAACGCCAGGGTCTGAATGACCAGCTGGCGCTGGCTGGCGTGCGGGTTGGCGGCATGATACTCGCGGTAGCGCACCACCAGGTGAATGGTGATCGACAGGGTGATGATCAGCAGCAGGGCGGTGAAGTTGGAGGAGATCACCGTCAGCTGCCAGCGGGCCCAGGCTAGGTAGCCGAGCATCGCCAGCACCGTGGCCAGGCAGGTTGCCAACGGCAGCAGTACCCAGCGCAACCGGCGGAAGATGATTGCCATCAGCGCGACAATGAACAGTACCGTGGCGCTGCCGAAGATGGTCAGGTCGTTCTCGATAAAGGCGATCATATCGGCGGCGATCATCACCACGCCGCCGAGGAACAGGGTGCCGTGATCGCGGTGGCGGTCGAGTACCCGGCGAACCTCTGCCACCAGTTTCCGCTCTCGTTTGTTGGCCTCAATGGCGTATTCGCGGAACTCCGCTTCCGCCTTGTGCAACGTTCGTTGTTCGGCAGCGCTCAGTTGGTCGGCCGCCCGTTTGTTGCGCAGTGTGTCGCGGGCATCCAGCAGTTGAAAGTAGCGGCTGTCCCGCTGCAGGTTGACCTGCAGCGCGGTGGTGTCGGCATCGCTGCTGGTCAGCAGGTTGCGATACAGCGGGCTGTGGCTGAACTCCCGGGCGGCCAGTTCGAGGTCGACCTCCGGCTGGCTCAGGTAGCGGATCTCCTGTTCCAGCCGGCTGAGCCGTACCGGCGGGCTGTACAGCAGTGGTACGTCGAGGATGCTGGTGACCGAGGCGACGTCGGGCAGGGCCGCCAATTCGTCGCGCAGCTTGGCGATCCGTGCCAGCACGGGCGGCGAATAGAGTGGCGCGTCCGGCGCGTAGGTCACCACCAGGAAGCTCTGCGCCTGGTACCGTTTGTTGACTTCTCGGTAGAACGCCAGCGCCCGGTCGCCCTCCAGTACCAGCGAATCGGCCGAGGCGTCCAGCGTCAGTCGCGGGATCTGCCAGGCCAGCAGGCCGAGTAGCACCATGAGCAGTGACAGCAGCAACGCCGGGCGCTTCAGCATCAGGTCGAACAGCAGGGTGAGGCGGCGCGTCATGGCGGCCCGCCCGTCAGGGTTTGCTGGAGGGATTGATCGCGCCGATCAAGCTGTCGAGATCCGCCGTCTGCAGACTCTGCTTGATGGCCCCGTTCAGGGTCTTGCTGACCACCACGCCGTCCACCGACAAGTCGAACACCCGCCACTGACCGCTGACCTGGCGTAGCGCGAAGTCGATCAGGTGGCCGTCGTCGGAGGTGCGGATATAGACCCGCACCACGCTGTACTTGGGTTTGTCCTGACTGTCGCGCAGCTCGATGGTCTGGCCGTTGTAGCTTGCCAGGGCGATGCGGTAGGTGCGGCGCAAGGACTGCAGTACCGCCTGGTACGCCTGCTCACGTTTGCCGGCGGCGACGATCTCATCCCAGCGTGGCTGAAAGATTCGCTTGCTGAGCTGTTCCTGATCGACGTGGGGGATGATATGGCGGTCGATCACCGAATCGAGGAAGGCCCGGTCCTGCAGCTGGCCGTTGTCCTTGCCGGCCTTTAAGGCCGTTTCCAGTTCGCCGGTGATCTGCTGGATATAGCTGCGCGCATCCATCGCCTGTGCCTGGATTGGCAGAGTAAGCAGTAGGAAGATCAGCAGCAGCTGGCCGCGGATGATTAACGGATGCATGGCGGGCGGGCTCCGGACAGAGGTCTTCTGACTCAGTTTAGTCTACCGTTGGCCGGCAGCCCGCCTCAGTGCTATTGGATCTGTTCCAGGTTTGCCAGCAGGTCGTCGCGCAGGTCGAGGTAGTCGACGTCAGGCAAGCCGATGTAGTTCAGTACCGGCTTCAATAGCTCGACCGGCTTGGGTTCGCTGCCGATCCGCCAGTAGCGCCGATAGGTGCGGCTGATGTTTTTGGCCAGGATCAGGCAGCACAGCAGCAGTTTGCTGGCTTCGCTGGCGTCGATCCGTCCAGCCAGTGCCGGCTGAAAGTCGGGTTGCAGGCGGATCGCTTCGCTGACGCTGTCCGGCATATACCAGTGGTGCGCGATGCGGGCGCCGATGCGGTAATGATCGTAGCCGAAGATCGTCTGTTCCCGGTCGCGCAGGGTTTGGCAATCGTCGGTCTCCATCCGCTGCAGCAGATCGCGATAGCCGTCGAAGGCTTCGATCATCAGCGGGATACCGCAGTCGTGCAGCATGCCGAGTGAATAGGCGTGCTCGCTTGGCAGGTCGGTCAACTGGCGGCTCAGCGTCGCGGTCAGCTCCGCCACTTCGGTGGCCGAATCCCAGAACCGTTCCAGTCGGCCGGCCTTGGAGAGGGAACTTTTCAATGCTGCGATCTGTACCAGTGAGTGCAACTTTTCCAGCCCCAGTAGCATCACTGCGTGGTGGATCGACGAGATCGTGCGGCCGCCGCAGAACAGCGGCTTGTTGACGGTCGCAAGTACCGTGCTGTACAGCGACGGATCCCGCTTCAGGATGCCGGTAACCTGTGCGATGTCGGGGGTTTCCGACTTCAACAGGCGACCCAGGCTGATCAGGGCTTCGGGACGTGGCGGAAGTATGTAGGCTTTTCCTTCGGCGAGCGCTGTGTCCATAGACTGAATGTCCGGTTTGATAAAGACGCCGTAGTTTAGCGAATCCTCATTTTTCCCGGCAACCATGCTCCATTGACCTGGTGCAATGAACTGCATGCAGCGCTTTTATTTATCAGAAGTATTCAGCTAGACGGTGTTCTGGAAATGGCTGTGGCCCGCAGTTGGCCTGAGATAGCCATGCCGCTCCGGCTGTGCTCGGCTGGACTAAAGTAAGAGAAGAAGGGATATTTCAGACTTTAGTCGCCTGTTCTGATAAATAAGTTTTATCAGTTGTGGCAATGATTATTCATTAGACAGGCCGCTGGGCGGTGAACAAACTGTCTGTTAACTATTTGTCGTTTAACTCTGATAAAGGAGCCTTTTAATGGACCTGAAGATGTCACCGCGTGAGCTGCGCCAGAAGATCCGCAGCGGCGATTTTACCGGTAACACCTCCGGCTACTGCCAGGGCTTCGTGCAGGGCAACCTGGCGATCATGCCTCGCGAGTGGGCCAACGAGTTCCTGCTGTTCTGTCAGTTGAACCCGAAACCGTGCCCGATTATCGGTATGTCGTCGCAGCCGGGCGAGTTCATGCTGCCCGATCTCGGCGAAGGCCTGGATATCCGCACTGACATCCCGAAGTACCGCATCTATGAAAATGGCGAGCTGACCGCTGAAGTGGCCGATGTACGCGAATACTGGCGTGATGACCTGGTGACTTTCGTGCTGGGCTGTTCGTTCTCCTTCGAGGAGGCGCTGATCGCCGATGGTCTGGAGGTGCGCAATATCACCGAAGGGGTCAACGTGCCGATGTACCGCACCAATATCGAATGCCGCCCGGCCGGTCGTTTCAGCGGTACCACTGTGGTCAGCATGCGACCGATGAAGGCGGCCGACGCGATCCGGGCGGTGCAGATTTGCACCCGCTTCCCGTCGGTGCATGGCGCGCCGCTGCACCTGGGTGATCCAGCCCAGATCGGCATCAGTGATATCAACAAGCCGGATTTCGGCGACTCGGTCACCATCAAGGAGGGTGAGTTGCCGGTATTCTGGGCCTGCGGCGTGACGCCGCAGGTGGCGATCGAACAGGCCAAGCCGCCGTTCTGTATCACCCATAGCCCGGGCCATATGCTGGTTACCGATCTGCCGAACAGCCGTCTGGCGGTGATGTAAGGAGGAGTACGTCAAATGACCCTGAAATTGAATTGCGACCTGGGTGAGAGCTTCGGCTCCTGGACCATGGGGATGGACGAGGCGGTGATGCCGCATATCGACCAGGCCAACATTGCCTGCGGTTTCCATGCCGGCGATCCGCTGGTGATGCTGCGCACGCTGATGCTGGCCAAACGCAACGGCGTCACCATCGGTGCCCACCCGGGCTATCCGGACCTAGTCGGCTTCGGCCGCCGCCATGTCAAGGCCAGTGCCGAAGAGCTGAAAGCGATGCTGCTCTACCAGGTGTCGGCGATGGACGGTATGGCCGCCTCCCAGCAGCTGCAGCTGGAGTACGTCAAGCCGCACGGCGCGATGTACAACGACATGATGGCCAACGACGAGATCCGCCGCACCATCATGGAAGCGATCGCCAGCTACCACCGGCCGATCATCCTGATGCTGCAGGCCACGCCGGATGCCGAGAAGCACCGCGCCGAAGCGGCCGGTTTCGGTCTCAACCTCTGGTTCGAGGCGTTCGCCGACCGTTGTTACGACGACGATGGCCGCCTGCTGGCCCGGACCCGCGAAGGGGCGGTGCACAGCCGCGACAAGATGCTGGCCCAGGTCAAGCAGCTGGCCGAGCAGGGCACCGTCACCACCATCAGTGGCAAGGTGCTGCCGCTGCAGGTCGACACCCTCTGCGTGCATGGCGACAACATCGAAGGGGTGAATGCGATCCAGGAGATCCGGGAGCTGTTGACCCGATGAGAATAGAAGTCGCCGGCGAAAACGCCCTGATCATCTATTTCGGCGAGCGCACCGATCCGCGCATCTCCGCCCAGGTGCAGCAGGCGGTCAAGGTGCTGGAGACCGAGCTGGCCGACGTGCTGATCGACCTGGTGCCGTCGTACGCCTCGCTGCTGGTGATCTACGACCTGCTGGCCTGTGACCACCTGGAGATCCGCCGCCGGCTGCGCACGGCGTTGCAGCAGTTGGATAGCGCCGAGCAGGGCGAGGGCCGGCTGGTCACCCTGCCGGCCTGGTACAGCACCGAGTCCGGACCGGATCTGGCCGCGCTGGCCGAACGTGCCGGGCTCAGCGTCGACGAGGTGATCGAAATCCACAGCGGTATGGAGTACCGGGTTTACGCGATCGGTTTCGCACCGGGCTTCGCCTACCTGGGCGAGGTCGATGAGCGAATTGCCGCCCCCCGCTTGTCCACGCCGCGCCAGAAGGTACCGCGCGGCGCCGTGGCAATCGCCGATCGCCAGACCGCGGTGTACCCGGCGGTGTCGCCGGGCGGCTGGAACCTGATCGGGCTGTGCCCGACCCGGATGTTCAACCCGGCTGCCGATCCGACCATGCCGGTGCAGGTGGGTGACCGGGTCCGCTTCGAACCGATCAGCCGCGAGACGTACCTGGAACTGGGAGGTGAACTATGAACGGTTTCAAAGTCATCCAACCCGGCCTGCTGACCCTGATCCAGGACGCCGGCCGGTTCGGCCATCACCGTATCGGCCTGACCACCGGCGGGCCGCTGGACCCGCTGGCGTTCCGTTGGGCCAACCGGTTGTGCGACAACCCGCTGGACGCCACCGCGCTGGAGGTCAGCATCGGTGGCCTGGTGCTGGAAGCCCAGGTCGACACCCGTATCGCGCTGGCCGGCGCCGAGATGCCGTTCAAGATCAACGGTACCGAGCAGGATCGCTGGCACAGCCATAAGGTGCGCGCCGGCGATCGCATCGAGGTCGGTTTCGCCACCAATGGCGCCCGGGCCTACCTGGCGGTCAGCGGCGGTTTCCATGTCGAACACAGTTTCGATAGCGCCGCCACGGTGACCCGCGAGTCGATCGGCGGTCTCAACGGTGCCCGCCTGCAGCAGGGCGACTTCCTGCACTGCAAGCCGGCGCCGGACGCCCGGGGCTATCGGCTGGAAGAGCTGCACCGGCCGGAATACGGCCAGCATGTCACCCTGCGGGTGATCCCCGGTTATCAGCAGCACGCCTTCAGCAACGTGCAGAAGCGGATCTTCTTCAGCAGCGAATACAAGGTGACCGACCGGGCCGACCGGATGGGTTTCCGCCTGGAAGGGCCAGAGATCAAGCCGTCGATGGACGGCATCCTGTCCGAGGGGATCTGCCACGGCGCCATCCAGGTGCCGGCCGACGGCCAGCCGATCGTATTGCTGAACGACCGCCAGACCATCGGCGGTTATCCGAAGATCGGTTCGGTGATCTCGCTGGATACCGGCCGGCTGACCCAGCTGATGCCGGGTGGCACTGTGTCCTTCGAGGAGATCACCCAGGACGATGCCCATAACCTGCACTGCCTGGCGCATAAGCAGTTCGAGCGGATCGAACCGAAAGCGGTGTAACGTCACAGAATTACAACAGAGAAGTTTGCAAACATGACTGTCAATGAAGCGGCGCTGAGCCAGAAGATCGAAGATGCGCTGGTGGCGCGTAACCTGCGTGGTATGAAAACGGTCCAGCCGGCGCTGGAAGCGGGCTATTGCCTGCGGGCGGCGCAGAAGTTGCGCGGCCTGACCGGGCACGTATTGATCGGTACCGGTTTCCCGGTGGTCGATACCTTCGAAACCGACGGTCCGGTGGGCGCGCTGGCGCTGTACCGGGCGCTGGAGGAGCTGGGCGCTATTCCGGTGATCGTCTGCGGCAAGCCGATGTCCGAGGCGCTGGCGCGCGATTACCGGGTCTACGAGATCCACGTCGGTCCGCACGACCAGCGCGAGCAGGAAGCGGCCGAGGCGCTGGCCAAGTACCAGCCGCAGGCGATCGTGTCGATCGAGCGGCCGGGCCAGGCGGAAGACGGCGGCTACTACAACATGCGCGGTGAGAGCATCAGCGCCCGTGCGGCCTGCTTCGACAGCTTCGTACGCCAGGCCGAGTGCCCGACCATCGCCATCGGTGACGGCGGCAACGAGATCGGCATGGGCAACATCTACGAGGCGCTGAAGGAGCTGGATATCGTGGCCTCCGCCACCCAGGTGGACGAGCTGCTGATCGCCGACGTCTCCAACTGGGGCGCCTACGGCCTCATGGCGTTCCTCAGCCTATGGAACGATACCGATCTGCTGGCCAAGGTGAAGCCGCTGGAGATCCTGCAGTACCTGTCGGAGCTGGGCAGCGTCGACGGCGTGACCCGCCTCAACGAGCTGACCGAAGATGGTCTGCCGGTGAACGAGGGCGAGAGCATCCTGCTGGAGCTGCGCCGGATCATCGGCTTCGCTTAACGGTTGCTAACGCCGAATCCGATGGCCGCGGCTATCGAGATTAGTGTTAACAGGCCCTATTAGCGTACTCTGGCAGGGTTTCGAAACTGAGAGCCTGAGCCTATGCGCCTTCGTAACCTGAACACCTTCGTCAAAGTCGCCCGGCTGGGCAGTTTCCATGCCGCTGCCCAACAGCTGCATGCGACCCAGCCGGCGATCTCCGCCCGGATTGCGGCGCTGGAGGACGAGCTCGGTGTGCAGCTGTTCCTGCGCGACAAGAGTGGCACCCGGCTGACCGCACGGGGCACCCAGCTGCTGCCCTACGCGGAGAAGCTGATCGCCATCAGCCAGGAGATGAAGGCGCAGTTGCAGGAGGGCGCGCCGGAACGCGGCTGTCTGCGGATCGGCGTGGCCGACACCCTGGCCTACCTGTGGCTGACCAAGTTGTTGCAGCACTGGCGCGACCAGCATCCGCTGATGGCGTTCGAGTTGACCTGTGACGTCACGCCGACGCTGATCCGCCAATTGCGCGATCACCAGCTCGACCTGGCGCTGATGGTCGCCGAGCAGCAGCATATCCCGGAGCTGGTGACCGAACCGCTGTGCAGCTATCCGCAATACTGGGTGGTGGCGCCGGCATTGCTGGGTGGCGAACAGATCCGTGATGTCGCATCGCTGGCACGCTTGCCGATCCTGAGCTTTCCGCGCAACACCCGC
The DNA here is from genome assembly GCF_019795155.1 of Marinobacterium arenosum. Taxonomy (GTDB): domain Bacteria; phylum Pseudomonadota; class Gammaproteobacteria; order Pseudomonadales; family Balneatricaceae; genus Marinobacterium_C; species Marinobacterium_C arenosum. Next base: position 30,594 of record NZ_JAILYN010000030.1, on the reverse strand, counting down.
CCCTGGCGCTATCTGAAGCAGCTGTTCGAGACGCTGGGCGACGAAGGACCGGTGCTGCATACCTGCAGTTCGGTGGCCAATCTGCTGGCCCTGGCCGAACAGGGTACCGGTGCCGCGCTGTTGCCGGAACCGCTGGTACGCGATCGGCTGGCGGCGGGAACGCTGGTGCGCTTGTCGATCGGCGATGAGCCGCCGGAGTTGACCTTCTGCTGCGGCTGGCGGCTGGAGGATGATCGCATGCTGCCGAAGTTGCTGGCGGAGAGCGCCCGCGAGATTGTCATCGGCGGCTAAACTTTTGGGTGAAGGCGATTTTCCTGTTTGGTTTTTTTGGGCGGGAAAATATCCTGTAATTTTGCGTAATTTATAAAAATATTATTTTGTTGATGGTGGCCTTGCAAAGAAAATTCTTTTTTCAGAAACTGCCGTGATCCATCCGTCCGGCTCTTATCCATGGGGCAGGGGGTGTTTCCGTCGTTGTTCGGAGACAGTCCACCCAAGCGGGCTGACAGTAAAACTAAATAATAGAAAGACGAGTGAGAGGTTGGTTTATATGAGCATCGCATATCTGAACGGTTCCTACGTGCCCCTGGCCGAAGCCCGTATCTCTCCGCTGGACCGTGGTTTCCTGTTCGGCGACGGTATCTACGAAGTGGTTCCCTACTACGGAGCCAAGCCGGTCGGTTTCGTGCCGCATATGAACCGCATGATCGATGGCTTGGCGGCGCTGGAGATCAACTGCAACAAGACAGTTGACCAGTGGCGTGAGCTGATGGACGAACTGGTGGCCAAGAACGCCGACGTAGGTGAAAACCTGGGCGTTTACGTACACGTATCCCGTGGTGCCGACACCAAGCGTTTCCACGCTTACCCGGAAAACGTCGAGCCGACCATCTTCGCGTTCGCCTTCGCGATCAAGAACCCGGAGCCGGCTGACCGTACCAAGGTTACTCAGTTCTCCGTGTCCAGCACCGAAGACCTGCGCTGGAAGCGCTGCAACATCAAATCCACCGCGCTGCTGGGCAACGTTATGCACTACCAGCAGGGCCACGCGGCAGGCAACAACGAAATCCTGCTGTACAACGGCAACGGCGAGCTGACCGAAGGCAGCTCCTGCAACGCCTTCATCGTCAAGGATGGTGTGGTGATCACGCCGATCCAGGATAACCAGATCCTGCCGGGTATCACCCGCCGGATCATCATCGACAGCCTGAAAGCCGACGGTTCCATCCAGGTGGAGGAGCGTACCGTCACCATGGACGAAGTACGCAACGCCGACGAGATCTGGATCACCAGCTCCTCCAAGGAGATCGCGCCGGTCACCAAGCTGGACGGCCAGCCGGTCGGTAACGGTGAAGTCGGTGAAGTCTGGGAAGCGGCGTTCAAGATCTACTCCGCTTCCAAGTTCGATTACTGATCTTCGATCGGTAAAGCCTGGCGGGCTCAACCCGCTGCAAAAGACGACGACAGCCCTCCGCCTTGCGCGGGGGGCTGTTTTTTTATGCCTGTTATATTCCTGTCACTGCCCGCTGACACATATCAAACCGTTGCCGCTTTATGTCAGTTGATGCGCTCGATAATCTTTCCAGTCACCCTGAGTGCTCTACACTGAAGGATCAATGGCCGGCGGGATCGTTGGCCGGTCGGACGGGTGAATTCAGGATGAGGAAAGCATATGGCAGCAAGGTACCGGGGAGTCGGCCTGATGCTGGCGGCATCGCTACTGGCCGGATGTGGTGAAGAAAAGGCGGAGGTGGCGGAGGTCGCGTCGCAATCGGCTCTGTCGGGCAAGGCGCTGTTCCACCAGCACTGTGCCAGCTGTCACAAGGAGCAGGGTACCGGCCAGTTTCTGGAGGGGATTCCGCCCAATGTACTGACCCGGCTGACCAAGGAGCAGGTGGTCACGCTGATCCTGTACGGCGACCCCGCCAAGCCGGAAATGCCGATATTCGAGCAGCTGACCGAGGAGCAGGCCAAGCGGATCGCCGATCACCTGTGGTGGTTGAAGGATGCCCGGCTGAAACTCTAACAGCCCGTTATACCGCCGGTCGTTCGGCCCAGATCAGAAACTCGCGGTTGCCGTCACCGCCCTTGATCGGGCTTTCGAAGTAATCTTTGACCCGCAGCCCCTGCTGCCGGTAGCAGTCGCGGATACGCTGCTCAACGTCGGCGTAGAGACTGCTGTCGCGCACGATGCCGCCGCGGCCGATTCCGGCTTTGCCGACCTCGAATTGCGGCTTCACCAGGCAGATCAACTGACCGCCTGGCCGTAACAGCGGGGCCAGGCTGGGCAGGATCTTGGTCTGCGAGATAAAGGAGACATCCATCACCGCCAGGTCGTATCCCCGGCCATCGCCGGTGTGTTCGAGCAGCTGCTGGTGGGGCAGGTCGCGACCGTTGACCCCCTCGTAGCAGACCACCCGCGGATCCTGGCGCAATCGTTCGGCCAACTGGTCGTGGCCGACCTCGACGCCGACCACCAAGGCAACGCCGGCCTGCAGCAGGCAGTCGCTGAAGCCGCCGGTCGACTGGCCGATATCCAGTGCCGTCATGCCTGTGGGATCCAGCCCGGTACGCTGCAGGGCGCCTGCCAGCTTCAAGGCGCCGCGTGACACGAAGCGGTCCGCCTCGTCGGCTTCCAGCTGCAGCTCGACATCCGGCGCCAGCTTCAGCCCCGGTTTGTTGACCGGCTGCCACTGGCCGCCCTGCTTGATCATTACCTTGCCGCCTTTGATCAGCCGCTGGGCATGGGTGCGTGATTGCACCAGGCCGCGTTCGACCAGCAGCATATCGAGTCGTTGCATATCCAAATCCACAGAATCCAGGCGCGCATTATAAGGGCCCCGGCGGGGCGGGATAAACCTGTCGGCGTGTCTGGCTGTCGAACAACCTTGCAGTCGTCATCTGACCGGTGAAACGTCGCTAGGACAGTTGGTGGCGGGTGCGGCGCGATGCTTTGCATGCCCGGCAATTCTCAACAGAAAATAAAAAACGCCGCTCCAGGCGAGCGGCGAAGGGGATCTGACAATACGCAGGGACTCTGTTGCATCGAGGGGTATCTTGCGCTGTCAATTTCAGGTTAGTTCCGCTGTCTGAAACCAGGCTGAAAGGGGAGGGGGGAGCGCCAAGTGGCAAGCTGCAAGCGGTAAGCAGTCTGGAGTTATCGGAGGCGTGAGCTACAGAGGGCGAGGGCGGCAATAAACGCCCGGCGAAGTATCGAAAAGACATCGAAAAGAAAAAGCCCCGCGGTTGCGGGGCTTTGGGTATAGCGAGGTTAGCGCCTGACAGGCTTATTTGCTGTCGGGTGCCACCTGGCCGCCAGCCTGACTGGCGAAGTATTCGCGGGTCAGCTTGAAGACTACCGGGCTCAGCACCAGGATCGCGATCAGGTTCGGGATCGCCATCATGGCGTTCAGCGTATCGGCCACCAGCCAGACGAAGTCCAGGCTCAGGGTTGCGCCCAGCGGAATCGCCAGGATCCACAGCACGCGGTACGGCACGATCGCTTTAACACCGAACAGGAACTCGACGCATTTTTCGCCGTAGAACGACCAGCCGATGATGGTGGTGAAGGCGAAGATGGCCAGCGAGATTGCTACCAGGTAATTGCCTACGCCCGGCAGAGCGTCGGCGAAGGCCGCAGAAGTCAGCGCTGCACCGGATTCACCGCTGGTCCAGATGCCGGAGGTGATGATCACCAGGCCGGTGATGGAGCAGACCAGGATGGTATCGATGAAGGTACCCAGCATGGCAACCAGGCCCTGGCGAACCGGTTTTTTGGTCTGAGCCGCAGCGTGTGCGATCGGCGCAGAACCCAGGCCGGCTTCATTTGAGAAGATACCGCGGGCCACACCAAAGCGGATCGCCGCCCATACCGCAGCGCCGGCGAAACCACCTTCGGCGGCGTGACCGGTGAAGGCGCTGGTGAAGATCAGGCTGATCGCATGCGGAATCTCGGCGGCGTTGATGCTCAATGCCACCAGGCCGGCGATGATGTAGGCGATCGCCATGAACGGTACTAGGGCGCCGGCGACAGAACCGATACGTTTGATACCGCCGATCAGTACGGCGCCGACCAGTACCGCGGCTACGATGCCGGTAACGGCGGTAGAGATACCGAAGTTGCTTTCCACCACCTGGGCGATGGAGTTGGACTGCACGGTGTTACCGATGCCAAACCCGGCGATAGCGCCGAAGATCGCGAATGCGGTACCCAGCCAGGCCCAGTTTTTACCCATACCGTTCTTGATGTAGTACATCGGGCCACCAACGTGGTTGCCGTTTTCATCAACTTCACGGTACTTCACCGCCAGAACGGCTTCGGAGTACTTGGTGGCCATTCCGACCAGCGCGGTCAGCCACATCCAGAACAGTGCGCCCGGGCCGCCGAGGAATACGGCGGTGGCAACGCCTGCGATATTACCTGTACCGACGGTTGCGGACAGTGCGGTCATCAATGCCTGATACGGCGGGATCTCACCATCGCCCTCTTCGCCGGATTTTGCACTACGGCCTTTCCAGAGCAGGCTGAAGCCGGTGCCGAGCTTGAGAATCGGCATCAGTTTCAGGCCCAGGCTCATGAAGAGGCCTACACCGAGGATGAGAACGAGCATTGGCACGCCCCAGACGATGCTGTTGACGCTGCCAATAAATGAGCTGATTGCTTCCATTAAGGATACCTCCCCTTGTTATTTTTATAAGTGCCCTGCGGCCCCTTGTGGGGGCCCAGAAGCGGGTCGAAATCATGTTTCCTGGTGTTTCTTCCCAATCAACAAGTTTCGTATAGTGAACAATATCGTTTCTTACGATAATTTTGAATTGGATTTTTCAATGGCTTTTTGCAAATACCCCTGATATTCGCTATCGGGAACGAAAGAGCCGCCTGTTGTCCAGATCAGATGACTGCATTGCGACAGTCGGTCGGCCAGCTGATGGTGGGCTATATACTGCTGTCCGGCGGTTGTGTTCAGCATAGCAGGGCCGAGGCAACCGATAGCGGCGGAGGGCTCGACCTCGATCGACTCCAGTTGCTTCAGCAGCAACAGTTGTCGGTAGAGGCTGTCGTCGGTTGCCGTATAGACGCCGGATAGCTGGTCGCGAACCGTGTCGCAGACCCACTGTGAGGCGGTGCCGACCGCCAGGCCATCGGCGTCGGTATCGATCTGCAGACCGAAGTCATAGACCGGCAGCGGTTCACTGCCGGGCGCACCGGCCATCCCCAGCAGCATGCAGGGCGCCTGTACCGGTTCGGCGAAGAAGCAGTGCACATGCTCGCCAAACAGTGCCTTCAGCCCGAAGGTGATGCCGCCGGGGGCGCCGCCGACACCAGCCGGCAGGTAGACGAATAGCGGATGGTCGGCATCCACCGGGATCTGTTGTTCGGCCAGCTGCTGCTTGAGCCGTAGCGCCGCTACCGCATAGCCCATGAACAACCGCGGTGAGTTTTCGTCGTCGACAAAGTAACTGTACGGATCGGCATCGGACTGGGCGCGGCCGGCGGCCACCGCAGCACCGTAATCGGCATCGTGCTCGACGACCTGGACACCGCGCTTGCGCAGCCGCTCTTTTTTCCACTGCTTGGCGTCGATCGACATATGTACGGTGGCGCGAAAGCCCAGCGCCGCGCCGATGATGCCGATACTGAGGCCCAGGTTGCCGGTACTGCCGACCGCCACTTCATAGCGGCTGAACAGCTGCCGCGCATCTTCCTGCCGAAGCTTGCGGTAATCGTCATCGGTGCCGCTGAGCAGCTTGTGTTCCAGCGCCAGTTGTTCGGCGAAGCAGAGCACTTCATGGATGCCGCCACGGGCCTTGATCGAACCGGCCACCGGCAACGCGTGGTCGGCTTTGATCAACGTGCGGCCGCCCAGCGGATTGACCGTCTGGTGCAGTATCGGCGCTGTCAGCAGCGGCGATTCGATCAGCCCCTGGTTGGCGGCCAGTTCTGGAAAAAGCTGCGCCAGCAGCGGCGCGAAGCGGGCCAGCCGTTGTTCGGCGGCCAGCATCTGCTCGACCTCCGGCCGAGCCGGTGCGCTGGCGCGGTCACCATAGGCGGGATTCAGCCAGAGCAGCGGAGTACCGCTACGCAGGTTTTCTATCTGTTGTTCGCTGAGCAGCAGGGCGGGCATCGCGCTCTCCGTCTGACGGTTGAATGTAGCCTGCAGTGTCGCCCGCCCGGGTGAACCCTGACAAACGATAGATATTTAAGGATGGTTTAGTGTAGCTAAACTATAGGCTTGGCCTGTCTGCTTGGCGTATGATCAAAGTACCCGCTGAAACTGCCCGGAGGCCTTTAATTACATGGCGATTACCATTAAAGCACAGACTTTGGCCGCGCTACGTACCTTCGAAGCGGCGGGGCGGTTGTTGAGTTTTTCTGAAGCGGCCCGCGAACTCTGCGTGACCACCGGTGCGGTCAGTCAGCAGATACGCAAGCTGGAGGAGCAGCTCGGCGTGGCGCTGTTCGAGCGCCGGGTGCGGGCGATCGCGCTGACCCCGGCTGGAGAGGAGCTGCTGGGGGTGACCCGGCGCTCGCTGGAATCGCTGTCATTGGCGGTGGAACGGATACAGCGGCAGACCGCCGAGGCGGCGGTACGGCTGAAGGCGATCCCGTCGTTCGTCTTCAAATGGCTGATACCGCGGCTGCAGGCCTTTCACAGCCGCTGGCCCGATATCCGGGTCGAGACCTTTGCCGATGCGGCACTGCTGGACATTGCCGGTGGCGATTTCGACCTGGCGATCGATTACGGTCGCGACGGTCATTACCCCGGTTTCGAGAGCCACCTGCTGTTGCCGGAAACCCTGTTGCCGGTGATGGCACCGGACTATATGCCCCATACCGACTGGCGGGATCCGCAGAGTTGGCGGCAGGCGGCGCTGCTGCACGATGCCATGCCCTGGCCCGGCGCACCCAAGGATGCCGAGTGGCGGCGTTGGTTGGATCAGAGTGGCCTGTCGGCGGTGGACAGCAGCTGCGGCCACAGCTTCAACCGGGTCGACATGGCGATCGAGGCGGCCGCCGCCGGGTTGGGGATCGCGCTGGCCCGGGGCGCGGTGGTCCGTGAGGCGCTGGCGTCGGGCCGGCTGGTGGCGCCGCTGCCGCCGGTGGCGGCCGACTGCACCTATTATCTGTTGATCCCCGAAGGCACCCTCGCCAGTGCACCGGCCCGTCTGGTGGCCGACTGGCTGCTGCAGGTGGCGTCGGGCGAGGAGGGCGCCGCCGCTCAACTCTGATTGGGTACCGGCAGTTCGCTGGTCTCCTTGACCTCTTCCATCACTATATAGCTCTTCGAATTTTTCACCCCCGGCAGGTTCAACAGCATATCGCCCAGTAGCTGGCGATACTCCGACATATCGCTGATCCGCGCCTTGATCAGGTAGTCGGTGTCGCCCGATACCAGGTGGCACTCCAGGATATAGGGCAGCTCGGCCACCGCCTGGCTGAAGCGCTCGAAGGCGTCCGGTGACTGGTAGGAGAGCGAGATCTCGACGAACACCAGCATGCTGTAGTCCAGCGCGGCCGGGTCGATCCGGGCGTGGTAACCCTGAATCACCCCCTCCTTCTCCAGCCGCTTGACCCGCTCCATGCAGGGGGTGGTCGACAGCCCGACCCGGTCGGCCAACTCGGTGTAGGAGATCCGTCCCTCACGCTGCAGGATGCGCAGAATATTGCGATCGATACGGTCGAAGCGACGGGGTTTTGATGAATTGTTACGCGAAACCATAGGAAATCCTGTTTTTACATCTTTGCCAGCTAATCGTCCTAATACTACATGAACTTCAGTGAGATTCACTGTATATCTTATCCTAGAATAGCGATAAATCTCGTCACTGAACAAAAAATAATCAAAGGTGAGTGCTATGCGCGTTCTTGTTCTCGGAAGTGGTGTCGTAGGTATTACCAGTGCGTGGTATCTGGCGAAGGAGGGCCATCAGGTCACCGTCGTTGACCGTCAACCGGGTCCGGCGCTTGAGACAAGCTATGCCAATGCCGGCCAGATCTCGCCGGGCTACTCCTCTCCGTGGGCGGCACCGGGCGTGCCGGTCAAGGCGGTCAAATGGCTGATGCAGGATCTGGCGCCGCTGGCGATCCAGCCGAAGCTGGACGGCACCATGTACAAGTGGATGATGCAGATGCTGGCCAACTGCACCGAGGCCGCCTACCAGATCAACAAGGCGCGCATGGTGCGCATCGCCGAATACAGCCGCGATTGCCTGCGCGAGCTGCGTCAGGATATCAGCATCCCTTACGAACACCGCGAGCAGGGTACCCTGCAGGTGTTCCGTACCCAGAAGCAGCTGGATGGCTCGCTGGCTGATCAGGCGATCCTGAAGGAAGCCGGCGTTCCGTTCGAAGTGCTGGATGCCAACGGCTGTGCCGAACGCGAACCGGCGCTGGCCCACGTCAAGCACAAGATCGTCGGCGGCCTGCGGCTGCCGGGCGATGAAACCGGCGACTGCTACAAGTTCACCCTGGCACTGGCCGACGAGTGCGCCAAGCTGGGCGTGGAGTTCAAGTACAACACCAGCATCGATGGCCTGGATCTGGAAGCCGGTGATATCAGCGGCGTGCAGACCAGTGCCGGTAAGCTGACCGCCGACCGCTACGTGGTGGCGCTGGGCAGCTACAGCCCGATGCTGCTGGCGCAGATCGGTATCAAGGTACCGGTCTACCCGATCAAGGGCTACTCGCTGACCCTGCCGCTGATCGACGAGAGCCGCGCACCGGTTTCCACCGTGATGGATGAAACCTACAAGGTGGCGGTGACCCGCTTCGACGACCGTATCCGGGTCGGCGGTACCGCCGAGATCACCGGCTACGACCTGAGCCTGCCGGAGAAGCGCCGCGCCAATGCCGACTTCGTGGTCAGCGACCTGTTCGGTGGCGGTGGCGACCTGAGCAAGGCCGAGTTCTGGACCGGCCTGCGGCCGATGACCCCGGACGGCACGCCGGTACTGGGTAAGACCAAGTACAAGAGCCTGTTTTTGAACACTGGCCACGGCACCCTGGGCTGGACCATGTCGGTCGGCTCGGCCCGCTACCTGAACGATGTGATCAACGGCCGCACGCCGGAGATCGACAGTGAAGGCCTGGGCGTCGAACGTTACGCCCGCTGATCCCTCTTTTACAGCCGGGTCGGTGGCCCGGCGGTGCAGGATTGTTTTTGTTCACCCATCCGTTCAGCCAATCTCATTGGATGGTTTTCGCGGGGTACTCCGGTACCCCTGCTTTTTTTCGTTTGAATTATCCTGCTAATTGTGGATAGTCAGCGAGTTCAACCTGACATCCTCCTGCACCGGGTTGTAGTGATCCTTACAAAACAATAGTTATCAAGGAATTTTCCATGAACAGAAGCATCATCAACACTGACAAAGCGCCCTCCGCTATCGGCACCTACTCGCAGGCGGTAAAGGTTGGCCAGACCGTTTACATCTCCGGCCAGATCCCGCTGAACCCGGAAACCATGGAAGTGGTTGACGGTGGTTTCGAAGCCCAGGCGGTGCAGGTATTCGAAAACCTGAAGGCGATTGCGGAAGCGGCAGGCGGCAGCCTGAACGACTTCGTCAAGGTCACCATCCTGCTGTCCGACCTGGAAAACTTCGCTACCGTTAACGAAGTGATGGCGCGCTACTTCGCCGAGCCGTACCCGGCCCGTGCCGCGTACGCGGTCAAGCAGCTGCCGAAGGCGGTGGATATCGAAATTGAAGCGATCATGGTGACTGTCGACTAAGACGGTTGGCAACCGGCGCTGTGCACACTGCACTTCGCCGGTTTCGTGGTACTGCAGGAGGAACCCGATGAGTCGTCAAGCACGTGCTCTGATTGATCTGGATGCTATTCGCGCCAACTACCGGCTGGCCTGTGCGCAGTCGCCGCAAAGCCAGGCTGTGGCCATCGTCAAGGCCGATGCCTACGGGCACGGCGCCACCCGCGTTGCGGCTGCTCTGGAACCGGAGGTGCCGGCTTTCGGTGTAGCCTGCATCGAGGAGGCGATCGCCCTGCGCGAGGCCGGTATCACACGGCCGATCCTGTTGCTGGAAGGCTTTTTCCAGCCGGATGAATTGCCGATCATCGTCGAACAGAATTTCTGGACAGCGCTGCACAGCGAGCATCAGATCGACCAGATCGCCGCGCTGCCCGAGTCTGCCGGACTGCATGTCTGGCTGAAGATGGATTCCGGTATGCACCGTCTGGGTGTGGCGCCGGAACATTATGCCGATGCCTTCCGTCGGCTGAAGGCACTGCCGCAGGTGGCTGAAGTGGTGCTGATGTCGCACTTCGCCTGCGCCGATGAGCTGGATAACGATTTCACCCGTGTGCAGATCGAGCGTTTCCGGCAGGCGACTGAAGGGCTGGATGCACCAGTCAGCCTGGCCAACTCGCCGGCCACGCTGGGCTGGCCGCAGGCCCGTCAGGACCTGATGCGGCCGGGGCTGATGCTGTACGGCGCCTCGCCGTTCGGCCAGCCGCAGGTGGAGGCTGACAAATTGCAGCCGGCGATGACCCTGCTGTCCGAGGTGATCGCGGTACGTGAAATCGAGCCGGGCGAGAGTGTCGGTTACGCCTGCACCTGGACCGCCGACCAGCCGAGCCGGGTTGGTACCGTGGCGATGGGCTACGGCGACGGTTTCCCGCGCCACGCCAAGAACGGCACCCCGGTGCTGATCGACGGCCAGCGCAGCCGGATTATCGGCCGGGTATCGATGGATATGCTGACCGTGGACCTGACCGACCTGCCGCAGGCGGGGCTTGGCAGCACCGTCGAGTTCTGGGGGGCGAACCTGTCGATCAACGAGGTGGCGCCCTGGTGCGACACCATCCCCTATACCCTGATGACCTGCCTGACCGGTCGTATCCCGCGCATCTATCGCGGCGACTGAGCCTGCCGGGCGGCGCCTTCTTGTTCGAAGGCCGCCGCCTGTTTGGCTGCCTCCTGCGCTCTCTCCGTTAGCACCACCGTTAACTCCAAGCTGTTAATTCTGCCCTGCTAATTCTGCCCTGTTGATCTGCTAGCCCGCCTCGTGCCGCTGCATCCAGGCAGACTGCGCCACTACGGCTTTGCCAATCATTTCTCGTTATCTGCGTTCCACGCTAGGCTTATAGAAACCTGACAAAGCGCCCATATCCCCTGAATGCGGGGTGTCGGGTCGCCAGTGCCGCATCCTTTAAGTCCTAGCTTTTCTCCTGTGAGCGGGAGGTGGTAAATGCAGGCATGTGCCTATCTCACATATCAGACGGGGCGTCCCGTTGTCCGATTGCTCAATGCCTTCGACCGGCGCCGGCTGAAAGTCAGGCGGCTGGAGGTGGGTTACGGCATACACCGGTTTCCGGTGCTGAGTTGGCATTTCGAGGATACCGTCGGCTTCGGCGTGCTACCGGGCGATCCGGAAGTGTACCTGTTTCGCGAACTGGCGTTGGAGATCGAGATCGAGGGGCGTTCGGTGGTGCTGTGGCTCTGCGATGAGCTGAATATGGCGGAACCGCCGGCCTGTATCTGTCCGGTTTACGGTGATGATTGGTCGCGAGGCCAGCGGGCGCGGCTGTCGCTGCTGTTTGGCGGGCCGGTCAGGGAAGGGGGTGTCTGCCCCTTCCTGAGGGTGCCCGAGCGGGCGTTGACGCTGTGGCTGAATGGCTATCCGCTACGCGCCTGACGCCCGCCCGCAGGCATTTTCGCTGAACGGTTACTTGCCGGCCGGGCGCTTGCTGCGGCCGCCTTTCGGTTTACGTGCAGCTGCCGGTCGTTGGCCATCGTTGGTATTCAATGCCTGCAGATGCAGTCGCTGACCGCAAACCCGGATCTTCTGCAGCATTTGCAGGGTTTCCTGCGGCATGCCGGCCGGCAGGTCGATGGTCGACTGGCGGTCGTAGATCTCGATATGGCCGATGAACTTCGATTCCAGGTTGGCCTCGTTGGCGATCGCGCCGACCAGGTTGCCCGGCTTGACGCCGTGCTCGTAGCCGACGGCAACACTGTAGCGCTCCATCACCACTTCCGGGTTGTCCTTCAGCGGACGCGGCCGGCTGTCTTCCGGTCGCGGCTTACGTGGTGCGCGTTCGCGACGTTCGCCGCGTTCGCCACGGTCGGTGCGCTCGGTGCGTTCGCGCTTCGGTCGCTCGGGTTCTGTCAGCAGCAGCGGGCTGTCGCCCTGAGCCAGTGCTGCCAATGCCGCAGCCATGCGGATCGGATCGCAATCGTGCTCTTTCTGGTAGTCGGCCAGCAGCTGCTGGTAGAACTCCAGTTCGATGTTATCCAGGGTTTCGCTGATCCGGTCCTTGAAGCGCTGTACCCGCTGTTCGTTGATATCGTCGGTGGACGGCAACTGCATCCGCTCGATCGGCTGGCGGGTGGCTCGCTCGATGGCGCGCAGCATCCGCTGCTCGCGGTAACCGACGAACAGGATCGCTTCACCTTCGCGACCGGCACGACCGGTGCGGCCGATCCGGTGGATATAGGATTCGGTGTCGTACGGGATATCGTAGTTCAGCACGTGGCTGATCCGTTCCACGTCCAGGCCGCGGGCAACCACGTCGGTGGCCACCAGGATGTCGGTCTGGCCCTTCTTCAGCCGGGTGATCGTGCGTTCACGCTGCTGCTGCGACATGTCGCCATTCAGCGCTTCGGCGGCGAAGCCGCGCGCTGACAGCTTCTCGGCAACCTCTTCGGTGGCCGACTTGGTGCGCACGAAGATGATCATCGCCTCGAATGCCTGCATCTCCAAAATGCGGGTCAGCGCATCCATCTTGTGCAGTCCGCTGACCTGCCAGTAGCGCTGGCGGATGGTGGTCGCGGTGGCGGTCTGGGCTTTGATCTTGATCTCGGCCGGATCGTTCAGGTGGGTCTGTGCCACCTTCTGGATCTCGCGCGGCATAGTGGCGGAGAACAGTGCGATCTGGCGGTCCGCCGGGGTGTGTTCCAGTACCCAGTTGACGTCGTCGATAAAGCCCATGCGCAGCATTTCATCGGCTTCGTCCAGCACCAGTGCCCGCAGGCTGTCCAGCTTCAGGCTGCCGCGTCGCATGTGGTCCATTACCCGGCCCGGGGTGCCGACCACCACCTGTACGCCGCGCTTGAGCTGGCGTAACTGGGTGTCGTAGGACTGGCCGCCGTAGATCGGCAGGATATGTACGCCCTTCATGTGGCGGGTGTAGGTCTGGAACGCTTCCGCTACCTGGATTGCCAGTTCGCGGGTCGGCGCCAGTACCAGCAGCTGCGGCTGGTTCTGTGTCGGATCGATACGGCACAGCAGCGGCAGCGCGAAGGCGGCGGTTTTGCCGGTGCCGGTTTGTGCCATGCCGAGCAGGTCACGCCCTTCCAGCAGGTGCGGGATACTGGCGTTCTGGATCGGTGTGGGGGTTTCGTAACCGATCTCTTGCAGTGCTTTGAGCAGTGGATCAGCCAGTCCCAGCGCAGAGAAGCTGAGAGGGGTGTCGACGGATTCGGACATTAAATAAAGGTACCTGTAGAGTCATTGGTGCGGCGGGCCCGGGCGGGCCGCTTGGGTGTAGCCCTATCGGGCGCACGTGCCTGCGGAAAACAGGAAATTGTACAGGAAACAGCCAGCTGATGCCACTGCTATCGACTGTTCCCGTTTGCGGCTTAGCTGTCGTCGTCCAGCAGCCGTGCCAGTAGTTGCTTGACCAGCTCCGGTTCGAACGGCTTATCGGTGATGGCGTCCACGCCGGCCTGGGAGACGTGGCAGAGGTGGGCGTCGTTGGCCTCCGATGAAACCATCATGATCGGCAGGTGGTTAAAGTTGTCGGATTGGCGGATCTGCTCGGTCAGTTCCAGGCCGTTAACCTGCGGCATGTTGTAGTCGGTGATCACCAGATCGAAGGTGTTTTGTTCCAATTGCTGCAACGCATCGGCGCCGTCCACCGCTTCGCGGATACGATGGATGCCGAGGTTGTTCAGTACCTTGATGATCACCTTGCGGGCCATCCGGCTGTCATCGACGACCAGTACCCGCACCGATTCGGCATCGTACAGTTCCAGCTCCAACTCTTCATGGCTGAGCAGGTCGAGGGTGGCGTTGATCGCTTTGCCGAGGTGGGCGCGGGTGAATGGCTTGGGCAAAATTGCCACCACGCCGGACTGCTTGAAGCTTTCCAGTTGTTCGCGGCGGGTTTCGCTGGATACCAGCATGAACGGCAGCTGTTCCAGCTCGGCGTCGCTGCGGATCTGCTGCAGCAGCTCGACCGCCGAGCCGTCGGCATAGTGCAGCGCGCTGATCACCAGGTCCGGCCGCACCGCCCGGATCCGCTCGAGTGCCTGCTGCCTGCCGGTGACCTGGTCGATCGCCACCACGGACTCCTGCTGCAGCTGTTGCGTGATTAGCTTGCGCTGCATCGCCGACGGCTCGACTAACAGTATGTTCAGGTCGCTGGGGGAGAGGCTGTGCATCCTCGCTGGCTCCTTACAGGCGGGCGGCTGGCGTTTCAGTGACCTTACTGAAAAGCGAACGGCAAGACAATTATCCCGATCTTTCAACCGGTTGCTACCGTTATCGCTGTTGATCTGGCGCAGGCCGCATCGGGCTGATGCAGGGCTGATGCCGGGCTGAGCGTTTTTGCCATTAGAGTGGATCGTTGCTAATAGTGAGGGAAAGCGGTTTTCGGAGGGGCTCGGCCAGCGTTTAATGTTAACCGCTGGCCGTTTCAATGCCCCGGCAATGACCAGGAGGTCGGACATGGTAGTTGGGGTAGTTGGTATGGTGCGTCGCTGTTGGATTGGATTGTTACTGTTGCTTGGCAGTGGCGCGGTTCTGGCCGACAGCCCGGTCTGGCTGGTGGAGCGGGCGGAGAACAAACTGTACCTGGCCGGTACCGTTCATCTGCTGTCGGCGAGCGACCTGCCGTTGCCGGCGGCGTTCGACCGGGCCTACCGGCAATCGGAACGGGTCTACCTGGAAACCGACCTGGGCCTGCTGCAAAGTCAGGCCACTCAGCAGCGACTGATGCAGTCGTTGTACTATCCGCCGGGTGAGCAACTGGACCAGTATCTACCGGAAAAATTACAACAGCGGCTGAGGCGGCGGCTGGAACACTACGGTGCTTCCTATGAACGGGCTCTGGCCATGAAGCCAGCCGGGGTGATGCTGATGCTGTTGCAGCTGGAACTGCAGCGGCTGGGCATTCAGCATCAGGGCGCGGATATGATTTACTACCAGCGGGCCCGCCAGCAGGGCAAGCCGCTTGGCGGACTGGAATCGGTCGATCAGCACCTGTACTTTATCAGCTCGCTGGGCGAGGGCCGGGAAGCCGAGTTTATCGACCGTACGCTGAACGATGTGGCCCAGGTTGGCCAACAGATGCCGGCTCTGGTCGCCGCCTGGCGCCAGGGCGACCTGCAGCGGTTGCAGCACCTGGTGATCGACGAGATGCGCGAGCAGTATCCCGATATCCACCGCCAGCTGCTGACCGACCGTAACCGGCACTGGCTGCCGCAGATCGAGCAGTTGTTGGAGGATGCACCGGTGGAGATGGTGCTGGTCGGCATCGGCCACCTGGTCGGTGCCGGTGGGTTGCTGCAGATGCTCAGCGAACGGGGTTACAAGATCAGTCAATTGCCTTGAGGTAGAGATGCTCGGAATACGCGTACTGATGATGGGGCTGGCCCGCCGGCTCGACAGCCAGCTGCCGAACGAGGCGGAAACGCTCTGCGCGGCCAATAGTAGGATTCCATTGTTCTGGCTGTTGCCGTTTCGGCCCCAGGATCTGCATCTGCAGCCGACCAGCGAGGCACCGGAAGGCTATCCGTTGCTCTGGGCTGAACGGGAGCAGATGCTGGCGCGGCTCGACCGGTTGCGACAACCGGTCGTTACGCTGCTCGGTCAGCAGACGGAAGCACTGCTGCAGCAGTGGCACGGTTATCTGGCGCAGCTGAGCGCGCCGGTATTGGCACTGGAAACCTATGAACTCTGGCAAACCGAGCCGGAACTGCAGCCACGGCTGCAGCAGCAACTGACGCTGTTGCAACGCTTGCTGGCTGATGGTCAGCTGGACGAAGCCGAGCGGGCCGCGCTGCTGGAGTGCTGCCAGCTTCAGCAGCCGGACGGCAGCCTGGCCCTGGATGAGATCAGCCTGGCCGGATTCGGCTGGCGATCAGCCTGATAGCCGCTGGCGGCTAACCGGGTCTGGCCCGCTTGTGACCGGATGCTGTTCGGTGAAGGTGAGGTCGTTTGCGGTTGGCGCCCGGCGGGCTCCTGGCCGACTGACGTCAGCCCTGTATGGTCTCGACGCAGCGGCTTATCTGAACAGCTTTACGTTTGTGACGGACATGGCCAGCATTATTCCTGAGCCGCCCGGCCGGGCAGGTTCAGTCGCTACTCTGCATTTGCCGCATCCGGCGCCGTTGCAGAGCCGAAATAAAAAAAACCGCCAAACCCATGGTGATCGGTTTTGGCGGCATTCAGGAAGTTTGCAGGAACCAGTATAGTGCAGCCGGGAACAGTTCCCAAGCGTTGCCAAACACTCAGGCGGTGACCCAGAGCACCTCGGCATCTTCACTACTGGTGGAGACCAGGGCGTGACCCATTTCGCAATCGTAGTAGGCGGAGTCGCCGACCTGCAGCTCGATCGGCTGGTAGAACTCGGTGTAAAGCAGGATCGACCCCTTCAGCACGAACAGGAACTCTTCGCCGTCGTGCCGGATCCAGTCCTGGTAGTCATCGAAGCTGCGTGCCCGCACTTGGGTGCGGTACGGGATCATCTTCTTCTGGCTCAACTCGGTCGCCAGCAGTTCATGCTCGTAGGTCGGCGTCGGATGGGGGCGACCCTCACCGTACCGGGTAATATCGCGTCGGCCACCGGTACTGATGGATTTTTTCGGCGCCACGAACAGCTGAGGGATGTCGATCCCCAGGCCGGTTACCAACTTGTTGACCGCACTGAAGGTGGGCGAGATCTGCTCGTTCTCTATCTTCGACAGGGTCGAGCGTGCCAGCCCGGTTAACTTGCTGGCTTCTTCCAGTGTCAGGTTCTGGCTCAGCCGGATCTCGCGGACTCGCTTGCCCAGTTGCAAGGGTTCCACCGTGGCGTCAGTGTTGCCGGCAACAGCAAGCTTTTCGTTCTCTTTTTCTTTTTCTTCTTTCAGGAAATGCGGTTCTTCAGACATTCTGTACTCCGTCGGGTCGGCATTCAGCTCACCAACCGGTCATCGAATGGTACACAAAGGCCTGCCGAGAGCAAATCTAGCGCTCCCTGGTGGCGTCGAGCGCCGCTCTGATGGCCCGCAGTTGGCTGGGAGTGAGGGATTGTTCTGCCCGGGTAAGCTATGTTCCCTTGTTTAAATCCCGCTGTTGGACTAGAAATCAATCTCAGCCAATTTTACTGATCTGTGGCTGCATAAGTTTGGGCTTCTTTTTTGCGTGTGCGAAAAAAACTAGCCAATTTAATTGCTTGCATGGCCTTGCATCCCTTGGGAGCCGGTTTTTCGCTGTTCTGTTGCAGAGCGGAATCAAGCGTGACTGGAGCTGGGTATGCCGGGTGTCTGTTTGAATTTCCCTGCAGGGACGTCGACCGGAGATAGGGGATCAGTCCATGGAATTGTTGAGGCGGGAGTTGGCACAGTTGTTTTCGATCGCACCGGCGGTCGACCTTCGTGACGAACTGAACGGCGCTATCGAGCTGACGGGCCTGTTTGCCCGACTGGCAGAAAGGGCTGGCCACGATGTGGTGATCGAGGGCGTGCGCTGGCTGTCGCTGCCGGGCCGTGCACTGGCGTTGCGCAGCCAACTGGATCCGGTGCTCGAGGCGTTGCTGGCTTCCCGGCAGGTGGAGCTGGCCTGGTCGCTGGCTTGTCTGTTCGCCACCGGCGATGCCTGCTGTGATGATTGGGATTGGTTTGCGCTGTCGGATGAATCCCGAACCGCTTACTGCCTGCGGCAGGCCGCTGGCCATCCGCTGGCGGATGCTTATGACCATTTCCTGAGCATGCGACATGAACCACGGCATCTGCAGCCGGATTCCTATCCTGTCCCGGCACTGGTCATTGCCGGTGCGCTTCATTGTCTGCCGCTGCGGCCGATGCCGATGCTGCGGATACTGGAGCGGCTGGTGCGCTGCGGCAGCCTGCCGGCCTGGCAGGCGTTTCAACAGCAGGCCGTTCGCTATCGGCAGGCGCCGGTAATCGCCCGCTGGCGACAGGTGATGGCACAATCGGCCTATCCGTTCGAGATCAACCGGGCGGTTATCAACAACTCGGCCACGCTGGACAGCTGGTTGCGCCGTCACAGCCCTCAGCAGTTGGTCGACGGCTTTGTTGAACTGAACCGAGAGCAGTGGCTGCTGCTGGTTGGCAGGCTGACGCCTGAGCTCCGTCAACCGGTGGTGGCGCAGGTCTGGCAGCGGTTCGGCCCGCGTATCGAGCTTTGACTTGCGCGCCGCCTGAGCAACATGGAGGGTTGCCGTTCTTGCTGCTGGCTAAGTATATTCCCGTATTACTCAACGGGTGGCAGAGGTATAGCAACATGCTGGAGCAATATGGACTGAGCGCGGAGAGCCGGGCTTTTCTGGAAACGGCGAACTTCATGTGGATCGATGGCGAGCCGGTGCAGGCGGCGGCCGGACAGACCTTCGAGGCGTTCGACCCGGCCTCCGGACAGCCGATCGCGGCGCTGCCGGCGGCCCAGGCGGAGGATGTCGATCGGGCGGTCGCCAGTGCCCGGGCGGCATTCGACAACCCGGCCTGGCGGATGATGCGGCCCAACCAGCGTGAACGGCTGATCCACCGGCTGGCCGACCTGATCGAGGCCAACGCCCCACAGCTGGCCGAGCTGGAGGCGCTGAACAACGGCAAGGGGGTCAAGATCGCCCGCTATGGCGATGTCGCCTCGGCGGTCAACTACCTGCGCTACATGGCGGGCTGGCCGACCAAGCTGGAGGGGCAGACCATGGAACCCTCGGTGCCCTATATGCCGGATGCCAACCTGTTCGGCTACACCCGCCGCGAGCCGGTCGGGGTGGTCGGCGCCATCATCCCGTGGAACTTCCCGCTGGTGATGGCCGCCTGGAAACTCGGCCCGGCACTGGCCGCCGGTTGCACGGTTGTCTTGAAGCCGGCCGAAGAGACCCCGTTGACCGCGCTGCGACTCGCTCAGTTGGTGCAGGAAGCGGGCTTCCCGCCCGGTGTGGTCAACGTGGTGACCGGCTTGGGCGATCAGGCCGGGGCTGCGCTGGCGGCCCATCCGGGCGTCAACAAGATCACCTTCACCGGCTCCACCGAGGTCGGCAAGCTGGTCGGCAAGGCGGCGATCGACAACATGGCCCGGCTGTCGTTGGAGTTGGGCGGCAAGTCGCCGGTAATCGTGCTACCCGATGCCGATATCAAGGCCGCGGTGCGCGGCGCGGCCAATGCGATCTTCTTCAACCAGGGCCAGGTTTGCACCGCCGGGTCGCGGCTCTATGTGCACCGGTCGATCTTCGATCAGGTGGCCGAAGGGGTGGCGTCGATCGCCGACAAGATGGTGCTGGGCGATGCCTTCAACGACGCCACCCAGATGGGGCCGCTGGTCTCCGCTCGTCAGCAACAGCGGGTACTGGGCTATATCGAGCAGGGGCTGCGCCAGGGCGCCGAGGCGCTGGCTGGCGGCGGGGCCGCCGAGCGTGATGGCTACTTCGTCAAGCCGACCGTACTGAGCCAAGTGAACGATCAGATGTCGGTGGTGCAGCAGGAGATCTTCGGCCCGGTGCTGGTGGCCGACAGCTTCAGTGATCTGGACGAAGTGTTGGCGCGAGCCAACGGTACCCAGTATGGTCTCGGCGCCAGCCTGTGGTCGAACGACCTGAAGGCGGTGCACTACATGATCCCACGTATCCAGGCCGGCACCGTCTGGGTCAACACCCACAATGTGCTGGATCCGGCACTGCCCTTTGGCGGCTACAAGCAGTCAGGCATCGGCCGTGAGATGGCGCGCCAGGCGGTGGAGTCCTTTACCGAGACCAAGGCGGTATTGATGAACCTCTGACGCATCGGCGCTAAGGAATCCGTGAACAAGTCCCTTGGGCCTCTGGCTGTCGGAGCGATCAGAGATCAATACCCACACGCAAGGGCATAAAGGCAACGATTACAGGCGCACTGGTTGTCCCCGGCGCGCCGGCCGGACGTAAATCGTTAACGCAGAGTTCTGATCGCCCGGGTGCCGGACCACCGAAAGCCCCGCAGAGAACATAAGGGACTTATTCACAGGTTCCCTAAGGTATTTGGGCACCGGTCGGCAAATTCGATATCGGCCGGTGTCGATATCGAAGTTATGGACCGGATAGGTATGGTGAATAATTAGTTATTTATCTTTCGTTAATATTTTGAGTTTGTGTGCTTGTTAAGATTTTAGACCGTTGTCGATATTTTCTACCCAGTCACAGCCGGAATAATAAAGGCTTTTTTTCGTTGCTTTTTTCTGTAGTACGTTGTGTTCCTGCTACCTGCGCTTGGCTCCAAATCGTTTGGGCGAAAGCCGGCAGCGCTTTCCTCCACCCTTGATTCTCCGCCAGCAAAGGCTATGGCCGGCGATTTACGAGATGGATCATTGGTAGATAACGGCGGTTTTATTCCTGCTTTATTCCGGTTTTATTTCAGTAATTTAAATTTTGAGTGGTGCTCTTCTTTTTTGCAGGTATTATTCCTGAAGTAATAAATCTATAAAAATATATTTTCGGTGCATTATTGGAGTTGTCTGATGTTTTTCTCTCGCAAGCTGCACCTGCAGCTGAATGATGTACAGCAGGAGCTGGAGCGTTTAAGGCGTGAAAATAACCGCCTGGTGGATGAGAACCAGCGATTAAACGCTGAGTTGGCGGTGGCCACTCAACCGGTTGACGCTGGCGAGTCGGAACAGAAGGTGCTGTGTACCGCCTGGATCAGCGGCGGTGCGCTGGTCGGCTCGGTCAGGGATACGGTTTCCAGGGCGGCGGAGAACCTCATGCAGGAACGGGACTCCCTCGATACCTCGGCGTCGATATTTGGCGAAACTCGTGAAGCGGTGGGCACTATTCTGCAAAGCGTCGCCGAGATCCAGCAGCGCTCGGAGACCGGCAGCCGCAATGTCGAGAGTCTGTTGACGGTGTCGGAGCAGATCGAGAAGTTTGTTGGGGTGATCCGCGATATTTCTGATCAGACCAACCTGCTGGCGCTGAACGCGGCGATCGAAGCGGCGCGTGCCGGTGAATCCGGCCGCGGCTTTGCGGTGGTGGCCGATGAGGTGCGCAACCTGGCCCGCAAGGCCAGCGAGGCCAGCAACGAGATCGGCGCTCTGGTGGGGGAAATTACCCAACAGACCCAATTGGCATCTCAGGAGATAGGCCAGGTGCAGAGCCAGTCCAGTGAGGTGGTCTGCTCCGCTGAACAGATCCGTTGTGCGGTCAATGAAGTGGTCGAGCTGTCCGAGCATATGCACCGGGTGATCACCGGCAGCGCCGAGGACGCCTTTATCGAAATGGTCAAGCTGGACCATATCATTTGGAAAAACGGCATCTACCGGGCGATCATCGAGGCCAAGTACGACTCGGTTGCGGGCATGGCTGACCACTCCGGTTGCCGGCTTGGCCGCTGGTATTACCAGGGGGAGGGCTACCACCGCTATAGCCAGTGCCGTAGCTTTGCCGCGCTGGAGGAGCCCCATCAGAAGGTCCATGAGCAGGGCTTCCTGGCGCTGGAAGCCGCCCGCAGTGGTGACCTGTTCGGCGCGGCCGGTTACCTGGCCGAAATGGAACGGGCCAGCATGAGGGTGGCTGATACGCTGAATCGGCTGAACGCCGAACGCGAAGGCTGAGCCAAGGGCGGCCATCCTTTTTCTGTCAGTCGCCCGGCGGAATCAACCTCCGCTTTCCGGTGAAATCCAACTGCCAGCCGGCGCCGGCAATGGTAAGCTGGCTGGCAGTCTATGTTGTTGATTCGCCATCAAAAGGAGTGGCTAGCAGATGTTCAAGAAATTGCTTGCGTCGGTGGGTGTCGGTGGTGCCGAGGTGGACACCCTGGTTCTGCAGGAGACGGTCGAGCCGGGTGGCCGCCTGGCCGTGAACGTTGTGATCCGCGGTGGCAGTGTCGAGCAGAGTATCTCCGGCCTGAATCTGACGCTGTTGACCCGGGTGAAGGTGGAAGGCGAGGAGGGCGATCATTATCGCAACCAACAGCTGCAGAGCTGGCAGCTGAGCGAAGCCTTTACCCTGCAGCCCGGTGAGCAGCGCGAATTCCCGCTGCAGCTGGATATCCACCTGGAAACCCCGCTGACCGCGCTGTCCTCCTACCGCAACCAGTGCCGGGTTTGGCTGCAGACCGGCTTGGAGATCGACCTGGCGCTGGATGCCGGCGACAACGACGAGCTGCGGGTGGTACCAACCAGCGCGATGGCCAATTTTATGCAGGCGATGGAGTCGCTCGGCTTCCAGATGGCCA
This sequence comes from Marinobacterium arenosum, assembly GCF_019795155.1. GTDB lineage: Bacteria > Pseudomonadota > Gammaproteobacteria > Pseudomonadales > Balneatricaceae > Marinobacterium_C > Marinobacterium_C arenosum. The sequence continues at coordinate 8,206 of NZ_JAILYN010000030.1, read as the reverse complement.
AGGCGGATGTGGAAGCGGGCTACCTGCAGTCGCAGCAGTTCCGCTCCAGCACCGGCTGCTATCAGGAGCTTGAGTACAAGCCGTCCGGCCTGTTGAACAGTATCCAGGAGGTCGAGGTTTCCTTCGTGCCGCAGGGCGGTCAGACCCATTCCCTGATCGAGGTCGACCGCTTCCTGCGTGGCGACGGTTATATGGCAATGAGCTGGGACGAGACCACGACGGCTGCCGAACTGCAGGCGCGGTTGCGCCAACTGTTGAGGCTCTGAGCCCTCAGCTGAAGATTAAGGGCCTCAGCTGAAGATTAAGAACCTCAGCTGAAGATTAAGAACCTCAGCTGAAGGTTAATGCCCTCAGCGGTAGGATTAGAACCGTACGACCAATGGTTATGCGGTAAGTAGTTTCCCTAGTCTCGTCATGGGGCTACAGTTGGGCTTCCGCACCTATAACAATAAGGAAGCCCGACCATGTCTGAAGCATTGTTGCTGCGTGAGGATCATCAAGGGATCTGCACGCTGATCCTGAACCGCCCCGAAGCGTACAACGCCCTGTCGCTGGAATTGATGACAGCGTTGTCCGAGAGCCTGCAATCGATCGCCACTGACGAGCAGGTGCGGGTGGTGGTACTGAAAGGCGAGGGGCGCGGCTTCTGCGCCGGCCATGATCTGAAGCAGATGATGTCGAAGCCTGAAGCGGCGTTCCACAGCTGCACCTTCGAGGCCTGCTCCCGGTTGATGCAGCAGATCGTCAACCTGCCGGTACCGGTGATCGCCCAGGTCAGCGGTATCGCCACCGCCGCCGGCTGTCAGCTGGTGGCCAGTTGTGATTTGGCGATCGCTTCCGACAGCAGCCGTTTCGCCACCCCGGGGGTGAATATCGGCCTGTTCTGCTCGACTCCGATGGTGGCATTGAGCCGAGCGGTGGCACCCAAGCATGCGCTGGAGATGCTCTATCTGGGCGACACCATCAATGCTGTCCGAGCCGAACAGATCGGCCTGATCAACTGGGCGGTGCCGGCCGATCGGCTGGATGCCGCCACCGCCGAGGTTGCCGGCAAGATCGCCTCTAAGTCCCGCGCGACCATCACCCTGGGCAAACGAGCCTACCACGAGCAGAAAGACCTGCCACTGGCCGATGCCTACGGCCATTGCAGCCAGGTGATGGTGGACAATCTGCAGTTGCACGATGCCCAGGAGGGGATTGACGCCTTTATCAACAAGCGCAGCCCGCAGTGGCAGCATCGCTGATAGTTTTATCAATCCGTTGATGCTGTTGCTGCTTACGCTACGGTGCCTTGTTCTGATTCGCCTCGGCGGCGATATGCCGCCGACGGCTCCAGTTCCCGACCTGCCCGGTGTTCAGTCATCAGGCGCCTGACAAAAGGTTCTTCGCTCTTTGATAGGGAAAGCCTAGAACGCACCTTGCAGGGTGGGCTCGTTCTTTTGTGCTACGCGGCGATTGTTCACCTGAATTAGATGATTTCCGCTAAGCCGTGAAGAAACTGAAAAAAGTACCGATTGCTATACAATGGGCGCTTTCCGATTGACTGGAGGTCGCCTGTGTCGAAACCCTTGCATCTCTCCTCTCTGATCCTGGCGTTGCTGCTGGCCGGTTGCAACGCCGCCAGTGTCCAGCCGCAGCCGGTGCAGGCCGACGTTGAGCAAGCCGGCGCTGAGCAAGCCGATGCGGCTCAGGTTGCTGCCGCGCAAACGCCGGCCCGGACGGCAACCGGCAACCCGACGCAAAACGCCAACCCGAGTAACCGGACGGCCGGCGCGAACCGGCCGCCGATGCCGCCGAGCCGGGCCGACTTCGAACAGCTGGCCGGTCGCTTCACGCTGGTACAGGAACAGCTGTTACAGCTGGTGTCGCGCAGTGCCCAGTTGCAGGAGCAGAACCAGCGCATCCTGCTGCAGCTGCAGGGGGTGCAGGCGGAGCTGGGCCGGCTGAGTCAGCAGCAGTCGGGGCCGGCAGAAACCGACACCAGCGCGCTGGATGCGGCGCTGGAACAGTTGATGCTGGTGGCCAACAGCATCGGCGCCCCGGTTGGCGTAGCCGGTGACTTTCGGGTCGCCAGCACCTACACCCCGCAGGGCGAGTGGGTGTTGATCCGCTACGACCGGGTGACCGGCGAGACCTGGCTGGCCGATCAGGGCCAGTGGCAGCCGCTGCAGGAGACCGGGATGCTGGAGCCGGCGATCTATTCGGTCACCCTGGTGCCGGCGGGAAAAGACCTCAAGGGCTACGCAGCGGCGCGGGTCGATCGCAACAATGGCCGCATCTGGTGGCTTAAACAGACAACCTGGCAACTTTACGGCGAATGACAGAACTAAACAGTGCTGAGCTGATCAAGCTGTTCAACGATCAGTTCCAACAGAGTGAAAACACTATCCTGGTGCGGGGCGACGACGAGCCGATCTACCTGCCCGCCGACGAGCAACATCCGCATCACCGGGTAATCTTCGCCCACGGCTTCTTTGCCAGTGCGATGCACGAGATCGCCCACTGGTGCGTGGCCGGCGAGGCGCGCCGTCAGCTGGTCGATTTCGGCTACTGGTACAAGCCGGATGGCCGCACCGCCGACGAGCAGGCCGAGTTCGAAAGGGTCGAGATCAAGCCGCAGGCGATGGAATGGATCTTCTCGCAATCGGCCGGCCACCGCTTCGTGTTCAGTGCCGACAACCTGTCCTCCGGTATCGGTGCCAGCGACAGTTTCAAGCACAATGTGCGCCAGCAGGTGATGGAGTATCTGGCCAACGGGCTGCCCGGCCGGGCGCAGCGCTGGAGCGATGCGCTGCGGGCCTATTACCGTACACCGGCGCTGGGTCCGGAGCTGTTTTCTCTGCAAGGGCGTTAAGCGAGCCGAGCGGGTTTAATCCGCTTTTTTTTTTTAAAGAAAAAAAGGTTCTTCGCGGATTAGCGACAATCATCTACATCCGGTGAACAAGCGCCGCGTGGGCGCAAAAAACGTGCCCACCCTACAATGCTGAGTGCCCGCTTCCTGTAGGGCGTCACCTGGGGCGCCACCGCCGCAGGCGGTTATAACGCCTGCCGGCGTTTGGCCGGCAGGAGATGCCCGGAGGGGCTATCCGGTCAGTGGAGCTTCTTGCCTCTTGCCGTTCCTCTGTTAACAGCGGGCTGTTTATCATCCGAAGCAGGGGGCTTTAAAGCTTAAGCAGCAGGTTCCAGGCTGTTCCCGCTAAAACGCGAAGCGCCTTGTAAGGGGACTTACCAGGGCCCGGCAGACATACGTTGGTGTCGCGGTTAGTCGTCCGACTTGTGATGCTGGTGTTCTTGGTTGTGCTGATGGGCTTCGTTCTTCGTCGGCTGATCGTGCTGCATTTTCATTCCGCCCATTACCCTCTTGACCGGCACGGTCAGCGTCTGACGGCTCTGGTCCGAAAACACCAGTTCCAGCTCGATCTGCTGGTCCGGCTTCAGCTGCTCCTTCAGGCCGAGCAGCATCAGGTGCAGGCCGCCCGGTTGCAGCACGGTTTCGCCGTGCGCCGAGATCTCGATCTTTTCAACCTGGCGCATTCGCATCACGCCGTTGTCATGACTGTGGATGTGCAGCTCGACCTTGTCGGCCACGTTGCTGCTGCCGTCGATCAGCGCCACCGGGGTGTCGGCATGGTTCTTCAGCACCATGAACGCGGCGGAGTTGGCCTGGCCCGGCGGCATCGCCCGGGCGTAGGCGCCTTCCACCTGCACTTCGGCCAGCGCGGATGCGCTCAGTAACATGGCTGCGGCAAATGCCAACGCTTTGTTCATCGGAAACCTCATCCTTTTGATTTTAAAGTAATTGTCGCAGTGCCTGTGCCAACTCGTCGGGGTAGCTGTTGTGGGTCAGGGTGCTGCTGAGCTTGCCCTGCCGGTCGATCAGATACAGCCGCGAGGTATGGTCGACCGCATAATCCAGCGCCGAATCCTCCAGCTGGACGATGCGGTAATATGAGCCGTACTGCTTGACCACCTGGTCGATCTGCTGCCGGCTGCCCGAGATGCCCAGCATCCTGGGGTGGAAGTAGCGGGCATATTCATCCAGCCGCTCCGGCGTATCCCGCTGCGGATCGACGCTGATGAACAGCGGCTGGATCTGGGCCTGCTCCGCTTCATTGAGCTTCATCATCGCGGTCGACAGGATGCCCAGCGAGGTGGGGCAGACATCGGGGCAGGAGGCATAGCCGATATACATCACCACCACCTTGCCGCGGAAATCGGCCAGCGATACCGGGCCGTTCAGGCCCTGCAGGGTGAAATCGCCGCCCAATTGCTCGCCCAACGCAATCCGTTGTTCGAACGGCTGTGGCCGCAGGTAGAACGCCACCGCCATACCGACCAGCAGGAACAGCGTCAAAATCAGCAGGTTGCGCAATGTTGTCAGTGAAGTGTTGTTCATTTTGCCTTGAACTCGAATTGGCTGCTGACCTGGCCGCCGTTACCGGCGGCCACCAGGGTGGCCTGCCAGACCATCTCACCGGTGGTACAGACGGCAAGCTCGGCGCTGCCCTGCCAGAGGCCGGGCTGGCCGGCGACCGGTTTCAGATGGACCTGGTTGATACCCATATACATATCACGCCCCTGTAGATCGAGCATCACCTGCTCGGCCGGCACATTGTCGAGACGGGCGCTGAATTGCAGTGGTACTGCCGCATGCACCGGGCTGCTGTCGATACTCAGGCTGATCCGCCGGCCATCGGCTTCGGCGCTGCAGCTCTGACGGCTGAGGTCGCAGTCGGGGGACGGCAGCTGCAGCTCGCCCTGCAGGCGGTTGCCCTGCAACTGTTGTGGAAGCGAGACGACTGCCAACAGCGCGACCAGTACAGCGGCGCATAGGAGCAGCTTTTTCACGGACAGGGCGGAGCCTTCAGTTGCCATCAATCACCTTTCTAATGGGTACTTACTATAAAGTCAGCGCGGGCAGGCGCAATGCGACCGATTGTCGCACTCCGGCGCAGACGGGACCAGTCGCGCCGATTCAGTCCGCGGCTGCGGGCTGATCCGCACGCAGACAGCCGAGCAGCGCCTGCTCCAGCGCATCCCAGTCCTGCGGTTGCTGGCTGATCGCCTCCAGCCGCGAGTCGCGTCGGTAGGCGATCGGCAGACTGCTGGACTCCTGCTGGACCCGGTTGATGCTGATCCAGATATCACCTATCCGGAACACCCCTTTCAGCCGCATCAGCTCCGGCCAGCTGCTGAGCAGCTGGTACAACCGGGTCGGGTCGAAGATCGCCTCGCTGCTGAACAGCCAGCCGCAGCTTTCCATACCGCCACTGCGGCCGACCTTGCGCAGCGGCTGGTCCGCCTGCTGCGGCAGCGCCGGTTCGGCGGCAGACTGATGGTCGTGGTCGTGGTCGTGGTCGTGGTCGTGGTCGTGGTCGTGCTTGGATTCCGCGCCATGGGCATCGGGGAACAGGGCACTGCGCTCGCCACTGTATCTGTAATCGAGCAGGCTGAGTGGAATGCGGCCATTTTCGGCCCGCACCACCGCCTGCTTCGCTGGATAGAATTCGGCGCTGCGCTGCTCGATCAGCTTGATCTGCTCTTCGCTGGCCAGGTCGCACTTGTTCAACACCAGCACATCGGCCAGCTGGATCTGGTCCTGGAACACCGGGTCGGCGAGGATCTCCGGCTGCTCCAGCACCCGCGGATCGACCAGGCAGAGCATCGCCTGCAGATCGATCGCTTCGCGGAAGGTTTCGCTGAGCAGGGTGTCGACGATACCGGTCGGGTGGCCCAGGCCGGTCGGCTCGATCAACAGCCGGTCCGGCCGGGCGCGGCGCAGCAGCATCGCCAGGTTGATGCTCAGCGCCGGACCCAACGCGCAGCAGAGACAACCGCCGGCCAGTTCGCGGATATGCAGGTCGTCGCCGGTCGGCAACTGGGCCTCGTCGATGCCGATCTGGCCGAACTCGTTGACCAGCACCGCCCAGACTTCGCCCTCCGGCTTCTGGGCCAGCAGCTGGTTGATGGCGGTGGTCTTACCGGTGCCCAGAAAGCCGGTGATGATATTGGTCGGGACCTGAAGGATCGGCTGCATCGGATTTTCTCAGTTGTGACTGTTACAAGATAACATGGCTTGTTGAGCTGGATTCTACCGGATCTTCCAGCAGGCGCCAGCCTGGCCGGCGAGTAATCTAAAAAGATCGATATGGCAGTTGAAAATCATTCGCAGTAAATGCACTATTTACCGCGTAGGGCACAGATCTGTCCTGCAAGCCGCATGGAGGGCCTGCATCTTGGTGGGCAGGCCGTCCAACCTGACCGCACTCCTCTCCCCGTGGTCAGGCGGGAATCGCACGCACGAAAACGGGCCCGCGGCCCGTTTTTCCTTTTTAGCCCATTTAATAGCCCATCCAAGTCTGGCGCCGCGTGCTGGTGAAGCGCGCGAAGAGCGTAATCTCTGTCCAGCGCCGGGCGCTCTAATCCGGTGTTCATTTACTCCGTTTGGTTTTGGTTTGGATGTCTGTATGGCTCTGCCGGTCGGATTGGGTGCGCAAGCCGTGCCTTGGACCGTTGATCTGCCTCCAAAATAGGGAGGGGGATAAACAGCCGTTGATAGGGATCAACAAAAATTTAAAAATGATGTTGCAAATCATTATCATTACGATATTATCGATCCTGCTCACACGCACACGGCAATGTGGACCTCACCTCACTGACTCATTGCCGACGGGGCCCGATAAGGGCCCCGGCCTCTGGCCGAGGCGTGCAGTTTGATTGGTCATCATCGATGAGTGAATCAAGCATACGGCTCTTGTCATTGAAGCGATCCAAATTCCCCGGGCAGTCTCTGCCCGGTTTTTTTTTTGCTTGCGGCATCGATAACCGGTATGTCACCTGGCTCCAGCCGGATTCTTATCGAGCAGTTTCCCGTTCCCGTTGTAAGAAATCCGCTATTTGAACTCGCAGCTACGGGGGCACGCTATGTAGCGGCAGGACAGCGCACGTTGGCGGCGGGCAACAAGCAAGGCAATAATTTCAAGAAACGGTATTGCAAATCATTATCATTACGGTATTATCGATCCTGCTCACACGCACACGGCAATGGGACCTCACCTCACTGACTCATTGCCGACGGAACACGGTAGCGATACCGGGCTCCGGCCCTTAACCGGGAGCGCGTATCGGCCTACGGTGTGGCCGAAGCAAGCATACGGCTCTTGTCATTGAAGCGATCTAATTCCACCGGGCAGACTCTGCCCGGTTTTTTTTTTAGCGTGCGCCAGGCATGGCGCGTAGCGCCTTGACTGGCGCTGTTCCGGTACGCGTGGTGGCGGCCGGATGACTTGGTGGTGAAAGTCCACTGTCGGCCCGGCAAGGGGAACGATTAGCCGAACGGCAAGGGTGTCCATCGTGAGGTGGAATCTGAAGGAAGCCGAAGGCAAAACACTGGCCTGACGAACAGAAACTGCATATGAGGCGGTCGCCGTGGGTGAGAAGGCACATATCTTCAAAGCCCGATACTTGCATGGAAACGGCGGACGTAAATGCAGCAGGTATAAGTGTGAAGGTCACGCGTCTTACCCTGGGAGCTCTGCGGTCCTGCCGCTGGCTACGGCCGTCGTGAGGCGGTCGGATGGGACTACAGAAGTCAGCAGAGGCCATAGTAGGTGATGAACCCGTCACTGAAGGGCCGAACATGTGGTACGAATTGGGAGTCCTGCCCCTTGATGACCCTGAACATAGCAGATACAGCGGCTGAGAATGCGCTGCTCACCGGTGAGGGAAGCGGGCGGAACCCGCCAGAGTACCCGGTTGAGGCGATGCCGGTCACAGCGGGTGCTGGTTTACTTCCGAGCGGGGCCGATGTCGATCTGATGTCGGCGGTACTGGCCCGTGGCAACATGCTGCGTGCCTACGATCGGGTGCATCGCAACAAGGGTGCTCCCGGGGCCGATGGCATGACGGTGGAGGCTCTCAAGCCCTACCTGAAGGCCCTCTGGCCCGAGATCAAGCAGCAACTGCTGGAAGGGCGTTACCGTCCTCAGCCGGTGCGCAGGGTGGAAATCCCCAAGCCCGGTGGCGGTGTCCGTATGCTGGGCATTCCCTGCGTACTGGACCGGCTGATACAGCAGGCACTGCATCAGGTACTGAGTCCGGTGTTCGAGCCGGCATTCTCGGCACACAGCTACGGCTTCCGGCCGGGCCGCAGCGCTGCGCAAGCGGTACAGCAGGCTCGCACCTATATGGAGGAAGGTCGTCGCTG
>NZ_JAILYN010000003.1 GCF_019795155.1 Marinobacterium arenosum | reverse complement strand
GTTCGGCTAATCGTTCCCCTTGCCGGGCCGACAGTGGACTTTCACCACCAAGTCATCCGGCCGCCACCACGCGTACCGGAACAGCGCCAGTCAAGGCGCTACGCGCCATGCCTGGCGCACACACAAAAAACCCCGCTATGTGCGGGGTTATGAAGAGGAAAGCTACCAAAGCTGGGTTAGAGTGTCAGAAGTGTACCTTTGCTAGGAAGGATACATTTCGTTCCACTATGCCTTGCACACCGAACTTATTATTCCAGTAAACATGCTCGACACCCAGATACACAGGAGCCTTAGTTCCGATAACCTTACCTACATTCCACTTTAGCTGTGCCATATATAAGGTTTCAGAAGCGTGGTCAGATTCAGCAGATGACCAATCGACAAATCCGTCATACAAAAACTCTGCGTTACCAATATTAAACGGCAAGCCCCAAACAACCGTTAACATAGTATCGTCTTCTTTTAATTCATTATTACGATTATAAACATTAGCCTTAAAATATTGAAAACCAGGAACTTCGAAGTCCGCGCCTAGACCTAGCAAATAGTTATCAAAATTATTACCTGATTCCCAGGTAGTGGCAATATATGTATCTGCCACCAGTCCGTATGATAGTTCGGCTCCAGTGAGATAGCTCAGGCTAATGTTTGGCTTGAATTCAAAATAGTTGTTAAGGGCACCATCATCAGACTTTTCCCGATCTAAAAAGAAGAAGTTATCTCCCCAATCATGATCACTTACATGTTCAAGTGTTAATGTTTGCCTATCAGGATCTCCAAGTTCATGGTTACTACCTTTGAGATAGGTCAAACTAACATCACTCCACTGCATCTCTGCGGAAGCAGCTGACGAAATCAAGATGCCCGACAACAAAAAAACCGACTTAAACTTCATTAATCATATTCCTGTTATTTTTATATTAAGAATGAAAACTAAAAATTAGAAACCCATAAAAATTTAATATTCTCTCCCCAAAAAACTCTAACAAATGACAACTACCAGAACAAAAACGCTTAAACACATACAACCAAATAAAAGACTACAAAACAAAGAAAGAATAATAATAGCTGCTATAACAACTAAAGAGCTTGACAACAAAATAACAGACAGACTGACATCAAAAACACTCGACCACCAACATCTGGGGATTTGACATAAGGCTGATGCTGTTTCAGACAGCACAGTGGAGAAAAGAAAAAGAAAAAGAAAAAGAAAAAGAAAAAGAAAAAGAAAAAGAAAAAGAAAAAGAAAAAGAAAAATCTATCCCGTACCTTTCCAGCCTGAGATGCAAGCGGTTTCAGAACCGAACTGGAAGGCTAGCGTTGCGCGACAGCGCCAGACCCGCTAGATGAACCGACGGGAAGATCTCGTCGACATCGAGCTTTCGGAGTAGAAAAGTTAGAAGGCCGACCCAAGTCTGTTGCTCCTCTGCCCCCTGCTTCGGGTGGCATCACTAAACGATGCCAGAGCAGCCTGTCCTGTGTACCCCGCAGGCTTGGAATCGACTACTCTGGCCTTGCTTCATCCCAGTATGGTGTCTCGTTGATTCGCTCAGCGACAAATTCGACAAACGCCCGGACCTTAGGAAGTAGATGTTGCCTTTGCGGATAAACCGCATAGATCGATAATTCCGGTGCCCTGTATCCGGTAAGAGCTGCCTTTAGCCTGCCCGCTTGAAGGTCGGCACCTACGATAAATGTCGGGGTTAAAGTGATCCCAGCCCCGCCGATTAAGATTTCACGTAAAGCAAGGCTATTGTTAACCTGGATAGCCCCCGAAACAGGTACCGATATCAAACGACCTTCGGGTGATAGGAACCGCCACCCGGCGGAAGATTCCTGATATTTATAGGTAATGGCGTTGTGATGATGCAGGTCTTCAGGCACTCGAGGCACCCCCCAACGCTCAAAGTACTCTTGTGAGGCGCACACGACATGCCGGCATGGCCCCAACCTTCTTGCCACCAATGACGAATCCGGCATTTCGGCAATCCTAATTACCAAGTCAACACCTTCCTCGATAACGTCAATATGACGGTCCTCCAAGGTCATATCGATAGACACGTCCGGAAAAAGCGACTGAAATTCCGGTAGTAATGGCGCTATATGTAGAATGCCGAAGGACATCGGCACGTTTACTTTCAGCGTCCCACGGGGCGCCTCTTGCAGCCGGGATACTTCGGCTTCGGCATCCTCAATCGCGTCAAGCCCTCTGCGACTCTGAGTGAAAAATGCCTGTCCCACCTCAGTCAGACTCATCCGTCTTGTACTTCTGTTGAGCAGGCGCGCGCCCAAACCATTTTCGAGTCGAGTCACATACTTGCTAACCACCGACTTGGAAAGCCCCAATCGCTCGGCCGCAGCCGTGAAGCTACCGCACTCCACCACCTGAATAAAGACAGCAATGTCGTTCAGCCTTTCCATCCAAACACCCACATTGGTAAACCTATGAGAACAATCTTATTCCAGATAGGCGGATTATTAAATCAACAATAAGGATTATCGTGTCAGTCACGTGAAGGAGAGCATCAATCTTAGAACTATCGGAGAGATCGAAGATGAAACCCACCATCCTGAAAAAATTGCCGCTCTTGGCGCTGGCGACAGCGCTTGCGATTGGTAGCACAACAGCCAGCGCCAAGCCGGACGTAGGCATCAGTCCTTGGGGCCCTAAAGACGAAATCGGTCGCTTAAACCTGATCACACCAGAATCACAGGCTGCCGTGCTATCACGGATCGAAGGTGGCAAATCCTACGACCTGTCCGTCGAATATTTCATTGGCATGCCTAGCTGGCAGGCCGCTGGCGACCCCCACTACCGAATCTGGATGACCCATACCCCCCACGGCAATACGATTGACGACCCCCTCCATTTGGGTGAGGAGATGAACGAGCACGTCAGCTACACCGGCGCCGCTGTCTCTATGTACACTCATATGGGTACCCACATCGATGCACTACCCCACTTCGGCCTGAACGGCAAAATCTGGAACGGCTTCAAAGCCAGCGAACATCTAGGCGACCGAGGTTGGGCGGTGGGGGGCGCCGAAAAAATTCCGCCGCTGATCGCACGAGGTGTGATGATTGATGTTGCCGCCGCAAAAGGTGTGGAGATGTTGCCCGATAACTATCGGGTAACTCGAGAAGACCTGAAGATGGCTTTGGACAAACAGAAGGTAACCCTGCAGGAAGGTGATATCGTTCTAATCCGTACAGGGCGCATGCAAAACTACAACGATGCAGCCGCTTATATGAATAACCCTCCGGGTCTAGGCATGGATGCAGCCCGCTTCCTGGTTGAGGATAGTGGCGCCATGGTCGTAGGGGCTGACAACCTGAGTTTCGAAGCCTTTCCGTCCGAAGTGGAAAACAACTATGTGCCGCTTCATACCTATCTGCTGGCAGAACAAGGAGCGCCAATCATGGAACTGGTCTATCTCGAGGACTTGTCTAAAGACCAGATCTATGAATTCGCATTTATTGGCGGTTCGCTGAAACTCCGTGGTGCAGATGCGGCCCCACTCCGACCGGTTGCACTGCCACTTCGTCAACAGTAATCAATGGCTGTAACAGGCAAGCTTGGGGATGAACCGTCCCTCTGATACTTACGGGCCTGGCAATAAACATAGCCGGGCCCGTTCTGATTGCGTTTTTGAGAGTAATAACAATACGATCTAAGAACGCTCTTCCAAAACCAAATATACAGGCAGCACATCCAGAGCTGTGATTCATTGCTGAACCCAAATCTTCCAACCTAAAATTTCTGAAGCCAACAGCATTGACAACGATTAAAATACAAAACCGCCAAATAAAAACCAGAAAATACCACATATAGAAAAGCGATAGCAGCATATACATCTTTCACATGGCAAAACATAACAAACCTCAAAACCCCAAACACACGCTCTATTAGCCATATAAATAACATTAAGAACCAAAATAGGGTGAGTAGCATGAACATAAAAATATCAAAGACACTTACCTCTGGCTATCTCTTCGCTTTAGTAGCAACAATCATCTGGTCCGGCAACTTCGTTGTTGCTCGCGGACTAACAGAAAGCGTACCACCTATCAGTCTTGCCTTTTGGCGATGGGTAGTCGCTATTGTAGTATTTCTTCCTTTAGCCTTACCATCGCTTATACGCGAATGGACTGAAATTCGAAAAAATCTCGAATATCTTGCAATAACATCAATACTTGGCGTAACCCTATTTAACACCCTTATTTATATTGCAAGCCACTCAACGGACGCAATAAATTTATCACTAATATCAATAACCTTTCCAATTTTTGTAATATTATTCTCATGGGCTTATTTCGGAGAGAATATCACAGTCAACAAAGGAGCAGGCATCATAATAGTGGCCACGGGAATCCTTGTGCTCGTTACAAGAGGGAATATATCGTCGATTGTAGAAACTAATTTTTCTATTGGAGACTTATGGATGCTAGGCGCCGCTAACTGCTTTGCGATATATAGTATCCTCATAAAACAAAAACCCCACAAAATCAGCACACTCTCCCTTCAAGTATCTACATTCATATTTGGACTTATATTCCTATTCCCCTTTTACGTCTGGGAGTCTATAACCAGCGACTTCAAGATCTCAAGTGCAAACATAAATACACTGTACGCTATATTTTACATCGGATTTTTCGCATCATTGATTGCCTTTTTACTGTGGGGAAAAGCGATTGATATCTTGGGACCAACTACACCATCGTTGATCTACTATACCCTTCCAATTTTTAGTGGCCTAGCCGCCTATGTATTCTTGGATGAACAGATTGGAGCAGCACACTTCCTTAGTATGGCTATTATTATCGTAGGGGTATTAACTGCCATATATGTACCCAAGAAACACAAGCAGCAGAACAAGGCGTTACAAACCCTGGAAAGGCCCCATACCACATCACCCTCAAACATAAAATAAAACTCTGCTATGCATCGACAATATACAAGGCACAATATAACCTGCACCAATATGATACATAGTTTCGCATCGAACGCTCTATTGAACTTGATGGTGAAGGTTAAATTTATGCAACAACAACCTTATAAGGCCGAAGTAACACCTCCTTTAAAAATATGACATTAACAAAAAACCAAACAGCCAGCCCATAGCAAACACATGGAACTTATGTTACCAGCCAAGTAAAAGCAACCAAATCCTTATAACAATTACTAATTCGAACGAATGGAGTCTGCGATGGAAACTGCCGATTATCCGCTTAGTGAAGTACCTGCAACTGAGCGCAAGGGACTGCTGTCAACGTCGCTTTTATTATTGGGGTTTACATTTTTCACTGCGACCATGTGGGCTGGCGGGTCACTAGGCACAGCATTTAGCTTTGATCAGCTGCTGATGGTAATTTTCGTCGGTAACCTTCTACTGGGTGCTTACGCAGCAATACTAGCCTATATAGCATGCAAAAGCGGTTTGAATGCAGTTTTGCTGGGACGGTTCTGCTTTGGCGAGAAAGGCAGCAAACTTTCTGATCTAGTTTTAGGATTTACCCAAATTGGCTGGTATGCCTGGGGCACTGCCACTATATCCGTAGTTCTAGTTAAAACTACTGGACTGCCTGGCTGGCTTGAAACACCACTAATGATTCTATTCGGATTCGGCTTCTGCGTAACTGCAATGATCGGCTACAAGGGGCTGGATTGGCTATCACGTTTTGCTGTACCAGCCATGTTGATATTCATTTTAATCAGCCTCTACAAAGGCCTGATTGACGTCGGTGGTATCGTTGGCCTGACCAGTAAAAACCCGACCGACAGCCTTAGCTTCACAGCCGCAATTACCGTCATCGTCGGTACCTTTGTTAGCGGAGGAACGCAAGCGACAAATTGGAGTCGCTTTGCTCGAACGCCCCGTATCGCACTGCTCTCGACAATGGCAGCGTTCTGTGTCGGCAACGGGTTAATGGTGCTGACAGGCGCAATCGGTACATTGATCTACCAGCAAGCTGACATTGTCGATGTGATGATGGCACAAGGCTTTGTCGTATTGGCCGTGCTAATGTTGTTCCTGAACATTTGGACCACCCAAGACAATACCATCTACAATTTTTCAGTTGCGGGCTGTAACTTGCTCCGCACTAAAAAGCGTCGTTTGGTCACCGTAGTCGGCGCCGCGATTGGTACGCTGTTGGCCGTCGGCGGTATGTACGACCTGTTGATCCCTTTCCTGGTTCTGCTCGGCACATTCATCCCGCCAATCGGTGGCGTTATTATGGCTGATTTCTGGTTGGCACATAACGGCCAGTATCCCAAATTGAGCAATTCAAATCTGCCCAAATTCAACTGGATTGGCCTGTGCGCTTATGCGACCGGTTCATCAGCAGCGTTCTTTTCTCCGGTACTGCCTCCGGTGACTGGAGTACTGGTAGCAGCAGCTGCATACGCATTAATGATGCTCACCTTAAAAACCGTGCCATCTGCAACTACGGTAGATGGATAATGGCTATCTGAGTTCGCTTGGTAATAAGCGACATCCGACCGTTAATCCGGAAAGTCACTACAACAATTTAAATTATCGCCTGAGCAAGATCGACCTCTTTAGCAAAAATGCAATGCGCTATACCAATTGAACATTTATTGATTCAAATCTACAACTTGGATAACTGAGGGGCTATGGAAATAGTCAACGCACGCCTTCGCCATCAACAAGGGCTTTACCGTATTAGTATTAACAAGGGGCTCTTCAGTGGCATCACATCTCAAACCTCGACAATAATCCCTCCGGCAACATCGATTGATGCTCAAGGCCAATTGGTGTGTGCTCCTTTCGTCGAGCCTCATATTCATCTAGATGCCGCGCTAACAGCCGGTGAGCCAAGCTGGAACCAGAGTGGAACATTGTTTGAGGGAATCGAGCGCTGGTGTCAGCGTAAGCCTGATTTAAACGAAATGGATATTCGCCAGCGCGCTATCGAAACTATTGAATTATTGGTCAGTAACGGTGTGCAGCATATTCGCACCCATGCAGATACAACTGACCCTTCTTTGATAGGCCTGAGAACCCTTTGTGCACTTCGTGACGAACTGAAAGATAAAATCGATCTACAGATCGTAGCATTTCCACAAGAAGGTCTGCTTTCCTTTCCCAATGGTCTGATATTAATGGAACAAGCCATAGAGATCGGCGCAGACGTAATTGGTGGCATTCCTCACTTCGAGTACACCCGTGAGTTAGGCGAAGCCTCAATGAAAAAAGTGATTGAACTGGCGGTGCGACATAACCGGTTAGTGGACGTGCACTGTGATGAAACCGATGATCCGAACTCACGCTTCCTGGAAGTGCTGGCCACCGAGGCGCTATTCCATGACATGGGGCCAAGGGTAACCGCCAGTCATACAACCGCCATGCATTCTTACGATAACGCCTACTGCTCCAAGCTATTTCGATTGTTGAAACACTCAGAGGTTAATTTTGTCGCCTGCCCGACCGAAAGCATCCATTTACAGGGACGTTTTGATAGCTATCCAAAACGCCGTGGCGTCACCCGTGTTAAAGAACTTAACTCGGCAGGTATCAATGTCTGCTTTGGCGAAGACTCAATATTTGATCCTTGGTACTCATTAGGAAACGGTAAGCTTCTGCGAACGCTCGACTTTGGCCTACATATATGCCAAATGATGGGCTACAACGATTTCTGCCATGCTCTAGACTTCATCACAGATAATAGTGCCCGCACCCTCTCTATTAATCAATATGGTATAGCAGTAGGCCATCCAGCCAACTGCATACTTCTAGAAGGTGAGGATGACTATTCCGTACTTCGCAAACAGGGTGAGGTATTGCTGTCAATACGCCACGGAGAAGTCATCATGCAACGTCAACCAGCCAAGGTGACTACCCCTTCCCACTTAAAAAAAGCACTCCCAATTTAAAAACCCGCTATCAATTGAATAACAACCAACAGGAAAGATAGTGACAAGCATGAAAGCCAATCCAAAATACCACCACCTATACAACAATAAAATAACAGCTTACAACAAAGCCTTTACAGCTCTTAAAATGAGCTTTCATCGGCCGCACAATATATTTATAAGCACCATAGACCCGGATCAGCAATATTAATTGTCCACCAGCTTAACGACTATATCGGCCGCTGGACGATAAAACTCAGGGGGGAATGATCATGAAAATACAAAACAAGATAATTTTAACCATATGCGCAGCATTTTTAATACTAATATCAGCATCTACATCTCTAAACTTATCTAACATGTATTCCTCTTCGATAGAACGAGTCACTACCATCGAGATTCCGGCAGCGCTCGGAGAGGTAAAAGGAAAAATCTCTAGTGATTTTTCTCCTTCCATCATCACATCTAAAGCAATGGCTGATAATACTTTTATTCAGCGCTGGTTACGTAACGGGGAAAAAGAAGAGCAGCTAAGTGATGTGACGGATTACCTGTCAGAAATCATGATTAAAAACAATACAGATGCTGTTTTTCTAACATCAGAAAGGACAAAGAAATTTTACTATGAAAAAGGAGTATTCAAGACTCTATCAACAGGCGACTCACATGACCAGTGGTACTTTGATTTTGTAAGAAGCGGCGATGAATACGAAGCAAACCTCAGCATGGACGAGGTGACCGGAAACCTTTCCGTCTTTATAAACTATAGAATTGACACCAAAGAAGGTTTTTTAGGGGTAATAGGAATTGGAAGCAGGCTTGATCATCTCACAAAAACAGTCAAGGATTACAAGATCGGAAAAACCGGCATTGTTTATCTCGTAGACAACAACGGAAAAATACAGCTACATGGAGACAAGGAAAAAGTTGGAAAAACATCAGATAACTATCTAAAACTAAAATCTAACGGAGATAAAAAGGACATAGTACAAGTTTATTCCAAGGAAATTCAGGACGATCTACTTGTCACCTCTACAACTGTACCAAGCCTTGGTTTGATTCTAGTAGCAGAAATACCGGAAAGTGAAGTATACGATGACATCAATGAGGCGCTATTAAGCTCGGGGATTTTGAGTACAGCTATAGCATTTGTATTCCTAGCAATTCTATCACTCTATACTCGCCACTTATTCAAGCCTATTAATGATGTAGCAACTGCCTTGGTGTCAATCGGTCAAGGCGAGAAAGACCTTAGTCAACGACTACAGTACTTAAAAAACGATGAAGCAGGCGCACTCGCAAGTGGTTTTAATACGTTTGTCAAGAATATTGAAGAGGTGATCTCGACGGCCATTTCAATAAACAAAGGAATGATAGAAACCGTAGTGAAAACATCAGAATCATTGTCCCATGCTTCTGATTGCTCGAATCAGCAGGAAAAAATGATTCAGCATGTAGCAACAGCGATACATGAACTCGAGGCTTCGGTGACTGAAGTCGCGGAAAGTGCACAAGCGGCATCAGTGTCGACAGAAAATGTTCGAAGGGAATCAGATCAAGGACAAGCGGTCATCGATCAGGCAGTCTCTTCCATCAGTGGTATGTCTGATGACATTGTCGAAGTCGCGAACACTGTTAACTCCCTCGCAAGTGATGTAGAAGCAATAGCTTCCGTGCTAGACGTTATACAGGGAATATCGGAGCAGACAAACCTGCTTGCATTGAATGCAGCAATCGAAGCCGCCCGCGCTGGCGAGCATGGTAGGGGGTTTGCGGTCGTTGCTGATGAAGTTAGGTCTCTTTCTCTAAAAACCAAAGAGTCGACAGAAGAGATTTCCGCGATGATTCAACGACTTGATAAGGGCGCTAATGACGCGGTTCAGGCGATGGAAAAAAGCATTAGAGCTACCGCATCCGGCGTTTCTGAAGCCACCGGTGCAGGAGAGTCGTTCTTGAAGATTACAGGGGCTGTTTCTGAGATTAACGACCGTAACTATCAAATTGCCTCGGCTACCCACGAACAGACTGCGGTAACCTCCAGCATAAATGAAAGTATAACGTCAATTTCCGAAGTATCACGAAATGCTGCGGACGCTAGCGTAGCAGGTGAGAAGAGATTTGCGGAGATTGAGAAATCTATAAAAGAGTCATCTTTACTCCTTGAACAGTTTAAGGTAACAAACAGACATAGCTCTAGTTAATGAAACTTTTTAGCTATCAGTACTGAATCATAAGGCGGATCAGGGCACCTTCAGTTTCCAACTAACTTCGTCCATTAGTTGGAAATGCCCTGGACCGCCATATTGGCTTAAAATAATGACCAGTTCAGCGCGCTGTCATAAATAGTTCAGCAGAGCTAACTCTAACCAGGATGGTTGGCAGCCCAGGCCGAGCCTCGTTCCGATTACCTAGCCGCGCTGCAAGCACAACTGATCCAGATAGAACGCCCCCTCGCCCACCAGCCGGGCACTGCCGCTGACTTCGACCGCGCTTACCGCGCCCTGCCGCTTGCTGAAATCCAGCTGCAGCTGGCTGGGCCGGCCCAGCTCCTCACCCTGGCTAAGCAGGTAACGATAGTCGCCATCCGTCAGCGGTTGCGCCAATACTCCCGCCAACGCTGCGGCGGCACTGCCGGTGGCCGGGTCCTCCTGGATACCGATCTCGATACAGAACATCCGCACCTTGGCCCGGTCGCCGTCGACAGAAACCACGTACAGATCGGGCACCGGATGATCGGCCAGCAACCGCTGCCAGGCGGCGCTCTGCACCGTGGTCCGGGCCACCGCCTCGGCACTGGCCAGCTGAATCACCTGGAACGGATAACCGCAGCTGGAGATCAACGGCTCGGCGATCACCTCGGCTTCAGCCACGCCCAACAGCGCCGCCGCATCGGCGCGGCTCAGCGAGGATTCGCTGACCTCCGGTAGCTGGGCCACCGCCAGGGTGGCGCGCGGCTGAGCCCCGTCTAGATCGACCCGCACCGACACCGGGCCGACATTTTCCTGCAGTGTCCATTCGCTCCGGCCGTTGTCGCCGTCCAGCATCGCCAGGCAGATCGCGGTGCCGATGGTCGGGTGGCCGGCGAACGGCATCTCGAATGCCGGGGTGAAGATCCGCACCCGAGGCTCCCGCTCGCCCTCGCCCGCGCTGACGAAGGTGGTTTCCGCCAAATTCAGCTCGTTGGCCAACCGCTGCATCAGTTCCGTCGACAGCCCCTCGGCCTGCGGGAAGACCGCCAGTTGATTGCCGCCGAACGGCAGCTCGGTAAATACGTCCAGTAATCTGTACTCGATCTTGTTCCGCACACCCTCTCTCCTTTAGTTCACGGCATGTTTGACGGCTTGGTTCACGGCCTATTTCAGGGCTTGGCTCACGCCTTGATTCACGACTGCCAGAACGGCTTGCAACCCTCTCGCAACGCCTCGGCCCTGCTCAGCCCCGTGTCCTTCAGGCGCTGCTCGTCCAGCGCCAGCAATTGACGGCGGCTACGGGCCCGGTGCCGCCATTGTCTTAACAACCGCAACCCCTGTTCGAGCAACGGCCCCAGTTTCAGATAGAAAATCATCGCTGCAACCCCTTCATTGAAAGTTGTTGCAGTTTAGGGCCACAGCTGAAACCATTACAGATCCAAAAACAACAAATAAGACACCATACAGACCTATAGAAACAGATCTGTATTGCCAGCCGGGGCAACCAACTGTACCGGTTGGCGGCACACCACCGGAGCGCGTGATGAAACTGTATGAACAGCTGGCCGATACCCTGGCGCAACGGATCGAGCAGGGCTATTTTCGCAGCGGCGACAAACTGCCGTCGATCCGCAGCCTGAGCCAGGAACACGGCGTCAGCATCTCCACGGTACAGGAAGCCTATCGCCTGTTGGAAGACCGCGGGCTGGCCCAGCCGCGCCCCAAGTCCGGCTATTACGTGTCACCGCGTATCGAGGTGCCACCGCTGCCCAGTACCAGCAGCACCCTGCATAAGCCGCTGCGGGTGTCGCGCTGGCAACAGGTGCTGCACATGATGTCGCAGCCGGAAGACCGCAACATGGTCTACCTCAGCGTCGCGCTACCCAACCTGGAAGCGCCGACCCTGAAGCCGCTGCAGACCATCCTCAGCGACCTGAACCGCCGGGTCGGCCTGCGCGGACTGGCCTACGACCAGCTGCACGGCGCCGACGAGTTGCGCCACCAGGTCGCCCGCCTGGCGGTCGATTCCGGCTGCCGGTTGGCGGCCGAGGAGATCATCGTCACCACCGGCTGCCAGGAGGCATTGTCCACCAGCCTGCGGGCGATCTCACAGGCCGGCGATATCATCGCGGTGGATTCGCCAGGCTTCTTCGGCTCATTGCAGGCGATCGAAGCCAACGGCCTGCAGGCGCTGGAGATCCCCTGCCACCCGGAAACCGGCATGAGCCTGGAAGCGCTGGAGCTGGCGCTGGAGCAGTGGCCGGTGAAGGCGATCCTGACCACCCCGACCTTCAACAACCCGGCCGGTTACTGCATGCCGGACAGCCACAAGCAGCGGCTGCTGGAACTGGCGCGCAAATATGACCTGCCGATCATCGAGGACGATATCTACGGCGACCTGAGCTACAGCTACCCGCGACCGCGCACCATCAAATCGTTCGACCAGGAGGGCCGGGTGATTCTCTGTTCGGCCACCTCGAAGAGTATCGCCCCGGGGTTGCGGGTCGGCTGGGTAGCGCCGGGCCAGTACCTGATGCAGGTGATGCACATGAAATACGTTACCAGCATGGCCAGCACCACTCTGCCGCAGCTGGCGGTAGCGGAATTCATCGCCCAGGGTGGTTACGAGCGCCACCTGCGCAAGATGCGCGCCAGCTACAAGCAGAACCGTGACCGGATGCTGGAATGGGTAGCCCGCTACCTGCCGGAGGGCACCCGCGCCAGCCGACCGCAGGGCGGCTACCTGTTGTGGGTGGAGCTACCGCAGCAGGTCGATGCCGAGCAGCTCAACGAGCGCACCCAGGCACGCGGCGTCAGCGTGGCGCCGGGGCCGCTGTTCAGCGCCTCGACCCGTTTCCAGAACTGTATCCGGATTAACTTCGCGCCGGAGATGAACGCGCGGGTCGAACGGGCGCTACAGATCGTCGGTGAGGAGGCGCAGAAGCTGATCGACGAGGTCGGCAAGGCGGCTTAGTCGACCGTTGTTATGGAAGATCGCCACCAGGGATGGATCTCAAGCCAACTCTGTTGGGATTCGGCCTCATCCCAACCTACGATCCGTCGCCGCGGGGCACGCCTCCTACAAAGCCTGGCTGCGATAGCAAACTGGCACTGAGACTGGGTCGCTGTTAACTCAACTCTGTTAACTAAAACCCGTTAACTAAAAGCTTACAAAAATCCGGAAAAACCGACCCCATAGCGACGGATATTCATATTCGGCCAGAACGAACTGAATCCGTCGCCGCGGGACGCGCCTCCTACAAAGCCTGGTTGAAATAGCAAATTGGCACTGAGGCGGGGCCCGCTGTTAACTCAACTCTGTTAACTAAAACCTGTTAACTCAAAACTATTACCTGAGTTAAAAACTGTAGCGCAGCCGGGCATAGAGGTTGGAAGCGTCCTCGAACTGGCCGAAGAAGGTATGCGACTGATCGCCACCGAACAGGTTACCGCCGACGGTCAGCGACAGCTGGTCGTCGAATCGGTAGCTGAGCGACGGGCGCAGGTAGTAGTCCTGGTCGCTCGGCGACCAGAAGCTGAACCAGCTCAGCGTCAGGTTGTCCTGCATGGCCCGGTAGGTCAGCCGCAGCGTCCACAGTTGGCGGTACTCGTCGGGCCGGTACGGCGAGTCGCCGTCATTGGCGGCCAGCGCAGCGTGATCCTGCAGCCACTCCAGGTAGTACTGCACACCGAGAGTCAGCTTGGGTCGCAGCTCCCGCTCGTAGCCGGCTAACAGCCGCAACTGGTCGTTCGGCAATAGCGGATCGCCGCCACTGCCATCCTCGCCTTCGTACCAGGCCAGCTCCGTATAGCCGATACCGCCGGCCAGGTTGCCACGCAGACTGGCGCCGAGCGCGGTCAGCCGGCTGAAGTAGAACTGGCCGGCCGGATCGACCGCATTGGGCTGTTTCCAGAAACCGCGATAGGCGTACAGTGCCCACTCGGTGCCGTCACGACGACCGAACAGCCGGGCAGCAAACTCGCCATTGTCCAGATCATGCTCAGGCCGTTGCGGTTGCAGATGGCCGTCCGGTGCCGCCACATTGCTGCCGGTCAGCGGCGAGAAGTAACTGAACCGCTCACCGTCGATAAAGTTGTCGCTGCGAAAACGCGGCGTCCAGACCAGGTCCAGGTTGGCGCCGGCACCGCTGTAGTAGCTGGCCTTGACGGTGGCGGCCGGCGCTTTCAGGTAGCCATCTTCGCGGCCACTGAAAAACGATACCCAGTCCTTGGCGAACAGGTCGTTTAGGAACAGCAGATCTCCGGTACCCCAAGTCAGCACCTGCTGGCCGATGCGCAGATCCAGCCGGTCGCTCGGACTGAACGACAGCAGCGCCTCGCGCAACCGGCCGTGCAGGCCGTGCTCGACGCCATCGGCCCAGAGATCGGCCTTCAGGCTGTAGCGGTAGTCGCCGAGATACTGCTCCCGTTCCAGTCGGAGCCGGGTTTCCGCCAGCGTCAGCCGCTCATCCAGCACCGCATCGTCCGCCAGCCGTCCGCCCAGTCCCACTTCGTAGAAACCGTGCCAGCGCGGGCCACTTTCCGCCGTCGTATCCCAGGACTCCTCGGCCCAGCTGTCATCTCCCCAGTCATCCGTTGTATCGGCCGGTTGACCCACTGCCCGGGCAAGTGGGGTCGATAATAGCAACACCAGCAGGCCAGCCACTCCCAGTCGCATGATTTATCTAGCCTCCATCAGCGCCATCCTTCTGGCCCATTGATAATTAATGCGGCCGCTGCAACCATTCACGGGGCGGATTGCGCAGCGAGCGTTCGCTGAACAGGCCCGGTTCCATCCCCAGATCATAGCGGATAAAACGGAACTCCATGCGGGTGCTGCCACCGGAGCGCAGGTCGCTGACCTGTGAGCGGGTCACGGTCGGATGCCCCTGCACAGTCTCCGTTTCAATCACCTCCACCTTGCGGTATGAGCGGTCGCCGCTGTCGTAATACTCGATGGTCATCGGCAGGAAGGTTTGCTTGTCGATCCACACCTGATAGCGGGCGAACTCGACGCTGGCCGGGTCTTTCGGCGTGCTGCCGATCAGGTAGAAACGCTCGTCGCTGCCCAGCAGGCGGTGCTGGTCGTCGCGGATATTACGGCCGGAAACATCCTCGTAGAAATAGTGCGACCCGACAAAGCTGGTCCGCTTGTCACCGGCTGAGATTCGCTTGACCAGATCCAGGCTGGGCAGGTACAGCCAGCGGTCGTCCTCGCCCTCGGTGTGCTTGGCGACCATGAAGACGGTGTTGCGCACGTCCGCCGGGCGGCTGAACACCACCAGGAAATCCTGGTCGCCGCCGTCACTCCGGTCGCGCCTGAGAATGGTGAACTGGCGCATCTGCTCACGCCCCTGTCCGTCGCGGATGATCATCCGCGCCTCGGCCCGGCCGTCGGCGCCCTGGTAGTAAGCGGCCAGGTTGGCGCGGCGGACGATCTCGTCGACATCGGTCAAATCGGCCGCCAGGGATACATTGCTCAGCATCGCCCCGAGCAGTACCAGACTGCGTGCAAGCCAATTATACATTCTCGATCTCCTCCCGCACGCCGAACAGGCGTTGCTTACCTTTGATCAGACCGATCACCGCCGGCAGCAACAGCAGCGTGACCAGCGCCGACACCGCCATGATGGTGGCCAGGAAAAAGCCGACGGTGATGTAAGGCACCAGCGGCGCCAGCAGCAGCGGGGTGAAGCCGATGGCGATCACCACCGCGTTGCGGCTGATCGCCCGCGACGGTCCCTGATAGAGCTCGGCGACCGTCGCCGGCCACTCACCGCTGCGGCGGAAGATCGCCCGGGCCCGCTCCAGGTAGTGGATCGCGAAATCCACCGACAGCCCCAGCGTCAGCGCCGACAGCACCGCGATCGGCATGTCGTAATCCTTGCCGACCCAGCCGATCAATCCGTATATGAACAGGATGGTCACGGATAACGGCAGCATCGACAGCAGCCCCAGCGTCAGCGAGCGGAACAGCAGGATCATCATCAGCAGCACCGCCACGAAGGCGCTCAGCAGGCTGGCCAGCATGCCGCTGACCATCTGCTCCTGCCAGACCACGTTGATGTAGGTCAGCCCGGCCCAGTTGGCGCTCACCCCCGGCGGCAGCGGATGAGTGGCCAGGTAGGCGTCGACCTGTTCGATCACCGCGCTCATGTCGCGGTTGTCGCCGCTTTTCAGCTGCAGCCAGATCGCCGCCGAACGGTAATCCGGGGTCACCATATGCCAGAGGTCGGTCGGCCGGTGGGATGACTGGAAGCTCAGCAGGGTCTGGGCC
This sequence comes from Marinobacterium arenosum, assembly GCF_019795155.1. Classification (GTDB taxonomy): domain Bacteria; phylum Pseudomonadota; class Gammaproteobacteria; order Pseudomonadales; family Balneatricaceae; genus Marinobacterium_C; species Marinobacterium_C arenosum. The sequence goes on along the minus strand of NZ_JAILYN010000003.1, from coordinate 160,542 downwards.
ACCGCCTGCTGGCTAGCCGGCAGCCGGTACTGTTCATCGGCGCCGCCCTGCAGCTCGCGATAGACGGTCTTGACCAGCGTCGGCAGCGCATTGGACTTACCCACCCGGTCGTTAGCGTCGAGGTAGGCTTGCAGGCGATCCAGATATCCGAGCGCTTCGGGATCGAGGAAATACCTGGCTTGCATCTGCGCCTGCTCGACCGTGTCGATCAGTGCCAACCAGCCGGCTTCATCCTCGGCAGAACCGCTGAAGCTGGCCTCATCGAACGCGACGATCAGCGCATTGCCATAGCTCTGCAGTTCATTCGTTTCAGTCGCATTGCGAATAGCGGCCAGCGGCTGTTGCAGGCCATACTGCTGCGCCAGCTGGTCTAACCGCCGATCCAGTGCCTCGGTGCCGGAACCGTCGGACGCTTTCTCCAATACCAGGAAGGCATCGTAGATGCCGGCGAAGTGTTCGTTCATTACCCGGTCGGCCACCCGCAGCCGATGGTCCTGCTTGAACCAGCGCACCGGGTTGTCGTTGATCTGGATCTGGCTGACGCCGTACAGCGACAGCGCCGCCAGGGCGGCGAACAGTATCAGCAGCCCCTTGGCGCGGAGCAGTGCGAAACGCCCGGTGGCGGACAGCAGCCGCGCCAGCAGTCCCTGGGTATTCTCATCGATCCGGTGATCCTTCAGCCTGGCCAGCCGTGCCGGCGACAGGCTGGCGATATAGGCCGGCACGAACAGCACCGTCAGCAGGAACGCCAGCAGGATGCCGAACGCCACGTGCAGTCCGAACACCTGCACCGGCGGGATCGGCGTAAACGCCAGCGAGGCAAAGCCGACCGCCGAGGTCAGCGAGGTGTACAGCATCGGCGTGAACAGGTGCGCCATCACCGTGCGCAACGCCGCTTTCGGCTCCTCACCCGGCCGGTAACGGTCGGCGAACTCCGACAGGATATGCACCGAATCCACCACCGCGATCGGCATCAGGAAGATCGGGATCATCGAACTCATGATGTGCACGGTGTAGCCCTGGCCGATCAGCAAGCCCATGGTGACGATCACCGACACCAGCGCGACGATCATCGCCGCGCCGACCAGCAGCATCGAGCGGAAGAACAGCCACATCAGCAGGAAGATCATCAGCCCGGCCAGCGGCGCCGAGATCGCCATCTGCACGAACATCTCCACGCCGAAGGTGTCCTCCGCCACCGGCAGGCCGGCGATATGGTACTGGTCGGCCGGGTCGAGGGTATCGATCACCGCCTGGATCTCATTGGCCAACCGGTAGCTCTCCGACTTGTCGACGATCGGCACGTAGAGCGCCGCCGCCCGGCCGTCACCCGACACCAGGGTGTTCTGCAGCAGCGGCAACCGCTCGACCGCCCGACGGACCTCCCCCGCGCCAGCCTGATCGGCCGGCGGCTGCTTCATCAGCCAGTCGAAGCGGATACCGCCGCCCGGCTGCTGGCGGATATTGTCGACCCGGTCCAGCGCCATCTGCTCCTGGCGCACCACCCCGGCCATCTCGGCGATCGACGCACTCAACGTGTGCAGTTGAGCCAGGGTCTGGCTGTTGTAGATACCGGCCGGATGCTGCTCGTTGACCACGCCGACCACGATCAGGTCATACAGGGCGAAGCGCTGCTTCATCCTGTCGTGGAACAGCCGGTCGGGCTGGTCGTGCGGCAGCATGTTCTCCGGGTCGGTATCCACCTGAATGGAGGGCAGTTGCCAGCCGGCCAGCAGCACGATGGCGGTCAATACCAGGAAGATCCGTCTGGGGTAGCGCATAGCACCGACAACCAGGCGATCGGCAAGTGACATCCGGCAGTTCCTCATTTCAAGCAGTTGATTGGCGAGATGTTCTGGCAAGTATATTAGATTATTCTAATATGTAAACAGGCTACATTAGCGAATTGAGATTCAATAACCCTTGCTTTAGAATCCAACCGCCGAGGGATAACACTTACAATAAGAACGACTATTCCGGAGTGACACTTTGAACACTGCACAGACAAGCACCCCACCAACACCCGATAGCGCGACCCTGGCGATGATGCGAGCAAACGCCAGCCGCGCCGCCCAGCTGATGAAGGCACTGGGCAATGAGAGCCGGTTGCTGATCCTCTGCCATCTCGATGGCAAGGAGCTGTCGGTCTCCGAGCTCAACCGCTGCCTGGACCTGAGCCAGTCGGCACTGTCCCAGCATCTGGCGGTATTGCGCAAGGACGGCCTGGTACAAACCCGCCGCGAGTCCCAGACGATCTACTACTCACTACACGGCGACACCGCCAAACGCATCATCGGCACCCTGCACGAGATGTTCTGCCCCGAGATGTAAGGCCCGGTCCGGCGCACGCCGCGCAATGTGGCGTGCAGCAACCGCAAAAAAACCAACTGACAGGACTGTCAGTCGGTTTCTTTCGCGCTACAATCGCCTCTTTACCGATCCGCAGGAAGCTCGAGCCATCATGGAGATTCTGATCTCTCTGTCTCACCAGGTACGCCCCTACCTGAACCAGTGCGCCATGGCGATGATTGCCACCGTGCTGGTGATCTACGGCAGCGACATCAACAACGCCATCAAGCGGCTGATCGCCCGCCACCATTTCCTGATCCGCACCCTGGTGTTCGTGCTGGTCTGCGCGTTCGGCTACGGACTGCTGACGGTCTGGCTGACGCCACTGCTGGCGGGACAGCTGGCACGGATCCCCGGTCTTTATCTGGCGCCGGCGATCGGGCTGATCTTTATCGCCCTGGGCATACTGGCGCAGCGCCAGCGCCAGATCTGATCCGGCCCGACTACCACCAACCCGAAAGATCAACGGACTGACACGGACAGCTCGAACGCTGACTCCGCAAACGGACGACCCAATGAACCACGGAATCCTGTCGGCGCTGGCCGCCTTCACCCTGTGGGGCTTCCTGCCCCTGTACTGGAAAGCGCTGGATGCAGTGCCGGCTGACCAGATCCTGACCCACCGGATGGTCTGGTCGATGCTGCTGCTCAGCCTGCTGTTACTCTGCCTGCGCCGCTGGCGCTGGCTCGGTACGGCACTGCGTTCACCCGGCACGCTGTTGAACAGCCTCGGCTGTGCGCTGCTGCTGGCGCTGAACTGGCTGACCTATATCTGGTCGGTCAACAACGGCTATATCGTCGAGGCCAGCCTCGGCTACTACATCAATCCGCTGGTCAGCGTGCTGCTAGGGGTGTTGTTCCTGCAGGAGCGGCTACGGCCGATCCAGTGGCTGTCGATCGCCCTGGCCAGCTGCGGCGTGCTCTACCTGACCCTCAGCTACGGCCAGCTGCCCTGGATCGCGCTGACGCTGGCCCTCACCTTCGGTTTCTACGGGCTGTTGCGCAAGAAAGCCTCACTGCCATCGCTGGAGGGCCAGGCGCTGGAAACCGCCATGCTGTTCCTGCCGGCACTGGGCTATATCCTCTGGCTCGGCAGCCGCGGCGACGGCAGCTTCGGCCAGTTCGAGCTGCAGCAGGATCTGCTGCTGATCGGTACCGGTGCCGCCACTGCGGTGCCGCTGATCCTGTTCGCCTACGGCGCCCAACGAATCTCGCTGGCCACCCTTGGCATACTGCAATACCTCGCCCCGAGCATTCAGCTATTGATCGGCATCTGGGTGTACGCTGAACCCTTTGAAGGCGAACGGGCGATGGCATTCATGATGATCTGGAGCGCGTTGGCGATCTATACCTGTGAAAGCCTGTACAGCCTGCGCCGACGCAAGCGGGTAAGCGAAGCGGAAATCGGCTAAGCTACGCGCTGCACCATCGACTGTACGGAAGGAGCCCCATGCGGACACAACTCGATCAGATGCTCGACACCACCCTGGACCTGTGGGACCGCCTGCCCGGCGGCAAGATCGCTCGCTGGCTGGCTGGCCTACTGCTGGCCTATCTGCTGCTGGCGCTGCCGGTCGGCCTGTACTGGAGCTTTACCCCGGCGGCCTTCGAGCCGGCCCGCGAGGCCAAGGCCGACGCTGAGGCCCGTGGCCTGCAGCCCACCACCGGCTACACCACGGTTTACAGCCTGCACCAGGTAATCGACACCCTGCTGCACAAGCCGGGCGGCTTTACCCATAACGACCGCTTGCCGCCGGGTGTCTGGCTGGACAACATCAGCAACTGGGAGTACGGCGCACTGATCCAGGCCCGCGACCTGAGCCGCGCGCTGCGCAAGGACTTCAGCCGCTCGCAGTCGCAATCGGTGGAGATCCCGGCGTTGACCGACGCCGAACCCAAGTTCAACTACGATGCCTCCAGCTGGCTGCTGCCCTCCTCCGAGTCCCAGTACAAGAAGGGACTTAAAGCACTGGATCAGTACTGGCAGGCACTGGGCGACAGCAGCGCCAAGCAGTCCCAGTTCTTCGCCCGCGCCGACAACCTGAACAACTGGCTCGGTGACGTGCAGACCCGGCTCGGCAGCCTGTCGCAGCGGCTCAGCGCCAGCGTCGGCCAGAAACGGCTGAACACCGACCTGGCCGGCGATCCGGCCGCCAGCCAGTCCACCGCTACCGGTGCCGAAACCGAAGTGAAGACCCCCTGGCTGGAGATCGACGACGTGTTCTACGAAGCACGCGGTTCCGCCTGGGCGATCCTGCACTTCTTGAAGGCGATCGAGACCGATTTCGGCCCGGTACTGGACAAGAAGAACGCCCGGGTCAGCCTGCGCCAGATCATCCGCGAACTGGAAGCGACCCAGGACACCGTCTGGAGCCCGGTAATCCTGAACGGCGGCGGCTTCGGCGTCTTCGCCAACCACTCGCTGGTGATGGCCAATTACATCTCCCGCGCCAACGCGGCCATCATCGACCTGCGCGAACTGCTCAACCGCGGCTAACCCCACGACCGGCCAACGCCGATGGGGCTCAGTCCCATCGGCCCCTCCTCCTCTCTTCCCGGTCAGCTCAACAGCGACAGGCTGAACTATATTGAACCTGGCGCTCATTGATTCAGCAGCATCTGATAAATATTGTTTTCATACGACTAAAAAAGCCTGCCCATACACTTTGTAAATAAATTTTTCAGAAAAACTGAATTAGTATCAGGAAGGCTTCATCGGCGTAGGTCCAGGAAGGAGACGCACATTGAGAAAGCGCACACAGCAAACGCTGCTCGAGCAGATGCGGATCAGCGATGTCGAGATCAACAACCGTATGGAGTTGCTTAATCTCGATAAGGCTTCGCTCAGCCAGCTGACCCGATACAAGCAGATCATCGAAGAAAATGTCGACGCCATCGTCGACGAGTTCTATTCCAAGCAGACCGAGATCGACGAGATCTCGCTGTTGATCGGCGATGCGGATACGCTCAGTCGATTGAGTACGGCACAACGGAGATACGTGATCGACCTGTTCGCCGGCCACTACGACAGCGAATACGTCAATAACCGCCTGCGTATCGGCATGGTCCATAAACGGATCGGTGTCGAACCCAAGCTTTACCTGTCCGCCGTCAGGAGCCTGGAGGAGATAATCGTCACCACCCTGAGGCGCGCCCTCGGCGATTCCGACCAGCTGTCCGAGACGCTCGTTATCCTGAACAAACTGATCTATTTCGATATTACGCTGGTGTTCGACACCTATATCGACAGCCTGGTGGGTGAGATCGAAACCGCCAAAAAGCGGACCGAACTATACGCCAAAAGCTTGGAGGAGAAGGTTGCCGAGCGCACCCGACAATTGGAGGAGCAGGCCAAGATGGACTCGCTCACCCACACCTATAACCAGCGCGCGATGAAAGAGCTGCTCAGGCGGGAACTCACCATGGCGAAAAGGCGCAAGACCAAGTTGTCACTGCTCTATTTCGATATCGATAACTTCAAGGAGATCAATGATACCTACGGCCATATCAAGGGAGACGAGGTCCTGAAAGCGATCGGCCAGATTCTAACCCACTGCCTGCGCGAAACCGATATCCCCTGCCGTTATGGCGGCGACGAATTCTGCGTGGTTTTGCCCGAATGCCAGATCGCCGACGCCAACGAGATTTGCGAGCGGTTGCTCGAAGCTTTCCATGCGAAATACCCGGACTTCCATCTGAGCATCGGTATGGTGGAGACCGGTCCCGATGAATATTTCGACGAGGAGCAGCTGATCAAAAAAGGCGATGAGAAGATGTACCTGGCGAAAAAGGAGAGTGGCTCCCAGGTGCGCTATTAATTCCCACCGATCCCGTTTACCAAAACCAGTGCCTGACCCTACAATGGCCGCCGCCATTTACCAGCGTTCAGGGATGATCCAATGCTCGCCAGCATACCATTGCCGTTTTTGACCATATGCGCACTGCTAACACTCTGCCTGGCCCCGCCGGGCCGAGCAGCCGATAAGCCGCTTGCCGAGAGGCTGGCCCAGGAACTCACCGCCCTACTGCAAAAGCAGCAACCACGCCCTTTCAACGGCGTGCTGCTGATCGCCCGCAACGATCAGCATATTTTTCAGTACCGCCAAGGCCTGGCCGACCGGCAACGCCAAATACCGGTCAGCGTCGAACAGCGCTTTGGCCTGGGCTCACTCAGCAAGCAGATCACTGCCGCGCTAACACTCAGGGCGGTCGAACAGGGGCTACTGGCGCTAGACGAGCCGATCCGCCACTACCTGCCGACACTGGACAAGAATGGGTCCGAACATATCACCGCCGGCCAGCTGTTGAACCATACCAGCGGCCTTAAGCGCCCCGGACAGCCGCCCGTATTCCAGCCAGGCAGCAACTTCGCCTACTCCAATTACGGTTACAACCTGCTCGGCCAGCTTCTGACCAAGGTTACCGGCCGAGAGTTTGCCGACCTGGCGGCGGAACTGTTCCAGCAGTGCGGAATGAGCAGTGCGACCGTCGGCTTCGACACAAGCCGCACCCCAGCCTTTATTCCGGCGGCAATCGGCTACCACGAATCCGCAGCGTATCAGCTGGCCCGCGCCGATTGGCAGCCACCTGCGGATGCCTACCCGTCCGGCGGGCTAAGCGGTACCGCCGGCGACCTGCATCGATGGAACCGCTGCCTGCATCAGGGGAAGCTATTATCTGACCGCAGCTATGCCCAGATGACCCAAGCCACAGCTAAGCGTCGGCACCGCTGGGGCGAGCTGGGCTACGGTTTCGCGTTGCAGATCGATCACCCCGCGGGCGTATTGGAATACAGCCACAGCGGCTATGTGCCGAGCTATATCGCCACGATGAGTTACTACCCGGAAAGTCAGACCAGCCTGATCCTGCTGGAGAATGTCTCCTGGGCACCGGACGATATGAGCCGGGTGTTTTTTCACCATGACCGGGTAAGGGACAAACTGGTGACGGAGCTGGCCGATCGCAGCCTATAGATGACTGCGGCCAGCAATCGCCTTGTAAGATGACGGGCGCCCAGGTAGACACCGAGCCGCATCGTCATTTGCACTCGGCTTCAATGCAGTGACCGTTTTTTGCCAGACTGGAATCACTCATATGCCAACCAAGGCGGACTTTATTATCCAGCCGCGCCGGTCAACATCAGTTCGCAGCCCTCGCTACCCGACAGGGTGGCGGAGGCTGCTAAAATTTTAGTGGCCCTGTTTCTCGCCCTCACCACCTCCTCTAGTCAGTCGCAGCAGGTGTCGGGATGCCGGATCGACCCAGTCGCTTACAGGCGATGCTTCAGCGCCCCCCTTACCGGATACCGGACGAGTTTTCGGTGGTGGCCAGCCATCAGTTGATCCCGCAATCGGTGCTGGATGAGGTGGACCGCTTCATCGAGACATTCGAACGAGTTACCACCCGCAAGGCCTGGATCGATACGGTGCTGCAACAGGCACCGGAGAGCGCCCGGCAACGGCGTGCCGAAGTCTGCTTTTTCAGTGCCTGGGACCTGCACCTGCCCGAAAACCAACCGGCGGACTGGAAGCTGATCGAATTCAACGACAATGGCTCGGGCTTCCTGTTCGCCGCACAGATAAACCGGCTGTACTTCGAGCAGTTTCTATCGGATACGCAACCCGCCGTCGCGGAGCCCCTCCGCTATCCGCAGTTTTATCAGCTGATCGGCGAGATGATCGCTCAGGAAGCCGCGCTGTTTTTCGGCAGCCGCCCCGACGGACTGTTGCTGATACTCGATGATCAGGAATCTCTGGAGCGCGGCAAGTTTCGTAGCGAACACCGGTTGTTGGCCGACATCGCCCAGGCTGACGGCTGGCAGAGCGCCATCGCATCGCCGGAAAGACTGGAGTGGGCAGGAGACCGGCTACGGGTAGAGGGGAGCCCGGTGGCCTTGGTGGTCAATCGTTCCACCGACTTTTTCTGGCAGGATGCGCGCTTCAGCGCCCTGCTGGAGGCCTATCGCAGTAGTCGCGTCTATGTGGCGCCGAACCCATTCAGCTACGCCACCCGCAGCGACAAGCAACTGTTGCAGTACCTGTCACGACCGGACTGGGACCTTGAGCTGGGTATCGAACCCGACGAGCGAACACTATTGAACCGCCACCTGCCTGCCAGCTACCGGCTCAGCCGGGACAATCTCGATCAGTTGGCGGCCACCAAGGAAGAGCTGGTATTCAAACCCTGCCATGGCCACGCCGGTCTGGGTGTACTGGACAGACAGCAGGTGGGCCGCCACCGGCTGCAGCGACTGCTGGCGAAAGGGCATTGTTATATGGCCCAGCAGATCGCGCCCAAGTCCCGACTGCTGTTGTCTCCGGAGCAGCCACTTTGGTGCGACCTGCGGGTCTGGGCCTACCGGGGCAGGCGCTACCAGATCTCCGGCCGCGCTTCACGCAACGAGCGGCGGCTCGATCTGCAGCCGCCCGGCGGCTGGCTACCGACGCTGGCGGCAACCGGATAGTAGAACCCGATTCATCCGGCCGCACCTAGGCTGGCACCATTTCACAGGGTATCTTGCCCCATTGCCGGCCAAGCCCCCGCACTCCCCAATAAAAAACCGGAGCCCCAGGCTCCGGTTTTTTATTGGCAGAACGTGACGGCGTACATCAGCCGCCTGTCACACCTCAGCCGGCCACACCTCAGCCGGTCACACGTACGCGCTTGCTGCCGGCTTCTGGCTTCGGCTGCTGGGCCTTGCGGCGCTCTTCCAGGCGGTCGTCGATGATGTTCTTCACCGCGATCAGCAGCCCCATGCCGACGAAAGCGCCCGGCGGCAGGATGGCAAACAGGAAGCCGGAATAGTCGCCGACCAGTACCAGCTTCCAGCTCTCCGCCGCCGGCCCGAACAGCAGCTGCATATCGGCGAACAGGGTGCCGGAGCCGAGCGCTTCACGCATCGCGCCCAGTATCACCAACACCGCGGTAAAGCCGGCCCCCATCATCAAGCCATCCAGCAGCGAAGCGCCGACCGGGTTCTTGCAGGCGAAGGCATCGGCCCGCCCCATGATCGCGCAGTTGGTGACGATCAGCGGGATAAAGATGCCGAGGATCAGGTAAAGGTCGTAGGTGAATGCCTGCATCAGCAGTTCGATGCAGGTTACGAAGGAGGCGATGATCATCACGAAGATCGGCAACCGTACCGAGCTGGGTACGAACTTGCGGAACGCCGACACCGTCAGGTTGGAACCGACCAGCACCAGGGTACTGGCGGCACCCAGGCCGATCGCGTTGACCACCGAGCCGGTCACCGCCAGCAGCGGACAGAGACCGAGCAGCTGTACCAGCGCCGGGTTGTTGTTCCACAGGCCGTCGAAGGTGATCTTGCGGTAATCAGTTGCCATGTTCAGCTACCTCTTCGCCCAGCCCCAGCAGGGCCGCACGGTTGCTACGGAAATAACGGATCGCCCGGCCCACGGCGTTGACCACCGCCCGCGGGGTAATGGTGGCACCGGTAAACTGGTCGAACTGGCCGCCATCCTTTTTCACTGCCCAACTGCTGTCGGTGTCGCCGTGCATCGTCTTGCCGTCGAAACCGAGCAGCCAGTCGGATTTTTTCAACTCCACCTTGTCGCCCAGCCCCGGCGTTTCCTTGTGGGCCAACACCCGCACGCCGGCCAGGGTACTGTCGGCGTTGATACCGACGATCAGCTGGATATTGCCGGAGTAGCCGTCCGGCGCCACCACCGGCAGGATCACCGCCGCCACCGTGCCATCGCGCAGGGCGCGGTAGGCCTTGGCCGGCCGTTCATGGCCCAGCAGCGTCGGCGCGACGAACTCGGTGGTATTCTCCAGCAGGTCGTTGTCGATGCTGTCCCGCGGCAGGATCTCGTACAGTGCCTTGGCCTCGGCCTCACGCACGTTGTGCTCAATCCGCTCACTGGTGGCCACCTGTGTCAGGGCGATCATGCCGGCGGTCACCACCGCAAAGATCGCCAGGCCGGTGGTACTGTTACGAATGGCGCTGAACATCTCCATCTCAGCTGTCCTCCTTCAGGCCGCGTTTGGCATGGGCATGGCCGTACGTACGCGGCTGGCTGTACAGATCGATAAAGGGCGCGGCCAGGTTCATCAGCAGCACAGCGAAGGCCACCGCATCCGGGTAGCTGCCCCAGCTGCGGATAATGAAAATCAGCAGGCCGATACCGGCGCCGTAGTACAGCTTGCCCCGGTTGCTGGTGGCCGCGGTGACCGGGTCGGTGGCGATGAAGAACGCCCCCAGCATGGTGCCGCCCACGGTCAGGTGGAAGAACGGATCGGCGTACTGGTCCGGGGCGAAGCCGAAGAACAGAGTGCTCAGTACCGCCAGGGTCGCCAGCATCGACACCGGGATATGCCAGGTGAACACCTTGCGGTACAGCAGGAATACACCGCCCATGAAGAAGCCGGCACTGACCGCATGCCAGGCACCGACACCGTTAGCCAGTACATCGATGCTGTGCCAGGCCTCCTCGGTGGTCAGCCCGCCGCGGTGTTTCAGTGCATCCAGCGGCGTGGCACCGGTAACGCTGTCGACCAGCGCAGGATCCAGTCCGGCGAAAATCAACGCCAGCGTGTCGCCCAGCCCCAGCGTACCGTTTTCCAGCAGCACCGTCGGTGCTGCCCAGCGGGTCATCTCCACCGGGAAGGAGACCAGCAGCAGTGCATAGGCCACCATCGCCGGATTGAACGGGTTCTGCCCCAGGCCGCCGTACAGGTGCTTGGCGATCACGATCGCCACGAACACCCCGACCAGGGTCAGCCACCAGGGAGCAAACGGTGGAATCGCCAGCGCCAGCAGCACCGCGGTAACCACCGCGCTGTAATCACGCAGGTAGAACAGCACCGGCCGGCGACGCAGCTTAATCAGCGCCGCTTCCATACCGACCGCCAGCAGCGAGGCCCACAGCAGCTGGACCAGAGTGCCCCAGCCGAAGAAGAAGCTCAGCGCGGCAATACCGGGCAGGGTCGCCAGCAATACCAGCCGCATCACATCTGCAGTGCGGTTGGCCTTGTGTACATGGGGTGAGGTTACTCGAATCAGCGCCATATCGGATTATTCACTTAAACTGTCGCACCGGTTACTCGAAACGGCTCAGGGTTGCGTTGAGCGCGTCCGCCTTCTGTTTCGCCTGTTGCAGCTCTTGCTGCAACTGCTCGTCGGCCGACTCGCCGTCGGCGGTCTGCAACGCCTTTTCCAGCGCCCGTTCGGCCTTGGTAACCGCCGCCCGGGCCATTGCCGCATCGATCTTGAGCTGCTTCAGGTCGACCCCCTGCGCGGCGGCAGCCTGAATCTGGCCGGCTTCGACCGCCTCGAACTGCTGCTTGGCTTCGTCGTGACGCTGCTGCAGCTGGTCGACCTCGGCCTGCAGAGCGGATAGATCGGTGCCCTGCGGCTCCGCTTCGTCTAGCGCTTTCTGGGCCTTGCCCAGTTTCGTACGCATGATCGACACCTGCTGTTTCAGCGCTTTCAGGTCCAGCTCCGGCGCTTGCGGCTGCTCTGGTTCCGACGGTTCCTCAAGTAAAGTACCGCCTGCCGCCTGGTAGGCCGCCCGCGCGTCAGCCAGTTTGGCCTGCAGCTTGTCGACGCCGGCTTTCATCTTGTCCGCCGCCGGGCTGCCGTTGGCAACCGCATCGTCCAATGCCTGCTGCGCCTTGGCGACTTTGCCCTGCATCGCCTCCATATCGGCCTTCAGCTCGTCGAGCTGGGCCTGGGAGACCGCCGGCTGTGCAACGGCCTGCGATACCTGTGCCTGGGCATCCTGGTAGGCTTTGCTGGCGTCAGCCAGCTTGGCCTGCAATTTGTCGACGCCGGCCTTCATCTTGTCCGCCGCCGGGCTGCCTTTGGCGAGCGCATCGTCCAGCGCCTGCTGCGCCTTGGCGACTTTGCCCTGCATCGCCTCCATATCGGCCTTCAGCTCGTCGAGCTGGGCCTGGGAGACCGCCGGCTGTGCAACGACCTGCGATGCCTGGGCCTGGGCATCCTGGTAGGCTTTGCTGGCGTCATCCAGCTTGGCCTGCAATTTGTCGACGCCGGCCTTCATCTTGTCCGCCGCCGGGCTGCCCTTGGCGAGCGCATCGTCCAATGCCTGCTGCGCCTTGGCGACTTTGCCCTGCATCGCCTCCATATCGGCCTTCAGCTCATCGAGCTGAGCCTGGGAGACCGCCGGCTGTGCTACCGCCTGACCCGCTTGACCAGCGCCCGACTCGGCCTGCTCGTAGGCCTGTTGGGCACTATCTGCCTTGGCCTGTAGCTCGGAGAGCTTGGCCTGCAAATCCTCGAGATCGCCCTCGCCGCTCTGCTGGGCCTTCGCCAGCGCTTTTTCAGCCTGCTTCAGCTTGGTGCGAGCCACCGCGGCGTTGGTCTTCAGCTGCTTGATATCGACCGGTGCCGCCGTCGGGGCCGGTGCCGCCTGGGCCTGGTCGTAGGCCTGTTGGGCGGCATCGGCCTTGGCCTGCAGCGCATTCACGGTCTCGCGCAACTTGTCGATACCGTCGAGTCCCTTGTCCTCGGCGTTCTTCAGCGCCTTCTCGGCCTGCTTCAGCTTGGTGCGGGCCACCGCAGCGTTGGTCTTCAGCTGTTTCAGGTCCGGCGCGGCAGCGCCCGAACCAGCTGACGCCGCTGTGCCCTGCTCGGCCTGTTCCAGCGCTTGCTGAGCTTCGTTGGCCTTCTGCTCGGCCGCTTTCAACGCCGCTTCCAGTTCGGCCAGGTTCTCTGCACCGCTCTCCTTGCCGGTCTCGTAGGCCTTCTGTGCCTTCTTAAGCTTGGTGCGGGCAACCGCCGCCGCGGTTTTCAATGCCTTGGTATCGGTCTCTGCCGGCGCGGCTGCGGTCGCAGCGGCCGACTTGTCCTTTCTGACCGCCTGGGCACGGGCCGCCTCTTCGGCACGCTGCTTGCGACGCGCCTCTTTCTCGGCTTTTTCAGCCTCCAGCCGCGCCTGACGGGCTTCGAAGCGCTGCTTGGCGTGCTCGGCCTTGCGCTGTTCGGCCTCTTCCTGGCGGATCTCCGACTTGGCGAAGCGGTAGTACTGCACCAACGGAATCTCCGACGGGCAGACATAGGAACAGGCACCACACTCGATGCAGTCGAACAGGTTGTGCTGGCGCGCCTTATCGAACTCGCGTCCCTTGGCGAACCAGTGCAGCTGTTGCGGCAGCAGTTCCGCCGGGCAGACCTGTTCGCACTGGCCACAGCGGATACAGGGCTGGGCCGGGTTGGCCGCCGGCATCTCATCACCGGTGGCGGCGATCAGGCAGTTGGTCGTTTTAGTGATCGGCAGTTCGTCGTCATCGACGGTAAAGCCCATCATCGGGCCGCCCACCACTAGCCGGCTGAGCAGGCCCTCTTTCAGGCTCGCCGCGTCGAGCAGGTCGGCAAAGGGGGTGCCGATCGCCACCTCCAGGTTCTGCGGCTGGGCCAATGCCTCGCCGGTCAGGGTGACGATACGGGAGATCAGCGGCTCGCCATGTCGCACCGCACGATGAATCGCCACCGTGGTGCCGACGTTCTGGCAGACGATACCCACATCGGCCGGGATATGACCGCTGGGCACCTCGACATCGGTCAACAGCTTTATCAGCTGCTTCTCGCCGCCGGACGGGTACTTGGTCGGCACCACCGCCACATCGATATTGAGCGGATTGCCGCGACGCGCCTGTTGCAACGCCCGGATCGCCTGCGGCTTGTTGTCCTCGACACCGATCAGGATATGGCTCGGCTTGAGCAGGTGGGCGATCACCTCGATGCCGCCGATCACCTCTTCGGCGCGCTCGCGCATCAGCATATCGTCGGCGGTGATATAGGGCTCGCACTCGGCGGCGTTGATGATCAGCGTGTTGACGATATGGTCTTCGCTGAGATGCAGCTTGACGTCGGTCGGGAAGCCGGCACCGCCCATGCCGGCGATGCCCATATTACGGATATAGTCGATCAGATCGACCCGCTTCAGACTGCGGTAATCCGTCAGCCCCTGCCGTTCGACCCACTGCTCGCGGCCGTCGCTTTCGATCTCGATACAGAGTGCATCCAGGCCTGAGCTGTGCGCGACCGGCATCGCTCCGATCGCGGTCACGGTGCCGGACACCGAGGCGTGCACCGCGGCACTGATCCGACCAACCGGGGCGGCGATCTGCTGCCCTTTCAGCACCCGGTCGCCGACCTGGACCATCGGCTCGGCCGGCGCACCTATATGCTGTTGCAGCGACAACCGTACCCGCTTCGGCTGCGGGCCCGGCTGGATCGGCAACACTGTCGACTGTTTTTTGTTTTCCGGCGGATGAATACCACCATGAAACGCAAACACCTTCCCCATCAGCTATCAGCTCCCTGAAACACCGGACCACGGCCACGGTCGGTGGCGATCAGCTGCACGCCGGGGGTGGGCATCTCCCACTTCCAGGACGTCAGGGTGGTTTCTATCGGCAACATATCTATACAGTCCACCGGGCAGGGTTCGACGCAGAGGTCGCAGCCGGTGCATTCGGAGGCGATCACGGTATGCATCTGCTTGGCGGCACCGAGGATCGCATCCACCGGGCAGGCCTGGATACACTTGGTGCAACCGATGCACTCATCCTCACGGATATAGGCGACCTTCTTGACGCTTTCTTCGCCATGCTCGGCATCCAGCGTCATCGGCTCGACGTCCAGCAGATCGGCCAGCGCGTCGATGGTGCTCTGACCGCCCGGCGGACACTTGTTGATCACATCGCCGTTGGCGATCGCCTCGGCGTAGGGACGGCAGCCCGGGTAGCCGCACTGACCACACTGGGTCTGCGGCAGCAGCGCGTCGATCTGGTCGACCAGCGGGTTGCCCTCTACCTTGAAACGGACCGAGGCGTAACCCAGCACCAGGCCGAACACGGCGCCCAGTACCAGCAATACGACAACGGCGAGGAGTACGGCACTCATAGGAACTCCCTGTTCAGAACTGCACCAGGCCGGTAAAGCCCATGAAAGCCAAAGACATCAGGCCGGCGGTGACCATGCCGATCGCCGAGCCACGGAATGGCTTCGGTACGTCGGCCACCGCGACCCGCTCGCGGATCGCCGAGAACAGCACCAGTGCCATCGAGAAGCCGACCGCGGCACCAAAGCCGTAGACGATCGACTCCATGAAGTTGTTCTGCTTGTTGATGTTCAGCAGCGCCACCCCCAGTACCGCGCAGTTGGTGGTGATCAGCGGCAGGAAGATACCCAGCACCTTGTAAAGCAGCGGGCTGGTCTTATGGACCACCATCTCGGTGAACTGCACCACCACCGCGATCACCAGGATGAACGAGATGGTGCGCAGGAAGGTCAGCTCCAGCGGCGCGAGAATATAGGTGTACACCAGGTAACTACACACCGATGACAGCGTCAGTACGAAGGTGGTGGCCAGCGACATCCCCATCGCCGACTCCAGCTTGTTGGACACCCCCATGAACGGGCAGAGGCCAAGAAACTGGACCAGTACGAAGTTGTTCACCAGTACGGTACTGATCAGGATGAGCAGAAATTCAGTCATAGGTTTGTCGCTATTCCGTGGAACACTTACCCTGCCGCAAAAACCGCCAGCCAGTAAATTAGAACACTCTAAAGTAAATAGATGGCTAAATTTTACCGGATTCAACACCGCCCGGTACAGCACCCTGACGGGTCCGGCTCAATAACAACCACCCCCTGCCGGGGCAAGGGGTGGTGTCGGGGCCAGTCAGCCGGCACCGGCGGCCGGCTAAACCAATCCGCGCGCCTGCAGCAGCTCGACCAACTGATCGATCTGCTGGCCCGGCGCAGCCTGCGGGTCGATACGACCCTCGCCGGCGCCACCATCCAGTGACAGCGTCAGTCGCGCCAACTCAGAAGAGGCTTCACTGTCGGTCAGCACCAGCAGCCCCTGGCTGTTCAGCAGTGCGGCAACCGCTGCCGCCTGGCTGGCCAGTTCACCCAACGATGCTTCGTTAAGCACCGCCACTGCGTTGCCGTTGTCCACCAGTCGGCGTTCAGCACCGTACAGCAGACCGGCGCGACGTTCGGCGTCGCCGCCCTGCAGCAGCACGGTGGCCGCCTGCTGGCCGAACAGCGCCGCTTTCTCGGCACTGGCCACCTGCGGCTCTGCAGTAAACAGGTCGTCATCGCGACGCTGCGACAGCTGGCCGTCGCAGATCATGCCCGCCGCCACCGTGGCGTTGGTCAGACGGTCGACGATGATGAACGAACCGGTGCCCGCGTGACGGCGATACGGGTCGGCCACCACCGGACGTTCGACGCTGATCTCGCAACGGGCGATGCTGTTCAGCTGCAGCGAATCGGCCGGCGACTGGGCCAGGGTGTTGACGTCGATCTGGTGGTGGATCGCGCTGACCTTGCCGGCCACGCCCTGAGTCGCCAACTTAACATCATAGGTCTTGCCCGGTACCAGCGGGGTTTCCGCCATCCATACCAGGGTGGCGTCGAAGCGGTCGGTCACCGGCGGCACCTTGTCGCTGTGCACCAGCAGGTCGCCACGGGAGATATCGATCTCGTCCTCCAGCGTCAGGGTCACCGACATCGGCGGAAACGCCTCGTCGATCTCACCTTCGAAAGTGACGATCGATTTCACCTTGCTGGATTTGCCGGACGGCAGCACGGTAACGGCATCACCCGGACGCACCACGCCGGAAGACAGCGTGCCGCAGTAACCGCGGAAATCCAGGTTCGGACGGTTGACGTACTGCACCGGGAAACGCAGCTCGTCGAAGTTCTTGTCGTTGGCGATCTCGACGTTTTCCAGGATGCTCATCAGCGGCTCGCCCTGGTACCAGGGGGACTGCTCGGAACGGTTGACCACGTTGTCGCCCTTCAGCGCCGACAGCGGCACGAACTTGATGTCCGGCAGGTTCAGCGACTCGGCAAACGCCAGGTAGTCGGCCTTGATCTCCTCGAAGCGCTGCTCGGAGAAGCCGACCAGGTCCATCTTGTTGACCGCCACGATGGTGTGCTTGATGCCCAGCAGCGAGACGATGAAGCTGTGCCGCTTGGTCTGGGTCTGCACGCCGTGGCGGGCGTCGATCAGGATGATCGCCAGGTCGCAGGTGGACGCGCCGGTGGCCATGTTGCGGGTGTACTGCTCATGTCCCGGGGTGTCGGCGATGATGAACTTGCGCTTGGCAGTGGAGAAGTAGCGGTAGGCCACGTCGATGGTGATGCCCTGCTCACGCTCCGCCTGCAGGCCGTCGACCAACAGTGCCAGGTCCAGCTCCTCGCCGGCATTGCCAACCCGCGAGCTGTCGCTCTGCAGCGCGGCCAGCTGATCCTCGTAGATCATCTTGGAGTCATGCAGCAGTCGGCCGATCAGGGTCGACTTACCGTCATCCACACTGCCACAGGTCAGAAAACGCAGCAGCTCCTTGTTCTCGTGCTGCTTCAGGTAGGCTTCGATATCGGTTGCGATCAGGTCGCTCTGGTGACTCATTGTGAAAGCTCTCTAGTTAACAGTCGCCAGTATCCAGTTAACAGGATTCCGCCGCTCTAATTCTATTTGTCAAACCGGCGATCATCGCCGCGATCTCGCGTCCCTCTCTCACCCAGCCCAGACCGGTACTCCGGTCCAATATCCCGGCCTCGATGCCGATGTAGCTCTGGGTAATGAATTCCGCCGCCGATCCCTTAGCAATATTGAGAAAGCGAACTTTCTCCTTTGCGCTGTCACGCTCGACTCCTTCTGCGATATTGCAAGGAATCGACAGCGCAGACCGGCAAATCTGGTCTTTAAAAACACGATGACCCTGATTTGAGAAAAATTTGTACACTTCAGCACACTGCCGCGCGCTACGTTTCCATACGTCCAGATTTTCAAATTGCATCCTTGCATCCTGTATCCAGTGAGGTTGACGGTGACTGGCAGCTTGGCCGCCCTGTCACTGTCAACTGTATGCTCATCACTGGAAACTAGAAATAACCTTCCATCTTCTTCTGCTCCATCGAGCCGGCGCTGTCGTGGTCGATGGCGCGGCCCTGGCGTTCGGAGGTGGTGGTCAGCAGCATCTCCTGGATGATCTCCGGCAGCGTGGCGGCCTCGGATTCCACCGCGCCGGTCAGCGGATAGCAGCCCAGGGTACGGAAGCGGACGCTCTTCATCTCCGGTACTTCACCCTCTTGCAGCGGCATCCGGTCGTCGTCGACCATGATCTGCATACCGTCGCGCTCGACCACCGGGCGCTTGGCGGAGAAGTACAGCGGTACGATCGGGATCGACTCCAGGTAGATGTACTGCCAGATATCCAGCTCGGTCCAGTTGGACAGCGGGAACACGCGGATACTCTCGCCCTTGTCGATCCGGGTGTTGAAGATGTTCCACAGTTCCGGGCGCTGGTTCTTCGGGTCCCAACGGTGGTTCTGGTCGCGGAACGAGAACACCCGTTCCTTGGCGCGGGACTTCTCTTCGTCACGGCGCGCACCACCGAAAGCGGCATCGAACTTGTACTTGTCCAGCGCCTGCTTCAGGCTCTGGGTCTTCATGATATCGGTGTGCTTCTTGGAACCATGGGTGAACGGGCTGATATCCATATCGACCCCTTCCTGGTTGATATGCACGATCAGGTCCATGCCCGCCTCTTCCGCCATGGTGTCGCGAAACTCGATCATCTCGCGGAACTTCCAGGTGGTGTCGACGTGCATCAGCGGGAACGGCGGCTTGCCCGGGTGAAAGGCCTTGCGCGCCAGATGCAGCATCACCGAAGAATCCTTACCGATGGAGTACAGCATCACCGGATTCTCGAAGGAGGCTGCAACCTCGCGAATGATATGGATACTCTCGGCTTCCAGCTGCCGCAGATGGGTCAGGCGATGTTCCGGCAACAAACTCATGTCAGACTCTTCTTTCCGCTGTGGTTAATCGGGTTCGCCGGGCAGCTGCGCGCGGAACGCAGATTCGGCGATGATGCGGCGCATTATGGCAGAGCGCCTTTAAAACCAAAAAGAATAAATAGAAATTTATCAATAACAAATAGTTGTATCAAACCTTCGCTCGGCACTTGACGCCCTGGCCGCAGCCACGCCGCTCAAGGCACCTCTATCTAAAAACACCCTCTTATTCCCAAACAAGATAACAAAATTTCAAATTATTATTTTAGGTTATATTAATCTCTCTCTATCATTGCGCCATCAATGATTGGCGAACCCTGCGTCCTGACCTTCGGCAAGACCGGCGCAAACGGCAGGGTAGCGCGCGCACAGGAACCCTTTATGGAAATTGCATACAGCTTCGCGGGATTGGTGGTGGGATTCATCGTCGGCCTGACCGGTATCGGTGGCGGCGCGCTGATGACCCCGATCCTGATCGTAGGCTTCGGTATCCCGCCGGTGATGGCGGTCAGCACCGACCTGCTGTATGCCTCGGTGACCAAATGTGGCGGCATGATCTCCTATGCCCGCAAGAAGATGGTGGAGTGGAAGATCGTGCTGCTGCTGCTGACCGGCAGCATCCCGGGCAGCCTGCTGACCCTGCACTACCTGAGAGGTCTGGGCGGCCTGGAGCAGATCGAGCACCTGATGAACCTGACCTTGGGCGTCTCACTGGTGCTGACGTCGGTCGCAGTGTTCTTCCGTAGCCAGATTCGCGAGCGGGCCATGGCCTGGCAGCACCATCCGCTGGCCAACCATGGCCGCCGCTGGCGCCCCTATATCACCATCGCCACCGGCATTCTGCTTGGTGGTCTGGTAACCCTGTCGTCGGTGGGTGCCGGCGCCCTGGGAACCGCACTGTTGATCGTGCTCTATCCGCGACTGACCATGCCCGCGATTGTCGGTACCGACCTGGTGCACGCAGTGGTACTGACCGGCATTGCCGGCACCGGCCACCTGCAGATGGGCAACGTCAACCTGGAGCTGTTGGCCTACCTGCTGGCCGGCTCGCTGCCGGGGGTATTTGTCGGCAGTCACCTGGGCACCCGGCTGTCGCCGCGGGTGATGCAACCGATCATGGGTTCTGTGCTGCTAGCGATCGGCCTGCGCTTCGTGCTGGCCGGTTAATACGGCCTTTGCCGGAGGACGCCTTGCTAAGGCTGAAACGGTAGACGCTGTAACTAAAACGAATTGAGGTGAAACCCGCCGCGGCCCTGTCGCGGCGGATTAAATAAGAAAGGTTGAGCTGACTATGTACCAGTACACCGAAGTGGACCAGAAACTGGTTGACGAGCGTGTCGCGCAATACCGCGACCAGACACGCCGCTTCCTGGCGGGTGAATTGCCGGATGAGGAGTTCCGCGCGCTGCGACTGATGAACGGCCTTTACATCCAGCGCCTGGCGCCGATGCTGCGCGTGGCGATCCCGTACGGCCTGATGTCGTCCCGTCAGCTGCGTAAGCTGGCCCATATCGCCCGCACCTATGACAAAGGCTACGGCCACTTCACGACCCGCACCAACATCCAGTACAACTGGCCGACGCTGGAATCGGTACCCGATATCCTGGCCGAACTGGCCGAAGTGCAGATGCACGCGATCCAGACCTCCGGCAACTGTATCCGTAACACCACCACCGATCCGTACGCCGGGGTCAACGCCAACGAGCTGGAAGATCCGCGCCCGTACTGCGAAATCATCCGCCAGTGGTCGACCCTGAACCCGGAGTTCGCCTACCTGCCGCGTAAATTCAAGATCGCGGTGACCGGCGGGCCGGACGACCGTGCCGCCTCCCAGGTACATGACATCGGCCTGCACCTGGTCAAGAACGACGCCGGAGAAATCGGCTTCGAAGTACTGGTCGGCGGCGGCCTGGGCCGTACCCCGGTGATCGGCAAGCAGATCAGTCCGTTCGTGGCCAAGCACGACCTGCTCACCTATCTGGAGGCGATCCTGCGGGTCTACAACCTGCACGGCCGGCGCGACAACAAGTACAAGGCGCGGATCAAGATCCTGGTCGGCGCCCTGGGCGTGGACAAGTTCCGCGAGATGGTCGAGCAGGAGTGGGCGCAGATCCGCGATTCCGAGCTGAAGCTGACCGACGCCGAGATCGAACGGATCAAGGGCCACTTCACGCCGTTCGACTACGATGCCGGCGCGGTCGACAACGACCTTGACGCCAAACTGGCGGCCGACGAAGATTTCCGCACCTGGTACGAGCGCAATACCGTGAACCACAAAGTGGCCGGTTATCGCATCGTGGTGGTGTCGCTGAAGCCGTACCTGAAACCGGCCGGCGACATCAGCGATGGCCAGATGGATCTGGTGGCCGACCTGGCCGACCGCTACAGCGGCGGCGAGATCCGTGCCACCCATGACCAGAACCTGGTGCTGGCGGACGTCAAGCAGGGCGACCTGTACGCCCTCTGGCAGGTGCTGGCGGACAACAACCTGGCGCGACCGAACATCGGTACCCTGACCGACATGATCGTCTGCCCGGGGTTCGACTACTGCTCGCTGGCCAACGCCCGCACGCTGAACATCGCCGACCAGATCAACGAGAAATTCGAACAGGTCGACTACCTGCACGATATCGGCAACATCCGGGTCAACATGTCCGGCTGCATCAACGCCTGCGGCCACCATCATGTCGGCCATATCGGTATCCTGGGGGTCGATAAGAAAGGTGAAGACTGGTACCAACTGACCCTGGGCGGCTCCTCCGAAGCCGACGCCTCGCTCGGCAAGGTACTGGGCAAGGCAGTCCCCGCCGACGAGGTGGCCAACACCCTGGAAAAACTGCTGCTGACCTATATCGAACTGCGCGACAGCGAACAGGAGAGCTTCCTGGAAACCGTACGCCGCGTCGGCCTGGATCCGTTTAAGGAGAGTGTCTATGCCCCTGCTCATTAATCGCCAACTGGTGGACCAGGACCCGTGGCTGCGGGTCGAAGACGAACAGGCCCTGCCGGCCGACGGCGCCCTGCTGCTGCCGCTGGCCCGCTACCTGGACCAGAAGGATCAGCTGGCCGGCCGCCAGCTGGGCGTGCTGATCAACGGTGATGACGACATCAACAGCGTCATCGCCGAGATCGACAAGCTGCAACTGGTGGCGATCGAGATCCCGGCCTTCACCGACGGCCGCGGCTTCAGCTTCGCCCGCCTGCTGCGCCGGGCCGGCTTCAACGGCCAGGTACGGGCGATCGGCGACGTCAGCCGCGACCGGCTGGAGTTCATGGAGCGCTGCGGCTTCGATGCCTACGATATCCCGGACGACCGCTTCAAGCCGGAGATTATCGAGGCGTTCGACGAGATCAGCGTCGATTACCAGGGCGCGGCGGACGATCCGCGTCCGCTGTTCCGCCGCTGATCAATCCGCCCCCGAACGCCCGACCAAGCTTAGCTGGCCGGGCGTTTTCACAGACTTTCAGGACAAAGGATAGCGTTATGAATATCGATCTGGCCGCCGCCAACGAACAGCTGAAAGACAAGACGCCGCAGGAGATCATCGCCTGGGCGATCGAGCAGTCCGATAACCCGCTGGTGACCACCAACTTCCGCCCGTACGAAGCGGTGATCCTGCATATGGCCACCCAGGTCAAGCCGGATATCAAGGTGCTCTGGGTCGACTCCGGCTACAACACCTCGGCCACCTACCGCTTCGCCGAGAAAGTGATCAACGACCTGAACCTGAATATCGAGACCTATATCCCGCAGATGACCAGCGCCCGCCGCAACGTGCTGATGAAAGGGATCCCGGAGATCGACGATCCGCTGCACGAGGAGTTCACCCGCCAGGTCAAGCTGGAGCCGTTCCAGCGCGCCCTGGCCGAGCTGAAACCGGACCTGTGGCTGAACGCGATCCGCAAGGACCAGACCGAGTTCCGCCAGTCGCTGGATATCGTTACCGCCAGCAAGGACGGGGTTATCAAGGTCGCACCGCTGTTCAACTGGACCGAAGAGCAGATGCAAGCCTACCTGGCCGAACACGACCTGCCGAACGAAGACAACTACTTCGATCCGACCAAGGCGGTCGAAACCCGCGAATGCGGCCTGCATACCCAGCTGTAAGGCTGGCGTATCAAGCAGATTGAAAAGGCTGGCATTTCGCCGAATGTCGATCAGTTAATCTCATTGAGTCTTTGATTGTACAAAAGAAAATCCGGAGTCCTTAGTCAGGATTCCGGATTTTTTGTTGTAGAAGATTGCAGGAAAAATAGTCGAACTTAGCTATAACGCCTGTATTTCGGCTTGTCATGTGGGCTAGTGGGAGGCGCGACCCGCGGCGATCCTCAAGCCATGTAGTCTGCATCCAAGTTGGGATCTTGCCTGCTGGCGCGTTAAGGACTCCGCCCTTAACAATCCCGCTTGCCTCCACTGAACGCCTGATCCTGCGCGCGGCCCGATCCATCGGCTGGCAAAAAGAACTCGCTCGTTCCTCGCTCAGACAGCTTTTTGCCTGATCGCCGCTGAATCAAGCCGTGCTCGGGGCGTTCAGAGTCGGCGTAGATAGAGGTGCCAGCTGCAAGCTATGACTAGCGTAGATGTTTCCCGAACAACCAAAATGACCAGTCAGTTGGCTTAACTGACTGGCATTAGGCATTTCGCCAGCCTTTTTTTGTGGCCGCATGCCCGGATTCATATCTTTCAGGCATAAAAATTGCTGCTACTATAGCGAAATAAATATGTATTCAGGCCGTTGCTCGCCGTAAGCGGGCCGGTCGGTGTTTGGAGAGCTTGCCGTGGATTACCTACCGCTTTTTTACAAGGTTCAGTCCCAGGACGTGCTGCTGGTCGGCGGCGGCCAGATCGCGCTACGCAAGGCGCGGCTGCTGGCCCGCGCCGGCGCGACCATCACCGTGGTCAGCCATCAGGTGTGCGACGAACTGCAGCTACTGCTGGACCAGCACCAGGGCATAGCGGTGATCGGCGAATATCATAGTGCCCTGCTCGACGGCAAAATGCTGGTGGTGGCGGCGACCAATGATGAGGCACTGAACGAACGGGTGCACTACGATGCAGCAGAACGCCAGGTGCCGATCAACGTGGTCGACAACCCACGCCTGTGCACCTTCGTGTTTCCGGCCATCGTCGACCGCTCACCGATCGTGATCGGCATCTCCTCCGGCGGCAAGGCACCGGTGTTGGCCCGCCTACTGCGGGCCAAATTGGAAACCCTGATCCCCAGCGGCTACAGCAAGCTCGGCGAGCTGGCCGGCAAGTTCCGCCAGCAGGTCAAAGAACGCTTCAGCACCATCAACCAGCGCCGCAAGTTCTGGGAGGATGTGTTGCAGGGCCAGGTGGCCGAGCAGGTGTTCGCCGGCCGACTGGAAGATGCCAATACGCTGATCGAGCAAAAACTGGAGCGGGCCGACCCGCACCACCAGCTCGGCGAGGTCTACCTGGTCGGCGCCGGCCCCGGCGACCCGGAACTGCTGACATTCAAAGCACTGCGGCTGATGCAGCAGGCCGATGTGGTGTTTTACGACCGGCTGGTATCACAGGAGATCCTGGAACTGTGCCGGCGCGATGCCGACCTGGTTTACGTCGGCAAGGCACGCGATAAACACAGCGTGCCGCAGCAGGGCATCAACCAGTTGCTGGTGGAACATGCCAAGCTGGGTAAACGGGTGGTCCGGCTGAAAGGGGGCGATCCGTTCATTTTCGGTCGCGGCGGCGAGGAGCTGGAGGAGCTCAAGCAGCACAATATCCCGTTCCAGGTGGTCCCCGGCATCACCGCCGCCAGCGCCTGCTCCACCTACGCAGGTATCCCGCTGACCCATCGCGGCTACGCCCAGTCGGTCAAGTTCATTACCGGCCAGCTGAAGAACCGTACCGCCGACCTGAACTTCGCCGAGCTGATACACCCCAACCAGACATTGGTGTTCTACATGGGGCTGCATACCCTGGACCATCTCAGTAAGCAGTTGATCGCCCACGGCAAACCGGCCACCACACCGGTGGCGATCGTATCGCGCGGCACCCGTGCCGACCAGCAGGTGCTGACCGGCAGCCTGGCCGATATCGCCGAGCGCCAGCAGCAGGCTCAGCTGCCGGCACCGGCGCTGATCATCGTCGGCGAAGTGGTCGAGCTGCAGCCGAAACTGACCTGGTTCGGCGATCTCCGGCCACTCGACTGACAACAGGGCTCCGCCAGCCTCCGGATGCTGTAGTTACTGGCGAATTCAGCCACGGAATGCTGACTATTTAACGCTGTCGTAGGCCGGGCTTTTCTTGTAGGCTCTGCGCTCCGAATTTGATCAACCAACAGGGTGCCCAATGGCCTACAAACTGACCGACGAACAACGTCAAAGCGTACTGAAGCAGGACGCCGAACAGCGCTACAACCACTTCCTCGACAAGATCACCAAGTGGGAAGAAGTTTGGAGCCTGCGCGACGACGAGGGGTTCGTGCTGGTCAACAGCGACGATGAAGCCTGCATCCCGGTCTGGCCGCACCCCGATTACGCCGCCGAGTGGGCATCAGACGAGTGGGCCGGCTGCGAGCCGTTCAGCATCAAACTGGATGTGTGGATGGAACGCTGGCTGCCGGGCCTGACGGGAGACGCGATCAATGTGGCGGTGTTCCCGAGCCTGGAAGAGGAAGGCGTGGTCGAGGGCCCGCACGAACTGGGCGAGGCAATCTTCGAACTGCTGGAGCAGTAAGGGGAAATAGCGGCAAGCGCTAAGCATCAAGCGGCAAGTAGCGCGCCGAACCGGCATAGTTCCGGTTGATTCGTAGCAGCCCGCTTGGGTACGGGCGACACCTGCGGACCGTGCCACTTCCGTCGCGGTCGGAGCCCGCTGCTACAGAGCCCCCGTAGCAGCCCGCTCCGAGGGCGACACCCGCAGTGCCGTGCCACTTCCGTCGCGGTCGGAGCCCGCTGCTACAACCACATCTCACCACATCAGGTCATCCGGGATCTGGTAATCCTTGTACGGATCGTCCTCGTCCGGTTCCTGCTTCTGGTGGTGGCTGGCGATCAGTTCGCCGCTGACCGCCGCGACCCGCTCGGCCACATCGCCGGCCAACAGCCAGTACTTGTCATCCAGAAATGCCACCGCCAGGGTGCCAGCGGCCAGCATCTCCAGCTGTTTACGGTCGACATGCAGGGTCTTGATCACCTTGCCATGGACAAAGTTGTAATCCACCGGCCCCTCTTCCGGCACCGGCTTGCCATGCTGCTCCACCAGTTGGCGCGCCTGCGCCGCCTGGGCACGCTGCTGCTTCTCCGCTTCGCGCTGGCGGTTCAGCTCCCGGTCACGCTGCTGCTTTTCGGCCCGCGCTTTGGCCAGTTGAGCCTGGCTGTCCTGCTGGTCGGCTACCGGCGCGGCGCCACCTTTCGCCTGTTTGGCTTTTTTGCGTTTCTGCTGCTTCGCCTGCTGGGCCTGCTTCTTGCTCGCCACGCCCATATTGAGCAGCTGGTCCTGTAGAGATCCGGCCATCGTTACTCGTTTCTAAATCGGTTAAAAGTTGGGGAGCGGACTATAACATACCCCCTGTCAAAGTAGGCCCGGCGGCGGGAGTTTTGCCAGCCCCGCTCAGCCAGCCGGGCCATTATCGTCGATCCGCCCCAGGCTGAAACGGTGGCCGCAGCTTTCGACCACCAGCTGTTCACCCTGCTCAGTCTGCTCCAACTCGGCCAACTCCACCAGTTGGTAGAACACCGGCCGGCTGATCAAGCCATCCATGCCGAACCGCACCCGGATATAGGGACTCGGCTCACCGCTGGCCGGATCTATCTCGACCCGAAGCGGATGCTCCTCGCCGGCCACCACCCGATCACCGTTACTGCTGGTGAAAACCAGCTCGCGGCCCTGGCCGCCCTGTTGTACCTGACAAGCGACCATCAGGAAGGGCGCGTCCTCGACCTCGATACCGACCTTCTCCACCGGGGTTTTCAGGAAGTAACGGTCGCCCTCCTTCCACAGCACCCGCGAAAACAGGTCGACCATCGCCTGACGGCCGATCGGCGTGCCCATGTAGTACCAGGTGCCGTTGCGGGCGATCCGCATGTCGATATCGCCGCAGAATTCAGGATTCCAGCGTTCCAGCGGCGGAATCCCCTCCGCCGGCTGCTCGTCCAGTTGCCGGCTGACCGCCTGCAGATCAAAGCCTTTCTTTTTGTTCACCCATGAATTCCTTACTGAGGCTAAGCTAGTTAACTGCAGTGTAAGGCTCAGGCGGCCGCAACCCAAGCCCCCCTGCCAGGGCCATTAAATTCCCTCAACTGAACTGCAAAAACTTTCAACATATAACCTAAACACATTAAAAACATTCATTGTTAGAATGGTTGGCAATTAAAACAAACTACTTCCGACGTGACCTGCACCATGACAACGGATCTGAAAAGCAAATTCGCCGACAGCACTCGCGGCCTCTACTTCATCGGCACCACGCCGCCCAAGGCCAGTACGCCGCCCGAGCAACTCGACGAGATCGCCGACAAGCTGCTGGCGCGACTCGGCCATATCGATTTCGACGGCCTGATCGTCTACGACATTCAGGACGAGAGCAGCCGCATCTCCGCACCGCGGCCGTTTCCCTATATGCAGACCCACGATCCGCGCGAGTACTCCCAACTGCTGCGTAGCAAGTCGCTGCATCCGGTGATCACCTACAAGAGCGTCTCCCAGCGCAGCGCGGCGGAGTTCAGCCAGTGGCTGGCGGATGCCTGGAACCAGTACGGCGTACGCGACCTGGTGCTGGTCGGCAGCCCCTCCTCCGACGGCGAGATCAAATTGCCGCTGGCCGATGCCTACCGTACCCTGGCCGGCAGTGAGTTCGACTTCCAGCTGGGCGGCGTCACCATCGCCGAGCGCCATGCCAAGAAGGGCAACGAACACCAGCGGCTGATCGAAAAAAGCGCGCAGGGCTGCGATTTCTTCGTCTCTCAGGCAGTCTACAACCCGCAGGCCACCGTCGACATGCTGACCAGCTATGCCCGCAGCTGCCGTGAACAGGGGATCGCGCCGAAGCGAATTATCCTGACCTTCACCCCTTGCGGCAGCGCCAAAACCCTGGAGTTCATGGAATGGCTCGGTATCTCGGTACCGGAAGCGACCCGCTGGCGGATTCTCGATGCCCGCGACCCGCTGTCCGAGTCGATCCGTATCTGCCGCAACAGCCTGGACCAGATCCTGGATGCGGTCAGCGGCCTGGACCTGCCGTTGGGGCTGAATATCGAAAGCCTGACCAACCGCAAGGACGAGATCGACGCGTCAATCCGGCTCTATAAACTGCTGAAAGCGACGCTGGATCTGCACCTGGCCGAACAGAGCCTGTAAGTTTCCTCTTTGAAATCCCTTGTGAGCCGCATACTGCATGCGGCTCTTTTTTAACTTGACCCAGATCAAGTCGCCCTCCTCCCGGTGCGCCACCCCGTTTACCTTTCAATTGAAATCGCGTAGCAATCTAATTAATTGAAAACGTTTCAGCGTCCAATATAGTGAACGAGCGCTAATTATTATTTTTATTCTGGAAAGTTCGCTCACCAAAAGTGCAATTCGCTTTAAGAAATTGCGTCCGGAAAACGTCAGGCCGAGCCTGCACAGGATCACCCGCCAGTTGTAACAGGGCTCGGGCAACAGCGACCGGAAACCGCACGGACGGTGGCGCGCTGGCGTCGATAGGAACGCAGTGTGGGACAGAATAAGGAGATTCAAATGTCAGTGACGCGCGCTCAAAGTTACGGTAATACTAGCCAATAAGCGTTAGCGTCTTACGGATTAATAAAAACAATATCGCAAAAGGACTGGCTGCCAACTTCCGATCGGCCGGAAGATACCTTTCCTAATATCAGGGACCGCAGCGGTCTAAAGCCGGTCATCGACCGGTCATTGAACGACGCCCAGTCGAATCGCCGGAACCATTCCTTCCGGCAAACGAATCTTGAACGGATTTAAAGGTGGATAGACGATGCAATGGATTCGAAATCTGTCGGTAGGAAACAAGCTCGCGGCAATCATTGTACTGCTGCTGGGGCTGACGCTGGCGATAGAAACATTCAACCTGCTGGATTTCCGGCAACAGCTTCAGCACTCGCGGGAACTACAATCGAAGGAACTGGTTTCGACAGCCAGCTCTATCGTGCAGCACTACCACCAGGCCTTCAAGCGCGGACAGCTGAGCGAGAGCGATGCCCGACAGGCGGCCAAGGATGCCATTGCCGCCATCCGCTATGACGACAGCAACTACGTGTTTATCACCAACCTCGATACGCAGATCGTGCTGAACCCATTGAAGCCGGAGCTGAACGGCAAAGATGCCCGCCATATCAAGGACCCGGACGGCTTCCCTCTGTTCCGGGCCTTCACCGAAGTCGCCCGCACCTCGGGCGAAGGCAGCGTCAACTACCGCTGGCCCCACCCCGAGCATATGAAACCGGTCAAGAAGACCTCCTACGTCAAACTGTTCGAACCCTGGGGTTGGATTATCGGCACCGGGGTGTACATCGACGACATCGACGCCCTGTTTTACGACAAGCTGACCAATGTCGGCATCACCCTGCTGCTGGTGCTCGTCGTCGTGACCTATATCGCGCTGATGCTGGCCCGCAGCATCACCCGCCCGCTGAACGAGATCAATCAGATCATGCGCCGGGTCGCCAAGGGCGACCTGACCGCCAGCGCCGTGGTGCGCAGCCGGGACGAACTGGGTCGACTGGCCAGCAACGTCAATGAGACTATCCAGGAACTACGCACCCTGATCGACGAGCTGCAGAAATCCTGCAGCCATATTCGGGAGGCATCGGAGAATGCCGCCGCCACCACCTCGCAAACCTTCGCCGGCGTCAAACGCCAGCATGAGGAGACCGAAGCGCTGGCCGCCGCCATGCACGAGATGGCAATGACCGCCCAGGAAGTGGCGGAGACCGCCGAGCGCACCGCCAGCAGCAGCCACGACGCCGATGACGCGGCCCACAAAGGCGACGATATCGTCAACAACACCATTAGCCGTATCAACAGCGTGGCCGAGGAGATGAAGGGGCTGCTGAGTACCATCAGCCAACTGGAGCGCGACACCGAGGACGTCGAGAACATCCTCAACATCATCAGCGAGATCTCCGACCAGACCAACCTGCTGGCATTGAACGCGGCCATCGAGGCAGCGCGCGCCGGTGAGCAGGGACGCGGCTTCGCGGTGGTCGCCGACGAGGTCCGCCAGCTTGCCAAGCGAACCCAGGAGTCAACCGAGCAGATCCGCGCCCTGAACGAACGGCTCAAGTTGGCCTGCCATAACGCGGTAGAAATGATGCGCAACGGTCATGAACATACCCAGAACAGTGCCAGCAGTGCCCAGGAGGCAGGCAGTTACATCTCCACCATCGTCGACCAGGTCAACGCGATCATGGACATGAACACCATGGTGGCCACGGCGGTGGCGGAACAGAGCTCGGTAGCAGAGGATATGAACCGAAATATCAGCAGTATTTCGCAGATTGCGGAAGAGACCAGCGAGGGTGCCAGCGTTACCGCGCAAACCAGCGAAACGCTGGCCGCGCTGGCTCGCCAGTTGGAGCAGCGAATCGCCGAGTTCAAAGTCGTCTGATAGCAGTTAGCAGTTAGCAGTTAGCAGTTAGCAGTTAGCAGTTAGCAGTTAGCAGTGCCGTTGCATCGAAACCGATGCAACGGCATTCGTCGATCAGCTGAAAAAGCGCGACAGGCCGTTACCGGCAAACAGCAAGGTGACGACCACCACCAGCAGTGCCAACCGCATCACCAGGCAGACCATGCAGGCTGGTTTCTTGCGGCCCTGACGGGACTGAAACACCCTCAGCCTCCCGCCAGCTTGACCTTGAAGCCGCGTGTCTCCAACGCCGCTTTCAGCTTATCCCGGTGGTCGCCCTGAATCTCCAGCACGCCCTCCTTCAAGGCACCGCCGGTGCCGCAGAGTTTCTTCAGCTCTTTCAGCAGCGTCTTCAGCTCCGCTTCCGCCAACGGTACGCCACTCAGGGTGGTCACCCCCTTGCCCTTGCGGCCGGACGTTTCGCGACGGATCCGCACCACCCCGTCCAACGCCGCCAGACGGGCCTGGTCGGCCAACTGATCGCAGATGCAGTCAGCCTCGGGCTGCCGGCACTGCGGACAGGTCCGGCCATGCTCGGTGGAATACACCAGCCCCTGCAGCTGGTCTCGCAGTGATGCCATTTTTATGATCCCCCAGGATTTTCGGATACAACATTTGCCGGCGTGGCTAAGGGAGTATCGCAAAATGTAGCGAGCGAAGGTGAGACAAGGCACTCGTCAGAGCGGCGAAGCACATAATCGACGAAAAAGCGGAGTTTACATGCCGTAAATGAGCATTTTGAGCCGATTTTTAACGCAGTATCACCAAGCGCAGTAGTTTTGCGGTACTCCCTCAGCCCAGGCCGCCGATCTGGCGCGCCAACCGGGCGGCGTAATTGTCGGTCATCCCGCTGATAAAATCGAGCGCCCGCATATAGGACAGATAAAGCGGCGCATCCGCAGCCGGGCAGTGGATCCCCATCAGGCTGAGGATCTTCTCGCTGCGATAGCTCAGCGAGCCATCGTTACAGTGATTTTCGTAGACCGCCTGGCAGAAGGCTTCCAGCAGGGTACCCAGGGTGGTGTAGGCACCGACCTCCAGCTCGGCCTTGCGGCTGTCCGGGAAGACCCGTTCGCGAGCCAGCGTCTTGGCCCGCTGCAGGCCGCTGTGAACGCCGGGGTCACCATCGGCCAGCAGTTCGCCACGGTACTCGCCGGCCATGATCTCATCGTAGTGGTGGATAAAGGCCTGCAGCACCGAGTCGACCATATGCTCCATCGCCGTGCCGCGCAGCGCCGAGATCTTGCGCCGCGCCGACGCGCCGCTGGTCAGGATATCGTCATCGACCCGCTCGCGACCGGTCAGCTCCAGCAGGATCGGCTTGATCTCGTCGAAGCTCAAAATATTCAGCTCGATCGCATCCTCCAGGTCGAGAATGGCGTAGCAGATATCGTCCGCCGCCTCCATCAGGTAGGTCAGCGGATGGCGACACCAATGGTTGTCGCCGAGCGCCACCAGGCCCAGTTCGCTGGCCAGCTTGTTCAAAATCGGCAGTTCGCTCTGGAAACTGCTGAATTTGCCCTTGGCCCCCGCCAGACTGGAATCCCAGGGATATTTCAGCAGGCTGCCGAGGGTCGGATAGGTCAAGCGCAGGCCGCCGTTGAACAGGTGATTCTCAATACAGGTCACCACCCGGAAGCCCTGGGCGTTGCCCTCGAAGGTCTGCAGATCCAGCTTCTGCGCGTCGCTCAGCCCGGCCAACAGTGGATTCTGGTCGTAGCGCCTGAACCAGTCGCGGATCGCATACTCGCCGGCGTGACCGAACGGCGGGTTGCCGATGTCGTGCGCCAGGCAGGCGGACTGCACGATAGTACCGATATCGTGCGGCGTCACCCAGGCCGGCAGCCGCGAACCGATTAACTCGCCAACCCTGATTCCCAGGCTGCGTCCGACGCTGCCCACCTCCACCGAGTGAGTCAACCGAGTGTGGATATGATCGTTCAGCGCCAGCGGATGGACCTGGGTCTTACGGCCCAACCGCCGGAAAGCACTGGAAAAGATGATCCGGTCATGGTCCTTGTGGAAATGGCTCCGGCCGATCTCCTGCGGGCTGATATGCTCATGTCCGTACCGCTTGGTGGTTAACAACCGCTCCCACTGCATTGCCATGCGTTTGATCTCCCTCAACCTGGCCGACCGGCAACCTATTCGATCGGCATCGCTCCCTCTATCTTGAGGCAAATCGGGTCAAATCTGCTAATTGTTTAAGGTACAACCTGCGCAGGCGGTCATCGAAAGGGACCAGCCGATGGCGGCAACGGCAGGCCAGATGTCACCAGCGATGGAGACCTCTCCGATGCAACAGCTGTCCGGTTGCCCTGGTTACCGCCCTACCGACCCGTTACCCGCCCCAGGGGCGGAAGGTGAGTGAATGATGCCGGTATACAAACCCTGGCCGGCCAGCGGCGTTGGCATCGGCCTGCGCCATGAACATATTCAGGCAGTGCTCGCCCAGAAACCGAAACTCTGCTGGATGGAGCTGCTGATCGACCAGCACCTGTCCAGCGGCGGCGCCCCGCTGCATCAATTGGAGCAGATCCGACACAACTATGCTCTGACCCTGCACGGCACCAGCCTGTCGCTGGGCGGCTGCGATCCGCTGGACACCGTCTATCTGCAGCGGGTCAAGAAGCTCGCCCGCCATCTGGCGACCAGTTGGCTCTCGGAAGCGGTCGGCTTCAGCAGCGCCAACGGCCAGTTCAGCCACGAACTGCTGCCGCTGCCCTACACCGAAGAGGCGCTGGAGCACCTGTGCGGCCGTATCCGCCAGGCGCAGGACATTCTCGGCCAGCGGCTGCTGTTGGCCAATCCGGCCCGCTACCTGCAGTTCAACCACAGCACGCTCAGCGAGGGCGAATTTCTCGCCGCTATGGCCGAACGGTCCGACTGCGAGCTGCTGGTCGACCTGAACAACCTCTATATCAACGAGCACAACCTCGGCGAGCCGGCCGAGCAGACGCTGACCGCCCTGCCCGCCGGCCGGGTACGGGAGATCCACCTGAGCGGCTACCACGACCAGCACGGCCACCTGCTCGGCAGCCATGACAGTCCGGTGCAGCCCGCGGTCTGGCAGTTGTTCCAACGGGCGCTGGAGCTGTTTGGCGACACCCCGACACTGGTGGAGTGGGACCAGCAGCTGCCGCCGCTGGAACGGTTACTGGAAGAAGCGCAGCGCGCCCGGCAGCTGATGAAGAAAGTAAACGACAGGCAAAGGCAGGCACCATGAACCTCTCCAGACTGCAGACACTGTTTATCGAAGCCCTGCAGGGCGAGACCCCGGCCGAGTTGAAGACGCAGATCCACAGCCGACAACTGTCCGCCGAACAGTGCATCGAACTGCATCGCCACAATAGCCGGCAGACCCATGAACAGGCCCTGGCCGAGATGTTTCCGGTCACCGAGCAGCTGGTCGGCGACGAATTTTTCCACCAGGTAGCCGGTGAATACGACCACAGTTTTCCGGCCGAAACCGCCGACCTGAGCCACTTCGGCGACCGCTTTCCAATACTGTTGTTGAAACTGACCGCCCGCCATCGCGAACTGGACAAACTGCGCTTCCTGCCGGAGCTGGCCCGATTGGAATGGCTGCTGCACTATGCCGAAACCGCCGCGGACGACCGACCGTTCGATTTCACCACCCTGCGGGCAGTCGATAAGGATGATCAGGACCGGGTGACCTTCAAGGTCAGCCATGCGCTGAATGTGATGTTTTCCGATTACCCGGTATTGTCGATCTGGCGGGCCCACCAGCAGCGACAGCCCGACGCGCTGTCACTGGAGGGAGGCTCCGAATGGCTCTGCATTTACCGCCAGCAGGACCGCCCGGCGATCGACGTGATCCCGCCGACCGTGGCTACCCTGCTGGGCGAGATGATGCAGGGCCACCCGCTGGGTCAGCTTGCCGAACACTTCGCCAATCTGGAACGTCACCTGCCGGCGATGGTACGCCAGGGCTGGCTGAGCGGATTCTATCTGGCCGACCAGGCGGCCTGAGTAGCTATCAAGCGTCGTTCAACATCTCTTTCAGGTCGTCGCGCTTGGCCAGCCAGCCGCGAGCGGGCTCAGTGACGCCGCGCGCCCGGACCTCCGCCAGCGCCACCCAGTCGAGCATGTCCGAACGATAGGGCAAGGGTTGATGGTGGTACTGCACCAGTTCGACCAGACCATCCGCGAAGCCCCACAGGCGCAGCAGATAGGCACCGATCAACGCATGGTTGCGCTGACTGTCGGCTGGCTGATCGCTGTCGTGATCGGTCCATTCGCTCTCATCGATCTGGCCATTGGCCAGCAATGGCAGCAAACCGACATCATGCAGGATACCGGCCAGAAACACCTGTTCCTGCTGTTGCCGGCCGGCCTTGCTGCGCCGGGCGAAGCGCTTGGCCAGCGCGGCCACCTCGCAACTGTGCTGCAGCAGCGCCTGGTGCACCTCAGGGCTGATCTGTTCACGTTCATCAGGCTTGAACAGGCCGATCGCCAGCACCAATGCCCGCAAGGTATCCAACCCCAATGCGGTGACCGCCTGCTCGACGGTCTCCACGCTGCGCGCCAGGCCGAAGAACGCCGAGTTGGTCAGCTGCAGCAGTTTTGCCACCAGCGCCGGATCGGACGACACCACTTCGGCCACATCACTGATGCCGACCTCGTCGCCCATCTCGCGCAACAGCGCCGTGAGCCGCTCATAAACCGACGGCAACACCGGCAACTCGCTCAGCTGCCCCAGCCGGGCACGTGACTGCTCGTCGAGCTGCATCTCGCGGAGCACCTCGGCACGCTGGATAACCGCTACCAGGTCTTCGGTTTCGTAAGGCTTGGTCAGATAGAGATGGGCTACCCCGGCGGCTTCCAGCGCATTGCGTTGGGTGGCATGTCCGGATAACACCACCCGTAAACTGGTCGGCCGTAGCCGCGCCACCCGCCGCAACAGGGCGACACCGGTCATATCAGATAGCCTGAGATCGCTGACCACCAGGTCGAACGCCTGTTTCTTCATCTGGGCCAGCGCCTCGCCGGCCGATTGGGCAAACGACAGTTGCCAGTCACGCGACTGCTGGCGCAAAGCGCGACGCAGCGCGTTCAGAAGTGCCGGGTCATCGTCGACAAACAGGATCGACATCGCCTGCTGCATTAGTTTTTCTCCAACATCATTGCCGGCAGCAGGATACGGATGGTTGTTCCGCTGCCCGGCTGGCTGGTCAGCTCGATACGACCGCCATGTTCCTCAATAATGCTCCGGCTAACCGATAGCCCCAGCCCCGCCTGACCGTCCCGGGTACTGAAAAACGGTGTAAACAGCCGGGCCTGCGTCTCTTCATCCATACCGCGACCATTGTCCCGAATGGTCACCACCACCTCGGCACCCTGCTGACAGCTGGCAACCAGGATCTCGCCGCCGGTTTCCAGCGCCTGCACGGCATTCTGCAGCAGATGCCCGAACACCTGGTTGAGCTGACCGCTGTTGGCACTGACCCGGACCACTGGCCGCAGCTCCGTTCGCAGATGCCCCTTGCCCTGCAACTCGCTCTGAGCCAGACTGACCGCGCCCTCCAGCAACTCGTTGACGTCGACCAAGCGTCGGCTGGACAGATCAATGCGGGTAACGTTGTTCAACCCGCGCAGGACCTGCTCGATCCGTTTGGTGCCCTGCAGCGACTCGCTCAACAGCGGCTCGATATCGGCCAATACGAACTCCAGGTCCTTGTCACGCTCCAGCTGTTGCACCTGCTCTTTCACCAGCTGCGCCAAACCGGGATCGTCCCGATGCAGGCGACAGGTCTCGGCCAGCGCCACCAGCTGACGATTATAGCCCTGCAAGGTAGCCAGGTTGCTTTTGATAAAACCCAGTGGGTTGCTGATCTCATGGGCCACCCCGGTGACCAGGGTACCCACACTGGCCAACCGTTCGGCCTGCCGCTGTTTCTCCTCGCTAAACTGCAGCTGCTGCTTCTGCTGTTGCTGCGTCTGCAGGCACTGCCTCAAATCCAGCGCCTGCTCGCCGGCCTGTTGCGACAGCAGCGTCATCCGATCCACCAACTGGTCCAGCTCCTGCAGGCCGGTCTGCGGCTGCAGCGCGTCGGTATTCGGGTGACCTTTCACCAGATTGCCGGACTGCAAAGAACGCAACGGCTGAACCAACCGTCGGTTGGCCGAGCGGTAAGCCAAACCGCCAATCATCAGGCTGATCAGCAAACTACCGCCGGCAAGTGGCCAATGCGTTACCCAGTGCTGCAATACGGACGGAGCCGGCACCAGTGCAAACTGCAACTGCACCCCCTCTGCCGGCCCTTCGACCACCAGCACGCGGCTGGCTGCCAGCGGCTCGCCGACGGCGCCCAGCTCCCGCCCCCCGAAAAGCAGCGTCAGCCGCATATCCCCCAGCGACTGGCGCGTCTGCAAGGATTGCAGTAGCGTCTTGCCAGGCAGCTCCGCCACCAGGGTACCGATCACCCTGCCACGCTGCTCGACTGGCACCGCCAGACGCCAATATGTTTCGTCGAACTGTTCGTTGATACCGATATAGGACGACAGCCGCCCCTCAATCAATGGGGTAACCCACGGCTGATCCTGGTAGGAAAACTGTGGTAGCGGCTGACTGCTGTGCACGATGCTGCCCTGGCGGTCCAGCAACATCAGCTGTGCCGGTACGCCAAGCAGATTCAATTCGGAAAGTGATGAAGAAGAAGCCGTGGATTGAGTGGCTGACACCTGCTGCTGCAGCCAACCGAGCCGGGCGTAATCGCGCAATACGCTGAGCCGGTCATCCAGCATGACCTTCAGACTTTGTTGCACATCGGCCAGCCGATGATCCAGCGCCTGCTGCCGCTGATGACTGACAAATTCGCCCAAGTGCCAACCGGCCAGCAGCAACAACGACAGCACCAGCAGACCGATAAAACCGGCCAGCCACCAGGCCAGCGCCCTGGCTAATGGACGCTTTGCCGTACCTTCAGCTACGTGCGACGGTGCTGTGCTCATTTCACTTCCTGTTACTGCCCCGCATCGATTACAAATCCCATTCGGCCATCGATCCCGGTCCACAAACTGTACACGCGTTGATGCTATTCGTGAATAACCATTTTCATCATCGACGATCCGTCGAGCCAATCCCCTGCAGCTCCGCAGGCAGGGTAGGCCCGGCAGGCATATGCTTAAGGCAGTGGTTCAACCCGGAGACTGAAAGGATGGCTGATTTCACCCTGCACCATAGCGCCCAGCTGCGCCGCCAACTGGAGGCCGCGCTGAAAGCCCGGGGCGAGGACTACCGGCCGCGCACCCGCCACCTGAAGCCGGACGGATCACCCCGCTTCACCAACCGCCTGATCCGGGAAGCCTCTCCCTACCTGCTGCAGCATGCCCACAACCCGGTCGACTGGTACCCTTGGGGTGAACAGGCGTTCGAAGCCGCCAGCCGGCTACAACGGCCGATCTTCCTGTCGATCGGCTACGCCACCTGCCACTGGTGCCATGTCATGGAGCACGAGAGCTTCGAAGCGCTGGAGATCGCCGCCCAGCTGAATGACCACTTCATCCCGGTCAAGGTGGATCGCGAACAGCTGCCGGCGGTCGATGAAGCCTATATGCTGGCCGCCAACCTGATCAGCGGCCATAGCGGTTGGCCGCTGTCGGTGTTCCTGACCCCGGACGGCAAACCGTTCTTCGCCGCCAGCTACTTCCCCAGCGCCCAGTTCCAACAGCTGCTGGAACAGACCTTCCAGATCTGGCAACAGCAGGCCAACGCGGTCCAACAGGAAGGCGAACGGATACTGGCCGCGCTGCAGCGGCTGATGAGCGGCGAAGGCCGCCACCAGGAGGTCGACAGCAAGGCGCTGGCCAACCAGGCGGTCAGCTACTGGCTCGATCAGCTGGATCTGCAGCACGGCGGCTTCGGCATCGCCCCCAAGTTTCCGCAGGAAGCGGTACTGGCGCTGCTGCTGGACTGCGCCCAGCGTGATGGCAACCAGTCAGCCTTGAACGCGGTCAAACTGACCCTGAGCCAGATGCAGCAGGGCGGCATCTACGATCAGGTGGGAGGCGGATTCCACCGCTACGCCACCGATGCCGGCTGGCAGGTGCCGCATTTCGAGAAGATGCTGTACAACCAGGCCCAGCTGGTGCCGCTTTATCTGCAGGGCTGGCGACTGACCGGCAATCCGCTGTTCCGGCGCACTGCCGAACAGACCCTGCAATACGTACTGCGCGAGATGGTCAGCCCCCAGGGCGGTTTTCATGCCGCCAGCGATGCCGACAGCGAAGGTGGCGAAGGCCGATTCTTCGTCTGGCAACAGCAACAGCTGGCACAGTGCCTGACACCGGAAGATGCCGAACTGGCACGTTCATTGTTCGACACCTCCAGCGACGGCAACTTTGAAGGCGCCAATGTACTGCACCTGACCGCCAGCCTGCCGGAGTTCGCCAAGCTGCACCGCCTGGAAACCGGCTATTTGATCCGCCACCTCGACCAGATCCGCGACAGTCTCTACCAGGCCCGCCTCCAGCGACCGCCACCGCTACACGACCGTAAGCTGATTGCCGGCTGGAACGGCTTGATGATCAGCGCCCTGACCCAGGCT
Organism: Marinobacterium arenosum; assembly: GCF_019795155.1. Lineage (GTDB taxonomy): Bacteria > Pseudomonadota > Gammaproteobacteria > Pseudomonadales > Balneatricaceae > Marinobacterium_C > Marinobacterium_C arenosum. Next base: position 121,216 of record NZ_JAILYN010000003.1, on the reverse strand, counting down.
GGAGGCCAGTTGCATAATCCGCGCTACCTGTCCGCCGGTTGGCAGGCGGCCGAACAGCTCTGGCAGCATCACTGGCAGCCGGACAGTGGCCAGTTGCTGCGTGACAGCCTGGACGGCAAACCCGGCGCCCAGGGCACCCTGGAGGACTATGCCGCGCTGGCCCGTGCAATGCTGGACCTGTACGACGCCAGCGCCGACCCGCTCTGGCTCGACCGCGCCACCATGTTGGCCGACCAGATGATCAAGCGCTTCCAGGACCGCCAGCACGGCAGCTTCTTCCTCGACCAGGCCGAGGGCCCGTTGCCGTTGCGGGTACGGATCGACAACGATGGCGCCCAGACCAGCGCCAGTGCATTGGCGATCGAGCTGCTGCTGGCGCTGGCCGAACGCAGCGGCGACCAGCGCTACCGGCAGCTGGCAGAACAGGCGCTGCAGCAACATAGCGCCGAGATGAATCGCAACCCGGCCCACTATGGCAGCCTGCTATGCGCCCAACGACGGTTGACGGAGGGGCCGCTGAACCCGATCCGCTATGGTGCCGGCGGCGCGCTTAAGATCAACCTGTCGGGCGACCCGAAACACCTGGTGGTGGATCTGCAGCTGAGAAAAGGCTGGCACCTCAATGCCCACCGGCCCGAGGATCCGGCGCTGGCCGGTACCTGCCTGTCAGCGGAGGGCCTTAGCACAGTGGAATATCCGCCGCCGATCCGCCAACAGCTGCCGTTTTCCGACCAGCCGCTGCAGCTCTACCAGGGGCATATCCAGATACGGGGCCGCTTCGATCAAGCCGCTGTGCCGGTCAGTCAGCCGCTGACCCTGAGTTACCAGGCCTGTAGCGAACGCCACTGTCTGGCGCCGGAAAAACTGACCCTGTGGCTGCCCAGCAGTCCCTAAGCCAACCGGATGGCGCGCGGTGACCATTCCGGGTAGGATTCCATTCGGTGTCGGATTTTGGCGTCTATACTGACAATCCACATCAGATCCGGCTGGAGCCCCTGTGCCAGGCCGAAACAAGAAGCCAAACAAGAGTAACAATGATGTTCAGACGTAGCTTTCTGCTGTTGTTAGCCCTGTCTTTGTCGCCACTGGCCCTGGCCGAGAACAGCCAGGTGCTGCTGCGCACCAGCGCCGGCGAGATCACCCTGGAACTGTACCCCGGCTCGGCACCGAAGACCGTGGAAAACTTCCTGCAGTATGTCGACGATGGTTTCTACGACGGCACCATCTTCCACCGGGTGATCAACAACTTCATGATCCAGGGTGGCGGCTTCCTGCCGGATATGGACAAGAAGCCGGCCCGCGCCCCGGTGGTCAACGAATCGATCGGCGGCCTGAGCAATGCCCGTGGCACCATCGCCATGGCGCGTACCAACAATCCGCACAGCGCCACCAGCCAGTTCTTTATCAACACCGTCGACAACCTGCGCCTGGACGGCGTCGACCGCCGACCCGGCTATACGGTATTCGGCAAGGTTGTTTCAGGCATGGATGTTGTCGACAAGATCGGCAAGGTTGCCACCGGCAACCACGGCCCCTACCGGGATGTCCCGCTGCAGCCGGTGGTGATCGAGAAAGCGGAGCGTGTGAAGTAAACAGTGAAGATGAGTAAACAGTTTTGAGTAGACAGTGGGGCTAGTGAACAGCGTTGAGTTTACAGTTAACAGTACTACGCATTTCTCTGCACTGTTTACTCTAATCTGTTCACTTCTAACTGTTTACTCCTATGACTTTTACCCCAACTTCGTCCAGCGCAGCCGGTTGGCGTTGCTGACCACGGTCACCGACGACATCGCCATCGCCGCACCGGCAATCACCGGATTCAACAGCAGACCGGTATACGGGAACAGCACCCCGGCCGCTACCGGGATCGCCAGGCTGTTGTAGATGAAGGCGCCGAACAGGTTCTGATGGATATTGCGTACCGTGGCGCGCGACAGCGCAACCGCATCAGCGACCGGTGCCAATGACTCGCGCATCAACACCACGTCAGCACTTTCAATCGCCACATCGGTGCCACCGCCGATCGCCAGGCCGACATCGGCCTGCGCCAGGGCCGGCGCGTCATTGATGCCGTCGCCAACCATCGCCACCACCTCGCCCTGCTGTTGAAGCTGGCAGATAACCTCCTGTTTCTGCTCCGGCTTCACCTCGGCATAGACCCGGTCGATACCGAGCTGAGCGGCCACCGCCTCGGCACTGGCCCTGTTGTCGCCGGACAGCATGATCACCTGCAGCCCCTGTTGACGCAGCCGCGCCACCGTCGCTGCGGCATCCGCCTTGGCCGGATCGGCCACCGCGAACAGCGCCGCTGGTTGGCCGTCCAGCGCTACCAGCACCAACGAATGGCCCTGAGCGCTGTGACGCTCGATCGACGACAGCAACGGCCCGCAGTCCACCTGATGATGCTGCAACCAGGCCTGGTTGCCGATCAGCAGCTGACGGCCAGCCAACTGAGCACTGACCCCGGCGCCAGCGGTGGCTTCGAACTGTTCCACCGCCGGCAGCCCGGCCGGCGGCGGCTGCCGGTTCAGATCCTGCATCAGAAACGCCACCAGCGCTTGCGCCAATGGATGCTCGGACTGGCTTTCCACCGCCACCAGCATCGGCGCCAGTTCCGCCTGCTGGCGCTCGTCGCCGAGCCAGAGGCTATCAACCACCTGCGGCTTGCCCTCGGTCAGGGTACCGGTTTTATCCATCACCACCGTCGTCAGATCGGCCGCCCTCTGCAGCGCCTCACCTTTGCGGATCAACACCCCCAGTCGCGCCGCCCGACCGACGCCGACCATCACCGACATCGGCGTTGCCAGCCCCAAGGCACAGGGGCAGGCGACGATCAACACCGTCATCAGCACCACCACCGCATAACTCAGCTGCGGCTGCGGACCGAGCCACCACCAGACCAGCGCCGCCAACGCGGCGATTGCCATCACGACGGGCACGAACACCGCCGCGATACGGTCGGCCAACACCCCCAGCGGCGGCTTGCTGTTCTGCGCCCGCCGCACGGTGGCGATGATCTGCGCCAGCACCGTTTGGCTGCCGGTCTGGCCGACCTCGATCAACAGGCTACCCTGGCCATTCAGCGTGCCGCCGACCACGCTGTCAGCGACGCTTTTGGCGACCGGCAGCGGTTCGCCGGTCAACATCGACTCGTCGATATAGCTGTCGCCACTGAGTACCGCACCATCCACCGGTATCCGCTCGCCCGGTTTGACCCGCACCCGGTCGCCCGGTACCAGCAGCGCCACCGGCACCTGTTGCAGCTGACCATCACGCTCCCGCCAGGCGGTATCCGGCTGCAGCTTCAGCAGCGCGCGCACCGCATCGGCGGTCTGCCCGCGGGCCCGGTGCTCCAATGCCTGGCCGAGCAGGATAAAGCCGAGAATCATCACCGTGGCTTCGTAATAGAGATGGCTGCTCTGCGCCAGCAGCTGGTCCGGCGCCAGTTGGGCGGTCAGCAGCAGGCCGCTGGAGTAGATCCAGGCCGCGCCGGTACCCATCGCGATCAGGCTGTCCATGTTGAAACGCAGGTGCCTGGCGCTCTGCCAGGCACCGCGATAGATGGCACCGCCACAGAAGATCATCACCAGCAGTACCACCAAGCCGATCAGCAGCCCGGCCAAGCGGCCTCCGCCAGCCGTCAGGTCCGGCATCCAGCCGAACAGGCCTGTGCCCATCAGCAGCGCCCCGACCGCCAACGCCACCAAACTGCGGCGCAGCGTTTGCCGGTACTGCTGTTTCGCCGCCTGCTCCAGCCGTTGCTGGTCCTGCTGATCGTCGATCGGCACCGCGCCGTAGCCGGCCTGGGCAATTACCTCGACAATCCGTTCAATCGGAGCTTCACTCTGTATCGCCGCGCTACGCTCGGCGAAGTTGATCGCGAAGTCATTAATCTGTTCGGCCTCGCCCAGTGCCCGCTCCAACGAGCGCACACAACCGGCACACTTGACGCCTTCCAAGGCCAGATGATGGATATGCGCTTCTGTCATCAGCCTGCTTCCTCCCTATCCTGTCGTTTCCTTTCGGCAGCCTCCCCGGACCACCAGGCTATAAGTCGCGCAATAATAAACCCTGAAGTCAACTACAGAGTCAAACATCAAACGATCTTGATACACCTCAGCCGACAAACGCCCCGGCAGGCAACAAAAAAAGGCACCCTCGGTGCCTTTTTCAGAAAACGGAACGGATCTGCCGCTAGCGAACCTTCCCCATCGCCACGTAACTGCCGGCCAGCTTCATGGCGACCTTGTCGCCCTGGCGGATCTCGATAGTGAGGTCGATCCGGGCGCGCCCTTTCTCCGCCATCCGGGCATCGAAGGCCGCCAAGGTTGCCTCATCCGGCAGCACCACATGGGCGGCGAAGTCGCCGGTAACCGGCGCCAGGTATTCGAGGTGGCTGTCGCGGATCACCACGTCGTTGTCGAAGCCCTGCTCGCGGCGGTACAGGGTGACCATGCTCCAACCGCAGAGGGTCGCCACGGTGGCCAGCGAACCGCCAAAGCCGGTGCCCTTGTCGTTGACGTTGGGCGCCAGCTCAGCGGCCATCACCAGCGAGCGGCCGTCGTACTGCAGCGGCTTGAAGCCCATGTGGTTGATCAGCGGAATCTGGGTCCGCAACCAGCTGAGAAATTGGTCGGCAACTTGCTGGTAATCCATCCCTGCTCTCCTCCTTCAGGCGCCGGTCCAGCGGCTGACGTAATCTTCCACCGCCAACTGCGGCGCCTTGCGGCTTTTCGGCGCGGTACCCAGGTACAGGTAGCCGATCACCCCTTCGTTTTCAGCCAGCCCCAGCCCGGCCAGTACTTCGGCGTCATAGGCAAACTCGCCAGTACGCCACATCGCACCAATCCCCTGGGCATGGGCCGCCAGCAGCATGCCATGCGCGGCACAACCGGCTGCCACCTGCTGCTCCAGCAGCGGCACCTTGGCATGGTCCTGGGTCACGGCGATCACCACCACCAGGGTCGGTGCGCGGAACGGCGCATTGAGCAGCTTGTCACGGCGCGGCTGCGGTAGCTCCGGATCAGCTTTCAACGCCGCCTGCAGATAGAGTTCCCCCAGCTTGGCCCGGGCATCGCCTTCGACAACCAGAAAACGCCAGGGGCGCAGTGCGCCGTGATCCGGCGCCCGCAGCGCCGCCTTGAACATCAGCTCCAACTGTTCGGCACTGGGGCCGGGCTCCTGCAATACAGGGCAGGAAACACGCTCGATCAGCGCTTCTAATGCATCCATGGTCAGGTCCATTCTTCTAGTGTTTGGCCGGCATCACTGGCGGCTGAGCCGCAGGTTTGCCGGCAGTTGTTGTTCCGAGCTGCGGTACGGGTTGATATCCAGGCCGCCGCGGCGCACGTAGCGGGCGTAGACGCTGAGCCGCTGCGGCCGGCACTGCTGCCAGATATCCATGAAGATATTCTCGACGCACTGCTCGTGGAAATCGCCGTGTTCGCGGTAGGAGATCAGATACTTCAGCAAGCCTTCACGATCGATCGGCGCGCCCCGGTAGTCGATCTGGATACTGGCCCAGTCCGGCTGCCCGGTAACCGGGCAGTTGGATTTCAGCAGGTGGCTGTACAGCCGCTCTTCGAGCGGCTCACCCGCGGCTTTCAGCAATTCAGGCCGCGGCTGGTAGTGCTCGACATCGATCTCCAGCTCGTCGATGCATTCGCCCCGGAACCGCTCGATCTCCGGCGCCTCATCCGGGTGCCGCAAGACCACCCTGACCTCGCCGCCGGCGGCGCAGCTGAGATCCGCCGTCATCTGCGCCTGAACCTGCGCCTGATCGGCAAAGCGGCTCAGGTTGTAGGAGTTGAGGTACAGCTTGAACGACTTGGACTCGATGATATTGGCGCTGGTGGCCGGCAGGTGGAACTCCGCCAGTCGCACCACCGGCTTGCCCTTCATATCCAGCCAGGAGACCTCGTAGGCGTTCCAGATATCGACGCCGAAAAACGGCAGGCTGTCCCGGTCGATACCGCGCTCGGCCCAGTTCAGCCGGCGGTTGATCGGGTACAGCAGCGACGGATCGTACTGGTTAACGTAGCGGGTCTCCTGCCCCAGCGGAGAGTGTTCAACGACTTCTTTTTCACGCATCAGGTTCGAATTCCCGTCCCCTTGTTAAGCAGATGGCCGGCCAGCAGCGCCAGCCCGACGATGAATGCCATAATGGCGGCCAGTGCAAAGCCGACATTGATATCGCTGACCCCGAGGATACCGTAACGGAAGGTGTTCACCATGTAGAGGATCGGGTTCAGCATCGACACATTCTGCCAGAATTCGGGCAACAACTGGATCGAATAAAACACCCCGCCCAGGTAGGTCAGCGGCGTCAGGATAAAGGTCGGCACGATGGAGACGTCATCGAACGATTGGGCATACATGGCGTTGATGAACCCGCCCAGTGCGAACAGCACCGCGGTCAGTACCACCACCAGCACGGTCAAGCCGAGGTTCTGCACCTGCAGATCGGTAAAGAACATCGACAGCAGGGTGACGATCAAGCCAACCGCCAGACCACGGGCGACACCGCCAAACACGTAGCCCCACAGGATGATCCAGTTGGGCACCGGCGACACCAGCAGCTCTTCGATATTGCGCTGGAACTTGGTGCTGAAGAACGAGGACACCACGTTACCGTAGGAGTTGGTGATCACCGACATCATGATCAAGCCCGGCACGATGTATTCCATGTAGTTGAAGCCGCCCATCTCGCCGATCCGACTACCGATCAGGTTGCCAAAGATGATGAAATACAGCGTCATGGTGATCGCCGGCGGCAGCAAGGTCTGACCCCAGATCCGCAGGAAGCGGCGCACTTCACGATGGACGATGGTGGAAAACGCTGTAAACAGTTGCTGCGGGCTCATGCACTCTCCCGTTGGCTCAGATTCTTCTCGACCAGCGCCACGAACAGCTCCTCCAGTCGGTTGGCTTTGTTACGCATACTGCAGACCCGGACCTGCTGCTGCTCCAGCTGCTGGAACAGATGGTTCAGCCCCTGGCCACGCTCCACATCCACCTCCAGGCTGCCGTCGCCCAACGGCCGGACCACGTAGCCGGACAGCAGCGGCGGCTGTTCGCGGGCGGATTCGATATCCAGGATGAAGGTCTCGGTATTGAGCTGCTGCAGCAGATCGCGGGTGCTGGTGTTCTGCACGATGCGGCCGTGATCGATGATGGCGATATTACGGCACAGGCTCTCCGCCTCTTCCAGGTAGTGGGTGGTCAGGATGATGGTGGTGCCGGCGGAGTTGATCTCTTTGAGAAACTCCCACATCGAACGGCGCAGTTCGATATCGACCCCGGCGGTCGGCTCGTCGAGGATCAGCAGCTTGGGTTCATGCATCAGCGCCCGGGCGATCATCAGCCGGCGCTTCATACCACCGGACAGCATCCGCGCCCGCTCCGACCTTTTCTCCCACAAGCCAAGCTTCTTCAAATAGAACTCGGCCCGCTCGCGGGCCTGGCCCAGCGCAATACCGTAGTAACCGGCCTGGGTCAGCAGGATATCTTCAACCTTTTCGAACATGTTGAAGTTAAACTCCTGCGGCACCACCCCCAGACACATTTTGGCGGCGATCTTGTCGTGGTCCAGGTCATGACCGAACACGCTAACCCGGCCGGAGCTCTTGTTGACCAGCGAGGAAACGATTCCCAGGGTGGTGGATTTACCGGCGCCGTTCGGCCCCAGCAGGGCCATGAAATCACCCTGCTGCACCTCGAATGAGATCCCCTTCAGAGCCTCGAAGCCGTTGTCGTATACTTTGCGCAACTCGTGTATGGATAGCACTGTCGTCATTAAGCAATCCTGTTATCAAGTGAACTTTTCCAGCTGAGGGCGGCAGCGACCAGTTTCAAGCGTTACAGGCCGGATTAAGGTAAAATTGCCGGCCGCCAAGCAGAAGTGAGTCAACCATGAGCCTCGATTATCGCAGTTTTCACCTCAATCTTTTATCCCACGCCTACAACAATCTGTTGCGCAGCCATCCGTTTGACGATGATGCGATGAGCGCGGAAGATGCCGATTTCCTGCAGGGATTGCATGACTTGATCGAGGCGGGCCAGTCTGAACAGGCGGATTTCATCGATCGCGGCCAGGCGCTGCTCGCCACTCTGGTGCGCCGCTACCCGGAACATGTGCCACTGGTACCGCGCGACCTGTTCTGGTTCTTCGGCGGCGAATGCCTGCACTTCATGCCCGACGAGGAGATCGCGCTATTCCAGCTGCTGGACGAACAGCGCTTCGATGCGGAGCGGGCCGGCGAGCCATTCAATTACGAGGAAGCCCGCGCCAATATCAAGGGACTGCATTGATCAGCCATCAGCTAAACGCTTTGCGAAAACCAGCCAAGCGGCTGGTTTTTTTGTGCCTTGAGTTACCCGCCTAAAGCTGGCGCTCGCGAAGGGCTGACGAAGTCGCCCCGGCAGGACAAACCAGATAGCAAGAGATGAAGACGCCAGGTTCGAAGCGCGTATAAACGAAAAAAGCAGCCTCGAGGCTGCTTTTTTCCGGAATCTGGAGCGGGAAACCGGGTTCGAACCGGCGACCTCAACCTTGGCAAGGTTGCGCTCTACCAACTGAGCTATTCCCGCGACTCTTTAATGATACCTTAAAGCATATCTTAAAGAGAGTGGCGTCCCATAGGGGGTTCGAACCCCTGTTACCGCCGTGAAAGGGCGGTGTCCTAGGCCACTAGACGAATGGGACGCTGCGGACACTTTTCACCGTGTCTGTCATCCCCTGAGGGGATTGGAGCGGGAAACCGGGTTCGAACCGGCGACCTCAACCTTGGCAAGGTTGCGCTCTACCAACTGAGCTATTCCCGCGACTCTTTAATCAATCTTAAAGAGAATGGCGTCCCATAGGGGGTTCGAACCCCTGTTACCGCCGTGAAAGGGCGGTGTCCTAGGCCACTAGACGAATGGGACGCAAACACCATTTTGTGGCTTTCCTCGTTGAGGAGGCGCGAATACTAAGGACCTGAACGGCCTCCGTCAACACCTTTTTTAACTTTTTTATCAACTGGATAGCTTTCACTCAGCTATTAGCTGGAAGCGATAAGCCGCAAGCTGCCCAGCGAGAGGAATCAGCTTGAAAACCAGCCCGATCCCTCCCGATATACCCCCGGCCCTCAGGCGCCGCGATTACAGACGAACAGGGAATGACCAGGGCCAGAAACGAAAAAACCAGCCACTAGGGCTGGTTTTTCTGGAATTTGGAGCGGGAAACCGGGTTCGAACCGGCGACCTCAACCTTGGCAAGGTTGCGCTCTACCAACTGAGCTATTCCCGCAAATGGCGTCCCATAGGGGGTTCGAACCCCTGTTACCGCCGTGAAAGGGCGGTGTCCTAGGCCACTAGACGAATGGGACGCTGCAGCCACTGCCTCAGCAGCGGTGCGTATAATATGGATTACTCATTGATTCGTCAAGCTTTTTTTAACGTTAATCGACTATCAAATCAGCCCCTTTTTAGTTAGGGTAACAGCTGCACAAAATATCCACTGGAAGAAGCTGCCATGGGGCCGACCGAAACGGGCCTGTTGATTCTTACTGGCGTCGCCATTCTGGCCGTTGTCGCCTTTGTGGCGCAGAACATCGAGAACACCAAACGCGAACGGCATCTGAAACTGATGCGGCTGCGCGATAACGTACGCCGGGCCGACCACCTGCTCAGCAGTTTTCCGGCGCTACTGCTGACCTTCGAGCTGAAGAAGCTGTTGGCCCGCTATCTGCAGCAGCAATGGCAAGCCATTCTGGAACTCGAAAACAGCGAAGAGAATCAACGCCAGCTAAAACGCGTGGTGGATATCGGCAATCAGAAGCCCGCTCCAATCCCCCATCCGGAAGGCTCGCTGACCGCCTTTGCGTCGCCGGCCGAGGCCGCCCAGGCACAGAGCCTGCTGCGCGAACAGGCCCAGTTCATCAACGATATCGAGAAGCGCGGCGAACTCCCCGCCCAGGCGGCCCGGGGGTATCTGGTACAGGTCAAACGCGCCTATACCCGCGCGTCCATCGAATTGGAGATCTGGGAAGCGATCGAGATCGAGCGGATGACCGGCAGTGAAGCCTCGCTGCCGAAGCTGCGCGGCTGCTTCATGAAGCTGGAGCGCCTGAACCATGACCAGTCGCTCGACCGCCAGCTGTACGAGCTGCGCACCCATATCGCCAAGCTAACCCAGATGAAGGAAGAAACCGACCGCCAGTGGGCGGAGGAGCGCAAGCGGGAAGCGGAAGCGGAGCGCAAGAAATTCCCCTCCTGATCGACCAATAACAAGACGATAGAAGGAGCTTGAGATGAGTCTGACCCTGCACGGCGTGGCGCTATCCCCCTTCGTCCGTAAAGTCCGGGTGGTGCTAGCCGAAAAACAGCTGGCCTACCAGATGAAAACGGTGGTGCCCTATATGACCCGCGAGGAGTACGCCGAGATCAACCCGCTACGGCGGGTGCCGGCACTGCAGGATGGCGACACCACACTGGCCGATTCCGCCGTTATCGCCCACTACCTGGACGCCAAGTACCCCGTGCACCCGCTGATGCCGGAGGCGATCGACGGCCGCGCCCGTTGCGAGTGGCTGGAAAAATTCGGCGACTATGAACTGGCCCAGAACGCCACCTTCGCGCTGTTCTACCAGACATTGGTCGCGCCAACCCTCGGCAAACAAACGGATCACGCAGTCGTCGAAAAGGCTTTGAACCACACACTTCCGCCACTGCTGGATTACCTGGAACAACAGCTGACCGACCGGGAATGGCTGGTCGACAACCGGTTCGGCCTGGCCGATATCGCCATCGCCAGCCAGTTGATCAATATGGGCTACGCCGGCTATCCGCTGGATGACAGCCGCTGGCCGCAACTGGCCAGCCACCTGAACCGCTGCTGCGCCCGGCCAAGTTTCGCCGAGCTGCTGCCGGAGGAGCAGCAGGTGCTGGGCAAGCTGAAAGCCCGCTAAACCCTGCCGCCGCAAACACCCGATCTCCTGCCACGAAGGAACCTTTAACGATGGCCGAACAGCTATTTTTTGATCCCGATGCCGCCAAAGAGCAGCGCTACGCGTCCCTGATCCCGCAGATCGAGGCGCTGGTTGGCGGCGAGGACGATCTGATCGCCAACCTGGCCAATATCAGCGCGGCGCTGAAGGAAGCGATGGGGTTCTTCTGGGTCGGCTTCTATCTGGTGAAAAAGAACGACATGCTGGTGCTCGGCCCGTTCCAGGGGCCGATCGCCTGCACCCGCATTCCGAAAGGGCGCGGCGTCTGCGGTGCCGCGTTCGAACGCGGTGAAACCATCCTGGTGCCGGACGTGGATGCGTTCCCGGGCCATATCGCCTGCAGCTCGGCGTCACGTTCCGAGATCGTGCTGCCGGCAATGAAGGATGGCGAGGTAAAGCTGATCCTGGACGTGGACAGCGACCGGCTGGATGATTTCGATGCGGTCGACCAACGCTACCTGGAACAGCTGATGCGAGTTATCGAAAGCACGCTCTGATTTTTTCAGATATCCGCTTCTTTCAGCACAGGCTGCAGCGGGCTCATAACAGAGATCCGCAGTTGCCAGCCCTGCAACCTCCCCGGGGCGCCATCGCCGCAGGCGGTTGCGGAGCCCTGCGGGCACCTGGTCGAGTGATACCCACAGGGCACCAGCCCAGCCGCTTACGTGAACAGCATTAATCCAAAGGCGGCCCTATGGCTTTTCATATTGCTTTATTAAATTAAACGCTTGCCTCGCCGACCAGCTCCACCGCCCGGCGGGCGACCGGCGACAGCTGATCGCCGCCCTGCTGCAGGTATGCACTGATCTGCTGCTTCATTGGCCGCGCCCAGAACTTGCGGATATGACCGGCGACCATGGTGGCGGCGGACTCTACATCGTCATGATGCAGGTTGTTGGCAGCGATCTGGTTGATCATCCGGACCAGATGGTCCTGCTGGGATGGATGGCTCATCGACGACTCACTCCTGACTTATTCTTTGCATTCTTTAAGCGTTCGATCCGAGCGCCTGGTTATAGATCATATGGCGCCCCTGGCGGGCGAAGCCGATCAGGTTAACACCGGCCTGCTCTGCCTGGCGGATCGCCAGCGCGGTCGGCGCCGACACCGCCACCAGCGTGGCAATGCCGACCGCGGCCGACTTCTGCACCATCTCGTAACTGGCCCGGCTGGAAACCAGCGCGAAGCCCTGCAACGGGTCGATCCCCTGTCCATACAAGGCCCCAACCAGTTTATCGAGCGCATTGTGTCGACCGACATCCTCACGCACCAGCCGGATCTCGCCGGCCAGATCACACCAGGCCGCGCCATGACAGGCGCCGGTCAGCGCCTGCAACGGCTGCCAGTCGGCCAGCTGGGCCAACGCCCGCTGCACCGCCTGATCGGACGGCAGCGGCTGAGCCGAAACCGGACTGATCGGCCGGATCGCCTGCTGCAACGATTCGGTACCACAGAGACCGCAGCCGGTACGGCCGGCCAGGTTGCGGCGACGCTCTTTCAGCGCCGCCATCCGGCCGGCGGCAATAGTCAACTGGACTTCATAACCCTCATCATGCGGCTCCAGTTCAACCGAGTAGAGCTCGGCCGGGCTGGCCAGGATCCCCTCGCTGAGGCTGAAGCCCAGCGCGAAATCCTCCAGATTGCACGGACTGGCCATCATCACCACATGGGAGATGCCGTTGTAGACCAGCGCCACCGGATACTCCTCGGCCACCTGATCGACGTAGCGCTCGGAGAGCGTCCCCTCCCCCCGCTGCCAGCTGCGTACCTCGACGCTGCGACAGCCTTCGGGATCGGGGGCCGCTAGCGGCCGCACAGAGGGCTGTGCCATCAGTGCGGCTCCGCACTACGCCGGCGTCCTGCACGCAGCAGCGTTTGCTGCTGTTCGTTGAAGGACCGGTAGCGCTGCTGCCAGTGCGACGGCTGGGTCACTTTCTCGACCTGCACCGCGGTCACCTTGTACTCCGGACAGTTGGTCGCCCAGTCGGAGTTGTCGGTGGTGATCACGTTGGCGCCGCTGCCCGGATGATGGAAGGTGGTATACACAACCCCCGGCTGCATCCGCTCGCTGACCTGCGCCCGCATCACCGTTTCACCGGCCCGGCTGCTGATCCCCAGCCAGTCGCCATCATTGATGCCACGCTCCTCGGCGTCGTGCGGATGGATCTCCAGCACATCCTCGTCATGCCAGACCTGGTTGTCGGTGCGCCGGGTCTGGGCGCCGACGTTGTACTGGCTGAGAATGCGGCCGGTGGTCAGCAGCAGCGGGAAGCGGCGGCTGGCGCGCTCTTCGGTGGCGACATATTCGGTGATCGCAAAATGCCCCTTACCGATCGGGAAATCCTCCACGTGCATGATCGGCGTGCCGTCCGGGTGCTGCTCGTTGCAGGGCCACTGGATACTGCCGAGCTGCTCCAGCTTGTCGTAGCTGACCCCGGTGAAAGTCGGCGTCAGGCTGGCGATCTCGTCCATGATTTCGGACGGGTGGCTGTAGTTCATCGGGTAGCCCAGCGCGTTGGACAGCGCCTGGGTCACCTGCCAGTCCTCCATGCCGGCCAGCGGCGGCATCACCTTGCGTACCCGGTTGATACGTCGCTCGGCGTTGGTGAAGGTACCGTTCTTCTCCAAGAAGCTGGCACCCGGCAGCAACACATGGGCGAACTTGGCGGTCTCGTTCAGGAAGATATCCTGCACCACCAGGCACTCCAGCGACCCCAGCGCCGCTTCCACATGCTGGGTGTTCGGATCGGACTGGGCAATGTCCTCGCCCTGCACGTAGAGTGCCTTGAAGGTGCCCTCGATCGCCGCGTCGAACATATTGGGAATGCGCAATCCCGGCTCGTCGTCGAGCTGGACGCCCCAGGCCTGCTCGAAGCGCTGGCGCACCGCATCGTCGGCGACATGCTGGTAACCCGGCAGCTCGTGCGGGAAGGAGCCCATATCGCAGGAGCCCTGCACGTTGTTCTGGCCACGCAGCGGGTTGACACCAACACCTTCGCGGCCGAGGTTGCCGGTGGCCATCGCCAGGTTGGCAATGCCCATCACCATGGTCGAGCCCTGGCTGTGTTCGGTCACGCCCAAGCCGTAGTAGATCGCCGCGTTCGGTACCGAGGCATAGAGCCGCGCCGCCTCGCGCACCTTGGCCGCCGGCACGCCGGTGATTGATTCACTGGCTTCCGGCGAGTTGCGCGCTTCGCTGATGAACTCGCGCCACTGCTGGTAAGCTTCCGGCTCGCAACGGCTTTCGATAAAGGCGCGATCCTCCAGCCCTTCTGTAATCACCACGTGGGCCAGGGCGTTGATCAATGCCACGTTGGTACCCGGCCGCAGCGGCAGGTGGTGCGACTCGCCCAGGTGCGGCGTATTCAGCAGGTCGATGTCGCGCGGGTCGGCGACGATCAGCTTGGCGCCTTGACGCAGCCGGCGGCGGGCCAGCGAGCCGAATACCGGATGGGCATCGGTCGGGTTGGCGCCGATCACCATGATCAGATCGGCCTGCATCACCGAGTCGAAGGTCTGGGTGCCGGCCGACTCGCCCAGCGTGGTCTTCAGACCGTAGCCGGTCGGCGAGTGGCAGACCCGGGCACAGGTATCTGTATTGTTGTTGCCGAAGCCGGCACGGATCAGTTTCTGCACCAGATAGGTTTCTTCGTTGGTGCAGCGCGACGAGGTGATGCCGCCGACACTCTCGCGACCGTACTTGGCCTGCACCGCCTTGATACGGTCGGCGGCGAACTCCAGCGCCTCCTGCCAGGAGACGGCGCGCCAGGGCTGGTCGATGGAGTCGCGGATCATCGGCTCGGTGATCCGGTCCTTATGGGTGGCGTAACCGAACGCGAAGCGCCCCTTGACGCAGGAGTGGCCGTGGTTCGCCTCGCCACCTTTATAGGGCACCATGCGGATCACCTGATCGCCCTTCATCTCGGCCTTGAACGAGCAGCCGACACCGCAGTAAGCACAGGTGGTCACCACCGAGTGCTCCGGCTGGCCCTGCTCGATCACGTTGTTCTCCATCAGCGTGGCGGTCGGGCAACTCTGCACGCAGGCACCGCAGGAAACGCAGTCTGATTCGAGGAACGGCTGGTCCTGGCCGGCCGCCACCTTGGAGTCGAAGCCACGCCCCTGGATGGTCAGTGCGAAGGTGCCCTGCACCTCCTCACAGGCGCGTACGCAGCGGGAGCAGACGATGCACTTGCTGGGGTCGAAGGTGAAATAGGGGTTGGACTCATCCTTCGGCGCCGACAGGTGGTTCTCGCCGTCGAAACCGTAGCGCACCTCGCGCAGGCCGACCGCACCGGCCATATCCTGCAGTTCGCAGTTGCCGTTGGCCGGGCAGGTCAGGCAGTCCAGCGGGTGATCGGAGATATAGAGCTCCATGATATTGCGACGCAGCTTGCCCAGCTTGTCGTTCTGGGTGGTCACCTGCATCCCCTGCTCCACCGGCGTGGTGCAGGAGGCGGGATAGCCGCGCCGGCCTTCGATCTGGACCGCACAGAGCCGGCAGGAGCCGAACGCTTCCAGGTTGTCGGAGGCACAGAGTTTCGGAATGTTGATATCCGCCAGTGCAGCGGCACGCAGCACCGAGGTGCCCTCCGGCACCGATACCTCGACACCGTCGATATTCAGGGTCACCAGCGTCTGCGACAGGCTGGCCGGGGTGCCGTAATCCTTGTTGGGGTCGGCCTTGGGGTTAAAGTATTCAACCATGATCTGCCTCCCGGCCTTGCGGGTTAAAGTCTTCAGGGAAGTGGGTCAGTGCCGAGCGCACCGGGTACGGCGTCATGCCGCCCATCGCGCAGAGCGAGCCGAACTCCATGGTGTCGCAAAGATCGCCCAGCAACTCCAGATTCTGCTCAGGCCGCTCGCCGTTGCGGATCCGGTCGATCACCTCGACACCGCGGGTCGAGCCGATCCGACAGGGGGTACACTTGCCGCAGGACTCCTCGACGCAGAACTCCATCGAAAAACGGGCCTGTTCGGACATATCGACAGTATCGTCGAACACCACTACCCCGCCGTGCCCCAATACCGCGCCAACCGCCGAGAAGGCTTCGTAATCGAGCGGCGTATCCCACTGGCTCTCCGGCAGGTAGGCACCGAGCGGGCCGCCCACCTGTACCGCCCGGATCGGTCGACCGGAGGCGGTGCCGCCGCCGAACTCTTCCATCAGTTCACGCAGGCTCATACCGAACGCCAATTCGATCAGCCCGCCGCGCTCGATGTTGCCGGCCAGCTGCATCGGCAGAGTGCCGCGCGAACGGCCCATGCCGTAGTCGGCGTAGGCCTGACCGCCCTCCGCCAGGATGAACGGCACCGCGGCCAGCGACAGCACGTTGTTAACCACCGTCGGCTGACCGAACAGACCGACCAGTGCCGGCAGCGGCGGCTTGGCGCGCACCAGGCCGCGCTTACCCTCCAGGCTCTCCAGCAGCGAGGTCTCCTCGCCACAGATATAGGCGCCGGCGCCGAGCCGCACCTCCAGTCGGAAGGTACGGCCGCTGCCGAGAATATTCTCGCCAAGGAAACCGGCCGCTTCGGCCTTTTCGATCGCCTGGTCCAGAATCCGGTGCGCCACCGGGTACTCGGAGCGCAGGTAGATGTAGCCCTGGTCGGCACCGACCGCCAAGCCGGCGATGGTCATCCCCTCGATCAGCATGTAGGGATCAGCTTCCATCACCATCCGGTCGGCAAAGGTACCGGAATCGCCTTCGTCGGCGTTGCAGACGATATATTTCTGGGTTTGCTCCCCGTCCGGCTGGGCATCGAGCACCGTCTGCCACTTGATGCCGGTCGGGAAGGCGGCGCCGCCACGACCGCGCAGGCCGGAAGCCTTGACCTCGTCGACGATCGCCTGCGGACTCGACTGCAGCGCCTTGCGCAGCCCCTTGAAGCCATCATGGGCCTGGTAATCTTCCAGCGACAGCGGATCGGTGATACCGGCGCGGGCGAAGGTCAGCCGCTGCTGCTTAGCCAGATAGGGGATCTGCTCGGTCAGCCCCTGGCAGAGCGGGTGTTCCTGCCCGCCGCTCAGCAGGCCGGCGTCGAACAGCTCCTTGACATCGCGCACTGCGACCGGGCCGTAGGCGACCCGCCCCTCGGCGGTTTCCACCTCCACCAGCGGTTCCAGCCAGAACAGGCCGCGTGAACCGTTGCGGACAACCTCCACCGCCGCACCGCGCTCAGCGGCCTCGGCCGCAATCTCAGCGGCCACCTTATCGGCGCCCAATGCCAGCGCGGTGGTATCGCAAGGTACGAAAATCTTCAGGCTCATCATTTCACCTCCAGCGGCACAGTGGTCAGCTCATCGACCAGCTGATCGAAACGGGTCGCATCGACCCGGCCGACGATCTCGTCGCCCACCCGTACAGACGGCCCGCAGGCACAGTTGCCCAGGCAGTAGACCGGTTCCAGGCTGAACTCCCGATCCGGGCTGGTCTGGTGGTAGCCGATCCCCAGCTTGGCCTTGGCATGGGCTTCCAGTTCGCGGGCACCGCGCGCCTGGCAGGCCTCGGCGCGGCAGATCTGCAGCTGATGACGGCCCGGCGGGCTGGTACGAAACTGGTGGTAGAAACTGATCACGCCGTGGATCTCGGCAGCGGTCTGCTGCAACGCCTCGGCAATCAGTGGCACCGCCTCGGAGGGGATATAACCCAACCGATCCTGGATACCGTGCAGGATCGGCAGCAGGGCACCGGGTTTGCTCTTGAGTTGATCGACAATAGTCGAGACCGCCGTGCGATCCGCTTCGGTAAGGCCGCTCATCTGTGCTCACCTTTTGGTTTTACTTATTTTTGTATTAAGACCGCCAAATATGAACTCAATTGCATATCTGACGAGCTTTTACTCGAATTAATTCGGTTCTTGTCGCCGTTAAAGGTAGCATTAGTGATCCGAGCGAAAAATATGAAAAAAAGTGCATATGTCCAGTTCCAAGCGCATCCATGTAGAACCCGCCTGGTCGTTCCGCGACGAACACGGCAATCGGCTCGATCCCAAGCTGTTCCAACTGCTCAATGCGGTCCACCAACACGGCAAGCTGACCGAGGCCGCCCAACAGGTCGGCATCTCCTACCGCCATGGCTGGAACCTGCTCAACAACTGGGCCGCGTTCTTCGGCAGCGAACTGGTGGCGCTGCAGAAAGGCAAAGGCGCCAGGCTGACGCCGCTGGGTGAGAAACTGCGCTGGGCGGAACAGCGGGTGGTGGCGCGGCTGGAACCACAGTTGAAAAGCCTGGCCTCGGAGTTGAACCTGGAGATTCAACGCAGCCTGGCCGGCGCCAGTCCGCTGCTGAAACTGCACGCCAGCCACGGCTATGCGGTGGAATTGCTGCCGGAGTATGCCGACAGCTTCCAGTTGGACCTGCAGTTTCGCAGTGCCGAAGAGGCACTGGCCGCATTGAACCGGGGTGCCTGCGACCTGGCCGGTTTCCACCTGCCGACCGAGACGCTAAGCGAAGCGCTGATCGACAGCTATAGCCGTCACCTGAAACCGCGCGTACACCGGGTGATCCGCTTTATCACCCGTTGCCAGGGGCTGATAGTCAAACCGGACAACCCACTGCAGATAACCCAGCTCGATGACCTGCAACGGGATGGGGTGCGCTTTATCAACCGGCAGAAAAACGCCGGCACCCGCGCCCTGCTGGACGAGTTGCTGCGCCGCGCCGGCATCGCCAGCGCGCGGATCGACGGCTACGACGACGAGGAGTTCACCCACTCGGCGGTGGCCGCCTACGTCGCCGCCGGCATGGCCGACGTCGGCTTTGGCGTCGAGGCCGCCGCCCGCCAGTTCAACCTGGATTTCATCCCGATCACCACCGAACACTACATGCTGGTCTGCCACAACCGCACGCTGCAGCAGGAAGCCACTCGCCGGCTGCTGACGATGCTCAGCAGCGAAGCCTTTCAGCAGGCGATCGAGCAGCTGCCCGGCTATCGGCTGGACCGCTGCGGCGAGGTGGTTCCCTTAAGCGAGGTATTTCCCTATGCCGGCAGCTGATCCCCTACGCCAATCCGCAATCGACCCGGGCAAAACATCCTTCGCAACAGATCTATCTTCTATACTGAGCGGACTAAGCCGTTGAACGGTGTTATTGGCGGGCCACTGCGCGCATCTGCAACAGCTCCCCATAAGCGGCGCTGATCTCTATACTCAGTTAACAACGGAGGCCAGCTCATCCCTTCCCGAGCGGCCTCCTGACGCAAGCACACAGGAAGTTCGCCTGATCATGGAGGTGGCAGTTGAAGCCGATCAACCTAGAAGTTGACCAATCGTTGTCAGACAGCCAGGCAGCCGCTGAGCATTATCTCAAGAGGGAACTCTATGAACTGGTCCGGCTCGAGCCGGCAGTATTCGAGTTCCTGCAAGCGGGATCGCTGGATGGCCTGTGGTATTGGGATATCGAGAACCCGGCCGTCGAATGGATGAGTCCGTCGTTTTGGACCCTGCTCGGCTACGATCCCGCCGAGAAGCAGCACTTGGCAGCGGAATGGCAGGATATTATCAACCCGGACGACCTTCAGCTGGCACTGCAAAACTTCGAGAAACACTGCCAGGCCCCTCACCACCCCTACGATCAAGTGGTGCGCTATCGCCACAAGGACGGCTCGACCGTCTGGGTACGCTGCCGCGGGATTGCGATACGTGATGCCAATGGCAAACCGATCCGGATGCTGGGGGCGCATAACGACTTGACTCCGCTCAAACGTACCGAACAACTCCTCAGAGAAAAGAACAGGCAACTGGAGAAACTCGCCCGCGAGGATTACCTCACCTCGCTGTACAATAGGCGGGCCTTTTACGAACACTTTGAAAGCCAACTGCGTATCTCGATTCGCGAGCGCTTGCCGATCTCCATAGCGCTTATCGACATCGATCACTTCAAACAGATCAATGACAGCCTGGGGCATCAGAAGGGTGATGAAGTCTTATGCACGCTCGCCAGACTGCTGGAAGCCAATTCCAGGGACAGTGACACCCTCGCCCGCTTTGGCGGGGAAGAGTTCATCGTATTGATGTTTGACGCGGACCGGCAGGACGGCCTGAAAGCCGCAGAGAGGCTACGACAGTGCGTTGAAGAGAGCGCCATGGCGCAGACCAGTCTGACGGTCAGCATAGGCGTCTCCAGCCATCAGCAGCCGGACCCGGTAAGCGGGGATATCGACGCTCCCCGTCTTTGCAACCGCATTATCGCCAAGGCGGACCAAGCGCTTTACCGCGCCAAGCGGGCGGGCCGAAACAAAATTGCCCACTTTGACGATGACACTTGTGAGGACCACATTTGCGACACGCTCGCTCGGAGCCTAACCCAGCAGGCAGGTTAAACAGTCGAGACACAGGCTGACGCCCGCATCAGGGGTGATGCGAATCTCTTCGGCCCCGGCTGCGGGCCGCCCCCTTGATAGCGACGCCAATAGGCCGCCAGTTAAGTTATTCTTATTCACTCTCAGAATATATCGTTTGCCCATCCAGCCCTCAGGGCAGATCATCCTCCTGACTAGCGCATTAAAAGGAGGAAAGGCCATGTCCTGCACCGTATCCAACTGCCAAACCCCTGCCACCAAGTTAAGCCTGGCTTCACTGATAAAAGGTTACTGGCGGGCCTGGCGGCGCCAGCTCTGCCGTTGGCGCAGAAACAGCCATGGCCGCCACCAGCTGGCCCAACTGGACGACCGGCTGCTGCGGGATATCGGCCTCAGCCGGCATGACGCCGAGCAGATTAGCCGGAAACCGTTCTGGCGGGAATGAGCCCCAGCCCCCAGCCGATATCGACTTTCGCCAAGCCCTGCCCACAGCACGGTGTTGCTGTGGTACATTGCCCAGCCGTACTGGCCAAAGATCGATATCGTCTATGGAATTTATCTGGGTATTGTTTGCATTTATCTGCGGGTTCGGCGTCAAGCTGCTGGCGCTGCCGCCACTGATCGGGTTCCTGTTCGCCGGCTTTCTGCTGCACTTCATCGGCGTCGAGCCGACCGCCAGCCTGGACACCCTGGCGGACCTGGGGATCACGCTGATGCTGTTTACCATCGGCCTGAAACTGCATGTCGGCGACCTGCTGAAACGTGAGGTCTGGGCCAGCACCCTGTCCCATATGACGTTGTGGACACTCCTGTTTGGCTCGTTGACGCTGTTGCTGGCCTCACTGGCCGCGCCCTATTTCACCGACATCGACCTCAAGTCCGCCGCCCTGCTCGGCTTCGCGCTGAGCTTCAGCAGCACCGTCTGCATCGTCAAGCTGCTGGAGGAGAGCGGCGAGATGAAGACCCGCCACGGCCAGTTGGCGATCGGGGTGCTGGTGATGCAGGATATCGCGGCGGTGCTGTTCCTGGTGTTCGCCACCGGCAAGGTGCCGTCGATCTGGGCGCTCGGTCTGCTGGGGCTGCTACTGGTGCGGCCGCTGCTCGGCACACTGCTGCAGCGGGCCGGCCACGGCGAACTGCTGCCACTGACCGGCTTTTTCCTGGCATTGGGCGGCTATGAGTTGTTCAACCTGGTCGGCGTCAAGGGCGACCTGGGCGCGCTGATCTTCGGCATGCTGCTGAGCAGCCACCCCAAGGCCAGCGAGCTGACCAAATCACTGCTCAGCTTCAAGGATATCTTCCTGATCGGCTTCTTCCTGTCGATCGGCTTCACCGCGCTGCCGGACTGGTCGATGCTGTCGATGGCGCTGCTGCTGGCGGTCCTGCTCCTGGTGAAGTTCCTGCTGTTCTTCCTGACCTTCGCCCGGCTGCGGCTACGCGGCCGCACCTCCTACCTGGCCGCGCTGGCATTGAGCAACTTCAGCGAGTTCGGCCTGATTGTCGCCGCATTGAGCGTGGACGCCGGCTGGCTGTCCAAGGAGTGGCTGGTGATCCTGGCGCTGGCGGTGTCGATCTCGTTCATCCTGACCAGCGCACTGTACCGCTCGGCCCACCGGGTCTACATGACCCACAAGGCGTTGATCAAGCGCCATGAACACCCGCAGCGGCTGCGGGAGGACGTGTTTGAACAGCCGGCCAATGCCGAGATTCTGGTGATCGGCCTGGGCCGGGTCGGCAAGGGCGCGTTCAAGGCGCTGCAATCGCTGGCCGACGAGCGGGTCTGCGGCATGGATGCCGATCGCAACCGGATCAAGCGGCTGCAGGCCAAGGGGATGAACGTGTTCTACGGCGACGGCGAGGACGCCGATCTCTGGGAGCGCTTTGACACCGCCAGCATCAAGCTGGTATTGCTGGCACTGCCGTCGATCGACGACAGCCGCAACATCACCCAGCAGCTGCGTAACGGCCAATACGACGGCCAGATCGCCGCGATCGCCCGCTACGAGGATGAACGGGATGCGCTGCAGGCAGCCGGTATCGACAAGGTATTCAACTTCTACACCGAGGCCGGCTCCGGCTTCGCCGAGGAGAGCCTGCAACTGATCGGCCTGCAATCGGACCGAAACCCGCCGGCCGAAGATGAAACCCGCTCGGCACAGGCGGTGGCCGGCTGATGTCCGGCCGGGCCGGCAGTTGCCGGCCCGATATCGGAGAAGCCGTCCGCTCGCCGGCGACCATTCCGATATACTGAGGGGACGGAAATCGCCCCAACGACAACCAGCAAGGAGGTTAAGATGTCAGATACGTTTGAAGCCAGCGGCAGCTGCCTGTGCGGCGCCACCCGATTGACCGCCAAAGCCACCAGCCGCAGCGTCGGCGCCTGCCACTGCGGCATGTGTCGCAAATGGACTGGCGGACCGCTGTTGGCGGTCGATTGCGGTACCGAGGTCAGCCTGGAAGGCGGCGAGAATATCGCCTGCTACGCATCGTCAGACTGGGCCGAACGCGGATTCTGCAAGCAGTGCGGTAGCCACCTGTTCTACCGGCTCAAGCAGAGCGGCCAGTACATCGTACCCGCAGGACTGCTGGACGGTGACGCGGCGCTCCATTTCGACCACCAGATTTTCATCGACCGCAAGCCGGACTACTACAGCTTCGCCAACCCGACCGAGGATATGACCGAAGCGGAGGTGTTCGCCAAATACATGCCGCCATCGACCTAACGCCAAGACGGCCGGAGGGCGGCTTCCGCCCTCTCCATCCCTATTTCGTCCCTCTCCCTGTTGCATTCAGGGCTGCGCAAACATCTTGCCGAACAGCGCGATATTCTCTTGGATATAGCCTAGGAAGGCATTCATCACCGGTGTCGGATGCTTGCCCTTCGGGTATACCGTGCACCAGGAGCGACGCAACGGAAAACCGTCCAACGGTAGAACCCGCACCCGCCCCTGGGCCAGCTCATTCTGGCAACTGAGCCGCGGCAGCACCGCCACGCCGAGACCGGCCAGCACCGCGTGCAGCACCGCGGCGTTCGAGCCCAGCTCCATGCAATCGGGCAACCGCAGGCGTTGTTCGGCACAGTATGCCTCCAGCGCCAGCCGCGTACCGGAGCCCGGTTCGCGCAGGATCAGCCCACCATCCAGGAACGCCTTCACATCGGGCGTTGCCTCGTCGAGCAACCGGTGATCCGCCGGCACCACCGCCACCATCTCGTTGTCGAGAAACGGCATGAAGGTCAGCGAGCGGTCCTGCGGCACCATCCCCATGATCACCAGGTCGTCGGTATTCGCGGCCAGCCGATCCAGCGCCTGGGCCCGGTTGACCACCCGCATCCGCACGTTGATCTGCGGATGCAGATCGAGGAACCCCTTCAGCAGCCGGGGTACCACATACTGGGCGGTACTGACCGCTGCCAGTCGCAGCTCCCCCCGCACCTGGCCGGCCAGTTCGGCGATCTCCATCTGCAACCGTTCCAGTTCACTGAAGATGTTGCGGGTTGCCAGCGCCAGGGCGTCGCCGGCCTGGGTGCGGTATAGCCGCTTGCCGATATATTCGAACAGCGGCTCACCCAGCGCACTCTCCAGCTGGCGGACCTGGGCACTGACCGCCGGTTGGGTCAGTCCCAGCTCCTCTGCAGCCTTGCTGTAGCTGTTGAGGCGGTGAACCGCCGTGAAAACCTGCAGCTGACGAAACGACAGCCGGTTGAGCAGTGGTTGAAGCTTCGAAGCCATAAAAAAATGCCATCCGCCGTTATCTATAACGTTTTACTTATAACAAACCTAACAAATATCAATTTTTGCTTCGCAAGGGAATCGACTAACGTCTTTAGACATGTACACGCCTACCCGGAGGAGCGGCATGTTAAAGAAAATCCTGATCGCCAATCGTGGCGAAATTGCAGTCCGCATCGTGCGCGCCTGCGCCGAGATGGGGATTCGCTCGGTCGCGATCTACACCGATCCCGACCGCTATGGCCTGCACGTCAAGCGGGCCGATGAAGCCTACTTTATCGGCGACGACCCGCTGGCCGGCTATCTGGATCCACGCCGACTGGTCAACCTGGCGGTTGAAACCGGCTGCGACGCGATCCACCCAGGCTACGGCTTCCTGTCGGAAAACGCCGACCTGGCGCGGATCTGCGCAGAGCGCGGCATCACCTTCATCGGCCCGAGCGCCGAGGTGATCGCCCGGATGGGTGACAAGACCGCCGCCCGCGCCAGCATGATCGCCGCCGGTGTACCGGTCACTCCGGGTAGCGACGGCAACCTGAAAGACCTGGACGAAGCGCTGAGCGTGGCCGCCGAGATCGGCTACCCGGTGATGCTGAAAGCCACCTCCGGTGGTGGCGGCCGCGGCATCCGCCGCTGCGATTCGGCCGAAGACCTGCGCCAGCAGTACCCGCGGGTGATCTCCGAAGCCACCAAGGCATTCGGTTCCGCCGAGGTGTTCCTGGAAAAATGCATCGTCGACCCGAAGCATATCGAGGTGCAGATTCTGGCCGACAGTCAGGGCAACGTGGTGCACCTGTTCGAGCGCGACTGCTCGATCCAGCGGCGCAACCAGAAGCTGATCGAGATCGCACCCAGCCCGCAGCTGACCGAAGAACAACGCGGCTACGTCGGCGAGCTGGCGGTCAAGGCCGCCCAGGCGGTCGGTTATGAGAACGCCGGCACCGTGGAGTTCCTGCTGGCCGGCAACGAAGTCTACTTCATGGAGATGAACACCCGGGTGCAGGTGGAGCACACCATCACCGAGCAGATCACCGGCGTCGACATCGTGCGCGAACAGATCCGGGTGGCTTCCGGCCTGCCGCTGAGTTACCGCCAGGAGGATATCCAGTACCGCGGCTTTGCGATCCAGTTCCGTATCAACGCCGAGGACCCGAAGAACGACTTCCTGCCGAGTTTCGGCCGGATCACCCGGTACTATGCGCCGGGCGGCCCCGGCGTGCGTACCGATACCGCGATCTACAGCGGTTACACCATCCCGCCCTATTTCGACTCGATGTGCCTCAAACTGGTGGTCTGGGCGTTGACCTGGGAGGAAGCACTCAACCGCGGCAGCCGGGCGCTGGCCGATATGCGACTGCAGGGGATCAAGAACACCTCGCTGTACTACGAGCAGATCCTGCAGCATCCGCAATTCCGCAAGGGTGACTTCAACACCAGCTTCGTGCCCAGCCATCCGGAGCTGCTGAACTATTCCGAGAAGCGTCGCCCGCGCGAAGTTGCGCTGGCCATCGCGGCTGCCATGGCCGGCTACACCGGCCTGTAAGCGACAGAGTCCACAGGAGATGAATAAGATGACTAAAGTCCACGTTACCGATGTGATCCTGCGCGACGCTCACCAGTCGCTGATCGCCACCCGCATGCGCACCGAGGATATGCTGCCGATCTGCGACAAGCTCGACCAGGTCGGCTACTGGTCGCTGGAGGTCTGGGGCGGCGCCACCTTCGACGCCTGCGTGCGCTTCCTGAAGGAAGATCCCTGGCAGCGCCTGCGCCAGCTGAAACAAGCCCTGCCGAACACCCGCCTGCAGATGCTGCTGCGCGGCCAGAACCTGCTCGGCTACCGTCACTACGCCGACGATGTGGTCGAGGCATTCGTGCAGAAAGCCGCCGACAACGGCATCGACGTATTCCGCGTATTCGACGCGTTGAACGACCTGCGCAACCTGGAAACCGCGATGAAAGCGGTCAAGAAAGCCGGCAAGCACGCCCAGGGCACCATCTGCTATACCACCAGCCCGGTCCACACCTCCGAACTGTTCGTCAAGCAGGCCCAGCAACTGAAAGCGATGGGTGCCGACTCCCTCGCGATCAAGGACATGGCCGGCCTGCTGACCCCCTATGCCGCCTATGACCTGGTACGCGCCATCAAGGATGCGGTCGACCTGCCGCTGTTCATCCACAGCCACGCCACCGCCGGCCTGGCCGCCCAGTGCCAGCTGAAGGCGATCGAAGCCGGTGCCGAGCATATCGATACCGCGCTGTCCGCCTTCGCCTGGGGCACCAGCCACCCGGCCACCGAATCCCAGGTCGCCGCGCTGAAAGGCACCCAGTGGGATACCGGCCTGGACCTGGCGCTGCTGGCCGAGATCACCCAGTACTTCCGCGAAGTACGCAAGAAATACCACCAGTTCGAAAGCGAGTTCACCCGCGAAGACGTGTCGGTACAGATCAACCAGGTCCCGGGCGGCATGATGTCCAACCTGGCCAACCAGTTGAAGGAACAGAACGCACTGAACCGCATCCAGGAGGTGTTCGACGAGATCCCGCGGGTACGCCAGGACCTCGGCTACCCGCCACTGGTCACCCCGACCTCGCAGATCGTCGGCACCCAGGCGGTACTGAACGTGCTGGCGGGCGAGCGCTACAAGACCATCACCAACGAGGTGCGCCGCTACCTGCAGGGCGGCTACGGTCAGCCGCCGGCCGAGGTCGACGCCAAGCTGCGTACCCAGGCGATCGGCAATGAACCGGTGATCGACGAGCGTCCGGCCGACCGGCTGAAACCGGAAATGGCCGCCCTGCGCGAAGCGATCGGCTCGCTGGCCGAGAGCGACGAGGATGTGCTGACCTACGCGATGTTCCAGGATATCGGCAAGCAGTTCCTTGAGGAGCGCGCCGCCGGCACCCTGCAGCCGGAACCGCTGCAGCCGCCCGCCGCAGCCGGCCGGCCGCATGACGAAGGGGTGGCGACCGAGTTCAAGCTCGACGTGCACGGCGAAACCTACGAGGTGGCGATCACCGGCGTCGGCGGCAAGGACAGCGCCAAGCGCAGTATCTTCCTGACCGTCGACGGCGTGCCCGAAGAGGTGGTACTGGAGCCGATCGGCAGCTTTGCCGGCGCCAGCGAAAGCGGCCGCGGCAAGGCCACCAGCCCGGGCCATATCACCACCGCGATGCCGGGCAATATCGTCGAGGTGCTGGTCAAGGAGGGCGATACCGTCAACGCCGGCCAGCCGGTACTGGTCACCGAGGCGATGAAGATGGAAACCGAAGTGCAGGCGACCATCGCCGGCACCGTTAAAGCGGTCTATGTCGAGAAGGGCGACCGGGTCACCCCGGGCGAGATCCTGGTCGACATCGAAGGCTAAACCGATCAGCCAACGCCACCGGTCCTCAGCACCGGTGGCGCCCCTTCGGCCGCTCCGCCAGGCGCGGCCACTTTTGTTCCGCCAACCGGACTGCCCGCTCCCACCCTGCTCTCACCGCGACCGGAATTGGATGAATCAACCCTATTGGCGCAGAGCAATGCTTGTCGATTAATGGCATCCGACGGTTGTTAGTCGAACCCGCGGCCGCTTTCTTACAAACTTTTTCAGGCGTGGCTTAACACCTTAGTATCTTTCCGGCGTGCGCTATTGCTGGTCATTTCAGTTTTGCGGTCTATAAAGGTTTGGGTAGGGTGAAAGCGTCGTACCTGGTTCCGGAGGCGCGTCATCGATCAGTTTGCAGGCCAGACACTCTGCGCCTCAAGGAGGATTTGAATGATTAAGCGAGCAACGATCTTTGCAACATTGCTGGCGGCCGGCTTCAGCCCCTGGCTGCAGGCTGGCTCACTGGTGCTGGGCGGCGGCGCCATCGCCGACCTGGATAATGACGCCAAGCCCTTGCTGCAGCTGGCATATGAGGCCGAACCTCAGGATGCATGGTGGAGCGTGCAGCCCTATGGCGAACTGTTGGTTAGCGAGCATAGCACCAGCTATCTGGGGTTGGGGCTGCAGAAGGCATTCCCGCTGTCGGACCACTGGGACTGGGGCCTGGGCATCAACGCCGGCTACTATCATTCCAACGATCATCAGCTCGATCTCGGCTATGACGTGGAATTCAGGTCACGCCTGTTTGTCGATTATCGGCTCGATCAACAACAGCGAGTCCGCCTGGAGATCGGTCATATCTCCAATGCCGAGCTGGGCGATGACAACCCCGGTACCGAGGTACTGCTGATCGACTGGATACGCGCTCTTTAACTGCCGCTCCCAGCCGGCACATTGAGCGTAGACGCTTATCAAGCCTGCCGGCAGAGCTCGATCCAGCGCTCGATGCCGGCGCTGTGATACTTGTGGCGATGCATGATCAGGTAGAACTGACGACTGAAGTCGCGCCCCGCCACCGACAGCGGCACCAGCGTCTGGCGCTGAAACTCCTCCCGCAGGGCGATCCGCGACAGGCAACCGATCCCCAGGCCAGCCGCCACCGCCCGCTTGATCGCCTCAGTCTGCTCCAGCTCCAGCAGAATATTCAGTTCCGGCAACAGGCCGTGCAGCGCGTGGTCGAAGGTTTGCCGGGTGCCGGAGCCCGGCTCACGCAGGATCCAATTGGCAGACAGCAGATCGGTATCGCTCAGCCGAGGTTTCCCGGCCAGCGGATGGTCCGGCGCGCAGAACACCGCCAACTCATCGCCACGCCAGGGCTGAATCTCAAGCTCAGGGTGCTGAATCTCACCCTCGATCAGGCCGATATCCAGGTCAAAGTTGGCCACCCGGGCGGCGATGGTCGAGGTGTTCGCCACCTGCAGCTGCGGCCGGGCGCCGGGATACTCGGCCATATAGCGGGCGATCAGCCCCACCGCCAGATAATCGCCGATGGTCAGCGTGGCACCGATCTTCAACTGGCCGACCGCCTGGTGCTGGCTGAGATCCTGTTCCAGTGCCAGCGCCCGTTCCAGCAGCGATTCGGCCCTTGGTCGCAGCAGCCGGCCCAGCTCATTGATCTGCAGCCGCTTGCCAACCCGGTCAAACAGCTGGATATCGAACTGCTCCTCCAATTCTCGCAGCGCCCCGCTGGCGGCGGACTGGGACATCGACAAGCT
The DNA here is from genome assembly GCF_019795155.1 of Marinobacterium arenosum. Lineage (GTDB taxonomy): Bacteria > Pseudomonadota > Gammaproteobacteria > Pseudomonadales > Balneatricaceae > Marinobacterium_C > Marinobacterium_C arenosum. The sequence continues at coordinate 92,108 of NZ_JAILYN010000003.1, read as the reverse complement.
CTCCGCCGCGCGGGTGATATTGTCGTAATGAGCCACTGCCAGGAACACCTGAAGCTGACGCAGGGTGTATTTCATATCCGCTTTTACCGATCGCTTTTACCGATAAGGGTTAGCTGAATTATCGTCTTTAACACTATGCTAGTCCCGGCTAGCATCTTCAACACAGGAATAGATTTTAATTTTTTTATAACTAAATTGAATAACCTAAGAGGAAAGTTCCATGGCAAGCATCGGCAGCGAAGAGGTCCTCAGCGTCCATCACTGGAACGATACCCTGTTCAGCTTCACCACCAGCCGCGACCCGGGCTTCCGTTTCAAGAACGGCCACTTCACCATGATCGGCCTGGAGCACGAGGGACGACCGCTGATGCGCGCCTACAGCATCGCCAGCGCCAACTATGAAGACCAGCTGGAGTTCTTCAGCATCAAGGTGCCGGACGGACCGCTGACCTCCAAGCTGCAGAAGATCAAGGTGGGCGACCAAATCCTGATCAGCCGCAAGCCAACCGGCACCCTGATCAACGACCACCTGCTGCCGGGCAAGCGGCTCTACCTGATCAGCACCGGCACCGGGCTGGCACCGTTTCTGAGCATCATCAAGGACCCGGAGATCTACGAGCAGTATGACCAGGTGATCCTGACCCACGGCGTCCGCTTCCGCTCTGAACTGGCCTACGCCGAGATAATCCAGAGTCACCTGCCAAACAACGAATATTTTGGCGATCTGGTAGCCGAGAAACTGATCTACTACCCGACCGTAACCCGCGAACCGTTCCACACCCAGGGCCGGCTGACCGAGTTGCTGGCGTCCGGCAAACTGACCCGTGACCTGGGCTTGCCCGAGCTCAGCGTCGAGGAGGACCGTTTCATGATCTGCGGCAGCCCCAGCATGCTCAAGGACACCTGCAGCATTCTGGACGAGATGGGCTTCATCGAGGCTCGCCATGGCGATCATGGCCACTACGTGATCGAACGGGCCTTTGTCGAACGATAAGTAGAATCATGACTCAGCATGCAGATCAGGCGGTTAACAACCGCCTGAATCCTGCACCAAAGCCACGTCAATCACGATAATAATCGCCGTATCGGCGCATCTGATGATGACGCTGCCTTTGTTCCTCGGTCAGAATACCGTGCATCTCACGATGCATTTGCGCCATCAGCTCGATCATCCGGCCATGCACCTCGCTCATCTCCATATAAGCTTCGCGCAACGCTTTCGGCTCCGGATCATCTTCCCCGTACAGTTCCATCATTTTCTGACCATGGCCGTGTAACGACTGCATCAGGTCCCAATGCTCCCTGGCATGGCGGCGCTGGATATCGGCAATCTGGGCCTGCTGCTTATCACTCAAGTCCAGGGCTCCGGCCATATAGGGCGAGATTTCGCCCATCATACCCTGGCCCCACATCATTCCATGACCATCCATCATGCCGAAGCCGCCCATAGCATGGCCACCCATCATGCCCTGGTCCTCCATCCCCGGACCATGGGCCTGTGCAGGCACAGCAACCAACCATGCGGCGATCAAAGCCCCACGGCAAAACCCGGCCAATAAACGCTGTCTCATAATCACCCCCTCACGAGTCGCAATTATCAGCATCATCTCTGACAATAACAGCCGGCCTTGTTGCCTGGGCCGGGCCCACACCGAATGAAACGCAATGCCACAAGACAAACCGCAATGGCAGTTCGGCCGCCAGACAATCTGCCGTGCATGTTGTTGAGAATAGCTTGTCGATCGGCTCAGGGGACAACGACACACCCAAACTTGATCACAATCAACCTTAAGCCGGGATAGCGGGCATCAGCAGGTGATAACCACAGCACCCGAATAGCATCGTTACCATTCGGCATGCAGCAATGCACAGTGGCCACTTTTTAAAAGGGAAGCCCGAATAATAGGGCAATCGCTTGATTAACAGGAGAGCCGGAAGAAAATTAGAATACTTTAAGGCAGGCGAGTGCAGACATCATATTAAAGCCCTGTACGCAGACTCCAAATAATGACATCCATACCGTTCGTCAATCACTAAAGCGCAGCGTTCATTAATACCCGACAGCAGAGCGCTACGAGCTAAATAGAAGTTAGACTTTAATTTTCACAATGCGTCAGGCTCCGTCCGATACATCGCTCCGATATTGGCCCATCATTGGTTGCCATACTGCCCCATCTGCTATTACAGAGCAATAGCTTTTGCGAGCTTCACGACACTGCCGTTTACTGAGGGACCGATACCCCTTACCGCCCCGATAGCCGGGCCCGGCGCAGAGAAACGAAAGATCAGGCAGCAGCGCCAAAGTGCACCACCATTAGCGCCAGAGTGCACCACTATCCGGTAACTGACCTTGCCATTACTGCAACCTTATTTCACAGGGTTGCTCCCCGCTATGATTTACCCGCAATATCTGCCAAATGGAATGTCGGTAATTCTCTAGCAAGTAGTTGACAACGAAGGCTTAAACGCCTTTGATGGTATGGCGTGGTCTGGAACAGCTTTTACTCGGAACCACAAAATAAAAATAATCGGCTAAACATGCCTGGTTTTGGCTAAAACAACACTCACTGAGGGAACGCCTAATGTTCAAAAAATCACTTCTGGCTACTGCGACAACCCTTTCAATTGCGCTTGCCTCCACCACCGCTTTTGCCGCCGGCACCCTGGACTCCGTTAAGGAACGCGGTCACCTGCAGTGTGGCGTCACCAGCGGCGTGCCCGGCTTCTCGGTACCCGATGACAAAGGCAACTGGAAAGGACTGGATGTGGATGTCTGCCGTGCAGTGGCCGCTGCGGTTTTGGGTGATGCGAGCAAAGTTAAATACATCCCGCTGACCGCGAAGGAGCGTTTCACCGCGTTGGCATCCGGCGAGATCGACGTACTGTCCCGGGTAACCACCTGGACCCTGAGCCGCGACACCCAGCTGGGTATCAACTTTGCCGGGGTGACCTACTATGACGGCCAGGGCTTCCTGGTGAAGAAGGACCTGGGCCTGAAAAGCGTTAAGGAACTCGACGGCGCCACCATCTGTGTCCAGTCCGGTACCACCACCGAACTGAACATGGCCGACTACTTCCGCACCCATGGCCTGCAACACACGCCGGTGGTATTCGATACCAACGAACAGGCGGCAACCAGCTTCGACACCGGCCGCTGTGACGCCTTCACCACCGACCTGTCCCAGGCATACGGCCTGCGCACCCGCATGAGCAATCCGGACTCCGTGGTCGCACTGCCGGAAGTGATCTCCAAGGAACCGCTCGGACCGGTGGTCCGCCAGGGTGACGACCAGTGGTTCAACATCGTCAAGTGGTCACTGAACGCGATGATCACCGCGGAAGAGCTCGGTGTCACCTCCGCCAACGTCGACCAGAAAAAATCCGACAACAACCCGAATGTCCAGCGTCTGCTGGGCGGCTCCGAAGGGTTGGCTAAAGGCATGGGCATCGGCGAAGACTGGGGCTACCAGATCGTCAAGCAGGTCGGTAACTACGGCGAATCCTTCGACCGCAACGTCGGCATGGGCTCTCCGCTGAAGATCGACCGTGGCCTGAACGCCCAGTGGAACCAGGGCGGCCTGCTGTACTCTCCGCCGATCCGCTGATAACCCGCAGCCACCGGCTTAAGACTGCAAACGCAACGTCCCGGCGGTCGCCGGGCCGTTGCCCTGTTTTCTAAAGGGTAACTCCCCTGTCGGGGCGGAGAACGTTAGATGCCACCTGATCTACAGAAAGATAAGGGTGCCGCATCGTCGGCACCGGAAGTAAAATTCTGGAATGATCCGGGCAAGCGGGCGCTGCTGTTTCAAGGCCTGCTGGTCGCAGCCATCCTGCTGTTCGCCTGGTTTATCATCTCAAACACCCTGAATAACCTCGAACAACGCGGTATCACCACCGGCTTCAGCTTCCTGTCCGAAACAGCCGGCTTCGGTATCCCGATGTCGCTGATCGAATACAGCGAGGCTTCCAGCTACGGCCGTACCTTCGTCGTCGGTCTGCTGAACACCATACTGGTTTCAGTGCTCGGTATTATTGCCGCCACCATCCTCGGCTTCATCATGGGGATCGCGCGACTGTCCGATAACTGGCTGGTTGCCAAACTGTCCAGCCTGTACATCGAGATCTTCCGCAACATCCCGCTGCTGCTGCAGATCTTCTTCTGGTACTTTGCCGTGCTGCGTACCCTGCCGTCACCGCGCCAGAGTATCGAGTTCCTCGGCAGCTACCTGAATATCCGCGGGCTATCGATGCCGGCACCGGTGCTGGAGGACGGCTTCGGTCTGGTGGGTATCGCGCTGGTGATTGCCGTCGTCGCGTCCGTGCTGCTGAGTCGCTGGGGCCATAAGCGTCAGGACGAGACCGGCCAGATCCTGCCAACCGGCTGGATCAGCTTCGGCCTGATCATCGGCCTGCCACTGCTGGCATTCTTCGCCGCCGGCATGCCGCTATCGCTGGATCACCCGGAACTGAGAGGCTTCAACTTCCGCGGCGGCATGACCCTGCTGCCGGAGCTGGTGGCCCTGTGGCTGGCACTGACCATCTACACCGGCACCTTCATTGCCGAGACGGTGCGGGCCGGTATCCTGGCGGTACCGCACGGTCAGCTGGAAGCGGCCTCAGCGCTAGGGCTGCCGAAAACCCGCACATTGCGGCTGATCATCATCCCGCAGGCGATGCGGGTGATCATCCCGCCACTGACCAGCCAGTACCTGAACCTGACCAAAAACTCCTCGCTGGCCACCGCCATCGGCTATCCGGACCTGGTGGCCGTGTTCGCCGGTACCACCCTGAACCAGACCGGCCAGGCGATCGAGGTGATCACGATGACCATGGCGGTCTACCTGACCCTCAGCATTCTGACCTCGATCTTCATGAACTGGTACAACAAGCGCATGTCGCTGGTTGAGCGTTAAGGAGCCTGCGATGAAGTACGAAACTCAAAAAGCACTCCCACCGCCGGCCAGTACCATTGGCGTACTGGGCTGGATGCGCAAACACCTGTTCAAGGGACCGGGCAGCAGCATTGCCACCCTGGTGCTGGGCTACCTGGCGGTGATCTGGCTCTGGCCGCTGATCGACTGGGCCTTTATCAGCGCCGACTGGCTCGGCACCACCCGGCAGGATTGCAGCGGCGACGGCGCCTGCTGGGTGTTTATCAACCAGCGGCTCGACCAGTTCCTGTACGGCTTCTATCCGGAGGCCGAAACCTGGCGACTGGACCTTAGCTTCGTGATCCTGATGGCCTGTATCGGCTGGCTGGTGATCCCCCGCCTGCCGGCCAAGGGGCCGATGGCGGTATTCACGCTGGTGATCTTCCCGTTCATCGCCTTCGTGCTGCTCAGCGGCGGCTTTTTCGGCCTGGAACCGGTTGATACACATAAATGGGGCGGCCTGAGCCTGACCCTGGTGCTGGCGGTGGTCGGTATCGTCGCGGCGTTGCCGTTCGGCGTGTTGCTGGCGCTCGGCCGGCGCTCTCACATGCCGATCGTCCGCTCGCTGTCGGTGATCTATATCGAGATCTGGCGCGGCGTGCCGCTGATCACGGTACTGTTCATGGCGTCGGTGATGCTGCCGCTGTTCTTCCCCGAGGGGATGGACTTCGACAAACTGCTGCGCGCACTGATCGGTATCACCATGTTCCAATCCGCCTACATGGCAGAGGTGGTACGCGGTGGCCTGCAGGCGATCCCGAGAGGCCAGTATGAGGCCGCCGACGCGCTGGGGCTGGGCTACTGGCAGAAGATGGTGATGATCATCCTGCCGCAGGCGCTGAAGCTGATGATCCCGGGGATCGTCAACACCTTCATCGCGCTGTTCAAGGATACCAGCCTGGTGTTGATCATCGGTCTGTTCGACCTGCTGGCGATCATGCAGGCGGCAGCCAACGATCCGAACTGGATCGGCTTCGCCACCGAAGGCTACGTATTCGTTGCGCTGGTATTCTGGGTGTTCTGCTTCAGCATGTCGCGCTACAGCCAACACCTCGAAAAACGCTTGCACACAGGCCATGGCGCCCGTTGAAGCTGGAGAGTTAGACAATGAGTGAACCACAGAATCGAGTAGACAATGAGTTGGCGGTAGAGCTGCGTAACCTCAACAAGTGGTACGGCGAGTTCCATGTGCTGAAAAACATCAATCTGCAGGTGAAGAAAGGCGAGCGGATCGTCATCTGCGGCCCGTCCGGCTCCGGCAAGTCGACCATGATCCGCTGCATCAACCGGCTGGAGGAACACCAGCAGGGCGAGATCATCGTCAACGGCCGCCACCTGACCGAGGACGTCAAGCAGATCGAGTCGGTCCGCAAGGATGTCGGTATGGTGTTCCAGCACTTCAACCTGTTCCCCCACCTGACGGTACTGGAGAACTGCGTGCTGGCGCCGATCTGGGTCAAGAAGGTGCCCCGCAAGGAGGCGGAAGCGACCGCCATGAAATACCTGGAGCGGGTCAAGATCCCGGAGCAGGCGAAGAAGTATCCCGGCCAGTTGTCCGGCGGTCAGCAGCAGCGCGTGGCGATCGCTCGCTCGCTGTGCATGAACCCGGACGTGATGCTGTTCGACGAACCGACCTCGGCGCTCGACCCGGAGATGATCAAGGAGGTACTGGACGTGATGATCGAGCTGGCCCGGGAGGGGATGACCATGCTCTGCGTGACCCACGAGATGGGTTTTGCCAAGACCGTCGCCGACCGGGTGATCTTCATGGACAGCGGCCAGATCATCGAAGAGAACGAACCGCACGCCTTCTTCAACAACCCGGAACATGAACGTACCAAGCTGTTCCTGAGCCAGATCCTCAACCACTGACGGTATTCTGGCGGGACCACGCAAAAGGGGGCCAAAGCGGCCCCCTTCTCGTTTCAAACCAACTATTCCGCTGCAGTCTTACCCTGAGGCAGGCTGCCCCCCGGTCGCCTGTAACGGTTTGATGAATATCCGGTAACTGCCATAGCTGAGCAACGGCAGAACAAACAGCGCGACGAACAACCAGGTCAGGGTGCCGTAACCACCGCCGATCAAGCCGACCAGTCCGACCACCTGCGCCAGGTAGATCGACAGCACCAGCGCCAGTGCGGCGATCAATGGCCGTAGCCCTTTCGGCATCACCCGTTGCCGTTCCTGATAGACCTCGGCAATCCGTTCGTTCATCGCATGGATAAAGGCGGAGCCGGTCTCGACGAAGGTACCGAACAGCACCACATAGAAGATCGCCTGCAGCCAGGGCGCATCCAGCTGCCCGATCATGAAATCCGACGGCACCGCCGCCTGGGCCACCTCGGCAGAGCCCGACACCATCGCCAGGTAGAACACCAGCGCCGGCAGCATCGCCAGCGGCCCCGCCAACATGCCGGCCCGGATCGCATCCTGCCGGCTAGCCATATGCCGTACACAGAACAGGATCAGCGGCAGTGCGGCAACGTTGTAGCCCACATACTTGATCGCATTGACCAGCCAATCACCGGTCACCTCGCCACCGAATAGCTTGTCGCCCAGCGCATCCCCCTGCTCGCTCAGGTAGAGATAGACGAATGCCGCATAGGTGGCGTAAAGCAGGAACGACCAACCGGCCAGCACCTTCTCGATCAGTTTGGTGCCCCAGGCCACCAGCACGCAGATTGCCACCATCAGAACGACGGTACCCGACGTGCTGCTGATCTGCAGGTGATCAGCCACCACTTGGCCGGCCGCTGAACCGATCACCGCCAGCACCAGGATACCCAGCGCGAAATAGGCCAGCTCATAGAGAAACCAGCCGCGCCCCAGCAGCTGGTTGAAAAAGCTTCGATAGCTGTAGCTACGAGTCATCCGGGCCAGTTCGAAGGTCAGCATGCTGATCAGGCTGAAGACGCCCGTCGCCACCAGGATGCCCAGCAGGCCGCCGAGCGGTCCGGAACTGAGAAAAAACTCGACCAGTTCCCGTCCGGTGGCATAGCCGCCACCGATCAGTACCGATTGCAGGATAAAACCCGGCAACAGAATCCTTTGAAAAAGCGTTGCGTTCATAAAGACCTCTTATTTTTATTTTTTCAAACTAGGGGGGATCTCTTGCAGCATCAGCGTTTAAGCGCCTGGTAGCGCTCCAGCAAGCAGCGCCAAACCGGTCCCGGCCGGCCAGATCCGATCGGATCGCCATCGACAGTTACGATCGGTTTCAACTCCTCGTAGGAGTTGGTCACCCAGACCTCGTCCGCCGCCGTTAGCTGGGCGATATCCGGCGCCTGCTCTATAACCTTGAGCCCTTCGCCACGAGCCAGCTCGATCACCAGGCTACGGCTGACGCCGGGCAGGATGTTGTCCAGCGGCGGGGTCCGGATTACGCCATCGCAGGCAATGAACAGGTTGCTGCTCGGCGCTTCCACCACCCGGCCGTCACGCACCAGCAGCGCCTCGTCATCGGCTACCCCGTCCGTGTATAGCTGGCGATAAGCAAGCACGTTGCCCATCAGGCTGGTGGACTTGACGTTGCAGCGTTGCCAGCGCAGGTCGGCCTGCAGGTGGCCGGCACAGCCGGCATAACTGCCGTCGATCGGTGGCTGAAAAGATGTCGAGAACAGCAGTACGGTCGGTTCCGCCAGTACCGGGAAGCGATGCTTGCGGCTGCCCTCCACGCCACGGGTCACCTGAACGTAGAGCATCTGGGCCGGTTCATCGGCCGACAGCAGCGGTGCCGCCACTCCCGGCCAGTCGGACAGTGCATAGGGCGACTCGATTCCCACCGCCTGCAACCCCGCCATCAGCCGCTGCCAATGGCGTTCGGCGCCCAGCCCCACCCCATGATAAACAGGAATGACCTCGTAGATGCTGTCACCGAGCAGAAAGCCGCGGTCCAACGGCGATATGGCAACCTCGTCGAGGGCCATGTAGCGACCGTTGAAATATGCCGGACAGCTTGATTTTTCAGTTATCATGACTCTTCTCCCTGTTCCGTTTAAGGAACCTTGAGCCTAAGCAAGGGAGTGATCACCAACAAACGAGTTCTGGTTATCCAAGCATGACCATTAGTCATCCACCTGGGCGCTACCAACGGCTACCGGCCCAGCAATCGATTCGCGTATTCGAGGCGGCCGCCCGCCATCTGAGCTTCACCCTGGCGGGTCAGGAGCTGGCGATGACCCAGAGCGGCGTCAGCAAACAGATCAAGGGGCTGGAAGCCTTCCTCGGCGTTTCGCTGTTCGTCCGTGAAGGCCACCAGATCAGCCTTACCGACGCCGGCCGGCTGTTCTACCAACGCTGCAGCCAGGCGCTGGACTGCCTGCAGCAGGCGGTCAACGAGGTACAGGGCGAGAAAGGCCGGATCCGACTGCAGGCGCCCCCGACCTTCGCGGCACGCTGGCTGATCCCCCGCATGGAGCAACTCAGGCGCAGCTACCCGCAGCTGGACCTGCATATCGAAACCACCTGGCTGCGTACCATCAACGACCGCATCCAGATCGATGGGGGCGAACTGGTGATCCATGCCTGTCGCCAGTACCCATTCGACGATCTGCACTGCGAGCTGTTGCGCCGGGAGTGGCTCGGCGTACTGGTGTCACCGGATTACCTGGCGCGGCACGGACCGATCGAGCGACCGGAAGATTTGATCGGCCAGACGCTGATCCATACCCGGCTGGACGGCCATATCCACTGGCAGGCCTGGGCGCAGGCGATGGGCTTGGATGCGCTGGATACCGAACAGGGCTACGAATTTGAAACCCTGGACATGGCGCTGTCTGCCGCCGAGAACGGTATTGGTGTGGTGGTCGGCGATCTACTCTACGTATTGGACCGGCTGGCATCCGGCCAGCTGGTAATTCCGTTTCGGATGCCGATCATGGAGGGGCTTTGCTACATGCTGCTCAGCCAGCCCGGCCGCAAGTTTCAGAGCCTGCAGGATACTTACCGCAACTGGCTCGGACAGCAGCTGGCGGCGGACGAACAACGGATGTTTACGCTGCTGGAGCAACTGGGCTTCGATCCGAGCCAGCGCCTGCAGGCATCGGTCTGATTAACGGCAACGCAAGTCAGTGCAGATATTTTGCAAACCAGTCGCCAGCCTGTTGGGCAACCTGCTCCAAGGTACCCGGCTCCTCGAACAGATGGGTGGCGCCGGGGATGATGCTGAGCTGTTTCGGGCAGCTAAGCGCTTGCTCGGCCTGCCGGTTCAACTCGATCACCTGGTAGTCGAGCCCGCCGACCAGCAACAGCGTCGGTGCCTTGACCCGGTCCAGGTAAGGCATCGCCAAGTCAGGCCGGCCGCCGCGTGACACCACCGCGGCGACCTGACCGGGCAACCCGGCGGCGGCCTGCAGCGCCGCCGCGGCACCGGTACTGGCGCCGAAATAGCCCAGTGGCAACGGACCCGGTGCCGGCTGCCGGCACACCCACTCGGTCGCCTGCAGCAGCCGCCGGCTCAGCAGATCGATATCGAAGCGGCTGGCATAGACCCGGTCTTCCCGCTCGGTCAGCAGATCGAACAGCAACGAGCCGATCCGCCGCTCCGCCAGCAACTCGGCCACGTAGTTGTTGCGCGAACTCAGCCGGCTGCTACCGCTACCGTGGGCGAACAGCACCAAGCCGACCGGATCGGGCGGCAGACGCTGAATTCCCAGATGGATCGTACCCTCCATGGCGATCTCAACCTGCTCCCTGTAGCGGATGCTGGGCATGCTCACGACCTGAATGGCTGATGGCTGAAGCGCGGGACGATGCTGTCGGCACCACCTGGCCGATATCCGCCACTGCGGCTATCGGCAATCGGGCTCGCCCCGCTTCAGTATAGGAAACAGCCACCAGCCAGAGCGGCCCGCAGCAGGTTTACTCCGGCAGGCCAGCCATCATCGACTCCGCGTGGGCGCGGCCTGACGTAGAGACCGGCGCCAGCACCGGTTTGGCCCGGCCCAGGAACGCGCGGCATGCACCGTAGGCGATCAGCACATAGCCCAGCAGCTCCAGGGCCTCCTGGATCATCGACTTGTATTCGTTGTCATAGCTGACCTGCATCACCGCTTTCCACAGGTGGCCGGTACCGAAAATACGGCTGAACACCAGTACCACCACCAGCCCGATCAGCAGATAGGGATAGGGCCGGCTGGTCATATACGCGCTCATCGGCGCCATCACGGTACCGCGGCAGCGCCGGGCATAGAGTATCGCCATCAATGCCAGGGCGATCGCCGGGTACTGCCAGAAACCATGGGCGATGGCATCCAGGTAGCCATCGCACTCACGAATCAGCATGCAACCGAAGAACCCCGCGCCGAGCACCAGCATGCCGCGCGCCGCCGGCTGGCGCACCGCCTCCCGGGCAAACAGCCACATGGTCAGCAGCAGCAGTAGCGCCTGGCTGATCTGGGTAAGCGACTGTTCCGAGGTGCCATAGCCGATCAAGAAGATATCGGCAGCCACCACGGCCGGCACCAGTATCATCAGTCCAGCCAGGGTAACAAACTCGATGATCGAGCTAAGCAGTCCTTTCAATTTCCGTTTATTCCTCACAGGTTCCAGCGCCATCCCGCACCGGCCAGAAACATTCCATAGCCAAAACACGCCGGTTATCCGCCTCCCGGCAAACATCCCCGCTGATTATAGCGCCGCGCCTGTCGCGACGGCATTCGCTATAGGTGGCGATGCTAGCCGCTAGACCGACACGAAAAAGCCCCGGCATCGGCCGGGGCTTTGCGAACTACGGATAAGTCTGAACTTACAGCTGGATGACGCCCAGCGCGTTCAGGAACACCACGATAATGGCGATCGGCGATACGTAGCGCAGGGTGAACAACCAGGCCTTGTACAGCAGCCCCTTGCCCATGCCCATCTCGTCGATGGTGGTTTCTCGGGACAGCACCCAGCCACAGAAGATCGCCATCATCAGGCCGCCCAGCGGCATCATCCAGTTGGCGGTCAGGTAGTCCAGCATATCGAAGAAGGTCTTGCCGAACAGCGTCCACTCGGCACCGATATTCAGCGACAGCACCACGCCGATACCGCCAACCCACAGCAACAGGCCGGTCAGTGCGCAGGCCTTGGCCCGGCTCATGTCGAACTTCTCGGTCATCCAGGAGACGGTCGGCTCCAGCAGCGAGATAGCGGAGGTCAGTGCCGCCACCGCCAGCAGAATGAAGAAGATCGCGCCGAACGCTGTACCGAACGGCATCTGGCCGAAGGCGATCGGCAGGGTCACGAAGATCAGACCCGGACCAGCGCCCGGCTCCAGACCGTTGGCAAATACCAGCGGGAAGATCGCCAGACCGGCCAGCAGCGCCACGGCGGTGTCCATAAAGGCGATCAGCAGCGAGGTTTTAACGATGGAGACGTTCTTCGGCAGGTAGGAACCGTAAGTCATGATGGCGCCGGACGCCAGGCTCAGGGTGAAGAACGCGTGACCCAGCGCGACCAGCACGCTGCTCGCGGTCAGCTTGCTGAAGTCGGCGGCGAACAGGAACTCCAGGCCGTGCTCGAAGTGATCGGTGCTCATCGCATAACCGACCATCACCAGCAGCAGCACCAGCAGGCCCGGCATCAGGGTGTTGATCGCCTTTTCCAGACCGCCCTGCAGACCACGGCTGACGATCCACATGGTGATGGCCAGTACCAAAGTACCCCAGATGGTCAGGCCGACCGGGTCGGCCAGCATGCCGCCGAACATCGCGCCGATCTCATCGGCGGAGGCACCGACGAAGGCCCCGGAGGCCGCTTTCGGCACATAGGCGAACGCCCAGCCGGCGATGATGCTGTAGAAGCAGAGAATCATGAAACCGGCCAGCAACGCCATGCCGCCGATAATTTTCCAGAACGGGTGCGCGCCCGCTTCTTTGACGATAGAGCTGATGCCCTGTGCCGGGTTGTGACGGCCGCGACGGCCGAGCGCGATTTCGGCCATCATCACAGGAATACCGATGATCAGGATACAGGCCAGGTAAACGAGTACGAAAGCACCGCCACCGTTTTCACCAGTGATGTAAGGGAACTTCCAGATGTTACCCAGACCGACGGCGGAGCCGGCGGCGGCCAGGATGAAGGCCATTCGGGTGGACCACTGCACACGACCGGCAGCGGAGGTTGCTTCAGCGGATGCTGAACCAGCGGCGAGGCTACTTGCTTGCGACATGGTAAATACCTTCTTATTTTTGTGTATTTTTCGGGTAGCGGTGCTTTATGGGCGGTGCCACCTGATCCATATACAACCGCTGCGCCATCCGGATCACGGGGTGGCGCAGCGAAGGGCATGGATCATCGTGAGCTAGACGTTGGCTGTCAACTCCTTCAGTGAAATTTCAAAGGCGGTGCGGGCTAGTCCTTTAGTCTCATTCGAGCGGTTATGACAGCGAATCAGTGCCTTCTGGATGGTGTCGGTGACATCGTTGAAGATCGCCTCGTCGGAGATCTCGATATCGTTCTGCATCAGGAACGCGAACACCCGCGCCATACCGCAGTTGGCGATAAAGTCCGGGATCACGCTGATCCGCTCGTCGGCATATTCGTAGACCGGGCCGTAGAAGATCTCCGGGTCCTTGAACGGTACGTTGGCGCCGCAGGACACCACTTCCAGGCCGGCATCGATCAGCCGGCCGATCTGCTCCTGGCTGACCAGCCGTGAAGCCGCGCATGGCAGGAAGATATCCGCCTCAACATCCCAGATCTTGGCGTTAACTTCTTCGAACGACAGCATATTTTCCGCCACCAGGCGGTTATTCTGCTTGTTCATGAACAGCTGCTTGACCGCCTCGGCATCCAGCCCTTCAACGTCGATCAGACCGCCGTTGATATCGATAATACCGACCAGCTTGGCGCCCGCCTGGGTCAGGTAGTAGGCGGCTGCGGAGCCGACATTGCCCCAGCCCTGCACGATCACCCGCTTGCCGGCCAGGTCGCCCTTGTAGATGTCGTAGAACTGGCGGACGGATTCAGATACACCCCAGCCGGTCACCAGGTCGGCAACCTTGTACTTGCGCTCGTGGTCCGGCGTGAACTTCGGGTCCTCGACGATCTTGGAGACACCCATGCGCAGCTGGCCGACTTTCTGGATCTGTTCGCTGACCGACGGCTCGAAGTGGCCGTTGACCACACCTTCCTGCGGATGCCAGAGACCGAGGCTCTCGGTGATCGGGATCACCTCGTGCACCTCGTCGACGTTCAGGTCGCCGCCGGTACCGTAGTAGGCTTTCAGCAGCGGTGCCACCGCCTTGTACCAGCGCTGCAGCACGCCGTGCTTGCGCGGGTCGGCCGGATCGAAATTGATACCGGATTTAGCACCGCCGATAGCCGGCCCGGAGACGGTGAATTTCACCTCCATGGTCTTGGCCAGCGATTCCACCTCGTGGCGGTCCAGCCCGGCGCGCATCCGGGTGCCGCCACCGGCCGCACCGCCACGCAGCGAGTTGATCACCACCCAGCCACAGGCTTCGGTTTCGGAATCATGCCATTCGAACACCACCTCCGGCGGCGTGTTCTCATAGCGGTTCAGCAGTTCTTTCATATTCATTGTGCGGTCTCTTCTTTCTTGTTGTGTTCAGCCGAGTCGTTGGGCGTTAGCGGACCGCCCGCCCTGACAGGCGGTCCGCTGAAACTCGGCTGGAGTGGGTAATCAGTGCGGGTATTTGACGACGCGCTGGTCGATGGCGCCGAAGATGCTGTCGCCCTGCTGGTCCAGCATCTCGATCCGGATCCGATCGCCAAAACGCATGAACGCGGTGCTCGGCTGACCGTTGTTGATGGTCTCGATCATCCGCACTTCGGCGATGCAGGAGTAACCGACACCGCCTTGGCTGATCGCCGAACCCCATTCGGTGTTCTGCTTGTTGGAAACGGTGCCGGAACCGACGATGGTGCCGCTGCTGAGCGGCCGGGTCGCAGCGGCATGGGCCACCAGCTGGGCGAAGTCGAAGGTCATGTCGATACCGGCATCGGCCTTGCCGAACGGCTCGCCGTTGTAGGTCACCAGCAGCGGGTGGTGGACCTTGTGATCCTGCCAGCGGTCAGCCAGTTCATCCGGAGTGATCGCCACCGGCGAGAAGGCGCTGGACGGCTTGGACTGGAAGAAGCCGAAGCCCTTCGCCAGCTCGGCCGGAATCAGGCCGCGCAGTGACACATCGTTGACCAGCATCAGCAGCTTGATGTGCTGGCCGGCCTGCTCGACCCCGGTGCCCATCGGCACGTCGTCGGTGACCACCGCGATCTCGGCCTCGAAGTCGATGCCCCAGGCTTCGCTGGCCAGCGGGATATCGTCCTGCGGCCCGATAAAGCTGTCGGAACCGCCCTGGTACATCAGCGGATCGGTCCAGAAGCTCGGCGGCATCTCGGCGTTACGCGCCTTGCGCACCAGTTCGACATGGTTCACATAGGCACTGCCATCCAGCCACTGGTAGGCACGTGGCAACGGCGAGGCGCATTCGGCAGGGTTGAACGGAAAGCTGTTGTTTAACTGGCCGGCATTGAGAGCGTCGTAGACCAGCTGCAGACGGGGCGCACAGTCGCTCCAGTGATCCAACGCCTGCTGTAGCGTGGCGGCGATCTCGGGAACACTGGCGGCACGGCTAAGGTCACGGGAGACCACCACCAGCTGGCCGTCGCGACCCGATTTCAGGCTAGCAAACTTCATGACAACTCCTGTCCAGGCAGGCCAGTGAGCATCTGGCCTCTTGTTATTGTTGGGCTACCAGAGCGGGCTGATACAGAAAGACAAAGTAAAAGACTTGATCTGTATCAAGATTGAAGCCCATGTTGCCTGCAAGAAAGACCCGAAAAAAGATTAATATTTTGCCCAACTCAATCTAATTTTTTGATTGTGTTTTTTATGGCCAGCGTAAATACCCGTGGCTCAGAAAGGCTAAGTTGCTGTCAGATCCAGCAAGAAGAGCGCAAAGACAGCCGAAATTTGCGCAGAATCGCGAATGATCAGGAAAATAGAGAAGATTCCCAGCGTAACGGAATCGGATCGGGATTGAGGCAAGTATTGAAGTATCGCTAGTTCGCGTGAAAGACCGGTCCGGCGGTCCGCCGGCCCTGCCATTGAGTAACCGGTGGCCAAGTCGGAAGGACGCCGACAGAGGCCACCGGTTTACCGGCTCAGTCAGCCGTATCAGTAGAAGTAGAAGGATTAGAGAGGCGCTGCTGGGTCCACAGGGCCAGACCGACCAAAGCCGCCAGGCGCGACGGGTCGAAAAAGTTCGCGGTGAAGGCTTCGGCATCGAGGATACCGATCACCCGATCCTGCTTGTCGAACAACGGGATGCAGAGTTCCGCCTGCACCTTGGGATCGCAGGTGTAGTACTCGCCGCCCTGCGCCAGGTAATCGGCCACACTCTGGATCAGCCGTCCCTTGCCGCTGAGCCCGACGGTACTGTTATTGGAGATGGTGGCGAATTCCGGATTCAGCGGAAACTCCGCCCGGCTCGGAGCCCCCCGGTAGGCCAGCTTGACCAGCACCTCCTCGCCCTGCGGATTAGTGCGGCGGGCATAGAGCCCGAGCCAGTCGACCCCGGTCTGGCCGGTCAGTTGCTCGGCCGCCGCATTCAAGTCAGCCAGCAGCTGATCGTTGGCCGCCGACTCGCCGCCGAGGATCGGCCGCAGATCGTACGGCTCCTCCGCCAACTGACCGAACAGCGAACAGGCGCCGCCCTCGCCCAGCTCCGGCACCTGGAAACGGTACAGAGCGTCCCGCTCGGCCGGCACCTCGCCCCGTAGAGCATTCAGTGCCTCCGCCTGCTGGTCCGCCCGTTCCGGCTGGTCGAGTTCAAGGCCTGCCAGGGCCAGGTAGTGGGATGCGCGCATGACAACTCCTGTCGCTTCTTTTGCTATTTAAGGCGGCCCCGTATGGTAAGCGGTCGAGCTTTCGACCGCTTACCAAAGCGCCGCCAGCACCGAAAAAGCCCATAAATCACAAGGCATCAACGGCCAATTATCAGACCCGGCATTCTACCCAGCGCCAGCATCCCTGAACAGCATGGCTCAATCGGTCAGCACGCCGCGCTGGTAGTCCTCGATCGCCTGGCGCAGTTCCGCTTCGGTATTCATCACGAAGGGACCGTAGTGAGCCACCGGCTCGTTTATAGGCTCACCTTTCAACAACAGAATGCCGGCGCCGCTGTCGGAACTCAGCTGCAGCGATGCCAGATCGTCGGCCTTGAGCATCTGGCGACGGACGAAGCGCTGACCGTCGACCGTCAGCTCGCCCTCATAGAGGTAGCCCAGCAAACGCTGGCCGCTCAGGGCGGACACTGTCAGCGAGCCACCGGCGGCAAGGCGCAAGTCGGCCACCGACGCCCGGGCCGGCAACTGGTCGATCGGGCCGGTCAGGTGCTGCCCCTGCAGCTCGAACGCACCGGCAATCAGCTTGATCTCGCTGCTATCGGCCAACGGCTGCCAGGGCAGCTGATCCGCCTGGTAATCCTGCCACTGGGCCGGCTTCATCTTGTCGGCGTCGGGCAGGTTGATCCACAGCTGGAAGCCGTGCAGCAGACCATCCTGCTGCAGCGGCATCTCGGAGTGAATCACG
The DNA here is from genome assembly GCF_019795155.1 of Marinobacterium arenosum. Lineage (GTDB taxonomy): Bacteria > Pseudomonadota > Gammaproteobacteria > Pseudomonadales > Balneatricaceae > Marinobacterium_C > Marinobacterium_C arenosum. The sequence goes on along the minus strand of NZ_JAILYN010000003.1, from coordinate 74,639 downwards.
CCGCGACCGGCCGACATCCACTGGGCACCGCCGCCCTGGATCGCGCCGCGGTTGCCCATATGGTCTTCGTGTTCGAAGCCGCCGTGGCGGATATAGGTCAGGGTCTCCATGCCACGGTGCGGATGGGGTGGAAAGCCAGCCAGGTAGTCGTTCGGATCGTCGGAATGGATCTCGTCGAGCATCAGGAACGGGTCCAGAGCGTTATCCTGAAAGCCGTGCACTCGCTGAATGCGCACCCCGGCGCCATCGGACGAGGGCTGACTTTGTAAGCGTACAATCGACATAAGCAGATCTCCTTTAATCAGTATGGCGATCATGCTAGCGCGCAGGGCGGGGAAAAAAATCGCACTTTTCTGTACGGTTTGATCGACAAATCCGAAAGCTCGCAGATTCATCGCCATATTCAACAACCTTTCAGATAAACCGAACGTTTAGCGCAGTTTTTTACCATTTTTTCTCAAGATTCCAGCCGTTAAGCTGGTCCCATCACTTAAGAGAACCGAACAGAATTCAGCCAGGAGAGTAACAGATGGGTTTGCTGATCAATGGCCAGTGGCACGACCAGTGGTACGACACCAAGACGTCCGGCGGAAAGTTCGTCCGCGCAGGCGCGCAGTTCCGTAACTGGATCGATAGTGACAATTACGGCTTCGAACTACCGGCAGACGCCAAGCGTTTCCCGGCCGAATCCGGCCGTTACCATCTTTACGTTTCGCTGGCCTGCCCCTGGGCACACCGCACGCTGATCTTCCGCAAACTGAAGGGGCTGGAGGATCATATCTCGGTGTCGGTGGTCAGCCCCGATATGCTGGACAACGGCTGGACCTTCGACCAGAGCGCCGGCGCCAGCGGCGATGCCCTCTACCAGAGCGAGTTCATGCACCAGATCTACAGCCGCGCCAAGCCGGACTATACCGGCCGGGTGACCGTGCCGGTGCTCTGGGACAAGCAGCAGCAGACTATCGTCAACAACGAGTCATCCGAGATCATCCGGATGCTGAACTGCGCCTTTAACGAGCTGACCGGCAATACGCTGGACCTCTACCCAGCGGAGCTGCGCGATGAGATCGAGCGCTGGAACAACTATATCTACCCGAACATCAACAACGGCGTCTACCGGGCCGGCTTCGCCACCGAACAGGACGCCTACGAGGAAGCGTTACAGTCACTGTTCTCGGCATTGGATACCCTGGAAGCGCACCTGGCCGGCCAGCGTTACCTGGCCGGGGATCGGATCACCGAGGCGGACTGGCGGCTGTTCACCACGCTGATCCGCTTCGACGCGGTCTATGTCGGCCACTTCAAATGCAACCTGCGCCGCATCGCCGACTATCCGAACCTGTCCGGCTACCTGCGCGAGCTCTACCAGCAGCCGGGAGTCGCGGAAACGTTCAACCTGGAGCATATCAAGCGGCACTACTATTACAGCCACGACACCATCAACCCGACCCGCATCGTGCCGGTCGGCCCGGAGCTGGATTTCGACAGCCCGCACGGCCGTGAAAGGATTAATGCCGCTTGAGAATCCGATTGTAGGGCCGCAGCCGGGCAGCCGCTATCGACCGGCCAACACCGGCCGACCCAACGCGATGGCGTTCCGGGCGGCGCCCTACAGGCCCGAACGGAATCAACCGTTACGGGCGTTCTCATAGCAGCGGATCGCCGCCGCCAGATCCTCCAGCGAGGCGCCGACCGACTTGAACAGGGTGACCTGCTCGGTGGAGCTTCGCCCCGCCCCTTCGCCGCGCGCCAGCTGCTGCAGATCGGCGACGATCTGCTCCGGCTTGAAGTTGCCGTTGGCGATCGGGATCAACAGGTCGCCCGCCTCCGCCAGCACCCCGTCGCGGGTATCGGCATAGACCGCCGCCTTGCTGACCAGCGCATCGTCGGTTTCGCGCATGGTCGGCTTGAAGGCGCCGACCAGATCGATATGAGTGCCCGGCTGCACCCAGTCGCCCAACACCAGCGGTTCGCTGGACATGGTGCCGCAGCTGACGATATCCGCCCAGCGCACACCCTGCTCCAGCTGTTCGACCGGCTCGGCCTCGAAGCCATGGCTGCGATAATGCTCGGCCACCGCCTCGGCTTTCTCCAGGCTGCGTGCCCAGACCCGGATCTGACGGATCGGCCGTACCGCCGCATGGGCGAAGCCGATATTCATCGCGATCCGGCCACTGCCGACGATCAGCAGCTTGCTGGCATCTTCACGGGCCAGGTACTTGGCCGCCAATGCCGAGGCGCCGGCGGTGCGGCGGGCGGTCAATTCGCCCGCCTCCAGGTAGGCCAGCGGCGCGCCGCTGTCGCCGTCCATCAGCAGGTAGCCGCCCATGATCGACGGCAACTGCTTGCTGGCGTTGTCCGGGTAGACATTGACCAGTTTCAGGCCGGCGTACTTGCCCGGCGTCCAGGCCGGCATCAGCAGCATGGTGGCGTCGGCCTGGCCGGGAATCTGCATGGTGTGGTGGTGACGCACCGGCGCTTCGCAGCCCTCGCGGAACATCTGCTCGAGCGCCTCGATCACACTGTCCCAATCGAGGTAAAGGCGCACCTCGTCGGCGGATATAAACTGCATCTCGTTTCCTTACTTCTGGTTTCTCGGCATCGGCCAGGTATCGGCCACCTTGTAGCCTTCCGGCCAGGGGTCGGTCGGGTCCAGCATATGCTGGTGGGTGCCGGTGATCCAGGCGCGTCCGGAGATCAGCGGATAGATCGCATCACGGTCGCCCACCTTGGTGGTGGCGTCGATGCTGCAGTGGAAGCGCGAACCGATCACCGACTCGCCGATGAAACGGTCACCCGCCTTCAGCAGCCCCTTGGCGTGTAACAGTGCCATCCGCGCCGAGCAGCCGGTGCCGGTCGGCGAACGGTCCAATTTACCGGGCTGGATCGCCACCGCGTTGCGGCCCAGCCAGCTGCCCTGCTCCTGTACCAGCGGCGCGGCGATCTGGCAGAACGAGATATGGCGCCACTCGGGGTTGGCCGGGTGGTGGAAACCGAGCTGCTCGTTGGCGGCGTTGGTGATGCGGATACCGGTCTCGGCGATCTCGCGAGCCTCGTCCGGAGTGATCGCGAAACCCAGCTTATGCGCATCGACGATCACGAAGCTGTCGCCGCCATAGGCGGTATCGACAGTCAGCGTACCCAGCCCCTCCACCTCGATCACCGCGTCCATCCGGTCGACGAACGAGGGCACGTTGCGTACTGTCACCTGTTTCACCTTGCCGTTCTCGCACTGCGCCACCACGTCGATCAGACCGGCCGGCGGCTCCAGCGTCATGCGGGTCTCCGGCTCCTGCATCGGGATGATGCCGGTCTCCAGCAACACCGTGGAGACACAGATGCTGTTGGAACCGGACATCGGCGGGGTATCCTCCGGCTCCATGATGATCCAGCCCATCTGGGCACGCGGATCCTTGGCCGGCACCAACAGGTTCACATGGCGGAACACCCCGCCACGCGGCTCGTTCAGCACGAAATTACGCAGCGTCTGATCCTCGGCAATCCAGCGCGACTGCTGCCAAACCGTCTCCCCCGGCGGTGGCGCCACGCCACCGACGATCACATCGCCGACCTCGCCTTCCGCATGACAACTGACCACATGGATCACCTTGCTCGCCTGCATCGCATCTTCCTCATCAAGCTTGATTGTTGTTATTCGTCATAGCCCACGAAACGTGGCGTCAGAACTATTGCATACAATATACAATTGTGTCGAATAGTACAGCCCGTGATGCGTCATTCTTTAGGCCAATGTGGCGGACGGATGTCAGGAAGAGAGTGAGAGAAAATGGCTAAACGATCTGGGACTCTGTGAATCTTAGCCAGGTATGTCGCGCTCCCGTTGGCTCGAGTGAGGTATGCCGAAGGGATCTGGTTCGAACCGGTTTGTTTATATAAAGGGATTACATTGGTAACAACACTACAAAAAGACGACTAAAATCACTGCCCTCTTCTCCACTACTCAGTTATCACACTTGTTGGGGCCTACCAAACTTTTAGTCACATCCCTAATGTAATCTTTATGATCACTCGCCAATAAATAGCGACCGCTAGAAAAGAACATAAAATACCTTACACTAATACCATTTGGCAGAAAACTCAGTTCATAAATATTTAATTTTTCATCATTCCAAACAACATCATCAACAATAACCCTGTCTCTTAAAAAAACACTCTCACCACCAACAAAACTGAAAATCGCATGCCTATATTCTCCATCACCAATGGACTTCTGAAGCGTATAAACCTCTCCGCCCACCTTACCCTCCACATTTATAACGACCCAATCATTGGAAACACTTAAGCAAAGCCCATCAAATAATATATCAGCACCATTTTTTATTTTATTATATTGATCAAACAGATATCTCCCACTGTGTCCGATCCAGATGCCAATACCGATGACACAGAATAAAAACAAACATTTAGTTATTTTCATGATGAACCTCAACGTAGTTCATAGGCAACATTAAAAGAACCAACATTATCCACAAGTGCCATTAGAAAACGCTCACAGGGCCACCCAAACAAACCGATGAAAATTCAAACAGCCCCAATAATCATACCTAACCAAGCATAAATCAAAAACACCACAAAAAACACAATGGCCTTTTTGCAAGCCACAACCCCAGCATTATTAAAGTATGAAAACATGAACATCCAAATGAATGTATACATAATCCATTTATGCTCTTTTTTGCAGTTCCTTTTCGCAATATTCCAACAGGATGTCGCCGGAAGTGCTATACCGAACAAACCAATAAACCATATAAGTCTAAGAACAACCAGTAAGTCTTCGCTCATATCCGCCTCATATAGAAGCCATGATTACAGAACACTATACGCAACAGATCCGGCTTATCAAAAAATCAATCATTATGATGACTTACGCCTATATCCATACTCTTTAAAACAACCTAAAGCCCTAATATTTTAAAACCTTGCAAAGCACTCAAAAACCCAACAAAAAAAACCTAATACAGAAAAATCATAGAAGATCCGTATCTGAATAACTCAACAGACCCCATAATCATCCAAGTTAATAAAACAAGTCTAGCCCAGCTAAGCTAATCTGCAATCCAAGCGCTATAGAGGAGGAAGGAGGATATGGTTGCAATAGGGAAGAAGAGTGGCGCTATCAATAAGAGCGTTATAATCCGCCAACAATATAGGATAAAAGCTCGTTGTCCAGATTAGCTGGACACAACGGATACCACCAATAAATACAAATACAAAAAATGAATAAGTGGATAGGAGCCCGCCGCCATAGACGGCGAAGAAAGCAGAATGTCTTTACGGAGCCAGCCGGGTTTCCCAGCTGGCAACTGTCAACTCAGCACTGTCTGCTGAACCACCAATTACTGCTCTTCAACCGCCGCATACGCCACGATCTCACAGAGCATCTCTTCGCGGGCCAGGCCGGCGACGATCATTGCTGCGCGGTTCGGGTACGGCGGCTGGAAGTATTCGGCGTAGACCTTGTTGAATACCGGCAGCTGGTCGCGGTCGGTGACGTAGATCAGCACCTGGGTGACCGCGTCCATGGTCAGCCCGGCCGCCTCGATGGTGTGCTTGAAGTTCTCCATGGTCTGGCGGGCCTGGGCCTCGATGCCACCCTCGACCACCTTGCCTTCTGCGTCGATTGGGATCTGCGCGGTGGACAGGGTGCCGTTGGCGATGATCGCCCACTCCAGCGGCGCCTTGGAGGCGAACAGGTCGGTTTTGACTGCTTGTTTCATTAGCCGGTCTCCGGTGAATTGAATGGTTCGAATAAAAAGGAATTCATAAAAAAAGGCGGCCGAAGCCGCCCAGGACGAGAGCGCAATGCTTGCGTTGAAACTCTTTCGATTGGCTGAAGCGCTGTTTATCAGGCTGAAGCTCTTTCGATCGGACTATCAGAGCCCCTGTTCGTCAGCCATCTGAGAGGCGATCTTGGGTGCGGTCCACAGCGACGGCAGCAGCACCAGCGACACCGGCACGGCAGTGACCACGATGAACGACTGCAGCGCCGAGATACCGCCGGAGCCGATCGAGATCAGCAGCGCCGCCATCACCCCCATCATGATCCCCCAGAACACCCGCACTTCGGTGCGCGGATGATCGGTGCCGGTCATCACCATCGATACCGCGTAGGTCATGGAGTCACCGGTGGTGGCCACGAAGATGGTGGTCAGCACCAGGAACAGCAGCGAGATCAGGAAGCCCATAGGCAGCTGTTCGGTGATCGCCAGCAGTGCCGCCGGCAGATTGAAACCGGTGAACGGTTCGGAGATCACGCCCGGGTTGGCCAGTTCAAACGCCAGCCCGCTGCCACCGACGATGGTGAACCAGAAGCAGGTGATCACCGGCGCCACCACCGAGATCAGCAGTACCATTTCACGGATAGTGCGGCCACGGGAGATACGCGCCACGAACATCGCCATCAGCGGGCCGTAGCCCAGGAACCAGCCCCAGAAGAACACCGTCCACCAGTCCAGCCAGCCCGGGCTGGCACGGAAGGTCGCCATCGGGATGAACTGATCCAGGTAAATACCGAACGAGTGCAGGTAGCTGTCGATGATGAACGCGGTCGGGCCGAACAGCAGGATGAACGCCATCAGCAGCACCGCCAGGATCACGTTGGCGCGGCTGAGCAGCTGGATGCCTCGGGTCACGCCGCTGACCGCAGACAGGGTATAGAGCACGATCAGCCCCACCAGGATGGTCACCTGGGTGGCGTAGGTATTGGGGATGCCGAACAGTTTTTCCAGGCCGAAGCTGACCTGCAGGCCGAGGAAGCCGATCGGCCCGACGGTGCCTGCGACCACCGCCAGCACGCAGCTGGCATCGACCAGCGCACCGAAGGCGCCTTTCATCACCCGATCACCGAACACCGGGTAGAGCAGCGTACGCGGTTTCAGCGGCAGGCCCTTCTCGTAGTGCAGGTACATGAATACCACGCCGGTCAGGCTGCCGAGGATCGCCCAGGCCAGGAAACCCCAATGCATGAAGCTCTGCGCCAGCGCGTTGTAGGCCGCCTGGGCGGTACCGGTCTCACCACCGGCCATGCTTGAAAAAAGCGGCGGCGGCGAGGTGAAGTGTGCCATCGGCTCGGCGGCGGCCCAGAACACGCCACCGCCGGCGAGCAGGGTGCACATGATGATCGAGATCCACTTGAAGGTGGAGATCTCCGGCACCTTGATGCCGCCGAGCACTACCGCGCCGGTACGGCCGATCGCCATGAACAGGCCGATCACGAAAGTCAGCAGCAGCAGTACCTGCCAGTAGGCGCCGAATGCCTTGGTGGACGCCGCGAACGCGCTGTTCACCCAGCCGGACACCATGTCGATATCGTAGAGCGCAAATGCCGCGAACAGCACCAGCACGCCGCCGCTGATCAGGAATACCGGCAGGTCGACGCCCGCCAATACCGGGTTCTTTGCCATATCTGCCTCACGTGCAGACAGCGTGGCCTGAGAAGTATCGTTCATTTTAGTCTCCTGACAGGTCTCTTATATTTATTTGAAGATCAGGGAGTAAAATCGGCCGCCGCTACGCAGCGGCAGCCGAAATCCGTTAGCGGAAGGCCGCGCCAGGCTGCGGCTGCAACGCGTCATCCAGGAACTCGAGCCAGTTCTGCCCCATGATTCGGGCTACCTCGTCGTCACTGAAACCGCGCGCCTGCAGGCCGGCGGTGAGGTTCGGGAAGTCGCGGCTGTCGCGGAACCAGCTCAGCGGTGCCGGCCAGTCGGCGTTCGCCTTGGAGCCTTCGCCGTAATCCATCTCCTTCGACCAGCGACCATTGCGCATCCACTCCAGCACCGACAGCGGCTGCTGCTGGCACAGGTCGGTGCCGATGCCGATCCGCTCGATACCCATCAGGTCGGCGGTGCTGGCCACCATGTCGCAAAACTCATCCAGCGTGCAGGCGGAACCGTTCTTCAGGTGGAACGGGTAGAGGCTGAAGCCCAGCAGGCCGCCCGACTGGCCCAGCGCCTTCAGTACGGTATCGGACTTGTTGCGCTTGGCCGGGTGGAAGCTGGCCGGGTTGGCGTGCGAGATCACGATCGGCCGCTCAGACAGCTCGATCGCCTCCAGCGTGCTGCGTTCGCCGCTGTGGCTCATATCGACCACCATGCCGACCCGGTTCATCTCGCGGATCACCTGGCGACCGAAGCGGGTCACGCCGCTGTCTTCGGCTTCGTAGCAGCCGCAGGCCAGCAGGCTCTGGTTGTTGTAGGTCAACTGCATGATCATCAGGTTCAGCTCGCGCATCACCTCGACCATGCCGATGTCGTCTTCGATCGGCGAGCAGTTCTGCGCGCCGAACAGGATGCCAACCTTGCCGAGCTGCTTGGCGCGGCGGATATCCGCCGCGCTCTTGACCGGCATGATCAGGTCGCCGTGCAGTTCGAACAGCCGGTTCCACTCGGCGATCCGCAGCAGGGTTTCGCGGATCTGCTCGTGGTAGACGATGGTGGCGTGCACCATGGTCACACCGCCTTCGCGCAACTGCTCGAAGATCTCACGACTCCAATTGGAGTACTGCAGGCCGTCGATGACGATCAGCTCGTTATGCAGCGCTTTGTTCATAGACCGGTCCCCGTGTTAGGCGCGGATGTAGGTGGTTTTTACGACGGTGTAGAACTCCTTGGCGTAAGTGCCCTGTTCGCGCGGTCCGAAGCTGGAATCCTTGCGGCCGCCGAACGGTACGTGGTAGTCGGTGCCGGCGGTCGGCAGGTTGACCATCACGCAGCCGGTCTTGGCGTTGCGCTTGAAGTCGCTGGCGTACTTCAGCGACTGGGTGCAGATGCCGCCGGTCAGGCCGAAGTTGGTATCGTTCAGAGTGGCCAGTGCCTCGTCGTAATCCTTCACCTTGATCACGCAGGCGATCGGCGCGAACGCCTCTTCGCGGTTGATGCGCATATCGTTGGTGGTTTCGGTGAACAGCGCCGGCTGCAGGTAGTAACCTTCGGTCTCCTCCTTCAGTACCTCGCCGCCCCAGACCAGCTTGCCGCCCTCAGCCTTGGCCAGTTCCAGATAGGCCAGGTTCTGTTCCATCTGGCGGGCGTCCGCCACCGCACCGATGTGCACACCCTCTTTCAGCGGGTGACCGATCACCAGCTTCTTCATCCGCTCGACCACCGCCTCGACAAAGCGGTCATGGATACCTTCGGTGACGATCAGACGGGAGGACGCGGTGCACTTCTGGCCGGTACCGCCGAAGGCGCCGTTGACCGCGCACTCGACGGCGTTGTCCAGGTCGGCGTCATCCAGCACCACCAGCGCATTCTTGCTGCCCATCTCCAGCTGGCACTTGACCAGGTTGACGGCGGTGGCAGCGGCCACCTTGCGGCCGGTCTCCAGCGAGCCGGTGAAAGTCAGCGCGTTGATGTCGCGGGAGTTGATCAGCACGTCGCCGACCTGGGAACCCGGCCCCATCACCAGGTTGAAGGTGCCGGCCGGCAGCCCCTGGCGGGAGATGATCTCGGTCAGTGCCCAGGCGCTGGCCGGAACCTGGTTGGCCGGCTTCCAGACGATGGCGTTGCCGAACGCCAGTGCCGGGGCGATCTTCCAGGCGCCGGTGGCGGTCGGGAAGTTCCAGGGGGTGATGATGCCGACCACGCCGACCGGCTCGCGGCGGGTTTCGATCTCGACACCCGGTCGTACGGAATCGGCGGTCTCGCCCATCTGGCGCAGCACCTCGGCCGCGTAGTAGTGGAAGAACTGGCCGGAACGGTAGGTCTCGCCAACGCCTTCCGCCAGGGTCTTGCCCTCTTCGCGGGCCAGGATCGCGCCCAGCTCGTCTTTACGGGCGATCAGCTCGTCACCGATCGCCATCAGCACCGCGTAACGCTGTTCCAGGCCGCTCTTGGCCCATTCGATCTGGCCTTTGGCTGCCGCGGCGATCGCCGCTTCGGTCTGCGCCTTGTCGGCCTGGGCGTAGTAACCGATCAGATCGCTGGTATCGGCCGGGCTGATATTCGCCACGCTGCCGTTGTTGCCTTCTACCCACTCACCCGCGATGTAGTTACGAAAAACTGAATCAGACATAGTCACCTCCTGATAGTGTTGGAAGCATCTTAGGCCGCGTGCTTTAATAACAAAAATTAATTAATAATATTCCTCAATAAGGTTTCCTTATCATGCTGCCGGAACTGAAGATCACTCAGCTACGCCACTTCGTCTGGGTCGCCGAGCTCAAGGGCTTCCACGCCGCCGCCGAGAAAGCCCACCGCACCCAGCCGGCCATTTCGCTGTCGATCCGTGATCTGGAAAACAAGTTGGGCGAGCCGTTGTTCGAGAAGCGCAAATCCAAGGCCGCCAAGACCGAGCTGACCCCGTTCGGCCGCCATTTCCTGCCGCAGGCCAAGGAGCTGATCGCCCATCACGACCGCATCGCCCAGGACATGACCCTGCTGGCGGAGCACAAGACCGGCCACCTACGGCTGGCCTCGGTACCGTCGATCGCCAGCCGGATACTGCCGCAACTGCTGTCGCGGTTCGTCGCCGACAGCCCGAACCTGCATATCAGCTTCTACGACGATAACTCCGATGCTGTATTAAGGATGGTGGAAAACCAGCAGGTCGACTTCGGCATCGCCAGCCTGTGGCAGGCGCAGGAACACAGCGACAAGAACTTCACCCCGATCTGGCAGGACCAGATCGGCGTGGTCTGCCGCAACGACCACCCGCTGGCGGAAAAAGAGGCACTGCACTGGAAGGAGCTGCGCCAGTACCGGCTGATCGCCAATGGCACCTCGCGGCTGCTGGAAGAGAGCGAGGCGGAGCCGCTGCTGGCCGACTCCCAGTTCTATATCTCCAACATGATCTCGCTGATCGCGATGCTGGAAGCGGGCATCGGCATCACCACCCTGCCCTGGTTCGCCTTCCCGCAGGACAGCGCCACACTGCGCTTCATCCCGCTGACCCAACCGGCGGTGGTGCGCCATATCGGTATCGTCCGGCTGAGCAACAAATCGCTGACCCCGGCCGCCGAGGCGTTGATTAATTTCATTATCGACAACAGCAGCACCGAAGATTAACCCGCCCTCGGTCGGTCGCGGATAAATCCGCTCCTACAAGGGCCTGCACGCTCTGTTGTAGAAGAGGCTCCGGCCAAGCAGCTTTAGCCGAAACCCATGCGTTATCCCACCCAAACCATAGAAAAAATAATATCTTCCGCAGGTTTGATAAGTCCGACTTATCAGACGATATAACCTTTTGATTTGTCGGTTAGCGCTCAATTCCCCCAATATGAAACGGTCTTCCGGGTGGAGACGGCCAGGCAAGGCCGGCAATCCGAAAGGCCGAGTGCCGTTTCCGCATATGGCAGGAGCCGCACGGTCAACTATCTGCGATGGAACCCGGCAGATACGCCTCCCTGCATACAATTAAAGATAAGGAAAACCGGCAGGGGCCGATGGGCGAGAAGGTTTCCAACACATCTATGCTGCCGCCGGCGAATGAGGCCGGCATCTCGAAATTCCGGATGTGTCTAAAACGAGGATAACAACAATGACCACGCCAGCAGCCATTCAAGCCTCACTGCGGGGCGACAATGCACTGCCACTGCGGCCCGCCAACCAGGTAATGGACCTGGAACGGCTGGGCGCGTTGCATCAGAGCCGACTGAGTTTCATGCGTACCCTGGTGCGCAAGATTATGCGAGAGCGCTGGCAGATCGAGCCGGCTCGCTTCGAACTGGACAACGACGGCTACGGCACCGTGATCTACGAGATCCACGCACCGCACGGCCTGTTCAGTTTCGTACTGTTCTCCGATTACCTGGCGCCGGAAGAGCGCAACGACCGGGTAATCGCGACCAAGTGGGACCTGACCATGGCGCTGGTCGAAGACAAGGTGGACGATATCTACCTGGAGAAGCTGCGCCAGAACGTTCCCAAACAGGAAGCCGGCCGGGTCGACGCCCGGGTGTTCGTGCTGTCCCGCGCCAACCGTAGCGCCCGCAATTTCGACTACGTGGTCGACCAACTGGCCAACGGCCGCCAGCCGGATGTCGAGCAGATCGCCAAAGTGGGCTATCTGTACCGCACAACGGCGGTGTACGGTAGCGGCAAGCTGGGCATGGCGGACTGGGAGAAGGTTCGCGACAAGCACGCTGACTTCGCGCGCCCGTTCTCGGCAGAAATGTTCGTCTGCCTGATGCTGCGCAACTTCAGCTTGCTGCAGGCGGAGCATATCGCCAAACACCGCGCACCAGACAGCTTCCAGCCGATGAAGCCGGAGATCAAACGCTACTTCGGTATCGGCAATTCCACCGGCCTCGGCATGGCACCGTTCCTGGTCAACCATCCTCTGCTGATCAACCAGTGGGTCGAGATGCGCGAACTGGCGCTGGCCCGCATCCGGGTGCTCGGCAACATCAACGGCATGATCCGCCAGCGCTTCGCCGAACTGCTCGAGCGCTGCGAACGCCACACCGCCGAAACCGTCACCGAGGACGACTGGCAGACCGATAACAACCAGATGGTGCTGCAGGACCTGGTCAAACTGAAAACCCATACCGAAGACGGCATCGGCAACTGGGACAACCTGCTCAAATGGAGCGAGCAGCACTGCTCGCTGCAGGGCCAGGAGATGCTGGTATCGATCCTGCTGGAGCTCTACCCGGAGCTGGTCGACGACCTGGAAGATTATCATGACGCCGAGGAGTTCCTCGATCTGGACCCGCTGATGCCGTTGCAGCAGCTGAAAGCGGTAATCGAGCAGCGCTACGGCTGGGCACTGACCACCGATTTCGAGGCCGAGGGTGCACGGGAAACCTTCTGGTACCGCTCCGAGGAGAAAATGGAACCACGCCTGGGCAAGACCAGCTGCGATGCCGGCAAGGAGAAGCAGATGGCGCTGGGGGTCGGCTACGCGGTGCGCAAGTGCTACGACCAGCTGTGCGAATACGTCGCCGAGTACCCGCAGCACACCACCGCCCGTTTCATGGTGGCGCGACCGAAACTGCGCGGCATCGTGCGCCGGATCCAGAGCATGAACCGCTGCATCTACGGCGATATCCAGTCCAACCTGCTGGACCGGGACGTGCTGCCAATGCACCTGCTGCGCGCCAAATTGGCATTCTTCGGGGTCAGCAAGTTCGATCCGCGTTCGCGGCTGTGGGTGCGCAACACCATGTTCCAGGGCGCGCCGCTGCTGGACGATATCGGCAAGACCTTCAATGACGACTGGTTCATGCCGCTGGCACCCAAGCAGTGAGGAGAGCAACGATGCATATTTCGATGAATGAACTGAAAGCCGCTCTGCGCCGCTGCTTCGAGGCCACCGGCTACTACGTGGGCAACTACGAAGACGCCGCCAACATGATTCTCTGGCTGGAGAAGCATGGCCTGAACGGGCTGGCCGAACTGAAGCGGGCGATGCCCTATATCGCCGACGACTCCGACAAGCCGCTCAGCCGGGTGGTCTACGAGGACAGCACCTCGGCGATTATCGACAGCAACGGTCGCAGCGCGCTGAACTGCATCGCCGCGTCGGTCGACCTGGCCCACGCCAAGGCGTTGGAAGTCGGCATCGCCACCGTGACGGTGCACAACTGCCATAACCGGATGTTCATCCTCAAGGCGCTGACCGACTGCGGTCGACGCGGTATCAGCGTGGCCGCCTACTGGCAGAACGGCAACCAGACGGTGACCGAACACGCCGCCGCAATCAACGCCGGCGACCGCTACCCGAGCTACAGCGAAGCCACCACCAGCCTGTCGACCACGCCGGCGGACAAGCAGACCCTGACCATCGTCTGCAGTTCACGGGTTAACCTGACCGCCTCGCTGCAGAGCTCCAAGGGTAACCGCCTGGCCCGCTATGTCAGCCCGCAGCAAGTAGCCGAAAACAAGGCGCACAGCGTCGAACACGGCATCGAGATCGAGCCCGAGCTCTGGGACGAGATCAACCGCATCGGCGCCGGCGTCCTGGTGGAGAACAGCGAACAGTCCCAGCGTGGCGCCGGCGGTCGCTAAGCCGCAACACGCTAACCCCTGTTGCAAGCCAAACTAACGTCCACGCAGGGCCGGGCCACCGTCCACCGGCCCGCCCCTGCGCCGGGCTTGGCCTGCCCGCCCCCACCGTGGGGCGGTTTTTTTATGGTTGAGTGAACAGAGAACAGTGTTGAGCTCAGAGTGACGCAGCATGTTGCATGCCGGCGGAACAGCGGAAATCGCAAACTGTTACGGGCCGTTAGTCAAAGAGCACTGAGTAGCGCCGCTTGAAGTATCACTGGCCGGTCATTTCTGGGAGCTGCACCTCATACCGATCTACCGTCACTCGTCACTCGTAACTCAAAAGTATCGAACTGTCCCACCGCCCCGAAACACGCTTTCCTAAGTTAATTAAAAGAAATGCTTACTCTCGCAGACAGCCTGGCCCTGCTGGCCGTAACCCTGGGCGTCGCCCTGCAGCGCTGGATCGGCATCGGCCTGGCGCTACTGGCCGCGCCGCTGCTCTACCTGCTGAAGCCGGCTTATCTGCCCGGCCCGGTGTTGATTGTCGGTTTCTGCCTGTCGCTGTGGACAGTACTGGAGCAGGCCCGGCCACCCTGTTGGCGGCCGATCCTGCCGGCGCTGGTTGCCCGGTTGCCAGGCGCCTGGCTGGGTGCGCTGCTGCTGGTCTGGCTGTCACCGCCGCTGCTCGGATTACTATTCGGTTCCCTGTTGCTGCTGAGTTGCGGCCTCAGCCTGCGTCGGCCGCTGATCAAGCAGACACCGCTGCGGTTGGGATTTGCCGGCTTCTGCTCCGGGCTGCTCGGCACCACCACCTCGATCGGCGGCCCGCCGATGGCGCTGGTCTACCAGTCGCAACCGCGCGAACTGATCCGCGACCAGATGGCCGCCTTCTTCCTGTTCGGCACCCCGCTGTCGCTGGCGATGCTCTGGCTGGAGGGGCGGCTGGACGAACAAAGCTGGACGCTGGCGATCAAGCTATTGCCCGGCCTGCTGCTGGGCCGCTGGCTGAGTACGGTGCTGCAACAGCAGTTTGACGACCGGCTGGTTCGGCCGATGCTGCTCGTCTTCGCCGCCACGGCCGGTGGTTTTATTCTGCTGCGCGGGTTGTTGCAGCTGATTTGAAGCACTTGTGGCCGAGAAGCATCCATGGCCGAATGGCTGCCAACCCGGTCCGACGGTCGCGTTGGGCTTCATCGCTCCGCGGACTACGCGTCGCGACTCACCCCACTGATACGTGAAGACTGCTCAGATGACGGAAGGCAGGTCGGAGGTGAAGCTCACCGCCCCGGTCAGCTGGACGATGTCGCTCAGGTCGCTGTCGTGCAGGTTGATCAGGGTGTTGTGCAGCGATGCCCCACTGAGTCCACCATCGCCGTTCACCAGCAACCAGGAATTCTGCAGATGTTTGAAAAACACCAGCTTATCAGCCAGCGTGGGGTTGGCGCGCAGCTGTTCCAGCACTTCGCTATGCAAAAGGTTGTCATCAAGCTGGTACACCTGGTCGGCGACCTGATAGTTGCCTTCGGTGATGAACACCAGCGTATCGTCTGAGGCATCGAAGTCGGCCACCAAGTCGTAGCTGTCGGTGGATAGATCGGTCGCAGACTGGAATACGAAGCGATCCTGCCCGGTGCCGCCATACATGTTGCTCCAGCTGTTCGGCTTATCCAGCAGGATATCGTCGCCGCCCCCGGCATGCGCGCTTCTCAGGCTCTCGCCCAGGGCAATGTAATCGGCATCGTCACCGGCTTGCAGCTGTTCAATATTGCTGAACCGGTCCATACCGATAAGCGCTGTTGCCTGTGCATCGACACCGGTCGTACTGCCGCTGTCAACCGTAACACCATTGACGGTGATCGTCTGCCCGCTGCCATTGGCGATGGCGGCCGCGGCCGAGGTATCCAGCAGATCGTCACCCTCCCGGCCATCGATCAGGTCGTTTCCGGCGCCGGTGACAATGTGATCGTACTCGCTACCGCCGTAGATCTGATCATCGCCATTGCCCGCGTCGATATAACTGTCCAGCGAGCCGTTATGAGTGATCACATCAGCTCCGTCGGTCCCTTCCAACAGCGTGCGAACAGTACCGAAGTGCAGCAAGAAGTACTGGCCGCTTTCATTCTGCAGCTTAATCAGCGTCTCGGCGTTGTCGCCCTGCGCCGCAACATAGATGTAACTGTCGGTGGTGTCCGTCGCCACGGTAAACACCACCAGCTGACCTTCGGCCGCCGCGCGCGCCGCCGCCAATCCGGCATCGAGTGATGGATAGCTGTCGCCGAGCTGCAGGAAGTCATAGCCCGCCAGTCCGCTGATCTCGACGCTGTCCGCCAAATTGCCGACGGACAGATCAGAAATGGTGGCGGTCTGGCTTACAGTGGACTGACCCGGTATGAACTGGAAGCGGTCCTGCCCGTCCCCACCAGACAACTGATCCGCTCCGCCACCGCCGACCAGAATATCATCGCCGCTTCCGGCCAGTATCGCCTCGTTCTGCGCGCTGCCCACCAGCCGGTTGTCGTCTCTGTCGCCGGCAAGCACCGTACTGAGGTTCTGCGGCAGGATGCCATTGTAGTCGGCGGACGCGTATAGCTGGCTGATCAGCTCGCGGCTATCGGCAGCGGCTCCGGCCAACTCTCTATCGTTGGGCTGGCGCTGCAGGATGCCGTAGTAGATGGCGCTGGTCTGCACCGCCGTACCCCGGTGTTCTTCAAACTCGGCGGATTGGGCAAAGATCAGCATCAAATCGGCCCGACCGGTGCCCTGATTCAGTTGCTCCAGCCAGTAGTTGCGGCCCCCATCATCGGCCTGGCGGTTAAAGGCGTTCTGATAGAGCTGATCGATAAAGTCACTGTCGGAAAGGTCGCCGCCATAGCGGGTCTCGAATTCGCTGGAGTCCATAAAGGCGGTGGCAATATCGGTCTGCGTCATCCCGTCCCGGGCGGCATTGACCCAGAAGTTCAGCCCGCCCTGATCGGGGATGCGGTCGAACACCAGATAATAGAGTTTGACCAGTTCCGCAACCCCGGTTTGATATTCGGTGCTGTCGACAAACGATTGGGTAATGGCGCTGATATCCGTTCGACCGCTGCTGAATTCCTCTTTCCACCAGGCTTTGCCGGCATCGTCCGCCTGACGGAAGAGGAATCGGTTATAGAGCTGATCGATAAATGCTGATGTAGACATAAGGCATCCCTGCTGAAGATCTTCCGAACCGATCGGCTACCTGCGCCAGGGCGCGTATGCCGAACCGGCTATGGTATTCATCAATATTCGGCAGCAAAAGGGACAGCACGCCAAGATCCTGAGGGTACAGCTAACGGGATACTCTCCATACTCTGAACTGAGTACCGTTAACTCGTGATCAGGAAATATTAAAAAAGAAAAAACCACCCGGCCCATAAGGGCCGGGGCTGACAAGATGTCAGGCAAGAGTGAGTTGAGATTAAGCCTACAAGGCTCAGGGCATACGGGGCCATGGGCATGCGCCCAAAGCCGATCTGCCCGATGCTCAGCGTCCAGCTGAACGAGGGACATGGAACACTGCGAAAGCCAATGAATTTCCCAGGCGCGGAACCCCTTCAACACCCGGGTCGATTCAAACAGTGCCCCATGAAGAAATGCGCCCCCGGCCGCCCGGTTAGGGCTGCCGGGGGCGGCTGAAACAGGGATCAGTTATCGGAGAGGACGAATACCGTCTCTTCCTTGTGGCCGGAGATCCAGCGCTCCACTTCGTTGCGGGAGCGGCCGAAGAACACCACCCGCGGCATCGGCTTCAGGTTACCGTCGTTGCCGATCTCCTGGCGGTATACCCACCAGCTGTCGGCAGCGGCTTCGTAGATTTTGTGGACAAAACGGATCGGCGCAAACGGGCGGAAAGCGGTCATCGTTGTCATGGTTTTCGTAGCCGGGTCTTTTTAATTAATTTGGTTAATCGTTATCGGTTTTTATGGCGGCGGTGCTTTACCACCGCCGCCGGTCCTGCAATTGCATTCAGTGGGCCTGGGCCAGCTCCAGCAGTTCGCGGACCGCCACCGTGAAGATGGCGAAGTCCTGCACTGCACTGCTGCGTACCTCGCCCAACAGCCGCTGCCAGCGAACCAGCTGCGGCTCGTTGCCGGCCAGCCACTGGCTGATCAGCTGCTCGCTGTCAGGCTCCCCTTCGGCCCCTTCCAGCACGCTGACGGTGATCGCCCGCTGATGGCTGGTCAGGTCCTCGCGATACGCATCGCGTGCCAGCAACTGCCAATGGTTGGTCGCCTCGAAGGAACGGACCTGCTCATCCAGCCAGTGCAGTTCCAGCTTTTCGGCCAGCGCGTAATGGATCGCCGCCACACAGTCCAGCGGTTGGCCGGTCTGCTCGGTAGCCTGTACCACGCTGAGCAGCGAGTAGAGGCTGTCCGCTGCGGCGGCGTAGTCCGCCAGCTGTTCAGGCACGCCGGCATCTGTCAGCTCGCGGTGCTCAGCCAGCCAGGCATCATGCGACTTACCGATCAGCAGCTGCGGCAACTTGGCACCGATTGCACGGACGCCCGGCTGGAACTTCTCAACCACCGCGGTAACGTTGTTCTCCAGCTGGGTATTGCGCAGGAACCAGTAAGCGGCGCGGCGCACCAGGCGGATCAGGTTGGTCAGCATCAGCTGCTGGATATCGGCGGACACCTTGTTGTCCAGCGCTTCCACTTCCGCCCACAGGCGATCCAGGTCGTAGACATCACGGGCGATCACATAGGCCGCGGCGATGCTGGCGAAATCCATGCCGGAGGTCTGCTGCAGCCGCTGCACGAAGGTGATCCCCATGTGGTTGACCATGCTGTTGGCCACCTGGGTGGCGATGATCTCGCCGCGCAGCCGGTGGTTGGCGATCTGTGCCGGGAACCGTTCGTTCAGCACCGACGGGAAGGCGGTGCCGACCGCGCGGGCCAGGTAATCGTCGTCGGTGATCCAGCTGCTGCTGAGCTTCTCTTTCAGCTCGGCCTTGGCGTAGGAGATCAGCACCGACAGTTCCGGCCGGGTGAAGCCCTGCTGGTCCGCCTTGCGCTGCTGCAGTTCGTCGTCGTCCGGCAGGAACTCCAGCGCCCGGTTCAGCTTGCCCTCACCCTCCAGGCGGTGGATCAGGTGCTGGTACTCGTCCATGTGCTGGCGTGCGTGGCGCAGCGCCAGGCTCAACGCCAGCGCCTGGCTGTAGTTGTTCTGCAGCACCAGCTCGGCGACCTCGTCGGTCATCTCGCGCAGCAGTACGTTGCGCTGCTTGACGGTCATGTCGCCGTTGGCGACCACCTCGTTCAGCAGGATCTTGATGTTGACCTCGTGGTCGGAGCAGTCCACCCCGCCGGCGTTGTCGATGAAGTCGGTGTTGGACTTGCCGCCGTGGGCGCAGAACTCGATCCGGCCGCGCTGGGTGAAGCCCAGGTTGCCGCCCTCGCCCAGCACCTTGCAGCGCAGCTGCCTGCCGTCGATACGCAGGCTGTCGTTGGCCTTGTCGCCGGCGTCGGCGTGGCTCTCGCTGCTGGCCTTGACGTAGGTGCCGATGCCGCCGTTCCAGATCAGGTCGACCGGCGCCTGCAGCAGGGCGTGGATCAGGTCGTTCGGCGACAGCCGGTCGGCCCGGATGTCGAAGCGCTGCTTCATCTGCGGCGTCAGTTCGATCCACTTGGCGGCGCGGGAGAACACCCCGCCCCCTGCGGAGATCAGCTCGGCGTTGTAATCCTCCCAGCTGGAGCGCGGCAGTTCGAACAGCCGCTTGCGCTCGGCGTAGCTGGCCGCCGCATCCGGGTTCGGATCGATGAAGATGTGCATATGGTTGAACGCGGCCACCAGCTGGATATGCTCGGACAGCAACATGCCGTTGCCGAACACGTCGCCGGCCATGTCGCCGATGCCGATCACGCTGAACGCTTCGGACTGGGTATCCAGCCCCAGCTCGCGGAAGTGCAGTTTGACCGATTCCCAGGCGCCGCGGGCGGTGATGCCCATGCCCTTGTGGTCGTAACCCTGCGAGCCGCCGGAGGCGAACGCGTCGCCCAGCCAGAAACCGCGCTCCTCGGCGATCGCGTTGGCGATATCGGAGAAGGTGGCGGTGCCCTTGTCGGCGGCGACCACGAAGTACGGGTCGTCCTCGTCGTGGCGCACCACCTCGACCGGCGGCACCACCTCACCGGCCACCAGGTTGTCGGTGATGTCCAGCAGCGCGCTGATGAAGGTCTGGTAGCTGGCGATACCCTCGGCCTGGATCTCTTCGCGGCTGCCCTTCTCCGGCAGCTGCTTGGCGACGAAGCCGCCCTTGGCGCCGACCGGTACGATCACCGCGTTCTTCACCTGCTGGGCCTTGACCAGACCCAGTACCTCGGTGCGGTAGTCCTCGCGGCGGTCGGACCAGCGCAGACCGCCACGGGCCACCTTGCCGCCGCGCAGGTGGACACCTTCCACCCGGGCGGAGTAGACGAACACCTCGAACATCGGCCGCGGCAGCGGGATATTGGCGATGGCGTGCGGGTTCAGCTTGAACGAGAAGTAGTCCTTCAGCGCGCCATCGGCGTCGCGCTGGAAGTAGTTGGTACGCAGCGTGGCCTTGATCAGCTCCAGGAAACGGCGCAGCAACTTGTCGTCGTTCAGGCTGTCGACCTTGTCCAGCGCGTCCAGAATGCTGTCTTCCAGACGCTGGGCAACCTTGGCGCTCTGACGACCCGGCTCGAAACGGGCCCGGAACAGCGCCACCAGCAGCTTGCTGAGATGCAGATGGCGCGCCAGGGTATCGGCGATATAGGGCTGCGAGAAACCGAACCGCAGCTGGCGGTTATAGCGGGCGTAGGCACGCAGCATCGCCACTTCGCGCCAGCTCAGGTTGGCGCCAATCACCAGCCGGTTGAACTCGTCGTTCTCGGCCTGGCCGTTCCAGATCGCCGCGAAGGCATCCTGGAACACCTCCTTGACCTCTTCCAGCTCGACGGTCTCGGCGTTCTGGTAACTGAGGGTGAAATCGTGGATCCAGAACCGTTCGCCATCACGGCGACGCAACTCGTACGGGTGCTCGCCACGGACGCACATGCCGAGGTTTTCCAGCACCGGGATCACGTCGGACAGCACCAGCGGCTCGCCGGCGTTGAACAGCTTGAAGCGCAGTACGTCGCGGGTCTCCTCCAGCATCCGGTAGAAGCTCATGGTGACCGGGCGACCCGCGGACAGCTCCTCGATCCGCTGGATATCGTAGACAGCGCCGCCAGGCGAGAAGTGATCGCGGTAGGAGTGCGGGAACGCATGGCGGAAGTCGTTGGCCAGACGGTTACCCAGCTCTTCGCCGCAATTCTCGACCAGTGCGTGGTGCAGTTCGTCGTCCCAGGAACGGGATGCCTTGACCACCTCCGCTTCGACCGCGCTGAAATCGAACGCGGCGATCTTGGCCGGATCGGTACGCATCACGAAATGCACCCGCGCCAGGATCGATTCGCTGAAGGTGGTGGTGAATTCGGCGTCGTCGGCCTGCAGGGCCTGGCCGATGATATCCTGCACCTGCAGACGCAGCGCGGTGCTGAACACGTCACGCGGTACGTAGTAAAGGAAGGTACAGAACTTGCCGCAGCGGTCGCGACGCATCAACAGGCGGGCCTTGCGGCGCTCCTGCAGGTTAAAGATGCCCATCGCGATATCGAACAGTTCGGCGTCGGTGGCCAGGAACAGCTCGTCGCGCGGCAGATCGTTCAGAATGGTCAGCAGTGCCTTGCCGCTGTGGGTCTGGGCGCCGAAACCGGACGCCAGCAGGGTGCGCTCCACCTTGCTGCGGATCATCGGAATCAGGCTCGGCCGTTCGCTGTACACCGGCGAGGTGTAGAGGCCATAGAAGCGGTGTTCGCCGATCACTTCGCCCTGCTCGTCGAAGCGCTTGATCACCACCAGGTCCATGTAGGCCGGACGGTGAACGCGGGCGCGGGCGCTGTACTTGGCCAGCAGCAGCGGTGCGCGGTCTAGCATCGAGGCGCGCTCTTCGGCGCTGAGATCTTTATAATCGCGGCGGCGAGCGCGCGAAACCGGCAGTTTCAGGGTACCCAGCTCGCTTTCCTCGACCCGGCTGACGGCGAACGTTTCCCCTTCGCCGCTGAAGCTCAACTCGTCATAGGCCAGGAAGGTGAAGCGGTCCTGCAGCAGCCAGTCGAGGAACGCCGCGGCTTCATCCGCAGTCTCACGACCCAGCCGCTCGGCGTTATTGCCCATCTCGGCAATCAGTTCGCGCACCTTGTCCCGCATCGGCTGGTAGTCGTTGACCGCCGCTTCGACGACGGTCTGCACTTCGGTCAGCACCTGGCGGATCTCTTTCAACCACTCGGCGTCGCTGTGGCGGTCGACCTCCAGGTAGATGAAGGACTCCGGCTGACCGGCTTCGCTGAAGCCTTTCAGTGCCGCGCCATCGCGTTCGACATTGAGAACCGCGTTATGGATCGCATGGATCGACAGTTCGCGCCGGTTCAACTCCATCCGTACCGAGTCGACCAGGAACGGCATGTCGTTGAACAGGATCTGGATCACCGTGTGGTTGCAGTGCCAGCCGTGCTGTTCGAAATCGGGGTTGAACACCCGTACCTTGGGTGCCTTGCGATCGTATTCGGTGATGAACTCCCAACAGGACAGAGTGGCGCCATAGAGGTTATCGAGACGGCGGGCCGACAACTCCTCATCGGGCGAAACCTGATAATACTGTTCTGCGAAGGCTTGGATTTTACTGGCGGCGTCAACGGGCAGGTTCGCCTGGAACTGTTCCGCCAGTTGGGTAAGAAGTTTTTTCTTGTGACTGCGATGCTCGGACATTTTATTTTTCTACCCCGGCCTCTTCCGGTAGCCGCCTGCGGTGCTTGTTGCCCCCGTGTCGGCTGATTCCGCTTGCTTGTTCTGGTCTGATGATCGACGCCACCACCGGCCTGTGGGTCCTCGCCGGTAAGCTTTTGCCGAGCTAAAACTGTAGAACTTTATGACGACAAATTATTGCAAAAAAACGACCCGCTATTTCTATTTCTGTAGATTAAATTTAATTACCAGGCCTGATAAATTTTCTTTTTGGATAGCCAACCACTGACCGGCCCGGGGAATTTGCGCGTTCAGACCCACCGCTCGGCCGCACATTGCACTGCAAGAAAAAACCCGGCTGATCATGGATCAGCCGGGTTTCGAATGATGTATTCGGTTGCTGGCCAGGTTCAGCTGGAAGCTGGCTTGGCACTTACCTTCACGGTCAGCGGTTGCAGGTGGCGGTTGTGCCGCTTCTCCAGCTGACGGAACACCATGATGATGCCGACGCTGATCAGCAGGTAGATCGCACCGGCGGCGAGGAAGATCTCGATCGGGGTATAGGTACGGGCGATGATGGTACGCGCCATGCCGGTCAGGTCCAGTAAGGTGATGGTGGACGCCAACGCACTGCCCTTCAGCATCAGGATCACCTCGTTGCCATAGGCCGGCAGGATCATGCCGAACGCCCGCGGCAGCATAATGCGGCGGTACAGCATCGGCTGGCGCATGCCGATGGTCTTGGCCGCTTCGATCTCCCCTTTCGGAATGGCCCCCAGGGCACCGCGCAGAATCTCGGCGGTATAGGCGGCGGTGTTCAGCGAGAAGGCGATGATCGCGCACCAGTAGGGCTCACGCAGGTAGGGCCAAAGAGCGCTTTCACGTACCGCGTCGAACTGCGCCAGGCCGTAGTAGACCAGGAAGATCTGCACCAGCAACGGCGTACCGCGGAAGAAGAAGATATAGGCATAGGGCAGCGCGTTCAGCCAGCGACGGTGGGAGTGGCGCGCCAGGCCGATCGGCAGCGCCAGCAGCGAGCCGATAATGCCGGAGATCAGTACCAGCTCCAGCGTGGTAACCGCCCCTTCCAGCAGGCGCGGCAGGTATTGAATGACGACGTCGAACTGCATCAGGCTCTCCCCATCCAGCGGTTGTTACGCTTTTCCATGTAGTGGATGAACACCATCGAGACGATGGTCAGGCTCAGGTAGATGAAGGCCGCGAACAGATAGAACAGGAACGGCTCCTTGGTATAGCTGACCGCATCGCGGGTCTTCAGCATCAGGTCGTCCAGACCGACCACCGACACCAGCGCGGTATCCTTCAGCAGCACCAGAAACAGATTGCCCAGCCCCGGCAGCGCCAGCCGCCACAACTGCGGCATAGTGATCCGCATGAAGACCTTGAACTTGCTCATACCGATCGCCAGCCCGGCTTCGCGCTGGCCCGGCGGAATGGCCAGGATCGCGCCGCGGAAAACCTCGCTGGCGTAAGCACCAAAGGTCAGCCCCAGCGCGGTGACACCGGCGGCAAACGGGCCGACTTCGATATACTCGTCGTAGCCGAACATGCCGGCAACGGACATCAGCACCGTGGTGGCCCCGAAGTAGATGATCAGTACGGTCAGCAGCTCCGGAATACCGCGAATCAACGTGGTATAGCCGGTGGAGATTGTGCGTGCCAGCTTATTGTGGGACAACCGGGCGGTGGCGCCCAGCAGGCCCAGTACCAGCCCGAGCGCCAGACTGGCCAATGCCAGCTCGATGGTAATCAGCGTACCGGCCCAAAGCTGATCGCCGAATCCTCTCATATCGATCATCGGGGTAACCTCAAACAATAGGGTGCCGAAACCGGCAGCCAACAGGCTGCCGGGCATCACTTATACAACGGGGCGGTATTAATAGATGGAGAACGGGAAGTACTTGGCGTTGATAACGTCGTAGGTGCCGTCTTTGACAATCGCCATCAGCGCCTTGTCCAGCTTCTCGCGCAGCTTGTCACCCTTACGCACCGCGATACCGATCTTGTCGTTGATATCGATATCGGCGCCCTTGAACTCGAAGCCCTGACCGTCTTTGCTCTGCAGCCAATCATAAGCCGGGAACTTGTCGGACAGCAGGCCGTCCAGGCGGCCGGCGGCCAGGTCCAGGTAGGCGTTGTCCTGAGTGTCGTACAGTTTGACGTTAACTACCTCACCGTATACGTCTTCCAGCTGCTGGCCGGCGATGGTGGCACGCTGAGCACCGATGGTCAGACCTTTCAGGCCATCCTTCGAGGTGTTCAGAGACTTGTCCTTGGGTGCGACGAATGCCAGCACGTTGGAGTAGTACGGCTCGCTGAAATCCACCACCCGCAGACGCTCTTCGGTGATCGACATGGAGGCGATAATGGCATCGTATTTACGCGCCCGCAGACCCGGGATAATACCGTCCCAATCCTGCGCCACGATCTCGCAGTCCGCTTTCATCTCGTCACAGATCGCGCGGGCGATGTCGACATCGAAGCCGACCAGCTCGCCACTGGCATCCACCATGTTGAACGGTGCATAGGCACCTTCGGTGGCGATGCGGATTTTGTCGCCCGCCTGGGCAATACCGGCAGCCAGAGTCAGACCTGCGGCCAGCGCGGCGCCAACCAAAGTGGATTTAAATTTCATACTGTTGATCCTTTGTTATTTTTTGAGGTGTGATCTCGCCCGCCGCTGGGCAGGCAACCACCGCTGCCGGCCAGTAGCCGGCGGCAGTTTCATCGGGAAATCAGAAAATACTGGAGATAAACTCGCGACAACGCTCGGAGGTCGGGTTCTCGAACACCTGCTCCGGCGGCCCGAACTCTTCCACCTGGCCGCGGTGCAGGAACATCACCTTGTTGGAGACTTCGCGGGCGAAGGTCATCTCGTGAGTCACGATCAACATGGTGCGACCTTCGGCGGCCAGGTCACGCATCACACTGAGCACCTCGCCGACCAGCTCCGGGTCCAGTGCCGAGGTCGGTTCGTCGAACAGCAGCACCTGCGGGTCCATCGCCAGGGTACGGGCGATGGCAACACGCTGCTGCTGACCGCCGGACAGCTGGTTGGGGTAATAATCCTTGCGGCTCTCCAGCCCCACCTTGCGCAGCAGCTCTTCGGCGTAGGCCACCGCTTCGTCACGGGAACGACCCAACACCTGGATCGGCCCCTCGATGACGTTTTCCAGCAGTGTCTTGTGCGGCCAGAGATTGAAATTCTGGAATACGAAACCGACCTTTGCACGCATCGCGGCCAACTGACGGCCATCGGCCGCATCCAGGTCGCCGTTCTTGTTACGGGCCAGCTTGAGTTTTTCGCCGGTGATGTAGATCTCCCCTTCGGTCGGGGTTTCCAGCAGGTTGATACAACGCAGGAAGGTACTTTTACCTGAGCCACTGGAACCGATGATCGAGATCACATCATGCTCGTGGGCCTGCAGGTCGATCCCTTTGAGAACTTC
Source organism: Marinobacterium arenosum (assembly GCF_019795155.1). Lineage (GTDB taxonomy): Bacteria > Pseudomonadota > Gammaproteobacteria > Pseudomonadales > Balneatricaceae > Marinobacterium_C > Marinobacterium_C arenosum. Next base: position 48,448 of record NZ_JAILYN010000003.1, on the reverse strand, counting down.
GAGATCGCCGAAAGACTTGTGAATATTTTTCAGGCAGATGGCACTGTTTTCAGGCATTTTTATTGTTCTCTTGTTGCCGTGTCATGACCCTGGCAGCTCCCTCTAGCCCGGAAACACAGCCAGGTTTCTCAGTACTTCCCACCACCGCTAGCCGAATGCGGGAAGCCAGGCTCGTCGCCAGCCCCTCGTTGGTTACAGGTTATTTCCAGTTATCAACCTGGCGGGCCGGCCCGCTATGTAAACCAATCGTCCCTGCTGGCGAGACGTCATAACAAAGTAACAAAACGACCGATATGGATATTGCGAAAATCGGCCACCGATTTCAGTCACTGCGACTCAGGGAAAACAGCAAGAAGCAGCAGAAATCAGCGACAAACAGCCAGAAACGGCATTGACAGACTGCTATGAGCGCCGCATTTCTGCTCAGTTTTTCAGCAGCGTCGAGCGGCCCAGCTGTGGGCCGGGCGCACTATCGACCGTCTCATGCTGGCGTTTGCGCTCTTCTCGCGGCGTGATGCCGTAATGGTTGCGATAGGCGGTGCTGAAATAGGAAGCGCTGGAGAAGCCGCAGGCCAAGCCGACCTGCAGTACCGGCTTGTCGCTCTGGCGCAAAAGTTGGCGGGCGTGCTCCAGTCGCAACTCAAGGTAATGCTTGGAGGGCACCGTCTGCAGGTGCTTTTTGAAAAGACGTTCCAGCTGCCGGCGGGAGACGCCAACGTGGTACGCCAGGTCGTCGGTGCTGAGCGGCTCCTCGATGTTGGCCTCCATCAGGGTCACCGCCTCGATCAGCTTCGGCTGACTGGCGCCGATCCGTGCCTTCAGCGGAATCCGCTGCTGGTCGTCACCGGAGCGCATCCGCTCGCAGACGAACTGTTCGGAGATCTTCGCCGCCAGGTCCATGCCATGCTGCTGACCGATCAGGAACAGCATCATATCCATCGCCGCGGTACCGCCACTGCAGGTGTAACGGTTGCCGTCGATCTCGAACAGGTTGTTGGTCACCTGGGTGCCGGGAAACTCCTCCCGCAGGCTGGCCAGATCCCACCAGTGGATGGTGGCGCGGTAGTTGTGCAACAGGCCGGCACAGGCCAGCAGGTAGGAGCCGGTACCGATGCCACCCAGCGCCATCCTGCCGTCGCCCTGGCGACGCAACCAGCCGATCACCGCTTCGTTGCCGGTGCGGGCGATCGGACTGGCGCCGCAGACGAATACCGCATCCAGCGGCGGGATATCGGCCAACGCACAGTCGACCAGGGTCTGTACCCCGAAACTGCTGGCCACCGCTTCGCCGTCGTGACTGATCAGCACCGTTTCATACCACTCCTCGCCGGTCACCCAGTTGGCCATACGCAACGGCTCGATCGCCGATGAGAAGGCGATCAGGGAGAAGTTGGGCAGCAGCAGAAAGCCAAAACGCTGCGGCCTGGAATCCGGCTTGTCGGTCGACAACGGGCTGTCCACCAAAATACTACCTCCTGACAGGAAATTCGGTTAACGTCACAGCGGAAAGGATACTGACCATGCCGGTCCATTACTTCTTTTAGTGCCGTCAATGTCAGCTTATAGCAAGTTCATGTCGCGCTATAGAAATTCCCCCCCTGTTCACCGGCATAGGCTTTTGCTGATACTGAATATAGATGTTCCGGCAGGCCCTCGGGCCAGCGTCGGCGCCAGCGATCCAATCACCGAATAGAATTCCTGCGCTGCAGATATAAAAACCGGATCAACGGCTGCAGCCCGTTAAGCAGAGGTAAGTGACCCAATGACAACACAGCAAGTAAACCGCGCCCTTTTCGATGACGTGATGGTACCGAACTACAACCCGCAGCAGATGGTACCGGTTCGCGGTGAAGGCTCGCGCGTTTGGGACCAGGACAACAACGAATACATCGACTTCGCCGGCGGCATCGCGGTGAACGCACTGGGCCACACCCACCCGGCACTGGTTGCCGCGCTGAAGGAGCAGGCCGACAAGCTGTGGCACCTGAGCAACACCTTCACCAACGAACCGGCGCTGCGCCTGGCCAAAAAACTGAAAGACGCCACCTTTGCCGACAAGGTGTTCTTCTGCAACTCCGGCGCCGAAGCCAACGAAGCGGCCTTCAAACTGGTTCGCAAATACGCCTACGACAACTTCGGCCCGGAAAAGAACGAAATCATCGCCTTCACCCAGGCGTTCCATGGCCGCACCCTGTTCACCGTCTCCGTCGGCGGCCAGCAGAAATACCGTGAAGGCTTCGAGCCGGTACCGGGCGGCATCTCCCACGTGCCGTTCAACGACATCGAAGCGCTGAAAGCGGCGATCTCCGACAAGACCTGCGCGGTAGTGATGGAACCGATCCAGGGCGAAGGCGGCATCCACTCCGCCGACCCGGAATTCGCCCGCCAGGTACGCGAACTGTGCGACCAGCACAACGCCCTGCTGGTATTCGACGAAGTCCAGACCGGCGTCGGCCGCACCGGCAACCTGTATGCCTACATGGGCCTGGGTGTCACTCCGGATGTGCTGACCACCGCCAAGGCACTGGGCGGCGGCTTCCCGGTCGGCGCCATGCTGACCACCGACAAATGCGCGCCGAGCCTGGGCTTCGGTACCCACGGCAGCACCTACGGCGGCAACCCGCTGGCCTGCGCGGTCGCTGAAACCGTGCTGGACACCATCAACACCCCGGAGGTACTGGCCGGCGTCGCCGACAAGCGGGCGATCTTCGTCGAGGAGCTGAACAAGCTGAACGACAAGTACGGCATCTTCAAGGAGATCCGTGGTGAAGGCCTGCTGATCGGCGCCGAGCTGATCGAACAGTGGCACGGCAAGGCGGCCAAGTTCCTGGCCGCGGCCCGCGAAGCCGGCACCTTGCTGCTGGTTGCCGGCCCGAACGTGCTGCGTATGACCCCGTCGCTGATCATCCCGGAACAGGATATCCGCGCTGGCATGGCCGGTCTGGACAAGGCGATTGCCCAGGTACTGGAAGCCGGTCCGGACGCCTGATCGCGTTCTGAGTTAAATTAGAAAACCTTAAAAACCACGCTCCGGCGTGGTTTTTTGTTTTCTGGCAGCCGGTCGCTCCAGCCCGTGGCGATGCAGGGCGTCACCCGGGGCGCCACCACAGCAGGCGATGATGGGGCCGCCAGCCGATACCGGTCGCTCGCGGCGCGAGCTGCCAGGTGCGGCGAAGCCTGCGGCCAAATTTTATATTTGGCCACTTTAGATTCCTCCCCCTGCCCGCCGGTCGCTTATATGAAAAAAAGGTCGCATCACTGACAGAACCTATCGCTGTGATCACCAATAATGACTACAACTGCACAAAAGGATTGAGAGATGACGACTGACTTCACCCCCTGGCTGGAATGGCTGGACGCTCAATACGACGAGATGCTGGCCAACACCATCGAACTGGCCGAAATCAACTCCGGCAGCCTGAACGCTGCCGGCGTCAACCGGGTACGCGAAACCCTGGCCCGTTACTGCGAAGCGCTGGGTGGTGAAGTCGAAGTGATCCCGGTGGCGCCCTACCGCCACCTGAACGCCGGCGGCGAGATCGAAGAGTTTCCGCTGGGCGACGCACTGCGTATCCGCAAGCGTCCGCAAGCGCCGCTGCAGATCTTCTTCTGCGGCCACATGGACACCGTGTTCGCCGTCGACCACCCGTTCCAGCAGGTGACATGGCTGGACGACGAAACCCTGAACGGCCCCGGCGTGGCCGACCTGAAAGGCGGCCTGCTGGTGATGATCAAGGCGCTGGAAGCGCTGGAGCGCAGCCCCTGGGCCGAGCAGATCGGCTGGGAGATCCTGTTCAACCCGGACGAGGAGATCGGCTCGCCGGGCTCCGCACCGCTGATCGCCGACGCCGCCAAACGGGTGCATCTGGGGATGATCTACGAACCGAGCTTCCCGGACGGCAAACTGGCCGGCGAGCGCAAAGGCAGCGGTAACTTCAGCGTGCTGGTTCGCGGCAAGGCGGCACACGCCGGCCGTGAGCACCACCTGGGCCGCAACGCGATCCGCGCGATGTGCGACTTCATCGCCAAACTGGACGACCTCAACGGCCAGCGTGAAGGAGTGACCATCAACCCCGGCTTCATCGAAGGCGGCGGCGCGGTCAATATCGTGCCGGAGCTGTGCATCTCCCGTTTCAATATCCGCCTGGAGCGACCGGAAGACGAGCAGTGGTGCCTGGATCACCTGGAGCGTCTGCTGGCCGAGATCAACGACCGCGACGGTATCAGTATCGAACTGCACGGCGGCTTCGGTCGCAAGCCTAAGGTGCTGAGCGGCGCCAACCAGAAACTGTTCGAACTGGCCCGCGAATGCGGCGCCCAGCTGGGCATGAGCCTGCAGTGGCTGCCGACCGGCGGCTGCTGCGACGGCAACAACCTGGCGGCGGCCGGCATCCCGAACATCGATACCCTCGGCGTGCAGGGTGGCAAGATCCACTCCAGCGACGAGTACCTGAAAGTGAAAAGCCTGACCGAGCGCGCCAAGCTGAGCGCGCTGATGCTGATGAAACTGGCCGCCAGCGATGACCGTCGCTGGCTGGAGGAACGATAATGTTGCTACTGCGACCGCTGAACTTCAACGATATCCAGGGGCTCGAGCGCCTGGCCGTGATCTCCGGCGGCAGTATGACCACCCTGCCGGCCAACCGCGACCACCTGTGCGAGCTGATCAACAGCACCCAGCAGTCGCTCGGTAAAGAGATCGAGCGGGCCGGCAGCGAAAGCTACCACTTCGTGCTGGAGGATACCGACAGCGGCGAGATCGTCGGCGTGTCCGGCATCGACGCGGCGGTCGGCATCGACACCCCGTTCTACAGCTACCGGCTGGAAGAGGTGGTACACGCCTCCAACGAACTGCAGATCCACAACCGGATCCCGGCGCTGCACCTGTGCCAGGATTACACCGGCGTGTCGCGACTGTGCACCCTGTTTCTCGACAAGGCGTTCCGCAACAGCCGCAACCTGCACCAGCTGTCCCGTGCCCGGATGCTGTTCATCGCCCAGCACCGCGAGCGGTTCGCCGCCCGGCTGATCGCCGAACTGCAGGGGATCGCCGACGAGCAGAACCGTTCGCCGTTCTGGGAGTGCCTCGGCCGCCACTTCTTCAATATGGATTTCACCAAGGCCAACTATCTGACCGGCATCAACTCCAAAGGCTTCATCGCCGACCTGATGCCGCACTACCCGGTCTACGTGCCGCTGCTGACGCCGGAAGCCCAGGCGGCACTGGGCAAACCGCGGCCGGACATGGCCGAGGTGATGACGCTGCTGGAGGACGAAGGCTTCAACTACCACGGCTACGTCGACATCTTCGACGCCGGCCCGACCCTGGAAGCGCGTATCGACAGCACCCGCACCGTCAGCCAGAGCCGCAACGTGAAGATACAGGTTGGCGAGCCGGCCGGCGACGCGTTGCAGCCGGTACTGGTCAGCAACAACGGCCTGCGCGACTACCGCTGCCTGGCCACCCGGCTCGACCCGCAGGCGCCGGTGTTGAGCGCCGAGCTGGCCGACAAGCTGCTGGTCGAAGACGGTAGTGAAGTACGGCTGATAGTGCTGGATGAACAGATCCTCGGCTGAACCGCCCGCACCGATACATCCATTCAATAAGAACTGAACACCCCGGACCTGAGCCTCGGCCAGGTCCGGCCAACCGACGGAGTTACAACCGCCCATGATGGTAGTACGCCCCATTCAGGAACACGACGGCCCCGCCCTGCGCGAGCTCGCCCGCAAGACCGGGCCGGGTTTCACCTCACTGCAGGACAACGACCGTCAGGTACAGCAGAAGCTGGAGAGCGCGCTGGCGGCCTTCAATCCGGACGAGGTACCGGAGGAAGCTCTCTACCTGTTCGTGATGGAAGACACCGACAGCGGCGAAGTGGTCGGCATCTGCGGCGTCGAAGCCGCGGTCGGTCTGTCCGACCCCTGGTACAACTACCGGGTCGGCACCCTGGTGCACGCCTCGCGCGAGCTGAAGGTCTACAACCAGATCAACACCCTGACCATCACCAACGACCACACCGGCTACTCGGAACTCTGCACCCTGTTCCTGAGCCCGGATGCGCGCCACAGCAAGAACGGCTCGCTGCTGTCCAAGTCGCGCTTCATGTTCATGGCGGAGTTTCCACAGCGCTTCAACGAGCATCTGATCGCCGAGATGCGCGGCTACTCCGATGAAAACGGCGTGTCTCCGTTCTGGGAGGGGCTGGGCCGCCACTTCTTCTCGATCGACTTCACCCAGGCCGATCAGCTTTCGTCGATGGACAAGGTGTTCATTGCCGAGCTGATGCCGAAGAACACCATCTACACCAACCTGCTGCCCAAGGATGCACAGGAGGCGATCGGCAAGACCCACGAGGCTACCACCCCGGCCCGTCGGCTGCTGGAAAACGAAGGGATGCGCTACACCGGCTACATCGACATTTTCGACGGCGGCCCGACTCTGGAAGCGCGGCTCAATGATATCCGCGCCATCCAGGACAGCCGCTACGTCAAGATCCATATCGACAGCACGCTGGAACCGGAAGGCGAGCTGTACCTGGTCAGCACCACCGGCTTCACCGATTTCCGCTGCTGCATGACCCCGCTGACCGCCGTGGGCAACCACGTGGTCACCCTGCCGGCCAAGGTGGCCGAGGCACTGAACATCACCGAGGGGAGCACCGTACGCGTGGTGCCCCTCTCCTCTGGACGGAGATTCTGATTATGAGCGCTTCACTTTTCATTAACGGCCAGTGGCTGGAAGGCCAGGGCCCGGCATTCGCATCGCTGAACCCGACCACCGGCGACACCATCTGGCAGGGCAAGGCCGCCGACGCCGAGCAGGTTAACGCGGCCGTTGCCAGCGCCCGCGCCGCCGCGACCGACTGGGCCGACCTGGGCTTCGAAGCGCGCTGCGCGCTGGTACGCCGCTACGGCGAGCTGCTAGCGGAAAACAAGGAGCAGCTGGCGGTCACCATCGCTGAAGAGACCGGCAAACCGCTGTGGGAGACCCGCACCGAAGCCGGCGCAATGGTCGGCAAGATCGAGATCTCCATCAAGGCATACAACGAACGTACCGGCGAGCGCAGCAGCGAAATGCCCGGCGCCCGCGCGGTACTGCGTCACAAGCCGCACGGCGTGGTGGCGGTATTCGGCCCGTACAACTTCCCGGGCCACCTGCCGAACGGCCACATCGTACCGGCGCTGCTGGCCGGCAACACGGTGATCCTGAAGCCGAGCGAGCTGACCCCGAAGGTCGCCGAGAAGATGGTCGAGTTCTGGCAGCAGGCCGGCCTGCCGGCCGGCGTACTGAACCTGGTACAGGGCGAAAAGGACACCGGCATCGCGCTGGCCTCCCACCCGGAGCTGGACGGCCTGTTCTTCACCGGCAGCTCGCGCACCGGTCACCTGCTGCACGAACAGTTTGCCGGCCACCCCGGCAAGATCCTGGCGCTGGAGATGGGCGGCAACAACCCGCTGATCATCGACCGGGTCAGCGATATCAAGGCGGCGGTTCACGAGACCATCCAGTCCGCCTACATCACCTCCGGCCAGCGCTGCACCTGCGCCCGCCGGCTGTTCGTGCCGAACGGCGAACAGGGTGATGCTTTCCTGGCCCAGCTGCAGAAAGCGGTCAGCCAGATCAAGGTCGGCGGCCAGTTCGACGAGCCGGCGCCGTTCATGGGCAGCCTGATCTCGGAAGCCGCCGCCGACGGCATCCTGGCGGCCCAGGACAAGCTGATCGAACTGGGCGGCAAGCCGCTGCTGAAAGCCGAGAAGCTGCAGCCGGGTACCGGCCTGATCTCTCCGGCGCTGATCGACGTAACGGCGATCGCCGAGCTGCCGGACGACGAGTACTTCGGCCCGCTGCTGCAGGTGATCCGCTACGATGACCTGAACGACGCCATCGCGCAGGCCAACAACACCAGCTACGGCCTGTCCGCCGGCTTCTTCGGCGACGACGAGGCGCGTTTCGAGCAGTTCTACAGCCGCATCCGCGCCGGTATCGTCAACTGGAACCGCCAGACCACCGGCGCCAGCAGCGCGGCACCGTTCGGCGGTATCGGCGCCAGCGGCAACCACCGCGCCAGCGCCTACTACGCGGCGGACTACTGCGCCTACCCGGTGGCCGGCATCGAAGCCGACCAGCTGAACCTGCCGAAAACGCTCTCCCCCGGCCTGAGCATCGATTAAAGCCAGCTCTGAACCGCCGGCCCCGCGGGGCCGGCCCTCCCCCCGCGGGCATATTCAGAGCCACCTCGCGAGGTATAGATTGAATGAACGCATTTGAAGCAAACTTCGACGGCCTGGTGGGCCCGACCCACAACTACGCCGGGCTGTCGTTCGGCAACGTAGCCTCCCAGAGCCACCAGGCCGAGCTTTCCAACCCGGCGCTGGCCGCCAAGCAGGGCCTGGCCAAGATGAAGGCGCTGCACGACATGGGCCTGGTGCAGGGCGTACTGGCGCCGCAGGAGCGGCCGGACATCCACACCCTGCGCCGGCTCGGCTTCGGCGGCAGTGACGCCGAGGTACTGGCGGCGGCCGCCAAGCAGGCACCGCGTATCCTGGCCGCCTGCTGCTCCGCCTCCAGCATGTGGACCGCCAACGCCGCCACCGTCTCGCCCAGCGCCGATACCGCTGACGGCCGGGTGCACTTCACGCCGGCCAACCTGACCAACAAGTTCCACCGCTCCATCGAGCACGAGGTGACCGGCCGCATTCTGAAGGCCACCTTCAACGATGAACAGCGCTTCGCCCACCATGCCGCGCTGCCGGGTGCCGAACACTTCGGCGACGAGGGTGCCGCCAACCACACCCGCTTCTGCCACCAGTACGGTGACGCCGGCGTCGAGTTCTTCGTTTACGGCCGCTACGCCTTCGACAGCAGCAAGCCGCAGCCAAAGCACTTCCCGGCCCGGCACACCATTGAAGCCTCGGAAGCGGTCGCCCGGCTGCACGGCCTGAACCCGGCCAAGGTGGTCTACGCCCAGCAGAACCCGGACGTGATCGACCAGGGCGTGTTCCACAACGACGTGATTGCGGTCGGCAACCGCAACCTGATGTTCTGCCACGAGCAGGCGTTCCTCAACCAGGCCGAGATCAAGCAGCAGCTCGACCAGGCACTGGGCGGCGGCTTCCAGGTGGTCGAAGTGCCGAGTTCACGGGTAACCGTCGACGATGCGGTGCGCAGCTACCTGTTTAACAGCCAGCTGCTCAGCCTGCAGGACGGCCGCACCCTGCTGGTAATTCCGGAAGAGTGCCGCAACAACGCGGCGGTCTGGGACTACCTGTGCGAACTGCGCGACGGCGACAGCCCGATCGACGAGCTGAAAGTGTTCGACCTGAAGCAGAGCATGAGCAACGGCGGTGGCCCGGCCTGCCTGCGCCTGCGCGTGGTGTTGAACGACGCCGAACTGACGGCCTTCAACCAGTCCACCCGAATGAGCGACAGCCTGTTCGACACCCTGAACCAGTGGGTCGACAAGCACTACCGCGACCGCCTCAGCGAAGCGGACCTGGCCGACCCGGCGCTGCTGGTCGAATCCCGCACCGCGCTGGACGAACTGACCCAGATCCTCAAGTTGGGCTCGGTCTACCCGTTCCAGCGCTGATAGCGTCTTCGTTCTGCTTTATCCGTTTAAAAGCCGGTCTTCGAGACCGGCTTTTTTTGGTTCATCGCGGAATGGAACTTTAGACACCAAGTTTCAGGCTGCACGCAGCCCGCTCGGAGGGCGCACTTATCCGTCTGCGCCAGTCCCGTGGCGGTCGGAGCCCATCGCTACGGGAGGCGCGTTTAGTAGCAGCCCGCTCCGCGGGCGACACACGCGAACTATACCTTGCCAGTCGCGGTTGGAGCCCGCCGCAACAGTTGCCGCGCCCGGGACGTTCAGCGGCGGCATAAACGGAGGTGCCCGGCGAGGGGTGCCCGGATAGGGGCGCCTGGCTAAGGATCCAACGCCAAGCTTATGGCTGATGCGGATGTTTCCCGCTAATCCGCGAAGGATCATTTTTTAACTTCTCGAATATCTTTGTCAAAAGTGCCCCCCTCCCTCTGTCAATAATGCCACCCCGCTGATACTAAAATGATACCGAATTGATACTGCCCACCCTGCCTTCCATCTTTACAATGATTCAAGATCAAACCAAAGCCATTACAAAGGAAACTGTGATGCCTACTAAACGACATGCCCAAGCCCGAATCATTAACCAGACCGGCAAAGATATCCTCGTCGCGAACATCGCCCACAAATACAGCGACAACTATCAACAAAAGAAAGACTTCAAGTTGATCAAGAACGGGGAGACCAGCACTGAATCACTGGACGTCATGTACAATACCGGCGCCTTTACCACCGGCCGCGACTGGTGGCTGGTATCCTGGATAAATAGCGACAATGAATTCTGCTATACGGACCCCAATAACTTCAGGGGCCTTTTCGATTTTGCAGAACAAGCCCTCAAAGACGGGATCAATATCTCAGCAGCAATTGGCACAGCAATTACTGATCTGCCGATGGATAAAACGGCCCCTTCTCTGCTCAGCAAAGCCGTATTGAACGACAGCAGCACAGCAGGCTTCAAACAGCACATTCTCCGGCCGGAGGATGAGGGTCATTATGTCGACTTCATTCTGAAGAAAGGCAACCAGGTGCTGATCAAATCACCGTCCGGCCCCTCAGAAACCGTTTACTCGGTTAACAAAGCCAAGACAACCGCCACCGCGTAGCGTCTGTTTGCCAAGCAGGGGACAGCGATCCGTCGCTGCCCCCTCCTGTTCTTTAATTACCCCCTGGAGATTAGAGATGAGATTGACAATCCTTGGCTTCTTGTTGGCCGTATTCGCTCTGTCCTCTGCCTATGCCGATGAAGAATCGGGCTTCTTCAACATTGCCCATATGACCAATACGGTGGAGGCGGTCGAATACGCACTCGCCAGCGGCGCCAATGCGATCGAGATCGACCTTCAATTCGCGGGTGACCAGCCGGAGGCATTTCAGCACAGCACCAACATAACTCAACCCTGCGACTGCAGTTTCGAATTCACCGCCAAAACAACAACCGACATCTGCGGCGTTTTGAAAAGCTGTCGCGCAAAGACTGACGCCCGCACACTGCTTAACCATATCGCACAGAATAAAAATATAGCGCTGGTCATCATTGACAGCAAAGTATCATCCAGAGACAAAGACCTAGAAGAAAAAGGCAAAAACGCGGTAAAACTAATCAACCAGGAACTATTTAACAAAGGCTACCGTGGCAATCTGATTATCGGTGTATCTAAATCAGAGTCCTTTGCCTACTTGAAATCCGCCGCAAAGCAAGCCACCCAATATCCAAATAAAAGCAATTACTATTTCAGCATAGATCAGGAGGGTAATAATGTTCCTGAGACCATAAACCTACTCAAAACACTCAGCCCAATCACAGAAAACAGGGTCTATGGAACCGGCATCACAGCACTCCTTCCTGATCAACATGAACGCGCCATTTATTTTGCAAGCCTGTACTATGAAAATAAAGATATAGGAACAATCTATACTTGGACCATCGACAAAGAGTCAACGATGAAAAGCCATATAGAAAGCGGCGTCTTGGGCATCATAACCAACAAGCCGAAAACCTTAAGAGATATTCTGATTCAAAAGAAAATCTCTCTCGCCAAACCCGGCAGCAGAATTCCATCCGCCAATGTAGCCTATCAGGCAGAAAGATAAGCGGGCCCATAGCTCAGCTGCCAAAACCCATGCATTCTGCAGCTATGGAGATAGCAACCGCGGGATTTACCACAGGACTGCGTTCGATCTCGGCTCTCTGATTTGCAACATCGCGTCCTGCCAGAGCGGCTACACTAAAACATCATTGCGGATCAGTCGCAGACCACCTGGTCTGCGAGGCCCGCATTCACAGGGAGCCACCCATGAAGATCGAACCCTACCTCTGCTTCAACGGCCAATGCGAACAGGCGATCGAGTTCTATCGCCAGGCACTGGACGCTGAAGTGCCGCTGATGATGCGCTTCAAGGACAGCCCGGAACCGCACAATTGTGCCGATGTCGACCCGGAACTGATCATGCACGCCAATGTGCAGATTGGCGGCAACACGCTGATGATGTCGGATGGCAATGGCAAAGGCGGGCCGGAGTTCCGCGGCTTCTCGCTGACAATCGCCCCCGCCGACCGGGCCGAGGCGGAGCGTCTGTTCAATGCGCTGGCGGACGGCGGCACCATCGAGATGCCGCTGAGCGAGACCTTCTGGGCCACCTGTTTCGGCATGGTCACCGACCGCTTCGGCGTCTCCTGGATGATCAACCTGGAAGGCTGAGCAGGGGCAAGCAGTGCTGCCGGTTGCATAACCACGCCAAGATGGACGGCGGGGCCACTTGTTAATATATTAAGCACCACTGCCAGCAGCCTGATGCAAGCCTGAGCCCGATGCGCAAATTCGACGACTCCCTGCCCCTCCAGTTACTGAAAGCCCGTGAAGCGGCAATGAGCTTCTTCCGCCCGCTGCTACAGGAGTACGCCGTCACCGAACAGCAATGGCGCATCCTGCGGGCACTGGACGAGTACCAGGAGCTGGAATCCAAGCAGCTGGCCGAACGTTGCTGCATTCTCAGCCCCAGCCTGACCGGCATCCTCAACCGGCTGGAACAGGTGGGTTATATCCAGCGCCGTAAATCCAGCGAAGACCAACGCCGCAGCTGTATAAGCCTCAGCGAACAGGGTCGCCAGCTGGTCGACACCCTGAGCCCACAGGTCGAACAGCGCTACAAGCAGCTCACCGACAGTCTGTCGCAGCAGAAACTGGAGCAGCTCAGTACCCTGCTGCATGAGCTGAGCCAGCTGCGCAGCCTCTGATCCGCCCCAGAGCCGAGTCTATCGATCGGCATCAGTACTGTTTCATCGGAGTCGTTCCAGAGCGTCACTTGACACTAATGAATACATTGACGACTTCAGTCGCCAAATTTCAAATATATTGATTAACCTATTACGGCTTGCTTATCTGCCTGCCGGCCGCCTGTCCGGCCAGCGCCTTCTCTGGCATTATCGCTGTCAAGCAATTGTCAGGATAGATAACCGGAGGGAACCATGCCTGAGACCTTGACCGGCAGCTGCCTGTGCGGCGCCATCGCCTACCAGATCGACAGCATCGATATACCGATCGGCCACTGCCACTGCCGCACCTGCCAGAAGGCCCATGCCGCGCCATTCGCCAGCTACGCCGGGGTGATGCGCGAAAACTTCCGCTGGCTGCGGGGCGAAGAGTTGCTAAGCACCTATGAATCTTCACCGGGGAAAAATCGACACTTCTGCAGCCGTTGCGGTTCGCAATTGCTGGCCGAGCGAGTCGGTCAGCCTCACGTGATTCCGCGGGTGGCTACCCTGGATCAGGCCCCAGGCCAAATGCCCCAGATGCATATCTGGTGTTCGCATGACCTGCCCTGGCTGGCGTACGAAGATCAATCGGAACACCCGGAGTGGCCGCCGGGACGTTGAGCCTTGCAGGACGGGCACGTTTTTATGCCCACGCGGCTTGATATAGATGTTTCCCGCTCATCCGCGAAGAACCTATTCCAAGGCGTTTATTCAACGCTACCGGGCTGCAAAGAAACCGTAACTACACCCGCTTCACCCGCTGATAATAAAAAACCGGCCGGATAGCTATCCGACCGGCTTGTGCTCGCAAAGGCAATCCCTACAAAAACTGCAGAATCAGATAGAGAATCAGCGTCAACACCAGGCTCGATACGATCACCCCTTTCACCGTGGTGATCGGTCCGGTCTTGCCCCAGATCGCATTGGCCTCGATCGCCAGGATTACCAGCACCGTCACCAGCAGCGCAGGCATACTGGCACCGGCGGCCAGCGAGTAGGCGCCATCGGGCATACTGCCAGCCGGCAGGTGGCTCGAGGCGCCCATAAAGAACAGCATCGGGCCGGAGAACAGGGTATTGGTGCGTGACGCCAGGCCCGCCTTGGCCCCGGCGCTGGCAGCATCCTCGGCCCCGCCAATCACCTTCTGCTGGTTGGGCCAGATGATCAGCCAGACGTTCAGGAACATCAGGATGCCCATCAGGGCGCCGGCATATAGATAAAGGTTGGAACTCGGCCCTTTGTAGAACAACAGGATCAGGCCGGTCAGGAAAGTGAACATAGCGCCCCAGCGGAACCACCAGAGGGCACGCGGCGCCAGCTTCTGCAGTGCATCGGCCTTGGCGGCCGGTTCGGCTTCTTTAAAGTATTCAGTCTGTACAAAGTTGAAGTAATACAGCAGGCCAATCCAAGTCACTCCAAACAGAAAGTGGCCCCAGCGGGCCAGGTACTCAACGCCGGATGAACTCAATATGGCGATTTCCATACCACTTCTCCCCTTGGTTGAAGATATTCTGGAGTATAGCAGTAGGTTATTAGCATAAGAGGTGATATGCCGATCCACCGCTGGGATCGGCATAGCAGGTCTCCCGGTTGCTATTTCCAAGTGGAGCGGCCAGCCGATCCTCCGCTGGCCGACAGCCACTGCAACAGCCAAAACGGGCTAGTCATTCTGCAGCAGCTGCGCAGGTTTCGGACAGGCGGGCTCATCCGAGCGCGCCTCCTGGAACAGCGATTTCAGCACCCCGGCGGTCATCAGCAGGATCACCAGGCTCAGCGGCAGCGCGGCGGCGATATTGGCCGTTTGCAGGGCGCCCAGCCCGCCGGCCACCAGCAGCGCGGCGGCCACCAGCCCGATGATCAGCCCCCAGAAGATGCGGAAACGCTTGGGCGGATCTTCATTGCCGAGCGACAGGATGGTGGTCAGCACCAGGGTACTGGAATCGGACGAGGTGACGAACCAGCTCAGCAGCAGGAACACCATCATCGCCGACAGCAGCCAGCCCAGGGTACCGTCGCCGGCGATCCCGTCCGAGCTGGCAAACAGCGCGGAAGGCAGGTTCCACTGCCGTACCAGCTCGATGATGCCGGCCGTCCCCGGGCCGCCACTGGCATGCAGTTCCTGGTAGAGCGCGGTGCCGCCGAAAATACCCAGCCAGATGAAGATCAGCATCGTCGGCACCAGCAGCACGCCGATGACGAACTCGCGCAATGTGCGGCCACGGGAGATGCGGGCGATGAACAGGCCGACAAAGGGCGCCCAGGCCAACCACCAGCCCCAGTAGAACACGGTCCAGCCCTTCTGCCAGTCGGCCGGCCCCTGCTCCTGCGGGAACCAGAGCCCCATCTGGATGAAATTCGCCAGGTAGTCCGCCAGCGACTCGCCAAAAACGCTCAGCAGCCAGGCGGTCGGACCGCCGAAGATGAAGAAGGCAATCACCAGGATCGAGATGATGATGTTCCACTCGGAGATGATCTTGATGCCACGGCCGACACCGGACAGCGCCGACAGGATCGAGATAATTGAGATCACCGCGATCAGCACCAGCTGGGTGGTCAGGCCGGAGTCGACGCCGATCAGCCGCTCCAGCCCCACCGCCATCTGGCTGACGCCCAGCCCCAGCGAGGTGGCGACGCCGAACACGCAGCCCAGCACGCCGAGGATATCGACCGCATGGCCGATCGGACCGTAGATACGGTCGCCGATAAACGGGTAAAGCGTCGAGCGCAGCGCCAGCGGCAGTTTCTTGCGAAAGGCGAAATAGGCCAGCGACAGGCCGACCATCACGTACACCGCCCAGCCGTGGAAGCCCCAGTGGAAATAGGTCACCCGCAAGGCATCCACCGCCCGATCATGGCCGATGGCGGTAGCACCGGCCATATCGGCATAGGGGTTGTTTGGATAGCCAAATACACCGCTGTTATCCAGGTAGAAGATCGGCTCGGCAACGCCGAAGAACAGGATGCCGATGCCAATACCGGCGGAGAACAGCATCGACAGCCAGGCGAAGTTACTGAACTCGGGCCGGCTGTGGTCATCCCCCAGCCGGATACTGCCGTGCCGGCTCAGCACGATGTAGCAACAGACGGCAATCAGCAGAACGACGGTGACCAGGTAATACCAGCCGAAGGTCGATTCGATCCAGCTGCGGGCGGCGCCGAACAGGGTTCCAGCCAACTCCGGATTGATTCCGGTAAAGAGTACGAAAGCCAGCACCAGCAGCGAGGCAGTCAGGGTCATCCCCTTATGCATCTGCTTGAACAGTCCGTGCTGGCTAAGCAGTTCCGCTTTGAAAATGCTGTGTTGGGTTGATTCAACACTCTGTGGTCGGGTCGATGGCATCTTGTCGTATCCCCTTTGTTATTTTTCTGATGGGTCGTTGGGTTATCGGCATATTCCCGGACCAGGCGCTCCCCTCCGCTTGAAGCTGCGCCACATCCGCCCGAGCATAGCATTCACCCTGGATATAAAAAGGCCGGCCGGTAGACCGGCAATCTCCGGACCTGACGCTGCCTGCCGTGGCGGCAACGCTGTCAATCCGGGGAGTAGCAATACTCACCCTTATTTCCGCTCAGGCTCGGGCTTTCGCCTTCTCCACAAGCGACATCTGCCGACTCGGTTGCGACGCCAAGGCGTTCAACCGCGGCACAGATCAGCCGATACAGCTGGTCGGCCTCGCTGGCCCGATTCACCGCACGTAGCGCCCCGTGTACCAGCCCCGCGATCTGCCGGTACTCGGCATCGACGCCGGCGGCATTCAGGACATCGCCATAGCAACGGGCATCGTCACTGAGCGGATCGAACTGCGCGGCAAAGATCGCCGCCGGCGGCAATCCATCGAAGGAATCTGCCGACAGCGGCGCCTGTTCCCCCACTACCGCACCGCGTTGAGGACCGTAGCATTGCCAGCAGAACTCGATAGCGGCCCGGTCCAGCAGCGGAGCATCGGCCATTTCCTGATGCGATGGCAGGCTGCCCGGCACCGCCAGCGCCGGGTAGACCAGCACCTGCCCCACCGCCTGCGGCAGCCCCAGCCGGCGACAGCGTAGGGTCAGCGCGGCGACCAGGTTACCGCCGGCGCTGTCACCCAGCAGCAGCGGGGCGGCAGCCTGCTCGGCCAGCAGCGCACGATAGACCGCGCTCAGATCATCCAGCGCTGCCGGAAAGGGCGCTTCCGGTGCCAGCCGGTAATCCACCGCGATCACTTCCCGCCGACAGTCCTGCGCCAGCTGGGCGCAGAAGCTGTCATGGCTATCCAGGCCGCCCAGATACCAGCCGCCGCCGTGGGCAAACAGTATTTGCGTTGCCGCGCTATCGCCTTGCGGGCGGTAGCGCCGTACCGGCACCCCATTCAGCGGTTGATCCCACACCTCGACGGTTGGCGGACGCGGCAGACTGAAATAGTCAGCCATCGCGTCATACGCGTCGCGCTGAGCCGCAATCCCCCGGTCGATCAGCTCGGCGGGATAAAAACTTTCGGTTTGCTCGACAAACGCCTGCATGGCAGGACTTAGCGGGAATCTACGCGTCATCTCGCTGTACCCATCACTCGGACGTTAAGGAGGGAGAGCGCGCACCACTGCTCACCTCCCCCACCTCTTGCCCTTCTATTGCCCTACTCTTAGCCAACGCTTACTTCAGCCAGCCCTTCACCACGTCCGGGTTCTGGTAGACCCACTCCTTCGCCATGTAGTACGGGTCCTGGCCCTGCTCGGCGATGTTGTAGATCCACCGACTGACCACCTTGGCATCCAGTGCCACATTGCTGAGGAACCGGGCCACCTGCGGGGCGCGTTTTTCCAGCTTGCCGGAGTAGGCGATATGCACCTCGGTACTGGGGGCGTTACAGGTGATCGAGCTCTCCTCCAGCCAGTTTTCGGTATCGACGAAGTTGTAGCAGCCGTTCGGGTTGTACAGCGGGTGATCCTTCTTGTTGTCACTGGCGTAACCGGTGAATTCAGGTTCCTCCAGCTGGCGCAGGTCGTAGGCGGAGTGGATCGACTCCGGTGTCCAGGAGAAGAACAGGATGCCCTGCTTGCGGCGCACGGCATTTTTCAGCTGCGCCTTGATCACCGAATCGGAGACGATCAGCGGCTCGAAATACTTGTCGAAGCCGTAGCTCTTGGCCTTGATCTGGTTCAGCTTGACCGCGCCCCAGCCCGGTGCGCCCGGCCAGTAGTCCCCCTTGCCGTCGCCATCGCTGTCGAACAGCTTGGCGATCTCCGGCTTGGCCAGGTCCTGTACGGAGCGGATGTCGTAGGTATCCTGCATATAGCCGGTGATAAACAGCCCTTCGGTGCCGTTGTAGGGGGTCTTGTTGGACTTGATCGATTCCTTGGAGCCGGCCACCACGAATTTCTGCCAGGGTTCGGCCTGGGCCGAGGTCCAGACATCCGGGTGCACGTCGATCGCCCCTTTGCCCTTATCCATCGCCGCCCAGATCGCCGACTGGTCGGCCGCGATGATCTCGACGTCGACGTCGAGGTTTTCCTCCATCACCACCTTGAGCACGTTCTCGATCGCCAGCGAGGCATCCCAGCTGACTTCGCCGATCCGGATGGTTTCCTTGGCCTGTGCAGAGCTGGCAGCGGCCAGCACGACGGCTGCACTAAAACCAAGGGATAGGATTTTGTTATTCATATTATTTATTCCTGTTGCTTGAGGTTGGGTCGGGCTTCGCCCTGGGCGAAGCCATTGGAGATCAGTTGTTGTTGCGGCCGCCCTGAATGATGCGGTCGAGGATCATCGCGCAGAGCACGATGGCGATACCCGCCAGCAGGCCTTTACCCGCTTCCATATGCTGCAGCGAGAACAGCACGTCGTAGCCAAGACCGCCGGCACCGATCAGCGCGGCGATCACCACCATCGACAGGCTCATCATGATGCTCTGGTTGATGCCGGCCATGATCGACGGCACCGCCAGCGGCAGTTCCGCCTTGACCAGGATCTGCCGAGGGCTGGCGCCGAAGGCCAGCATCGCCTCGACCACCGATGCCGGTACCTGGCTGATACCCAGCGTGGTCAGGCGGATCATCGGCGGCATCGCGAAGATCACCGTGGCCAGTACCGCCGGCGGCTTGCCGACCGAGAAGAAGGCGATCGCCGGGATCAGGTAGACGAAGCTCGGCATGGTCTGCATCAGGTCCAGCAGCGGCGTCAGCACCGCGTTGACGCGACGGTTCTTGGCGGCCCAGATGCCCAGCGGGGTGCCGACGATGAAGCAGATGAACACCGAGGCGGCAACCAGCGCCATGGTGCTCATCGCCTTATCCCAGAAACCGAAGAAGCCGAGGTAGCTGAGCGCACCGGCGGTGAACAGCACCACCCGGATACCGGCCATCCGCCAGGCCAGCAGCATCAGCAGCAGCGCCATCACCGGCCAAGGGGTGCCGATGAACACCAGCTCGAGGAAGTTGAGGATCTCGCGAATCGCCAGGGTGATGGCGTCGAACAGCCCTTCAAAGGTCAGCGTCAGCCAGTCGACCAGGGCGTCGATGCCATGGGCGGTAACACGCGCCAGCTCCCGGTTGCCGGGGAAGGTCTCGATAAAGCTGGCCACCTGCTCGGCGCTGAAGCGGTAGATGGTCAGCGGATAGGTGGCCAACATCAGCAGCAGGCCCTGCAAGCGGCGCTGCTGGCTGACCCCGCAGTTGAGGCTGGTGTTGATCCGCCAGCGGTTGAAATAGCGGTGGTAGAGCGGGTTGGCGACGATCGCCACCAGGCCGCGGAACAGGCCGAACAGGAGGATACCCAGGCCGAGGCGGCTGCCATATTGTTCAGCGCCCCACAGCCCCTGCGCGACAAAGATCAGGCTGAACACATCCAGCACTGCGGCCAGCCAGAACAGGCTCCAGAGGTTGCGACCGGCGGCCCACAGCGGTCCGGCGATCAGCGCGGCGCTGTTGAAGGTGAAGGCATGGCGGTTATGGGACAGGCGCTCGAACTGGCGCAGGTAATAGTCGCTGGACTGGCCGAGGAACTGCTCCAGCAGCGCCAGTTCGCGGCTTCGTTTGCTGGTGATACTGTCGTGGTTACTCATGGCCGTCGTCCCCCTTGATACCGCGCAGCAGGTCACGTCGGGTGACATAGCCCAGCGGCTGTTGCCCCTCCATCACCAGGATTGGCGCGTCGTGCTCGATCGCTAGGTCGGTCAGCGTGCCCAGGTCGGCCTCGGGCGAGGCCACCGGGCAGTGTTCGGCGGTCAGTGGAACCGCTCCCCGATAGCTGTCCAGCGGTTGCATCACGGTATGGGCGAACACCAGTTTCAGCCGCGAGATATCCTTGACGAACTCGGCCACATAGTCGTTGGCCGGCGCGGTGATGATCTCCTCCGGGGTGCCGATCTGGACGATCTCGCCATCCTTCATGATGGCGATGCGGTTGCCGATACGGATCGCCTCATCCAGGTCGTGGGTGATGAACAGGGTGGTTTTCTTCATGCTGCGGGACAGCTCCAGGAACTGGTCCTGCAGCTGGCGGCGGATCAGCGGGTCCAGCGCGCTGAACGGCTCGTCCATCAGCAGGATCGCCGGATCGGCGGCCATCGCCCGGGCCAGGCCGACCCGCTGCTGCATGCCGCCGGACAGCTCCGACGGCAGGCGGTCCTCCCAGCCGCTCAGTTGCACCAGCGCCAGCTTCTGCTCGGCGATGCCGAGGCGCTTCTCCTCGTCGACACCGCGCAGCTCCATGCCCAGCGCGACATTTTCACGCACGGTACGGTGCGGCAGCAGCGCGGTATGCTGAAACACCATGCCGATCTTCTCGGCGCGCATCTGGCGCAGCTGATCGGCGTTCAAGGCGTTGATATCATCGTCGCCGATCAGGATCTCGCCGGCGGTGGGTTCGATCAGTCGGTTGATATGGCGCACCAGGGTGGATTTTCCGCTACCGGACAACCCCATGATGCAGAAGATCTCGCCTTCGTCGGCATGGAAGGAGGCATCCGCCACCCCGACCACGCAATCGAATTCATCCTGTACCTGCTCTTTGCTCAGGCCGCGGCTCCTGACCGCTTCAAGCGCTTCCTCGGCCCGGTCGCCGAAGATTTTCCAGACATTGCGGCACTCAATCGCCGGTCTGGCAGAGTGTTGCTCGATCATGATTTGGCTCACCTGCTTTAACCGCTCGGCTAACCGATAGAGTCTGCCGACGGGTGTTGTTTTTATTGTTCGGTTTACCGCTGCCAACAGCAGCGGCCGTGTGGCCATTAGCCCGCTCCGGGGACAATCGGAGCGGGCGCGGGTATCAGCGGCTGATACCCTGCTGTTCGCGATACTCCTGCAGGGTCTGCATGATGCGGATCAGGCAGTCGTCCCGCTCGCGAATCAGTTCGTTGATAGAGGCACCGTTGGCCTGGCTCAGGCAGCCGGCCACCATGTCGTCCTTCAGCTGCTGGGTCAGCTCCGGCGCCTCGAGCCGGGTCCAGGGTTCTTTCAGCGACTCCTCGAAGTGATCGAGCAGATGCGCCATGCCGCCCTGGCCACCGCCCAGGTGGTAGGTCAGGCAGTGGCCCATGATCGCCCAGCGCAGACCCGGCCCGTAGGCGATCGCCTTGTCGATGTCCTCCACCGAACACTCGTTGTTGGCAACCATGTGCAGCGCCTCGCGCCAGAGCGCTTCCTGCAGGCGGTTGCCGATGAAGCCCGGCAGCTCCTTGTCCATCTTGGCGACCTTCTTCTCGGTCGCTTCGTAGAACTCGGCGGTCCAGTCCACCACCGCCTGGCTGGTGCGCTCACCACCGCAGACTTCGCAGAACGGCACCAGGTAGGGCGGGTTAAACGGGTGGCCGACGACAAAGCGCTCGGCGTGCTGCGCCACCTCGACCGCCATATCGGTCATCGCGAAACCGGAGGTGCTGGAGATGATCACAACCTCCGGCGGCGTCAGCCGGTCCAGCTCGGCGAACAGGGCGCGTTTCGCTTCGAGATTCTCAGGAGTGCTCTCCTGGATCACCTGAACGCTGGTCGCCAGCTCCTCCAGGCTGTCGGCAAAACTCAGCCGCTGCGGGCTGGCGCCTTCACGCAGCCCCAGCTTCACCATGGTCGGCCAGATATGGTCGACCATCGCCAGCAGCTTTTCGCGGGCATCGGGGCCGGGGTCGTAGGCAACGACATCCATCCCCATGCGCAGGAAGTGCAGCGCCCAGGCGCCGCCGATCACGCCGGTGCCCAGTACGCCGGCTTTGGTTACGTCAGTTGGTTGTGGTCGGTTCATCAGAGCTCTCCGGCTATTACTGAGTGCCGCGCAGGCGCAGCTTTTCACGGGCTTGGGCCGGACTCAGCACCTTGCCACCCATGTTTTCGACGATATTGACGGCCCGCTCGACCAGCTGGCCGTTGGTGGCATAAACGCCGCGATCCAGGTAGAGGTTGTCTTCCAGACCGACCCGGACGTGGCCACCGAGCAGCACCGACTGCGCCGCCCAGGGCAGCTGATGGCGGCCTAGCGCAAAGCTGGTCCAGTTGCTGTCGGCCGGCAGCATATCCACCATCCCCTTCAGCAGGCTCAGTTCCGGCGGGCAGCCCCAGGGGATCCCCTGGCAGAGCTGGAACAGCGCGTTGTCATCCAGCAGCCCCTCCTTGCGCATCTGCAGTGCGAACCAGAGGTTGCCGGTGTCGAAGATCTCCAGCTCGACGGTGACATCCAGCTGTTTGATGCGGGCGGCGGCGGCACGCAGCATGTCCGGCGTGGAGACGTACACCAGGTTGCTGTCGCCGAAATTCAGCGAGCCGCAATCCAGCGTGCAGATCTCCGGCTTCAGCTCTTCAATATGCGCCAGCCGCTCGAGGCCGCCGACCAGATCGGTCTCTGGACAGAATTCCGTAGGCTTATCCTCGGGGCCGATATAGAGGTCGCCGCCCATGCCGGCGGTCAGGTTGATGATCAGATCGCAGTCGGCGGCACGCAGCCGTTCGCAGACCTCGGCATAGAGATCGAGACGGCGCGAGCACTGCTTGGTATCCGGATCGCGAACGTGAATATGGGCGATGGCGGCGCCGGCGTTCCAGGCTTCGATCGCCGCGTTGGCGATCTCTTCAGGGGTGACCGGCACATGGGGACTGCGATCTGCGGTATCGGCCGCACCGGTGACGGCACAGGTGATGATTACATCCTGATTCATAGCGTGTTGGGCTCTTTTGTTGTTATTCGATGCTATTTGATGCGCCGGCCGGGGAACCCGGATGCGGCTCCCGGCGCTGGCGTGATATTCAAGCTACGCTTCTGAGAAGGATGTTTTTGACTAATACCGAAGATAGATTGACTAAAAACGAAGACATTTAGCAGAGGTCGCTAACGGATATGCCGTTGGTCGTTTTCGGTGATTCGGGGGGCAGCAGTCGCCAATCACTGCCCTCCGTGGACAGGATCAGCGCTCCTGGCTGGGCTTCTTGTTGAAGCGCTGCTGGTAACAGCGGGTGAAATGGGACAGCGAGGCGAAACCGCAGGCGAACGCAATACTGGTAACGCTATCGGTGCTCTGCTGCAGCATCCAGCGGGCCTGGTCCAACCGCAGATTGCGGTAGTAGGCGTTGGGGGTTTCCTGCAGGTAGTGCTTGAACAGCCGCTCCAGCTCGCGGGAGGAGATATCCAGGTACTGGGCGATCTCGGGAATGCTGAGCGGCTCCTCCAGGTTGCGCTCCATCAGCTGGACCGCGTTGACCAGCTTCGGGTTGCGGCTGTCGAGCCGCTGCTGCAGCGAGGTCCGCTGCGGATCGGTATGGGCCCGTTTACGGGTGTAGATCAGCTCGTCGGCCACCGCCGTGGCCAGACCGTGGCCATGCTGGGTGGAGATCAGGTGCAGCATCATATCCAGTCCGGACAGCGCGCCGGGGCAGGCAAAGCGGTTGCGATCGACCACCAGCAGTTCCTGCACGATCTCGACACCCGGAAACTCATTGGCGGTACTCTGCAGGTTTTCCCAGTGCATGGTGGTGCGGTAGCCATCCAGAATACCGGCCGCGGCGAGCAGATAGGTGGCCGTATCCTGACTGCCGATATCGGCACCGAAACCGGCCTGTTGGCGGATAAAGCTCAGCAGCGCCGGCGTCACCTGCGCCTGCGGCTGCTCGCCGGCACAGACGATCAGCGTTTCGCACTTGCCGGCATCGCGGATACTGGACTGGCTCATGATCTCGATGCCATCGCTGCTGGTGACCAGCCCGCCCGGTTCCGAGATCAACTGCCACTGGTACAGCTCTCGCTGGCTGGCCCGGTTGGCGTGGCGCAGCGGGTCGAGCATCGAGGTCAGCCCGAACAGCGAGAAGCCGGGCACCAGCAGGAAACTGATCGTCTGGGGGTATTTCAGCGGACGGTTACCGAACATCTGCCACCTCGGCCGGCCAACCGGCAATTTTTGTTATCGTCATAATCCGTCGATATTTAACACTTGGTATTCGGATATAGGCAAATCCTTCCATTGACTGATCATTAATATCCTTCAAATCTTCCTGTGACGATAAGAACTAAGGAACCTGTGAACAAGTCCCTTGGGCCTCTGGCTTTCGGAGCGACCAGAGATCAATACCCACACGCAAGGGCATAAAGGCAACGATTACAGGCGTACTGGTTGTCCCCGGAGCGCCGGCCGGACGTAAATCGTTAACGCAGAGCTCTGCTCGCCCGGGTGCCGGACCACCGAAAGCCCCGGAGGGCGGGCCCTATAACGGCCATCTGCTTTGTCAGGCAGCTTGGAAAGGACGCGTCATTCCGCTGCGCTGCCTTTCGTGCATCTGGCCGTTCTAGAGCCCGCAGAGAACATAAGGGACTTATTCACAGGTTCCCCAACAATCAGCAAGAGTGATCCACTGATGACAGAAACACTGGTGGTATACGAGGGGCGCGTCAGCCCCGACTGGATCGACTACAACGGCCATATGAACGACGCCTGTTACGTGCTGGTGTTCAGCAAGGCGATCGACGAATTCATGGTGCAGATCGGTTTGGACGAAGCGTTCCGCGAGGAACATCAGGTATCGATCTACACGCTGCAGAGCATGGTCCACTACCTGCAGGAGGTTGGCGAGGCCGAGCCGCTGCAGGTGCGGGCCCAGCTGCTGGAAAGCGACGGCAAGAAACTACGAGTGTTCTTCAGCATGTGGCAGCCGGAAACGGCGCTGGAGCTGGCGGCGATGGAGACCCTGCTGCTGCACGTGGACATGAACGCCCACCGGGCGGCGCCCTTCCTACCGGAAACTCAAGACAAGGTCAGCCAACTGCAACGGCTGCACAATACCCTCGCCTGGCCCGAGCTGGCCGGCCGCAGCATCGCGCTGAAACGCCCGGCCAGCTGAACAATCGCCGAATACCTATACTTAGTACAGGAGTGCCAGTAATGGCCTCCAGCGGCCCGGGGTCCCCCGACACCATGCGGAGGGGTTCTGGGCCGTCAATTTTTGCATTGCTTACGGGCAGGTTCCCTCGTTCGCCACCGCCGCAGGAATTTTATTACGTCAGACCTGCAACCGATCCATGGCTTCCGGTTTGATCGCACAGATCGCATGGGTGGTTGCGGTGACCTCAGCTGTCGAGCTTCAAACCGCCGCGATCACCGAGATTTCCACCAGCAGTTCCGGCCCAGCCATCGCGGCCTGCACGCAGGCCCGAGCCGGGGCATGGCCGGCCGGCACCCAGCTGTCCCAGACGCTGTTCATGGCATCGAAATGCTGCATATCCGCCAGATAGACGGTGGCCGACAACATCCGCTCCCGGCTGGAGCCGACGCTCGCCAGCAGTTCATCCACCTTTTCCAGCATGGTCGTGGTCTGGACGAGGATATCTCCGGTTTCATCCTTAGTGACCTGGCCGCACAGATAGGCCACACCGTTGTGGACCACCACCCGGCTCATCCGGCGGCCGGTTTCAAAGCGTTCAATGTTCATTCGCTGTCTCCTGATCAATAGTTGCGGCCGGGTCGGCCAATGTCGCCAACTCACCGAGATTTAAGGGTTTCACCGGCGCACGCAGCCGGTAATAGCCGCTGTCCTCAACCGGTTGTTGGTTCAGCTCGGCCATCAGCTCGGATACCGTCAGGCCACATTGGCGCCCCTGGCAGGGCCCCATGCCACAGCGGGTGAAGCTCTTCAGCTGGTTGGGCCCCATACAGCCCTGGGCTGCAGCGGCGCGGATATCACCCAGCGTCACCTCTTCACAGCGGCAGACCATCACCTCTTCCCGCACCGGCTTGCGGAACGGCTCCGTCGGACGATAGAGGGTGTCGAGAAACGGTCGGAACGCCAGCTCGCGCTGCAACTGTCGCCGCCACTGACGGCTGCTGGCATCGCGTTGCGCCGCCGTTTGCCGACCCAGCAGACAGGCGATCTGCTGCACCGCCAGCCGTCCGCGCAGGGCAGCCGCCACCGCACCGCCGATACCGCTGCCGTCACCGGCGATGCTGATATGGGATTGGCTCGATTGTCCCCACGGGTCCAGCTTCGGCGTCCAGCAGAGCTGTCGGTCGTTCCAGCGGTGTTCGCAGCCGCTGGCCATTGCCAGGTTGACGTTGGGCACCACCCCCTGATGCAGGAACAGCTGGCGGGTATCGATCAGCGCCTGCCGTCCCTTGGCGCGGTAACGCACCTGGCTGACGCCGCTGCCGGAGTCGCCCAATGCTTCCAGCTCGGTTACGCCACGGATGAATGGTATACCGGCGCGCTTGATCTCCCTGAACAGCTTCAGCCCCTTGATCAGATAGTGCCGGCCACGCAGTGCGCCGCCCAGCTGACGCAAAGCACTTCGGTAGTTGCCGGCCGGCATGGTATCCAGCACCGCCTTTACCCGAATGCCGGCCTGCAGGTACTGCCAGACGATCAGGTAGAGCAGCGGTCCGCTGCCGGCGAATACCGCATCCTGCGCCGCCAGTCCCGGATTTTTCAGCAGAATCTGCGCGGCACCGGCGGTCATCACCCCCGGCAGCGTCCAGCCGGGAATCGGCATGGGCCGCTCCTGGGCGCCGCTGGCGATCAGCACATGGCGGCAGTTGAGCGATGCGCTGGCTCCTTCGCTGGAATAGAACAGCTGCCCCTCCGGGGTGATCTGCCACACCGTGGCGCCGCTGATATGACGACAGCCGCTGTCACGAAACGCCTCGGCCAGCTGCGCGCCGGCGTAGTAATCCGGTCCCAGAATGGCCCGGTCACGCAGCGCTGGGCGTTCGATATTGCGGTAGATCTGTCCGCCGGCGCGAGGCTGTTCGTCCAGCAGCACCACCGACAAACCGAGCTGGCGAGCCTGCACCGCCGCCGCCATCCCGGCCGGCCCCGCCCCGACGATCGCCAGATCAGCGTCCATCACCCACCTCCTGCTGCTCGGTCGCCTGGCCTACGACACCGACCCCCTGCTGGCGGCGGATCGCCATGCCGTCACGGACCTCGGTCATACACCCCTGGCGGTTAGGGATACCGTCCACCTCCACCAGGCACTCGTAGCAGACGCCCATCAGGCAGTAGGGGCCGCGTGACTGGCCGGACACCAGCGTGCTGCGGCTGGCATTGCGACCCGTTGCCAGCAGTGCGGCGGCAACCGTGTAACCTTCGGGCACCTGGTGGATTACGCCATCGATAGTGATGCTGACCGTAGCTCGGTCAGCGCGTTGACTGACATCTTGGAACATCGCTTAATCCTGAAAACGCCGGGGACAGAATGCGGACAGCGAGCTGTCCAGTTCACCTTGCAGCAGCATCGGCGCCAGCTGCAGCGCATGGGCCGCCGCCAGCGTGACGCCGCTATGGCAACTGAATGCGAAAGCCTGGGGGCCGGCTTCGGCGGAACGGTCATACAGCGGATAGCCGTCCGGACTGAGCACCCGCAGCGCGCCCCAGCCCCGCACGATGCGGCGCTGGCGCAGTGCCGGCAGCAGTCGGATTGCCCGAGCGGCCAGCTCCGCCATCACGGTAACCGTATTGCTGTCATCGAGGCCGCTGTTCTCCGCCGAATCACCGATCTGGATGGTCCCCTCGCCGGTCTGACGCAGATAGATGGAGGGGTACTTCAACAACGGCGGCAGCCGCTCGGTGATCAGCAGCTGGCCGCGCTGCGGATGCAGCGGCTGTTGCAAACCCAGCATCGGCGCCAGTCGCTGGTTGTCCAGCCCGGCGGCCAGGATGACCTTGCCGGCGCGCAACTCGCCCTGTTCGGTCTGCAGCAAGAAACCGTCAGCCAACCGCTCGATGGACTGCACACTATGGCGTGGCCGGTAGCTGCCGCCATGGGTCACGAAGCCGGCCTGCAGCGCACGCAACAGGAACAATGGATTCACATGGCCGTCATTGGGCGAGTAGCCGCCGCCCGGCAGGTCCGGCGCCAGGTTAGGTTCGAACGCCTGCAGCTCCCGGGCATCGAGCATCTGGTACTGGAACGCGCCGTCACTTACCGCTGCCTGCCGGGCCAGCTCGTCAGCATAGTCGCTGAGTTCCCGGTCATCGAGGCAGTAGTGGATGCCGCCACGGCGTTGATACTGGACATCGATGCCGGTCAGCTGCTTCAGCTCCTCGGCAAAGGATGGCCACAACCGGGTCGACAGCAGGGTCCAGTGCGCATAGGCCGGGCAGTCCGCCCCCTTGCCCTGCACCCAGAGCAGGCCGAAGTTGCCGCGTGCCGCCCGCAGGTCTCGGTCGCCCTGATCGAGCATCACCACCTCGGCGCCAGCCCGCGCCAGACCATAACCCAGCGCCGAGCCGACCATGCCGCCACCGACAATGGCCAGGTCGCATTCATTCATCAATCACACCTCCTGCGCTTCGAGCGGGCGCATGAAAAAGGCCCGGCACCCTGACAGGTACCGGGTAAATGGCTGAACATTCGTCAGCCAGGATCAATCGATAGAAAAGGTCGGCGCCTCAGCTCCGGGCCCGCAGGTGGCCGAGCCAGCGATTCTCCAGCCGCTTGAACAGCCAAATCACGACAAAGGTCAGCGCCATGTAGAACAGCGCCGCGGTGATGAACGCCTCGAAAGGGTTGTAAAAACGGGAGTTGACGATCCGCGCAGCGCCGGTGATATCGACCAGCGTGATGATCCCGGCCACCGCACTGCCGTGCAGCAGGAAGATCACCTCGTTACTGTAGGCCGGCAGCGCCCGCCGGAAGGCGCTGGGCAGCAGGATACGACGAAAGATTTGGCCGTGGCTCATGCCGAACGCCCTGGCCGCCTCCAACTCCCCCTCGGGAGTGGTTTCAATGGCGCCGCGGATGATCTCGGCGGTGTAGGCGGCGGTGTTGAGCGTGAAGGCCAGCAATGCACACCAGTACGCTTCCTGGAAGAACGGCCAGAGCAGGCTTTGCTTGATCGCCTCCAGCTGGCCGAAGCCGTAGTAGATCACGAACAGCTGTATCAGCAGCGGGGTGCCGCGAAAAACGTAGATATAGCTCCAGGCCGGCAATCTCAGCAACGGATTGCCGCTGCGCCGCATCACCGCCAGCGGCAGTGCCAGCAGCAGGCCGAGCAACAGCGACAGGGTCACCAGTTTGACGGTGGTCAGCGCCCCCTGCCAGTAAAGGTCCAGGTTTTCGAAGATCAGCAGGAAGTCCATCACAGGCTCCGTTTCAACTCAGGGCTGTAGCGGCGCTCGGCCCACTGCAGCAACAGGGTGCTGAGGGTGGTGAAGGCGAGAAACACGCCGGCCACCAGCAGGTAGAAAGTAAAGGGCTTCTGTGTCGCACCGGCCGCCAGCGAAGCTTTGCGCACCATGTCATCCAGGCCGATCACCGATACCAGCGCGGTGGTCTTGAGCAGTACCAGCCAGTTGTTGCCGAAGCCCGGCAAGGCGTGGCGCATCATCTGCGGGAACAGGATGCGACGGAACACCTGAAAGGCGCTCATACCGTAGGCATAGCCGGCTTCCAGCTGGCCCGGCGGTACCGCCAGGATGGCGCCGCGAAAGGTCTCGGCCAGATAGGCGCCGAAGATAAAACCGATGGTGCCGACACCCGCCACGAACGGGCTGATCTCGATGTAGTCTTCATAACCGACCGCGTAGGCGGCCTGATTCACCACTGCCTGGCCGCCGAAGTAGATCAGCAGCATCAGCACCAGGTCGGGAATGCTGCGTATCAACGTGGTGTAGCCCGCCGCGAGCCGGCGCGGGAGCGGCTTGCGCGACAACTTGCCCAACGCCCCCAGGATGCCGAGCAGCGTTGCCATCACCAGCGAGGCCAGCGCCACTTCAATCGTCAGCAGTGCACCGTCCAGTACGGCGGGTGCATAGCCATCAAAGTTCAACATAAATCACCGTTACTAGCTGTTCGATAACCCGGCCGGTTAAGCGTCTTGCGAGCAGTCGGGAGCCGGTCCGCCCGGCTCCCATCGTTCGCGGATTACCCGTCGCCGGGCGATCAGCCGCCGTAGATATCGAAATCGAAGTACTTGTCCTGAATCCGCTGGTAAACGCCGTTGGCGCGGATCGCCTGGATGGCGTTATTGAACTTCTCCCGCAGCGTCGGCGAGTTCTTTCGGATGGCGATTCCCACCCCTTCGCCGAACCACTCGCGGTCGGTAATCATCGGTCCGACCAGCTGGTACCGATCGCCACCGTCCTTCTCCAGCAGGCCTTTTTTCACCGCCGGGATGTTGCTGATCACCAGGTCGACCCGGCCCGCCTTCAGGTCCAGGAAGGCGTCATCCTGGGCGCCGTAGCGTTTGATCTCGGCGCCCGGGAAGTTGGCGGTGACATACTTGTCTTGCGTACTGGCGCGCTGCACGCCGATCTTCTTGCCGTCCAACCCGGCCGCGCTGAAGTCGAAGTCCTGGCCCTTTTTAACAACGAAACGGGAAGCGACCTGATAATACTTGTCGGTGAAGTCGACCTTCTGCTTGCGCTCTTCGGTGATCGACATGGACGCCACGATGGCATCGAACTTACGGGTCATCAGCGCCGGAATCATACCGTCCCAGTCCTGCGCCACCAGCTTGCACTTGGCCTGCATCTCTTCGCACAGTGCGTTGGCGATATCGATATCGAACCCGGCCAGCTCACCGCTCGGGGTAATCCAGCTGTACGGAGGGTAGGCGCCTTCCACGCCGATACGGATCTCATTCCACTCCTTGGCGGACACGTTGGCGGCACTGAATGCGGCGGCGGCCGTGATAACGGCGAGTAACTTTTTCATCTTCGATCTCCTTTATTATTTTTTTGCGTCTCTAACCGGGAAAATTAACCGGGAAAATTAACCGGGAAGTTCACTGGCAAAACCAGCGGGAAAATCTGTCGCCAGAGTCGCCGGCGGGCGGCTCAATAACTGCTGGCAAGGAACTGTTGCAGACGCTCCGAACGGGGCGCGTTGAACAGTTGATCAGGCGCGCCCTGCTCTTCGATGCGGCCCTGGTGGAGAAACAGCACCTGGGAGGAGACATCACGGGCAAAGGCCATCTCATGGGTTACCACGATCATGGTGCGGCCCTCGGCGGCCAGCTCGCGCATCACCTGCAGCACCTCGCCGACCAGTTCCGGGTCCAGCGCGGAGGTGGGTTCGTCAAACAGCATCACCTGCGGATTTACCGCCAGTGCGCGGGCGATCGCCGCGCGCTGCTGCTGGCCGCCGGACAGATGACCGGGATAGGCGTCCTTGCGCGGGTAGATACCCACCTTGTGCAGCAGTGCCTCGGCCTGCTCGATCGCCTCTTTACGGGGGACGCCCAGTACCTGCACCGGCGCTTCGATGACGTTTTCGAGGATGGTCATGTGTGACCAGAGATTGAAACCCTGGAACACCATCGCCAGTTTCGAGCGAATCCGCTGTACCTGCTTCTGCTGCTCCGGATGGAGCAGCCCCTTGCCGTCCGGCTTCAGGCGAATCTGCTCTCCCGCCACCCGGATATCGCCCCCGTTGGGCATCTCGAGCAGATTGATGCAGCGCAGGAAGGTGCTCTTGCCGGAACCGGAGGAGCCGATCAGCGAGATCACATCGCCCTTATGGGCAGTCAGCGACACCCCTTTCAACACTTCGTGGTCGCCGAAGCGCTTGTGCAGATCGGTAACTTTGATCGCTTCCTGTGAATCTGATGCTGGCATCTGGAGCTCTGAGTTTATGTTTATATTTGTCATTGAAGAGTCCTGGTAGCGGTTAGCCGGGGTCCACTTTACAAAGCCGACCGAGCCCCCACCAATGCCAATGCCACCACACCCTATGCCTAAACCTTATATCCGTTCTTTAGGCAACCAGCGCTGCGAAGAACCAGCGCTCAAAAACATAGCCTTAGCAATCAATAGGGGTAGACCGTTAAAACTGCTGACGAATTCGGCCACGGCGGCAAAGCAAACAGCTATGCGGCAGGGGAATAGGATATTGATCGTGTGCCACAGATCCCGCCATAGATCCGGCCATGGAAAAACCTTGTAGGGCGGGCAGTTTATTTGTGCTTACACGGCGCTTGTTCAGCCGAGGTCGATGGTTTCCCGCCAGCCCGCCAAGAACTAAAAAATTCCGATCCGGCAACGCATCTCAGGGACGCGGTGGTTCCGATCTCAGCTGAATGCCCGCCGCCTCGGCCTGGGAGAAGAAGTACTGAACGAACGCCTTGGTGATGCCCGAGACCGGCCGCAGTGCGGGATAGAGGATATGGAACTGGAATGACACGCGCGGCTTGAACGGCTTGATCAGAATCGGCTGACCGGTTCTCTGCGCATGCAGTGCGGTAAAGGGATCGACCATCGCAACCCCGATCCCCTGGCCGACCAGCATCGCCGCCACATTGGCGAAGGACACCTCCAGAATATCGTTACTGCGCACGCCTTGCTGGCGTAACAGCTGATCCAGCTCCTGCTGGGTGGAGTCCTCGCTCTCATAGCGAATGAACGGGATATCGGCCAGATCCTCCGGCACCAGCTCTGCCTTATCGGCCAGCGGACTGTTCTGCGGCAGGATGCAAACGCAATCGCCCTCGACCGCCTGTTGGATGATACTGGCGCTGGCGGTGAACGAATCGATCAGCGCGAAACCGACATCGCAGGACTGGATCTCCGTGCGCCGCAGCACCTCTTCGGAACGGTAGCTGGTCAGCGACGCCTTCAGGCTGGGCGCACTGCTGAGGAACTGGCCCAACACCCCCGGCAGGAAACTGTTGGAGAGCATCGGAAAGGCGGTGATATGCAGGCTGCCATGATGGTGGGAACGGATATCCCGGGCACTGTCCTCCAGCGTTTCCAGTGCGGAAAACGCCTTGGCGACCTCGACATAGAACGCCTTGCCCTGGTCGGTGGGCACTAGCCGCCCCTTGATACGCTGGAACAGCTGAAAACCGAGCTGATGCTCAAGACTGGCGATCAACCGGCTGATCGCCGGCTGGGTCACATGGATATGCTTGGACGCGGCGGTCATCGTGCCCAATTCATAGACGGCCTTGAAGGCGCTGAGCTGCTGGAATTTCAACATGGTGCAAGGAGATTCGCGACGGACAGAGCGGCAATAGTCGCGAAAACGCTACCGGCGCGCAAGGTATCAGCCCCGACAGCAACCATTCACTTCAACCAGACGCGCATGCCCCCTCGGATTTATTATTGGAAGCCAGAGCCTGACCCTTGCTGCCGCTTTGCCATATAATGGCGCTCCGAACACGGCCATCGTTTCTTCCCCCATCAGCCGCCAGCCAACAGAGATCGTCTATGTCATTTACCTCATTGGGTTTATCCGATTTTTTACTGCGTACCCTTGAGGAGCAAGGCTATAAACGACCGACACCGATTCAGCAGCAGGCGATCCCGCTGGTACTGGAGGGGCGCGACCTGCTGGCCGCCGCCCAGACCGGTTCCGGAAAAACAGCGGCGTTTTCCCTGCCGATTCTGCAGAAGCTGAATGAGCAGCCAATAGCCGGCTATCGCGCCGTGCGGGCATTGATTCTGGTACCGACCCGGGAGCTGGCCGCCCAGGTGGCAACCGCGGTGCAAACCTATGCCCGCCACCTGCCCCTGTCGCTGAAGATCACGGCGGTATATGGCGGCGTGAAGATCAACCCGCAGATGATGGCGCTGCGTGGCGGTAGCGACATCGTGATCGCCACACCGGGTCGCCTGCTGGACCTGCTTGATCAGAACGCCGTTAAACTGTCGTCGGTCGAAACCCTGGTGCTGGATGAAGCGGACCGGATGCTGGACCTTGGCTTTGCCGACGAGCTGAACGGCGTTTTGCGGCGTCTGCCGAAAAAACGCCAGAACCTGCTGTTTTCCGCCACCTTCCCCGACGAGGTGAAGGCGCTCACCAAGCAACTACTCGACAACCCCGGCCAGATAGCCGTGGAAAGCGAGTACAAGGTCGCCGACCGGGTTCAGCAGCGGGCAATCGAGGTCGACCGACACAACCGTACCGCCCTGCTGAGCGATCTGGTCAAACAACAGGGTTGGCAACGGGTACTGGTGTTCGTGGCGAGCAAACGTGGTGCCAACAACGTCGCCATGAAGCTGGCCAAGAGAGGGATCAATGCGCAGGCACTGCACGGTGACATGAACCAGAGCGCTCGCAATCGCGCCCTGGCCGACTTCAAGGCCAAGAAGGTGCAGGTACTGGTGGTGACCGATCTGATCGCCCGCGGCATCGACATCGCCCAACTGCCCTGCGTGGTCAATTACGACCTGCCCCGCTCACCGGCCGACTACGTTCACCGCATCGGCCGCACCGCCCGTGCCGGCGAACAGGGACAGGCGCTGTCGTTCATCGGCCACGAAGATGACAACCACTTCAAGCTGATCGAAAAACGCACCGAACAGGAGATCGCCCGCGAACAGATACCTGGCTTCGAACGTTCCGAAACGCCACCGGCCGAGCTTGATGCCCCGAAAGGGCCGGTCAAGGGAAAACGCAAAAGCAAAAAGGACAAAGCACGGGAAGCGGCGGCGAAACAGCAGCAGCTGGAAGCAAACCAGCAGATATGGAAAAAGACTCAGCCATAAGCCACTGCTGTTTTCACTTAGTTGCCGCGTGGGCACAAAAAACGTGCCCACCCTACAAGGCTGTAGGGTTGACTCCGGCCGGGCAGGTTTAGTCGACCAGGAGCCCGCAGGGCTTCACAACCGCCTGCGGCGGTGGCGCCCCGGGTGACGCCCTACTATGAGGGCCAATCATGTAGGGTTGGCTTCAGCCGACCAGGAGCCCGTAGGGCTTCATAACCGCCTGCGGCGCTGGCGCACTGAAGTACGCCCTACAAAACTACGCAATTCCCGATAGAGACTTTGCCCAAATCGCAAAAGCACATTGCCTTAAATGAACGGTATTACAACCATAGGCCACTGCTGTTTTCAGTTGGCGATCCTGCCGACCGCAAAGAACCTTATTTACCCAAGCTGTTCATTCCTTGCCTTTAACAGGCCAACCAGGCAATCGAGTTCATCCCGCATGCTGTCGTGCGCTGCCTCGCTGAACCTTTTCTTCAGCAGGCTTTTGGTAGCGGTTACCGGCTGCGGATTCATCTGCGCAATCTCCAGGGCTGCGGCCATTGCACTGTCGAACGCTTTGCCATCCGCCGTCAGCTGGTTGATAAAACCGGCCTCTCTGAAACGGTCCGCGCTGCATCGTTTGCCCAGCATCAGCATCTCGGCGGCAAAGCGATGGCCGGCACATTGGGGAATGACGAAGGTGGCGGCAAATTCGGGGCACAGGCCCAACCTGGTAAACGGCATCTGAAAGAAGCTGCTTTCACCGGCATACACCAGGTCGCAATGCAGCAGCAGGGTCGCACCAATCCCGACGGCAAAGCCTTCCACCGCCGCTATGACCGGCTTGCTGAACCGGCTTAGCCTAAGCATGAACTGGAAAACGGGGTGGTGGTCGTCTTCGATGGGATTTAACGAGAAATCCTCGAGGTCATGGCCGCTGCAAAAATACTGATCACCGCCGGTTATCAACACAGACGTAATGTTTTCGTTGCCTTCGGCATAGTCGATACACGCCGATAAACACCGGTATGCCTCGATATTCAGGGCGTTCTTTCGGGACGGGTTGGCGATTCTGATAACCAGCACAGAACCGTCCACCTCCCGGATCACGTGAGAATCGGCTCGCATAGCTTGTGGTCCTTTGAGAAAGTCCACCGGAGCCGCAAACCGGCCCCGGCGGAGATTGTCTGCAGGTGTCGGCTCAGAGCGCGGAGAACTGCTGCCGCAGCGTGCGTTTCAACAGCTTGCCGGAGGTGTTCTTCGGCAGCTGTTGCACAAAATGCACTTGCTTCGGCACCTTGAAGGGCGCCAGATGGGCTTTGGCATGCTGGATCAGGCTATCCGCATCCGGGTCGGCTTCCGGGCGCAGCACCACCACCGCGGCGATCGCCTCGATCCATTTCTCATCCGGCACCCCGATAACCGCTACCTCGTCCACATCCGGATGGGTGTAGAGCGCCTCCTCGACATCGCGGCTGGCCACCAGCACGCCACCGGTATTAACGATGTCCTTGATGCGGTCGACGATCCAGATATAGCCCTGCTCGTCGCGGTAGCCCAGGTCGCCGGAGTGGAACCAGCCGCCGGCAAAGGCTTCCTCGGTTTCCTGCGGCTTATTCCAGTAGCCAACCATCAACTGCGGCGACCGGTGAACCAGTTCGCCCTGCTCGCCCGGCGCACAATCCTCGCCGGTCGCCGGATTGATGATCCGGGTCTCCACGTTGATCACCGGACGACCACAGGACGCCGGCCGCTGCCGATGCTCCTCGGGCGACAGTACCGTCGCCAACGGTGCGATCTCGCTCTGGCCGTAGCAGTTGTAGAGGCCGGACTGCGGCAGCCGCTCACCCAGCTCCCTGACGATCGGTTCGGGCATGATCGACGCGCCGTAGTAGAGCTTCTGCAGATGCTGCAGCTCGGCTTCGACAAACTGCGGATGGTGCAGCAGCGTGATCCAGACCGTGGGCGGCGCAAAGAAGCTGTTCAGCTGTTTCGCCTTCAGCAGCTGCAGGATCACCTCCGGCGTCGGCGTATCCAGCAGGCAGCTGTAGGCGCCGGCCAGCAGCGAGGGCATGGTGAACACATGCATCTGTGCCGAGTGGTACAGCGGCAGCGCCGCCAGGCAGCGGTCCGATGCCTTGATGTCCAGGTGCAGCAGGCAGCTGCTGTACTCCGCCATCAGCGAGCGGTGAGTGTGCATCGCGCCCTTCGGATCAGAGGTGGTGCCGGAGGTATACAGAATCTGCACGGTGTCAGTCTCGGACAACGCCACCGCCGGCGGCTGATCGCTGCCGGGCCCGGTTGCCACCGCCAGGATATCGATCCGGTCATCGGCGGCGAATTCGCTGTGCAGACGGCCATGGATACCGACCTGCAATTGATCACAGACCTCATCCACGTGGGTTTTCAGGCTGTCATCGGCGAACAGCGCGCGGGCGCCGGACTGGCTCAGCACGTAGACCAGTTCGCGTTCGGTCAGCGAGAAGTTGACCGGCACATGGATCAGACCGGCCCGGGCACAGGCCAGCCACAGCAGCAGGTAGGCATCGGAGTTCTTGCCGTAGGCCGCCACCCGGTCGCCTTTCTGCAACCCCTGCGCCAGCAGCTGGTTGGCCACCCGGTTGACCGCCTGGTTCAGCGCCTGGTAACTCCAGACACGGCTGTTGTACTCAAGCGCCGTCTGCTGCGGGCGCTGCATGGCGATGCGATTCAGGGCATCACCGATGGTATTGCGGGTGGCCTGATCGATCAGCGTTTGGGTTTCAGTTGCCAGATTCATAACACACCTCGAATTATTATTGTTTTGCCGGTATTCGGATCGGTTCAGTTGCGTAGCGGCCTGCCGGTTTCCAGCAGCGCCTGCATACGGTGCAGCGACGCCGGATTCTGTAGCAATTCCAGATTGCATTGACGTTCAAGATCGCCGAAG
Organism: Marinobacterium arenosum; assembly: GCF_019795155.1. Classification (GTDB taxonomy): domain Bacteria; phylum Pseudomonadota; class Gammaproteobacteria; order Pseudomonadales; family Balneatricaceae; genus Marinobacterium_C; species Marinobacterium_C arenosum. The sequence continues at coordinate 10,809 of NZ_JAILYN010000003.1, read as the reverse complement.
CGATCGAACCAGCCCGGCTGTGCCGCCTGGTTCAGCAGTTTCAGCAGGCGTTGCTCCAGCTGCTGTTGGTAGCTGCCCACCTCAGCGGTGATTGCCGGCGTCGCAGCCCGCAGCGCCGGCGGGCTGTCGATGTCAGTCCGCTCTGCCGTATCGCGCAGCCGCCGGGCCTGCTCGACCGCATCGGACAACAGCCGGTCGCGATTCATGCTGATGCCATCCAGCTCACGCAAGATGCCAAGCTGTCGGGCCTCCAGCGCCGAGCCGCTGACCCGGGCGCCGGCGAGCAGGGTAAATGCCTGCTCGACAACCTGTTCAGGGCCGAGCCGCTCGCTGCAGCGGGCCAGCAGCTCCCGGCAGCCGCCCCAGCCCGGCACGATGCCGACGCTGGTTTCGACCAGGCCGAGATAGGCTTCGGCATGCGCCTGAATGCGGTGGCAGTGGAAGATCAATTCCAGCCCGCCGCCCAGCGCCTTGCCGGCGACGGCGGCAACCACCGGCACCGGCGCCTTGCGGATGCTGGCAAACAGCGCTTGGCCGCGGCAGATGTAACGGTCGATCGCCCCGTCCTCGGCAGTCATCGCCAGGAACTCTTTCAGGTCGGCACCGGCCGCGAAAATGCCGCTATCGCTGTAGAGGATCAACGCCTTGTCGGCGGCAATCGCTTCTGCCAGCGCGCTTTCGATCTCGTCCAGCAGCTGATTGCTCAAGGCATTGACCTTGCTGTTGAACTCCAGGCACCAAGTGTCCCGGTCCAGCTCGCGCAGCACGCTGCGGCTGAAGCTGCGGACCGCTGGCCGTTGCACAACCTGCTGCCAGTCGATGACGCCATCAACCGTTGTTCTGCGCTGGTAGCGGCCCAGGTGATCCAGCTGCTGGTTATCTTGGTAGCAGGGCTGCCCTGCCGCCTGTTGCAGGAACTCGCTATGCTCAGCCCCCTCGGCGCTCAATCGGTCGGTGAAAGCCGCGACACCGATCCGGTCCATCAGTTCGAACGGCCCCCAGCGCCAGTTGTAGCCGAGCCGCATGGCGGCATCCACCGAGTCGATCTCGGCCGCTACATCGGGCACCAGACGGCTGGCGTAATCCAGCACCCTGGCCAACACCCGCCAGGCGTAACGGCCGCCGGCATCGTCGCAGCCGACCAGCTCACCGAGCTGGCCCGGTTTCAGCTGCGCCGACGCCAGCGTGGAGCGTTGCGGCGCCCGGTACTCCAGCCTGTTCAGATCCAGCACTTCACGCAGCTTGCGACCGTCACTGTCGAGCCGCTGCCGATAAAACCCCTGCAGCACCCGTCCCTTACGGCCGTACCAGCCGTTCCTGACCATCTGCTCAATCACCGGGACCGGCCCGGCATAGGTCTGGAACGGATCATCCGCAGGCAGCAGACGGCTCAGGCTGGCGGTCACCTCCGGCATCAGGTCGATACCGACCAGGTCCCAGAGCCCGAAGATACCGGTTTTCGGGAAACCGCAGACCTGCATCACCGCGTCGGCGTCCTCGACGCTCAGCCCCTGCGCGATCGCTTCCTGCAAGGCCACCTGCATCCAGTACACGCCCAGCCGGTTGGCGATGAAGCCGGGGCGGTCGTTACAGCGGATCACCGTCTTGCCCATGCAGCGATCGATGAACGCCTGCACCCGCTCCGGCACCTCCGGGCGGGTTTCAGCGGAGGTCACCAGTTCCAGCAGGCGCATGTAACGCGGCGGATTGAAGAAATGGGTCACCACGAAATGCTCACGCAGGCCCTGTGGTATCCCTTCCACCAGCGTCGCCAGTGGGATGGTGGAGGTGTTGGAGGAGACAATGGCGTCGGGCGCCCGGACCTCGGCGATCCGGCGGTAAAGGTCCTGTTTGACATCCAGCCGCTCCACCACCACCTCGACGATCCAGTCCGCCTCTCGCAACAGCGCCAGATCATCCTCGGTATTGCCCACCCGGATACGTTTGGCCACGGATGCATCCATCAGCGCACCGGATGGGCCGGCCTTCAGCATCCGCGCCAGCGCGCCGCTGGCGATCGCGTTGCGCTGCTCAGCCGGGGCGTCGGCCGCCACACCGGCCGGCGGGATATCCAGCAGCAGCACCTCGGCTCCGCCGTTGGCGGCCTGGACGGCGATCCCGGCGCCCATCACGCCGGCACCGATAACCGCCACGGTACGGATCGGTTTAACTCTGTTCAGATCGTTCACCACTCAACCCTCCAGCCGTTCCAGAATCAGCGCGATCCCCTGACCGCCGCCGATGCACATGGTGATCAGCGCCCGCCGCTTACCGAGCCGTTCCAGCTCATACAGCGCCTTGAGGGTAATGATCGAGCCCGTCGCGCCGACCGGATGACCGTGGGCGATGGCACCGCCGTTGACGTTGACCTTGGCCGGATCGAACTCCAGGCTCTGCGCCACCGCCATCGCCTGTGCCGCAAAGGCCTCGTTGGACTCGATGATGTCGATATCGGCCATGCTCAATCCCGCCCGCTGCAGTGCCTGCTTCACCGCCGGAATCGGCCCCAGCCCCATCAGATGCGGCTCCACGCCGGCGAAAGCGTAGCTGACGAAGCGCGCCCTGGCGCTCAGGCCGCGCACTTGCGCTTCCTGCAGGGAGGTCAGCACCAGCGCCGCGGCGCCGTCGTTGATGCCGGAGGCGTTGCCGGCGGTGACCAAACCATCCTGCTTGAAGGCGGCACGCAACGTCTGCAAGCCCTCGAAGGTGACATCCGGCCGGACATGCTCGTCCTCGCTGAACGACAGCGTCTCGCGCCCTTTTTTCACCGGCACCGGCACGATCTGGCTGGCCAGATGGCCGGCACCGATGGCCGCCGCAGCCTTGCGATGGCTGTCGCAGGCATACTGGTCCAGCTGTTCGCGACTGAAGCCGTACTGGGCGGCAATATTCTCGGCGGTGATGCCCATATGGCCGCTGCCGAAGGGATCGCTGAGAATGCCGACGGTCATGTCCAGCGCCTTGGCATCGCCCATGCGTTGGCCGAAACGCAGCTTCGGCAGCAGGTAGGCGCCCTGGCTCATGCTTTCGGCGCCGCCAGCCAGCGCGATACGACTGGCGCCGGCCTGGATCAGCAGGGCGGCGGAGATCAACGACTGCACCGAGGAGCCGCACAGCCGGTTGACGTTCAGTGCCGCCGAGCTGTCCGACAGACCGCAGTTCAATGCGATATGGCGCGACAGGTAAACATCCTGCGGACTGGTGGTAATGATGTGGCCGAACACAGAGTGGTCGATCTCTGTGGCGTCTATGCCGGCCCGTTCGATGGCGGCGCGGCCGGCAAAGCTGCCCAGTTCAGCCGGGCTGTAGGCGGACAGGCTGCCGCCGAAATCGCCGATGGCGGTACGTGCGCCGGCGACAATCACCACATCCTGCAGTTTGAGTGTATCGGTCATCAGGGTTGCTCCTTTTATATGTTCCGATTGGCGGTCTTCAGAGGGTGTCGCAAAACTACTGCGCTCGGTGATACTGCGTTAAAATTCGGCTCAAAATGCTCATTTACAGAACGTAAACTCCGCTTTTTCGCCGATTTTTGCCTTGTCTCACCTTCGCTCGCTACATTTTGCCCCCCCCCTCTTTCAGGCCGTCCGGCCCAACATGTCGCGGGCGATCACCTCTTTCATGATCTCGGAGGTGCCGGCATAGATGGTCTGGATACGTGCATCCACGTAGAAACGGGAGATCGGGTATTCCAGGGTGTAGCCGTAGCCGCCGAACAGCTGCAGACAGCGGTCGATCGAGCGGCACTGCATCTCGCTCAGCATCAATTTGAGGGTGGCCGCATCCATGCCGCTCATCTCGCCGACGGCATAACGCTGCAGGCACTGATTGAAGTAGGCGCAGCCCATCTCCAGCTGCGCCCGCACCTCCGCCAGGGTAAAGCGGGTGTTCTGGAAATCGGCGATCCGCTGACCGAAAGCGCGGCGCTGCTGCACATAGTCCAGCGTCAGCTGCAGCGCCCCTTCGATCGCGCCCAGCGCCTGGGCACCAACCCCCAACCGTTCGCGCGGCAGCTCCTGCATCAGGTAAACAAACCCCTTGCCCGCCTCGCCCAGCAAAGCGTCATCGGGCACGATCAGGTCATCGAAGAACAGTTCGGCGGTATCGCTGGCATGCTGGCCGATCTTGCGGATCGACTTGCCACGGGAGAATCCCGGCAATGATGTATCGACCAGGAACAGCGACACGCCTCGGGCGCCAGCACTGGGATCGGTCTTGGCGCAGACGATCACCATATCCGCCAGCTGGCCGTTAGTGATGAACACCTTGGCGCCGTTGAGCTTCCAGCCGCCGTCGACCCTCTCCGCCGTGCTGCGCATGGCGGCCAGGTCGCTGCCGGCACCGGGCTCGGTCATGGCGATGGCGCCCAGCACCTCGCCGCTGGCCATGCGCGGCAGCCAATATTGCTGCTGTGCTTCGCTGCCCAGATGCAGGATGTAGGGCATCACGATATTGGCGTGGATGTTGTAGCCACTGGCCAGACCGCCGAAACCCTGGCGGGAGATCTCCTCGCAGATCATCAGGCAGATCTCAACCCCGGCAGCGGAGCCGCCGAGCGCTTCCGGCAGGTCAACGCCAAGCAGCCCGGCCTCGCCCAACCGGTACCAGAGTTCGCGGGGCAGCTGATGCGCTTGCTCCCAGCGTTCATAGTCCGGCGCCACCTCCTGTTCCAAGATGCGCCGCACCATCTCTTCAAAGAGAGCCTTATCCTCGTCGCCGACGCCAGTGTCGGCCACGGGCTGTGCCTGTACGTTCATACTGAGCCCTTCGTATTGTTTTTCTGGTAAAGGGGCCACCGGCCGGTTGACCATTAAGGCCATTAAAGAGCTTTAATCTGGCCCTTTGAATGACAGCTCCGGTCGTTTTTATTGATCGAACAGGCCAACAGTTGCAGACTGCTGTTGAACGGACGGACACTTGGCTACCGCGAAAACGTACAGGACTGCATGATGAACTCCGGGGATCTGCCTCAGCCTTCCGGCAAGGCCCATATTGCCAACCACTACATCCGCGCCACCGTCAGGGGCGCGCTGCGACAGGGGGCCGATCCGATACAGTTGCTCTCCGAAGGAGGGATTCCGGCGGACTGGCTAGACCGGCCGGAACGGCAGATCACCGAGCGCCAGCTCAGCGATCTGATCAAGGCGGTGTGGCGCTTCAGCCGCGACGAGTTCATGGGGCTGTCACCGACTATCTGCAAGCGTGGGGTGTTCTCGCTGATGGCGGAATTGGCTCAGGGGGCCAAAACCCTGGGCGGCATGCTGCAACAGAGTTCGCGTTTCTATACCGCCGTTTCGGATGACCTGGAACTCGGCCTGGAGCTGGACAACCCCAGCCAGCCACCGCTGGTGTTTTACCGACTGCACCTGCACCACCAGGGACGGGATCCGGACCATTTCCTGCAGGAGTTCATCATGCTGATGTGGCAGCGCTTCGCCAGTTGGTTGGTGGGCCAACAGATCCCCGTAGCCAGCACCTGCTTCGGCTATCCGGCACCAGAGCATGCGCGGGAATACCGGGTGATGTACCTGGGCGAGCTGCTCTACGACCAGCCCCGGTGCGGCTTCTACCTGCACCCGCGCTTTCTGCAACTGCCGATCATCCGCAACGCCACCGAATTGCAGACCTTCCTGCGGAACTGCCCCGCCGAGATTCTGCACCGGCCGGTACGCGACAACAGCCTGCAGACCCGAATCCGGGTGCTGCTGCAACGCTACGACCTTGAACAGATGCCCGAGCTGGACGAGATCAGCCGCCTGCTGCTGATCGCACCGCGCACCCTGCGCCGCCGACTACAGGAGGAAGGCAGCTCGATCCGCCAGATCAAGGAAGCCCTGCGCCGCGATTTCGCACTGAAACTACTGGCCAGCGAACATCTGAACGTACAGGAGGTGGCGGAACAGAGCGGCTTTACCGAGGCGGCGGCCTTCTGCCGCGCCTTCAAGCGCTGGACAGGGCTGTCACCTGCCCAGTGGCGGAAGGCTAGGCGGAAGAGCTGAGGGGGTGCAAAGACTGAGGTTTAGACCACTCCGTCCCCACCCGTTCTCCCTGTCCATAGCCGTTTTATACGGGCCGGCACAGGTTACAGGCGCTTGTTCCGCGTATGCAAATCAGGTCGGGTCAGGGCGTGATCATTCGAGCACAGGCTGGATCTCATCTGTAGATAACACGGCGCGCAAGCGTGCAAAGGTCATCATCTCTTCACTGGCAGGCAGATCCGCGTAATCCGGGTTGTTGGCTCTTAGCAAGTATTGACCGGGCCCCGTTTTCAGCACTTTACGCAATAGATACTGGTTATCGCCCGCGCTGTCCTGACGTTCGATCGCTACGATCTGGTCACTGATCTTCCCTGCGTTATCCGGCGTAATAAACTCCAATAACAGCAGATCTCCGTCCGCAATTGGATACTTGCCACCATTCATCGACTCCCCAGCCGCCGCCGCGATGAAGTGACGCTGTGGATCCAGCCGCCCGTAACCATCCCCCACACGGGCCATGGTGGCAGACTCAGCGCTAGACGTTCTGAAGTGGCCGCAGGCGATACGGAGGGTGTCGAAAAATGGTACCTGTTGTCCGGGCGGCACTGCCGCATCAAGTTTCTTGTCCTTCTCAGGGTCTGCCTCTGCCACCAACCTTTCCTGCTGATATACCGCCATTCGCCACTGCAAGATTTCGGAGGACATCCGCAGCCAGCCCTCGACCAGTTCCTCGGCAATCAACTCGCTGAATCTGAAGGCCCCATCCTCCACAATGAACCAGCTTGTATTCGAACGCCGCTCAGGTCGAGTCCAGGCTTTAACGGGGTTGGAACTCCAATAGGTTCGCCATCGCCCTTCCGGTACGGCGTCGAGCGGCAAAAGCTTCTCCGATATCTCAGATTGCCAGTGCGGATTGGTTAAAAACCAGTCCCTCGACCATATGGCCAGCTCGGAAACCGTTGCGCCGGTACCAATACGCTGTTGTTCTATAAATGTATGCAGCAGCACCAGTTTGAAGCACTTGGAGAGCTGACTGATTGTCAGGTCCTGAAACCAATCATCAAAGGACGCCAGCACTTCCAGCTCCTCCGGCAACAGCTCGCCCAACTGATCCAGAAACGCCCACCAGCTGCCATAGGTTTTCCTTAGACGCCCCAGCGTCTCCGGGTACCTCTGCCAGAACTCTTTCAGCGACGGACGTCGTCCTAATGACTCGCGGTGCGAACGATAGTCCCGTTCCTGCGGCAGACTGCTAATCTGTTGCAGAAACTCGATAAACGCCAGATCGTAGTTAACGAAGCAGCCATCGGGAAGCAGACTCTCGCCTCGACAGATTTTGCGGATAACATCGTTGCGTGATTCATTCCCCTGCCGGCCACTCAGCAATTGAGGGCGGTTCAGAAAACTCTGGTGGTTTGCAACGAAGTCCAGGACGACCAGATGCGACTTGTCAGGGGAACGTCTTAAACCGCGCCCCAACTGCTGAAGAAAAAGAATGCCGGACTCTGTTGGCCGCAACATCATGATTGTATCGATCGCCGGAAGGTCCATCCCTTCGTTAAACAGATCTACGGCAAACAGTACAGATAGCTCTCCCTGTTCCAGCTGCGCCAGTGCCGTTTCACGACTTAGCGCCGATCCCGCATACACGGCTGCCGCCGACACCCCCGCCCGCCTGAACTGATCGGCCATGAAATCAGCATGTTTACGTGAAGCGCAGAAAGACAAGGTTCGCGTACCGGCTCTGTCACGCCACTCCTTCAGTGCATGGCGTGCACGTTTGACTGTCGCCAGTTTTGCCGTGAGCGCATCGGGATCAAAACGCCCACTTCGCCACGGGATATGTGCATAATTCACATCGTGATCAAAAATACCGTAGTAATGAAACGGCACCAGATGACCACCATCGATTCCCTCGAACAGATCCATCCGATACACCAGATTATCGTCACACAATGCGAGAATACTTTTGCCGTCCCCGCGCTCAGGCGTCGCCGTCAAACCCAGCATGAATGTCGGCTCGAAGTAATCGAGAATGCGTTGATAACTGGCGGCGGCGGCATGGTGAAACTCATCGACCACGATGTAATCAAAATGATCAGGTGAAAAGCGTTTGAAATGAACACGGCGTCCCAGCGTTTGCACCGATGCGAACAGTAGGTCGGATTGCCGGGTCTTTTCGTTCCCGCCATAAAAGCCACTGCTGACATCGGGAATCACCGACATAAAACTGCGCTGCGCCTGTAACAAAATCTCTTCCCGGTGAGCGATGAAAAGCACTTTTTTTGCGCCCATCTGCAGCGCATCAAACGCCGCCAGCCAGGTTTTCCCCAACCCCGTCGCCAACACCACCAACCCTTTACGTTTCCCCAGCTCCCTGTTGCTCGCTAGCGCGTCCATCGCCTGCTGTTGATATACCCTGGGGACGGGCGGCGCGTCATCCAGCTCCTCGGGGGCAGGCTGAAGATATTGCAACGGAACAACCTTACGGCGTTGCTGATAAGCCTCGATCCATTCAAAACTGAGCGGTTTTACCCGACGATCCGAAAAGCGTTCCTGAAAACGATACCTGACCTCCTCAATACGCTGTCGCGCGGATACATCATGAGGGTCTGGCCAGTGCAGCCTGTAATTCCACTCCAAACCATTCGTCAATGCAGGCCTGCTCAGGTTACTTGAACCGATAAAGGCACTCGCCTGCAGCCAGTTGGCCTGCTCCGTTTCCAGAAACAGATATGCTTTGAGGTGGAAGCTCTCGCCGGCGGGCACCTCGTGCACACGAATATCGGCACCACGCTCGACCAACAGCATTAACGCCTTCAAGGCACGGGGATCCGTTATGCAGAGATAATCGCTTGTCAGTATAGAAAGCTGCTTGCAACGTCCCGATTCCATGGCAGAAGCGAGATCGTCAAAGATAAGGTCGAGACCGCTGCGTTTTATAAAAGAGACCGCAATCTCAATATGGTTAGCCTCAGCGATGGCATAACGCAGTGCGTCAACCAGCTGACGATCTTCCTGACCGTCCAACAGACGGGAACAGACTTCGTTCACGCACAAACTTCCTGTGTCGCAGAATAACAGTCTGCCAGTATACGTGATTGCGTTGCAGGCAGTCCCGCTCTCCCGCCACAAGCTCCTGTACGGTGAGCCCATGCGGCGCGGACAGCCGTATCAATTCATCCATCGATACCGGATACATAGGCCTTCCCGGTTCTGAGGGACCATGGCGCAAACTGATCACCAACATACCCTCTGGCGCAAGCAGCTCCACCAGCCTGGCCAGAGCCTCTGGCCGCTGCTGTTCTGGAAGGTGCATCCAGACGGCCGACAACAGAATAAACCCAAAGGAATGATGAGCAGCTTTCAGATTCGACAACGCCGGCAACTGGTCATCCAGCCAACAGATCTCATCTGCTTTCCTGGCCCCCAACGCTCGTAACGATGCCGCCGGTTCCACCGCCGTCACACGCCACCCCCTCTGATGGAGCGCACAAGCGTCACGGCCGCTTCCCGCCCCCACGTCGAGCGCAGCACCGACCGGTATCGAAGACAGCTCCGAAAGCCAAGTGCCATGCACCTGCCGGAATGTCAGCGAGTCATACTGGGCTGCCAAGGCTTCTGCGTGCTGATCATAAAAACGGATCGTGTCGTTCACTGGCATCCTGCTGCGTTATAAGCGGGGCTTTACAGTGCCTGATTTATCTCACCCGTTCAATGATCCGATGCCCTGATTACCGAGCGCTACGGACGGAACTACAGCCTGAGGCAAACCGACGGAAACCGGACATTCTGGACTGATGAAAAGCTAGCAAATTAGGCTGGTGTGACAATTTGAAACGTGGGTAGTTGTGGTGGGTCTGGCCCCACCCTTTGCTGACACAGGGGGCAGGCAGAAGACTAAATAGCTCGAAACGATTACCGATGTAGCAGGCCAACTGCTGCAGAGCCGTTTCAGACTGATAACTGTCGAGAGAGGTATCACTGGGCGCACGGACGGTAGTGTTCAGAGTTCTGTGTCGTTTCCTACACTGACTGAAAAAGGGAGCGACACATCATGGCTGATAAGTACGAAATCGATATCCAGGCGTTTGCCAAGGCACTTCAGGCCGGTCAGAGCCTCAATGGCAAGGATGGCCTGCTCACACCGCTGATCAAACAGATCACTGAAGCGGCACTGGGTGCGGAGTTGGACGAGCATCTGACCAATGACGCCTCGACCAACCGCAAGAACGGCACCTCCAAAAAGACCGTCAAAACGGCGTCCGGCGAATTTGAACTGGAGACGCCGAGAGACCGCAATGGCTCGTTCGAACCCCAGACGGTCAAGAAGTATCAGACCCGGTTGACTGATGAGATGGAGGGCAAGATCCTCTCCCTGTTCGCGCTCGGCAACAGCTATCAGAGCATTCGTGAGCACATCATGGACCTGTACGGCATGAACGTCTCCAACGGCACACTCAACGCCATTACCGACCGCCTGGTGCCCGAACTCAGGGCCTGGCAGGAACGGGATCTGGAGCCGGTCTATCCCTTCGTCTGGCTGGATGCCATTCACTACAAGATCAAGGAGAACGGCCGCTTCATCTCCAAGGCCGTGTACACCATCCTGGGCCTGACCATCGAGGGCAAGAAGGAGCTGCTGGGGCTGTATCTGTCCGAGAACGAAGGCGCGCACTACTGGCTCAGTGTGCTGACCGACCTGCAAAACCGCGGTATCAAGGACATCCTGATCGCCTCGGTGGACGGCCTGAAGGGCTTCCCGGAAGCGATCGAAACCATCTATCCAAAGACGGAGGTGCAGGTCTGTATCATCCATCAGATCCGCAAC
>NZ_JAILYN010000029.1 GCF_019795155.1 Marinobacterium arenosum | reverse complement strand
ACTGCTGATAACTCATGGTGGTACTTCTTCTACTTTGGCGAGCTGAAGCGTATCACTGTCAGCAGTTGGCCACCTCCCGCCTTTCAACCATGAGTGTTGCACTTATTATCTGAATTCAGGGTTCACCCACACTAATCGACGGCAACGGAGTGGTCGGGCCAAATGCCGGTGGATCAGAATGAAATCCAATCCCCTCCTCACCGTTTGGATAATAAAGACACACACAGACACTGAATTCGACCCCGGTAAGCTGCTCGATTCTGTCCCTTATCACCTCTATCAGCGGCGGCCACTTCATTCTATTTCTTCCGTGTACTTCGGAAAAAATAGCATAATCTTCCAGCTCCTGATCGACGAACATTATCTTCCACGGACGCACCGGGTGATTTGTCCCGTCCGCCATCAGAATCTCTTCCAGCTTCTGGATGTCACAATTGGCGTAAAACCATTCAAATAATTCAGTGCTCTCTGCTTTGGAAACAAAGCTTTCTAAATATTCCACATCGCATGACATGGGCAGTTTCATTTTAAAATAACCTCCTTTGTTCGGGTTAGCCGGATCTGTCCTAATAGGAGAATGCCAGATCGGTACGGCGACGGATCTCCTCGCCAGCCGCCAGAGACATCAACCGTGCGGAAACCAGTGGGCATTCGAGACTGGCCAGGACCTCGGGAAGGTAATCGCATTCCTCAAGGTAGCGGGTGGCGCGATAACGGGTAGGGGCAGATTCCACCACTGCAATCCAATCCACCTTGCCATCCACCGAGCGTAGCGGCAGCGCCCGCCAACCGCCGTCGTGGGCGTGACGGTTGAGGTGCTCTATCCATGGGTGATGTCGTAACTTGGCCAGATCCTGCTGCAGTCGTTCTACATCGAACTGCAACGGTAAACGTAAATACCTATCGGTCATAGTGCATCCCTGCCCTTTTGCTGCCTTGGCGTCCGTTTAAGATAGTACGGTTATCGTACGGGTATAAAGCCTGTCAGCAAAAAATTCTTTAGGCCGATCAGGCGATTACATATAAAAGCAACTATCCTGAATGGCATTTATAACACCTCCCCAAGCAGCTTGGATGGAAGCCTTAACATTACATCACTGGAAGACTCAGAACTTTCGGCCAATTTCAGCCCCTTTGGGTATCGTATAGAGGAGCTATTCACTCATGGACGACACTATCTACACACCCAAACTCTGGGTCCCAAGCTTTGACGACGAAACTTTCGGTAACTGGCGCATCGAATCCCTGAACATGGTACCAATGCGCGGATACTGGGGCACACGCTATCTCGTTGACAGGATGCCTATCCTGTTCCAGGGGGGCGTGGGCTCCTGGATGTCAGTCTGTCCCAGCGAAATCGAAAGCCAGGAGATCGGTTGCCGGCTGGCCCATGGACACACACTGGTCATGGGCTTCGGCATGGGGATCGCCGCTGCCAATACCGCCCTGAACCCAGCGGTAACAGCAGTCACTGTTCTGGAGATAGATACGGATGTACTGAACCAGGCACACAAACTGCTGGCTCAACTCCCGACAACCACCCTCGACAAGATCCACCTGATCCAAGCTGACGCCAGTCTGTGGCAACCAGATCAACCGGTGGAAACCTTGCTGGCCGATATTTGGCGGCCGCTCTACGATGCTGGCCGAGAACATCAAGTACTTGAGTTCCAGCAGAGAATCAAGGCTGAGCAGGTATTCTTCTGGGGCCAGGAGTTAAATCTCGCCGAGTCGATCTGCCGGGAGTTTGATGGCCCCAGAATACTTGACGACGTAGAACTTGAAGCCTTTATCGATCGGCACTTTAAGCTTCCGCTGATATGGCCACGTAATGAAAACTACGGTGAGCTTATTTTTCGCGCTGCACAGACGGGGATGGAGATGGAGCAACAACAGAGGCTGGGAATTGCAAGCTATACATGGGAAGGTTCCACCTCTTCCCTTAGCTTCTAGCTAAAGCCATCGACGAGATATCACTGGACCGATGGTTATTACTAACTCTGATTAATCTCAAGGACGATATGATGAGCCACTATACGATCGACAAACAGCAGCAACAACAATTCCTGACGAACGGTTATATCCGGCTGGACAATGCCCTGCCAGCCAAACTACTGAACCGCTGGCAGCAGTTGGCCCAACAGTTGGAGAGCGAAGCGATGAACGCTCACCACCAGGGACAACCACTGCATGGCGCCTGCGTCGTGGAAGATCCGGTCGGCCCTCGGGTAATGCGGGTCGACGATATTTTCGCCATCGATCCTGATGCGGCGTTAGACCTGCTCGCCTGCCCGGCGATGATGGCTGTGGCCCGTGAACTCTGCGGTCGCGGGGCAGTACCACTGCAACTGGATATTTTGTACAAGCAGCAACATCCGCACCCAGTAATCAAATGGCACCAGGGTGCACCCCATTCGCGCAAGTACCCCTATCTAAATATCGGTATCTATCTCGATGATGCCCCCGAAGGCGATGGTTGCCTACGCTACGTACCGGGTACACAGCACGAGCTGCTGGATATCGAAGATATTTCACGGCAGCACGGCTGGGAGGTCCCGGGAGTAGTCGAACTGCCGGCCAAGGCTGGTGATATCCTGATTCAGGATATGATGATCCTGCATGGTTCCCAACCCAAGCGCTCGCCGGGCGTGCGACGCACCATCTACGTGGAGTACCGTCCTTTCGACGGAATAATCGAAAGCGGTATACAGAGTGAGGCCTGGGCAGAGCTACGTCGGCGCTGGATGGCGCAGGTATTACAGAGGGCGACCAGCGAAAACTGGCCGCAAGAATGGCACACCGACTATCCGGCCAAACCGGGCAGCCTCGAAGCATTGGCCGGCGAGATGATCGCCAACCGCGAACCGCCGATTCCAGCCGTCTGGGGAAACTTGCCAATAGAAACCCAGGATTATCCAGTGCCTGAAGATATGAAGAACTGGTAAGCCGCGCTTCGGTCGCCGGCGGTTGTTAACCCGCCGGCGACTACCATTGCCTTCCCGCCCGACTCCTGCTTGAATGCCCGACTGTTTCGTTTTTCGTTAACTGACCGCAGGAAGCCCTGTTCCATGTCCCTGACCCCCGCTGAACTGGCCGTCAAGATGGCCGACCGCGCCCGCGAAGTGATCGGGCCCTACTTTCGCGCCCATCTGAGCATCGACGATAAGTCCGACGCCAGCCCGGTGACCATCGCCGACAAGAACACCGAGGCGGAGCTGCGCGCGATGCTGGCCGAGCATTTCCCGGACCACAACATCATCGGCGAGGAGCATGGCCGCACCGAGCAGGACAGCGAATACACCTGGATCATCGACCCGATCGACGGTACCCGCGCCTTTATCACCGGTATGCCGACCTTCGGCACGCTGATCTGCCAGGCCCGTAATAACCGGCCGGAACTGGGCGTGATCGATATTCCGATGGTCGGCGACCGCTGGCTGGCGCAGGTCGGCCAGGGCGCGACCCTGAACGGCGAGCCCTGTAAGGTGTCGGCGACCCAGGAGATCAAGGATGCCCTGCTGTTCTGCACCGACCCGGACATGTTCGTCGGTGAGCAGATCGACCAGTTCAAGCGGGTGGAGCAAGCCTGCCGGATGCGCCGTTTCGGTGGCGACTGTTACAGCTACGGCCTGCTGGCCGCCGGCCATGTGGATCTGATCGTCGAGGCAGATCTGAAGATCTATGACGTGATGGCGCTGATCCCGGTGATCGAGGAAGCCGGTGGTATTATTACCGACTGGCAGGGCAAACCGCTGTACGAAGCCGATTGGGATGGTACCGCGGTGGCGGCGGCCACGCCGGAGTTGCACCGGCAGGCGTTGGCGTTGCTGAACGGCTGATTGCCGGTATTGGCAGCATGACAGGGTGCATTTACAGAGGCCCGGCCTTGTAGATACCTTCTCTCGTTTCCAGCCACAACGGCCTTTTCTTGTGGCTGGAGCTCCTGCTGGTTCTTCACCACGCCAATGTAGGGCCGGACCCGGCCGGGTAGGCCTGGCCGGCCAAACGCCAACGGGCGTTTTCAACCGCCTGCGGCGCTGGCGCCCGGGTGACGCCCTACAGGGCCTGCCGTAGCAGCCCGCTCCGAGGGCGGACCGGTCATGGCGATACCGACCTTGTCGCGGTCGGAGCCCGCTGCTACGGATTCCGGGCTTTGTAGCAGCCCGCTCCGAGGGCGACAGGCCGTGGACGATACCAACCTTGTCGCGGTCAGTACCCAAGGGGCATGCCAAGCCCGCTGCTACGGGTAGCGAGGGCGACCAGTCATGGCACCGATAGAACCGCCGTTGGTCGCGGATAAATCCCCTCCTACAGGGGCCGGGCTTTGTAGCTCCCCGCTCCGAGGACGACAGGCCGTGGACGATACCAACCATGTCGCGGTCGGAGCCCGCTGCTACGGGTAGCTAGGGCGACCGGTCATGGCACCGCTAGAACCGCCGTTGGTCGCGGATAAATCCCCCTCCTACAGAGGCCTGGCTTTGTAGCAGCCCACGGCGTTATCAACGGCCTCCTTCGCAATGCCTCACTCCGCCACAGCAAATTCCGGGCTCAATTTGCTGTAGCCCAGGCCGGCATTCTTCTGCACGTTGATCTGGTTGGGGATCCGCTCCTTCAGCGCCTCGACGTGGGAGATCACCCCGATCATCTTGCCGCTGGCGTTGAGCTGGTCGAGCGCATCCAGTGCCAGTTCCAGCGTCTCGGCATCCAGGGTGCCGAAGCCCTCATCGAGGAACAGCGAATCGATGCTGGTCTTGTGGCTGACCAGGTCGGACAGTGCTAGTGCCAGTGCCAGCGACACCAGAAAGCTTTCGCCGCCGGACAGGGTTTTGGTGTCGCGCACCGTATCCGCCTGCCAGCTGTCGACCACCTCCAGACTCAGTTCCGCCTCGGCCTTGCGTTGCAGACGGTAGCGGCCGTGCAGCCGGTTGAGCTGGCGGTTGGCCAGCTCGACCAGATGATCCAGCGTCAGCCCCTGGGCGTAACGGCGGAAACGGGCGCCGTCGGCCGAGCCGATCAGGCTGCTGAGCTGCTGCCAGAGGTCGTACTGCTGGCGCTGCGCTTCAAGTTCAGCCAGCAATGTCTGCTGGGCGTCACGCTTGCGCTTATCCTCCTGCAGCGCGTGCTCGATCTGCCCCTGCCGGGCGATCAGCTGCTGCACGGCCTGCTCGCACGCCGCCAACTGCTCGGCCAGTTGCGCCAGGGTCTGCTGGCTGAGCGGCTGTTCCCGAAGCGCGGCCAGTTGCTGCTGCGCCTGCTCCTGCAAAGCACGGCTGCGTTGCAGCTGCTCCTGTAGTTGCTGGCGCAGCGCTGTCAGGCGGTTGCGTTCATCGGTCGGCAACAGCGACTGTTCGAACTGCTCGGTGCTGTCGAACGGGCTTTGTGCCAATGCCTGCTGCCACTGCTGCTGCGCCTGTGCCGTTTGTTCGTTGATCTGTACCAGTTGCTGTTGCTGACTGGTCAGCGAGCCGGTCAGCTGGCTGAGCTGCTGGCGGCACTGTTCCAGCGCCTGCTGGCTGGTATCGCGCAGCTGTTCGGCTTGTTGCAACATCTCGGCCGCCTCTCGGCGGGCCTCGGATACCTGCCGATCACCGAACAGCGCCTGGCGCTGCCGCTTGAGATCATCCGCCAACTGCTGCTGTTGCTCGCGCTGGGCAAGCCGCTGCTGCACCTGATTGGCCGCCTCGGTTTGCTGCTCCGCCAGCGCCTTCGTCTCTGTCTGCAACTGCAGTAACTGACTGTTACGCTCCTGCTGCGCCTGCTCGGTCTGCTGGTAGCGTTGCCAGCGTTGCTGTTGAGCCTCGAGCCACTGGGCCTGCTGCTGCGCCGCAGGCAGTTGGCCGCCAATCTCCTCGACCAGACGCTGTTCCAGCTTGTCCAGTTGCTGCTGAATGCCCTGCTGCTGCTCGCCCGATGCCGCCAACTGGTCGCCCAGCTGTTCGAGCTGCTGGCTCAGCATCTGCTGCTGGTGTTGCTCATTGGCCAACGCCTGCTGGGCGCTGTTCAGCTGCTGCTGATGGGCCTGCAACTGCTGATTCAACTCATCGAGTTGCTGCAGACGGTTGTTAAGCGATTGCTGCGCATCCTGCTGCTGTTGCAGATAGCCTTTGATCTGTTCGCCATCATCCAGCGGCAGCTCGATTGCCATCGCCTGACAGAGCTGTGCCCACTGAGCTTGCAGTTCGACCAACTGATTCTCGCTCTGCGCCAGCTGTCGCTGCAGTTCGGACTGGCGGGTTTCCAGCCGGGCGATCTCAGTAGACAACCGCTCGCCCTGCTGGCGGATCTGCTCCAGCTGGGCTTGCGCCTGGTCGCGCCGCTGCCGGGTATCGTCCGGTAGCTGCACACCCTCGGCCGCCGGGTGCTCAAGCGCGCCACAGAGCGGACAGGGCTCGCCATCGACCAGATGGGCCCGGTCCTGCTCATACTTGGCGATCAACCGCTCCTGTTCCAACAGCCGCTCCAGGTCTTTCAGCTGCTGCTGCACCTGCTTGAACTGCTCGCGGGCTTTATCCCGTTCGGCCAGTTTTTCTACCAACTGTTCCGCCAAACCAGTTTGCTGGTTAGCCAAATCACCCTGTTGTCCGAGCTGCGTCCGGACCTGTTCAAAAATACTGCTCAGCTGTTGCTGCAGCCGTGCCTGTTGCTGCTGTTGCTGCAATTGGCTGCGCAAATCCGCTTCGCTTTGGCCGGCCAATAGCATCTGCCGAGCTTCGTTGAGCTGCACCGTCTGTTGGCTGGCACTGTCGAACTGCTGCCGGGCCTGCTGTAAACGGGTCTGAGCTTCGGACTGCTGCTGCACCAGCGCGGTCTGCTTTTGTTGCAGGTCCCGCTGATGGCCCTGCATTTGCGCCAGGTCGGCTGAAAGCTCGGCGCGCCGCTCGAACTGCTGCTGCCAGCTGGCCAGCCGGTTGCCCAATTGAGCGTCGGCAGCATACTGCTGCAGATAGGCAGCCCCCTCATCATGGGCCTTCTGGAGTTCGCTGATCTGCTGCTGCAGCCCGCTCTGTCGCTGTTCGACGGACTGCTGACGCTGCCGATCCGCCATCAGCTGCTCGTCCAGCTGTTTCAGCTGGCTCTGCTGAGTCGCCACTTGATGGTCGAGCGGGATCACCTGCTGATCGAGCAGGGTTTCCAGGTGCTGGCGGGCCTGCTGTTGCTCAGCCAGCTGCTGCCGCTGCTGTTCCAACTGCTGTGCCGTCTGCCGTTCCGCTTCGGCCGCCTCGGCCTGCTGCTGTTGCAGCTGTTCAAGCGTTTTACGCTGCTCGGCACCCTGCTGCTGTAGCCCCTGCCAGCGGTCGTAATGCGGCTTGATCTCCAGCGCCGGCAGCGCAGCATCCAGCCCGGCCAGTTCGGTCTGCCGGTCGTCCAGTGCCTGCTGCGCCTGTTGGTGTTCGGTACCGGCCTGCTGCAGTTGTTGTTCAGCCGTGGCGACCTTCTCCAGCCATTGCTGCTCGCGCTGCAACTGCTGTTGCTGCTGCTTGCGCTGCTGCAGTTGCGCCGTCAGCATCTGCTGCTCCGCCACCAGCGCCGCCTGCGCGTCTTCATCCAGCAGTTCGGTACTCTCCACCTTGGCGCCAAGCAATTTGAGCTGCTGCTCTTCGTCGCGCATCCGCTCGAACACCCGCTTGGAGATGGCACCATAGATCTCGGTGCCAGTCAGCTCCTCCAGCAGTTCGGCGCGTTCATTGGGGTTTGCGTTCAGGAAGGCGGCGAATCCACCCTGGGCCAACAACATCGACTTGGTGAATCGACCGAAATCCAATCCGGTCAATTCGCTCACCAGCTGAACCTTCTCGTTCAGCTTGTCAGTCAAAATCTTGCCGTCGGAGATCTGCGCCAGTTCGCCCCGTGGCGGCTGCAATTTGCCGTCACCGGCGCCGCGGGCCCGCCGTTGCGCCCAGAACGCCCGGTAGCCGACGCCCTTGACCTCGAACTCCACCTCGGCCAACGACTCACCGGTGTGGCGGGTCATCAGCTCGTTGCTCTGCTGGGAGACGCTCCGGAAGCGCGGCGTGGCGTGGTAGAGCGCCAGACAGATCGCATCCAGCAATGTGGTCTTGCCGGCACCGGTCGGCCCGGTGATGGCAAACAGGCCGTTCTCGGCAAAGCGCGGCGCGGTAAAATCGATCTTCCACTCGCCCTTCAGCGAGTTGATGTTTTTCAGGCGCAGGCTGAGGATCTTCATGCGTTCGTCTCCTCGGCCACGGCTTCCGGTTGCTCCAGCTCCGTCACCACCTGGGCAAAGGCGGTATGCAGTAGCGGCAACTGTTCCTCAGACAGCGCCTCCTCCGCCAGCCGACGGCTGAACACCTCCTCGACGCTCAGCTCCGCCAGGGTTTCCTGCTGTTCGGCCTGGATGGACGACACCCGCGCCTTGCGCTGGCGGCGTACCCGCAGCAGCTCGACCGGCTTATCGGCGACGATCGCTTCAACCCGGTTCTGCAGGTCGGACAGGTAATCATCCTCGGCCACCTCCACCTCCAGCCAGATCGGTTTTTTCAATTCTTGCGTGGCTGTTTCCGGCTCGTTTTCTTGAACGGAGGTTGGCGGCTCAGGCTCCAGAAAATCGAAGCCCAATTGCTCCTCGGCCTTAACGGCCTGCGCTGCTTCTACCGGTTCCTCGCCAGTTACCAGAACAACCGCCAGCTGCTGTTCGATCTGCGCCAGCGAGCCCTTCAGCCGGGCCATCGGCTGGAAGCGCGGCACCGCCAGCGGGGTGATCTCTTTCAGCTCCGCGCCCTCGAAATCGACTTGCAACACCTGCTTGTCATTGCTCAGTTCGTCGAAGCTGAGCGGAATCGGCGAGCCGCTATAGCGGATATGGCGCTGGCCGCCGACCTGCTGGGCGCGGTGCAGATGGCCCAGGGCGATATAGTCGGCCGGCGGGAAGGCATTGACCGGCAAGGCGTCCAGGCTGCCGATGTAGATATCGCGCACCGACTCCGAGCTCTGCCCGCCGACGGTGGTCAGGTGCCCGGTGGCGATAATCGGTAACTTTGCGCCTTCGACCTCCAGGGCGTCGCGCAGATGTTCAGCCTGCTGGAAGATCTGCTGGTAAAACTGGCTGACCGCCGTCAGCAGTGCCTGCTGCTTCTGTTCGCCGCTCTGGCCGGCCCGGCTCTCCAGCAGATCGCGCGGGCGCAGGAACGGCACCGCGCAGAGTAGCGCGCCGGGGCTGCCGTCGCGCTTGTTCAGCTGCAATACCTGCTCGGCCGGATCGGCCAGCAGACCGCCGATCACCTGGGTACCGAGACAGGCCAGCAGATCACGGGATTCATGCAGGGTCGCCACCGAATCATGGTTGCCACCCAGGATCACCAGCTGGCAGCCACTGTCGCGCATCTCCACCACGAACTGGTTATAGAGCGCCCGGGCGTAGCTCGGCGGGGTGCCGGTATCGAAGATGTCGCCGGCGACGATCAACGCATCAACATCCTGCCGCTCAATCTGCTCCAGCAGCCAGTCGAGAAACGCGCGGTGCTCCGCTTCCCGGCTTTTACCCATGAAATGCTGGCCCAGATGCCAGTCGGAGGTGTGCAGAATGCGCATGTATTGATAGTCCCTTCGGTGTTCCTGATGAGAACAACCGCCAACAGCAAAAGGCACAGCCGAGCGAAGCAAAAGGCTTCCGCCCGCTTCAACGGGTTTGTGCCCCGGAAAGAATAAAGCCGCGCAGTATAACACGCCCCCTGACAGCGCTGCGCCCCGGCGTTACAATCCCCGCCCTGTTCACGCCTGCTATTAACCTGCCGAAAACCGCTGGAAATCTGGTAAAAATGTCGATCGAAACCGTACTGATAGTCGGCTATGTCTGGCCCGAATCCCGTTCCTCCGCCGCCGGCGGCCGGATGATGGAGCTGATCAGGTTGTTTCGTCAGCAGGACTGGCGGGTGATCTTCGCCAGCCCGGCACAACTGAGTGATCATATGGACGACCTGGCGGCACTGGATGTCGCCACCGTCTCGATCGAATTGAACAGCAGCAGCTTCGACCACTATGTCGCGGAACTGCAGCCCGACCTGGTGCTGTTCGACCGTTTCATGATGGAGGAGCAGTTCGGCTGGCGGGTAGAGCAAGCCTGCCCGCAGGCGCTGCGGGTGTTGGAGACCTCCGACCTGCACTTCCTGCGTAACGCCCGCCAGCAGGCGGTTAAGCAGGGCCGCGACGTCGACTGGCCCGACCTCTGCTCCGATATGGCCAAGCGCGAGGTGGCGGCGATCTACCGCAGCGACCTGACGCTGATGATCTCCGAGGTGGAAACCCAACTGCTGCAGGATAAGTTCGGCGTTAGTCCCGCCCTGCTGCATACCCTGCCCTTTATGCTGGAGCCGGCGCTGACCGAGCAGCCCGTGCCCACGTTCGAGCAGCGTGATCATTTCGTCTCGATCGGCAACTTTCGCCACCCGCCCAACTGGGACGCGGTGCTCTGGCTCAAGCAGCAGATCTGGCCTCTGATCCGTAAACGGCTACCGCAGGCGGAACTGCATATCTACGGCGCCTACCCACCGCCCAAGGCGACTGCGCTGCACAATCCGAAACAGGGTTTTCTGGTCAAGGGCTGGGCGGCCGACGCCGGAGAGGTGATGCGCAACGCCCGGCTCTGCCTGGCGCCGCTGCGCTTCGGCGCCGGCATCAAGGGCAAGCTGGCCGATGCGATGATCTTTGGCACCCCGAACGTCACCACCGAAGTCGGCGCCGAAGCGATGAGCGACGGCCTGCCCTGGGGCGGCGTAATTGTTGAATCCACAGGAAGTGCTGAAAGTCCCGAACAGATCGCCGATGCCGCCGTGGCCCTCTACCAGGATCAGAAGCGCTGGCAACAGGCCCAGCAACAGGGCTTCGACATCATCCGCCACTACTATGACCGCGACCGACTTGGTCCGGCGCTGATCGAGCGTCTGCTCGACGCACACCAGCAGTTGGAATCCCGCCGGCTGGCCAATTTCACCGGCCAGATGCTGCGCCACCACCACCATAAAAGCACCCAATATATGTCGCAGTGGATCGAGGCCAAGAACCGGCTGGCGGAGCAGCCATCCGGATCGGATAATGAGGGAAATACTGTAGCAGCCCGCTTGGTATGCCCATTGGGTGCTGAGGGCGACCAACCAAAGACTTGAACGGCCGGGTCGCGCTCGGAGCGCGCTGCTACGACATTTTCGACCAAGCCGGCCATTTACCACAGCTCGCTTCCGGCTACTATTTTTGGCCGGCTAGGTGCGGCCGGCTAGGTGCGGCCGGCGAGGTCCGGCCCTACAGATGTAGGCAGTTCGCTTGTAGGGCGTCACCCGGGGCGCCACCGCCGCAGGCGGTTTTTTGGCCAATCACCAGATTGCAGGGCCTCGCGACGCACGCCGCCCTCCCGGCTCCATGCAATAGTCCAATCAAAGATGACCGTCAAACCTATTTGATTTGGCAAAACAATTATTCAATATCCCAAAACTTTTCCCGCAGAAGCTAGCTATATTGATAACCGATGCTCATGGTTTCGAGTTCGAAGGGGATAGTTATGGAATTGTTCATTGGCAACGGCACAGGTCCGGCGCATGCAGTAACACCGGAGTTTTCAATTGAGGGTGTAGCGGCGGGCCAGAATCTCGATAAAGCTTCAAACCGCACGGCTGCGGACGGTTCCGCAAACCGGCTGGTTGTGATCGGGCCTGAAGACAACAGCTCCACGAAAGCCGCGCCGCAACTTGACGAGCAGGTCGACCGGCTAAGCGAGCTGGCGAGCGCACGGCAACGCGACCTTGAATTCAATATCGATGAACAGAGCGGCAAGCCGGTGATCAAGGTGGTCGAACGTTCCACCGATGAACTGGTGCGTCAGATCCCCACCGAAGAAGCGCTGGCGATCGCGAACAAGCTGGAAGAACTGCGGGGCTTGTTGATCGATACACGAGCATAGCGACGCGATAATCCTCAAAATGAAAACCCGCTAGTCAAATTGGGCGAATGCTTTCTAGCATCGTAAAAAACACATTTTCGAACAAAGGCTTATCACGGTAAACTGTGCCAATACGTCCAGTGTTTTCCGATCTTCACGTGATCAGCTACGGATTTCTCGAAAATGTTGTTGAATAGGGATGTTCTTGTCGTCGAAGACGATGATGCAAATCGGTACCTATGTGAAACCCTGCTTCTCAAGGAGGGTTATCAGGTACAGGCTGTCACGAATATCGCCGATGCATGCACATCACTTAAAGCCCGTACTTACGACCTGGTTATCCTGGACCTGAACCTGCCCGACGGCGACGGTCTGACGCTTGCCCGGCAATACTGTCATCCCGACTCGTTACCCTTCCTGATCATGACCACCCGCGGGGCCGCTCAGGAGCGTTACCTCGGCTTTGAAGCCGGCGCCACCGATTACCTGATCAAGCCCTTTCACCCGGGCGAACTGATCTACCGGGTCCAGCACTTGATGCGTAAGTCCGGTAAACAAGAGGTACAAGATCGCCTTCAGTTTGGCGATTGGACATTGGACATTGTCGAGCGCACCCTGGCCGACCAGGCCGGCAACCCGGTCAACCTGACCCGAGGAGAATTCGACCTGCTGGCCGCCCTGGCCTCTTCCCGGGGGCGGGTGCTCGGCCGCGATAGTCTGCTCGAAGCCATTACCGGAGATACCAGCAATGGACACCCAAGAACCGTCGATGTTTTGATCTCCCGGTTGCGCAAGAAGATCGAATCCGACCCCGGCCAGCCCCGCCATATTCTCACCGTACCCGGTCTCGGCTATCGTCTGGAGAATCTGTCGTGAACGATTATCGCTTCATTGGACGCGATAGGCTGACCACCCTGCTAACCTTGTGCACCCTGTTGCTGCTGTCCATCAGCCTGCAGGTTAACGGGGCCCCCCTTGTCATCGACCAACAACAGACACGCTATTCGCTCGGTCACACGATGGAATTTCTGCAAGTTCCGCCAGGGGCATTGGATATCGTGCAGATCAGCGCGGCCGATGCATCGCTGAACTTCACACCCAGCCAAAGCGATACACCTAATTTCGGCTATACCAATGCGACCATCTGGGTTCGTTTCAGCATCCTCAATAAAGGCCCGAACACCGAGTGGTGGCTGGAAGCCGGTCCGCCACGCCTGCAACAGATTACCCTCTATCAATCCAAGGCACAGGGCGGCTGGCAGCAACAGAGACTGGGCTTGGCGCAGCCGTTCGACTTACGCGCCATCAATCACCGCGCCAATCTGTTCCCGATCAGCATACCTGCAGGCGAGACCCGCACGTTCTATCTGCAGGTGCGATCCAAGACCGCCATCGCACTACCGGTGACGCTCTGGCAGCCAACGGCATTCACCGAAAAGACCGATCACGAGACGCTTTTGATCGCTGCCCTCTATGGCGCCTTTTTAAGTATCGGCATCTACTACCTGCTAGTAACCCTGATACTGCGTAAATTAATCTACCTCCAGTTCAGCCTGTTTACCTTCTCTTACCTACTCTATTCCAGCGCCTACAACGGCTTTCTGCATCAGTATATCGACTGGCTTACCGGTGACTGGCAGGTCCGCGCCATTGCGCTCGGTATCGGTCTCATCAATTTCTTCTACCTGGCGTATTCACGAAGCTTTCTGCAGACCCGTCGCTATAGCCGTGGCTGGCACCGGCTGCTCAGCCTGCTGATGGCCTACACACTGCTGTCAACAGCGGCAGCCCTCTGGATCGATTACAGCACGGCCAGCAAACTGGTCACCCTGATCAGCCCGGTTAACGGTTTAGCTACTCTGGGTGCCGCCATCACCTCCCTGTGGCGGGGTTATCGCCCCGCACGCTTGCTGGTGTTAGCCCTGAGCGTTTTCTGGCTGGCGGTGATTGTGCACGTCCTCGGCGTGTTCGGCGTCACGCCTGTGCTGCTCGACGAAACGGCGATGGCCATTGCGCTGATGGGTATCATCCCGATGTTCGCCGTATCCTTTGCCGACCGCTACAACCTGCTGCTGAAGGAAAAAGCGGCCGCCCAGGCTCGTGCCCTGGAGGCGGAGCGGGTACTGGTGCAAGAGCTTGAAAGCAAGATCTCCGAGCGCACCGTCGAGTTGGAACGCGCCCGGCAGCAGGCCGAAGCTGCCAGCCAGGCAAAGAGCGAATTCCTGGCGGTGATGAGTCATGAACTGCGCACCCCGATGACTGCGGTACTCGGCGCCGCCCAATTGCTTGATCAAACCGGCCAGGGCCAGTCCAATCGCCAGCTGTTGCAGACCCTCAACACCGCCGGCCAGCACTTGCTGACCCTGATCGACAACGTGCTGGACCTGTCCAAGTCCGAACAGGGACAGTTGACGCTCAATCAGCAAATCTTCTCACCACGGCAGTTGCTACAAGACACCGTCGACCTGCTGCAATCGACCGCCGGCGAACGAGGTATCCAATTGGGCCTGACGCTCGGCCCGTTACCGGCACGCGCCAAGGGCGACCCGGCGCGGCTGCGCCAAATACTCAACAACCTGATCGGCAACGCCATCAAATACACCGACCAGGGCCAGGTTAACGTGCAGGCGGAACAGCTGGACCCGGACAACGGACACCTGCCGCTCTATATTTCGGTGCAGGACAGCGGCCAAGGCATTCCGCCGGAATGGCAGCAACAGATTTTCCAACCCTTCGAACAGATGGATGGCAGCAACAGCCGCCAGCAGGGCGGCGCCGGCCTCGGCCTGGCGATCAGCAAGCGGCTGGTCGATGCAATGAACGGCACCCTCGAAGTGGAGAGCGAAGTTGGCAAGGGCAGCCTGTTCTGGTTCACCGTGGACCTGCTGCCGGCCGATGCCGACGAGCAGCAACCGGCACCGATCGACGCCCGTCCGGCCCCACTGCGTATATTGCTGGTCGATGACGTCGAGATGAACCGCAGTATCATCGCCCACATGTTGCAACGTGACGGCCATCAGTTAACCCAGGCAGATAGCGGCCAGGCTGCCGTTGACGCCTGCGCTAGCGCGTCGTTCGATCTAGTCCTGATGGATATTCAGATGCCGGGCATGGATGGCCTGGAAGCAACCCGACTGGTCCGCCGACAAACGCCGCAACACCAGCCCAAGGTACCGATATTCGCACTGACCGCCAGCACCACTCAGGCGATGAAAGAACGTTGCCGGGCAGCGGGCATGGACGGTCTGGTCAGCAAACCGCTCCGTCTTGATGAGCTGTACGACGCCCTGAGCGCGCATCGCGGCGACCCGTCCCCCGATGAGGATCCTCGGCCAGCACTCGAGCCGGACCTGCTCACCGATTACCGCCATCACCTTACCGACGACCAGCTGGACACGCTGCTGCAACTGCAGCAGCAAACCCTGGCACAACAGCACCGCCTGCTTTTGGCCGCCTGGCAGCAGGACGATCTGACCAAGCTTGCCCAAGTTGCACACCAGCTTGCCGGTACCAGCGCCATTGCCGGCCTGGCCGATACCTCAACGCTCGCCCACCAACTGGAGCACGCCGCCCGTGCCGCTGACCGGCAACGGCTGGCGAGCCTGATGGAGCAATTCCAGGCCCGCCGTATTTCTGTCGATACGTAAATCGAATAAACCCTATAGAAATCCCCGGCCTCAAAGCCCGCATAGCAGACCTCGAGGCCAGCATATTACTGACTATGCCAACGCCAAGATCGGCATGGCGACCAACCTGATCGACAGCCGCCCCCTGTTGCCGGGAACCCCGGAGACACCCCGAAGCCGCCATCCGCACCTGACGGCCAAACATTGTCATTTCACTGAGAAAAACAGCTGGATCGAAACCGCCTCATCACCGGTCACGCAGCTCCGCACGGCCGCAGACAACATTTTTTGACGAATTCCCAATTTATTTCGCGCCGTTAACATCTCGTTAACAGCTCGTTTAAAGCGGGTTTACCTCCCTATGTTAAAAAGCTCTGCATCACCTTAGCTAAGACGGAATTCAGGAGAGAAACCGAGGGCCTGTGAGACTTCAATCGAACAGCTTTACACGCAGATTCTCGGCTGCCCGGCTCTACTTTGCCGCCTTTGACCGTATCCCCGATGCCGGCGGCCTGAACTTCTGGCAATAGCACATCTTCGACCGTGCACCCAGCCAATAGACGGCCGTGTGGACAAGAAGCAAACAAGGCAATCAATGCCTGAGCCACAGGTTGACTCGGCAAGCAGGTTAACAAAAAGGACTATCAAGCGATGACACAGTCACAAAATAACTCACAGCTCGATACCGCCATCAACGGCGTCAACGCCATCAACAGCGGGCGTTACGAGGTCGTATTTATCGTCGACAACGTCACCGATTTTGAATCCCTCGCCGCGGCAGTGACGCCCGGCGTAGAGGTGGTTGTGCTCGACAGCCGGGACGACGGCTTGCGACAGATGGCGGATTACCTTGCCGGGCAGAGTGGCATCGACGCCATTCACCTGATCAGTCACGGTGCTGAAGGCCAGGTGAACCTGGGCGCCCTGACGCTGGACACCGCCACCGCCGAGGCGCGCGCGGCCGACTTGCAGACGCTGGGCGCGGCGCTTTCGGCAGAGGGCGACCTGCTGCTGTATGGCTGCGAGGTCGCGGCGGGTGACGGTCAGACGTTTGTTGCTGCATTGTCAGAACTGACCGGCGCCGATGTGGCGGCATCGACCGATCTCACCGGCGCGGCGGCGTTGGGCGGGGATTGGCAACTGGAAGTGGCACACAGCGACGGCAGCGACGGCGTTCTGGAAACGGCGGCCATCGCCGCTCCGGCCTTCGAGGGGTTACTGGCGGAGAACAGCGCACCCAGCTTCACATCCGGCGACGGTAAGGTGACCACGGACTTCGCATCTGGCAATGACAAAGGCTACAGCGTTACCCTCCAGGCCGACGGCAAGATTCTGGTCGGCGGCTATGCCAATAACGGCAGCTCCACCTATTTCGCGCTGGTGCGCTACAACAGCGACGGCAGCCTCGACACAACGTTCAGCACCGACGGCAAACTCACCACAACCATCGGATCAGGCCCAGACTTTGGCCGGAGCCTTGCCGTCCTGGACGACGGCAAGATCCTGCTGGCGGGTTATGCCTTTACTGGCAGCAAATACGATTTCGCGCTGGCGCGCTACGACAGCGACGGCAACCTGGACACCACGTTTGGCAACTCCGGCACGTCCACCACGGCCATCGGGTCGTACTCTGACCTGGGCCATAGTGTTACCGTCCAGTCGGACGGCAAGATCCTGGTCAGCGGCGAATCCTTTAATGGCAGCAACTACGATTTCGCGCTGGTGCGCTACGACAGCAACGGCGACCTTGACACCACGTTCAGCACCGACGGCAAGCTCACCACGGACTTCGCAACGAGCAACGACTCTGGCCAGAGTGTTACCGCCCTTTCCGACGGCAAGATCCTGGTCGGAGGCTTTGGCAACACGGATTTCGCCCTGGTGCGCTACAACAGCGACGGCAACCTCGACACCGACTTCGGCAGCAACGGCAAGCTCACCACGAACTTCGCATCGTACGATGACAAAGGCTACAGCATTGCCGTCCAGGACGACGGCAAAATCCTGGTGGCGGGATCTGCCGATAACAGCAGCAACAAGGATTTCGCGCTGGTGCGCTACGACAGCAACGGCAGCCTCGACACCGACTTCGGCAGCAACGGCAAGGTGACCACGGACATCGCATCGGACGATGACATAGGCTACAGCGTTACCGTCCAGCCCGACGGCAAGATCCTGCTGGCGGGGTCTGCCAAAAACGGCAGCAACGACGATTTCGCGCTGGTGCGCTACAACAGCGACGGCAGCCTCGACAGCGACTTCGGCAACGGAGGTAAGCTCACCACGGACTTCGCAGCGGACGATGACTATGGCTATAGCGTTACCGTCCAGTCCGACGGCAAGATCCTGGTGTCGGGCTATGCCTATAATGGCAGCAACGACGATTTCGCGCTGGTGCGCTACAACAGCGACGGCAGCCTGGACACCAGTTTCGGTCCGGTCTACACCCTCGACGGCACGCCGGCCTTTACCGAGGATGGCACGGCGGTAGTGCTGGACGCCGATGTGGCGATCAGCGATGCGGAACTGGCGGCGGCCGACAACTATGACGGCGCCACCCTGACGCTGGCACGTAACGGCGGCGCCAGCGCCGAGGACCAGTTCTCCGCCACCGGTAACCTGGCCCCCCTGAGCGAAGGCAGCGACCTGACCCTGTCGGGCACCGTCATCGGCACGGTCAGCACCCACTCGGGCGGCACCCTGGCACTTAGCTTCAACGGCAACGCCACCCAGGCTCTGGTAAATGAGGCGATGCGCTCCATCGCCTACAGCAACAGCTCCGATACGCCGCCCGCCTCGGTCCAGATCGACTGGACCTTCAACGACGGCAACAGCGGCGCCCAGGGCACCGGCGGCGCGCGCGCCACGGGTGGCAGCACCACCGTGAGCATCACGGCGGTGAACGATGCCCCGGTACTGAACGCCTCCGCATCACCGGCGTTGCCCGCCATCAACGAAGACCTGGCCGCGCCAACCAACGACTCGATCGTCAACGCCACGCTGGTGTCGACGCTGATCAACAGCGGCGGCAGCCTGGATAACGTCAGCGATGCCGAGGGCGACAGCTTCGGTATCGCGGTCACCGCCGTTGCCGCACAGGGCACCCTGTACTATTCCACCGACAGCGGCGCCAACTGGACCGAGCTGACCGGCACCGTTTCCAGCAGCAGCGCCCTGCTGCTCGCCGCCGACGCCAATACCTGGGTGTACTTCAAGCCGGATGCCGATGTTAACGGCACCATTAACGATGCCCTCACCTTCAAAGCCTGGGACCAAAGCAGCGGCAACAACGGCGACACCGGCGTGGACACCAGCAGCGGCACCGCCTTCTCGAGCGCCACGGATACGGTTTCGCTGACTATCAATGCCGTCAACGACCTGCCGACACTCAGCCTGGATGCCGACAACAGCTCCGGTGCCGGCGGCACCGATTTCGCCACCAGCTTCGCCGCCAGCGGCAGCGCCGTGGCGGTGGTCGACAGCGACTTCACCATCACCGATGTCGATGACAGCGATATCGAATCGGCGGTTATCAGCCTGAACGGCGTTCAGGATGGCGTCAATGAATCGATCACCATCAGCGGCAGCCCGGACACCAGCAACGGCATCAGTATCGCCTATACATCGGCCACCCGTATCGACCTGTCGGGCACGGCGAGCAAAGCCGACTACCAGGCAGTGATCGAATCGGTCCTCTACCACAACAGCACGGCTGCTGCCGACATCACCACCGGCAACCGCACCCTGACGGTCACCGTGAACGATGGAGACGGCGACTCGAACACGGCCACCAGCACCATCGACGTGGTGAAGGCACCCGTTATCGATCTGGACGGCAGCGAATCGGGCACCGGCTTCAGCACCGCGTTCACCGAAGGCGGCAGCGCGGTTGCCCTGGCGGATGCCGACGCCGCCCTGACCGATACCGACAGTACCGATCTCGATCAGCTGGTGATTCAGCTGACCAACGCCCAGACTGGCGACCTGTTGAAGATCGGTTCGCACAACGATGGCGAGGCCGTCAACGGCATCACCATCACCGAGAACGCCAGCAGCCAGATCACCCTGTCGGGTACCGCCACCCAGGCGGATTACCTGGCGCTGATTCGGCAAGCGACCTTCAGTAACAGCTCGCACGACCCGAATGCCGCCGACCGCACCATCACCTTTACCGGTCGCGATACCGACGGCCATACCGGCCCGGCAACAACCGCCACCGTCACGGTCAATGCCGTTAACGACGCGCCCAGCTTCTCCGTTGGCGACGGCAAGGTGACCACGGATATCGCAGCGGACGACGACATTGGCTGGAGCGTTGCCGTTCAGGCCGATGGCAAGATTCTGGTCGGCGGATATGCCTATAGTGACGACTACAACGACAGCGATTTCGCTCTGGTGCGCTACAACAGCGACGGTACCCTCGACACCACGTTCGACGGCGACGGCAAGCTCACCACGGACTTCGGAGCGGGCTTTGACTATGGCCAGAGCGTTACCGTCCAGTCCGACGGCAAGATCCTGGTCGGCGGCGTTGCCGATAATGGCAGCGACGACAGCGATTTCGCGCTGGTGCGCTACAACAGCGACGGCAGCCTCGACAGCACGTTCGACGGCGACGGCAAGGTGACTACGGACTTCGGACCGGGTTATGAACAAGGCTGGGGCGTTACCGTCCAGTCCGACGGCAAGATTCTGCTGGCGGGGACTGCCTATAACGGCAGCACCGACGATTTCGCGCTGGCGCGCTACAACAGCGACGGTACCCTCGACACCACGTTCGACGGCGACGGCAAGCTCACCACGGACTTCGCATCAACCTCTGACCAGGTCTGGAGCCATACCGTCCAGCCCGACGGCAAGATCCTGCTGGCGGGGAGGTCCTATACCGGCAGCGGTTACGATTTCGCGCTGGTGCGCTACAACAACGACGGCAGCCTCGACACCACGTTCGATAGCGACGGCAAGCTCACCACGGACTTCGGCGCGGACAACGACTCTGGCTCGAGCGTTACCGTCCAGTCAGACGGCAAGATCCTGGTCGGCGGCATGACCGGTACTTTTAGGACCAACTACTACGATTTCGCGCTGGTGCGCCACAACAGCGACGGCAGCCTGGACACCACCTTCAACAGCGACGGCAAGGTGACCACGGACTTCGCAGAGGGCAATGACCAGGGCCGTAGCGTTACCGTCCAGTCCGACGGCAAGATCCTCCTGGCGGGCAGGGCCTGGAACGGTAGCAATCGTAACGATGTTGCGCTGGTGCGCTACAACAGCGACGGCAGCCTCGATACCACGTTCGGCAGCGACGGCAAGGTGACCACGGACTTCGCAACGAGCTATGACGGTGGCGAGAGTGTTACCGTCCTGTCCGACGGCAAGATCCTGGTCGGAGGCTGGGGCAACGAAGATATCGCCCTGGTGCGCTACAACAGCGACGGTAGCCTGGACACCAGCTTCGGGCCGGTCAGCTCACTCGACGCCACACCGGCCTTTACCGAAGATGGCGCGGCGGTGGTGCTGGATGCCGATGTGGTGATCAACGATGCGGAACTGGCGGCGGCCGACAACTATGACGGCGCCACCCTGACGCTGGCACGTAACGGCGGCGCCAACGCCGACGACCAGTTCTCCGCCACCGGCAACTTGGCCGCTCTGAGCGAAGGCGGCGACCTGAGCCTGTCGGGCACCGTCATCGGCACGGTCAGCGCCAACTCCAGCGGCACCCTGACACTCGGCTTCAACGGCAACGCCACCCAGACTCTGGTGAACGAGGCGATGCGATCCATCGCCTACAGCAACAGCTCCGATGCGCCGCCCGCCTCGGTCCAGATCGACTGGACCTTCGACGACGGCAACAGCGGTGCCCAGGGCACCGGCGGCGCGCTCGCCGCCAGCGGCAGCACCACCGTGAGCATCACGGCGGCCAACGACGCACCGACAATCAGTGGCCTGGATAACATCACGGTCGTGGCGCTGGGCGAGGCGGTAGCGCTCGACAGCGGCAGCAATGCCATCGTGACCGATGCCGACAGCACGGATTTCGATGGCGGCACACTGGCCATTACCAATAATGATGGCTTTGGCTATAACGGTGCGCTCAGCGTTGACGGTACCCATGTTACCGCCGGAACCGACAGTGAATCCGCCGATGGCAGTCTGACCGCCGGTGACAATATCTACGTCGGCGGTACCGCCATCGGTACGGTTAGCACCAACGACGGCCAGGGTGGTCATGATCTGACCATCAGCCTGAACGGCGATGCTACCCCGGCCAATCTGCAGACCCTACTGCAGAATCTGAAGTTCAGTGCGACCAGCGCCGGTACGGTGAATCTGAACGTCACCCTCAGCGACGGTGATGGCGCAACGTCGGTGGCGCTGGAACCGAGCGTAACGGTGCAGAGCAGCCCGCCGGTAATCAGTCACCTCAGCGGCGACAAAGTCAGCAACTATAAGGCCGGCAGTGGCGCGGTGCTGCTGGACAAGGGGGCTGATGCCGCGGTCAGCGATGCCGACAGTAGCGGCTATAACGCCGGCTCCTTGACCGTCAGTATCAGCAGCGGCGGCGTTGACGGCGAGGATGTGCTGTCGATCAACAACGAAGGCTACGAAGAGGGCCAAATCGGTCTGATTGAAGGTGATGTCACTTATGGTGGTGACCCCATCGGCAGCTATACCGGCGGCACAAATGGCGATGACCTGGTCATTTTCTTTGATGACGCCAACGATACCGCGATCAGCGCATTGCTGCAGAACATCAGCTACGAAAACACCAATACAGAGACACCGGACAAGAGTACCCGCAGCTTCAGCTTCATACTGGAAGATGAGGAGGGAGGCACCAGCCAGGCCGCCAGCACCACGCTGAGCTGGTATGTACCGTCGAGCGGAGGCGGCAACACCGGCACCACCACCAACGACACCATCGACGGCGTAACGGTCAAGAAAAATACCACCACCAATACCGACGGCACCACCTCCAGTACGGTGACCATCGATCCGGTCACCACCGATCGGCAGGAGGACAACAATACCGACAACGGCGACAAGGCCGATATTCCGTTGCGACAGGAGAGTGATGGTAACGCGGCCCTGAAGGTGGCTATACCGACAGGGGTGGGGATTACAGCCGAAGGCAATGACCAGGCCAAAACAGCCCAGGACAGCGTCGCCGACCTGATCCGCTATATCGATGAAACCGCCGACGACACCCTCGAAGCGGCTGACAAGGGCGATATGCTGCAGGGCGGCCAGCGCTTCTTGGAGACCCTGCAGGAGGAAAATCTCTGGGTCAACAAGCTCACCTTGACCACCAGTGGCGACAGCGCGCCGGACAGCCCGATCGTGGTCAGCGGCAACAGCCAGACCACCGGAAGCAACGGCAACGACGACAGCCGGGCGGCGCTGGTGATCGACACCCGCAGCCTGCCGAGCGGCACCCAGTTGCAGCTCGAAGACGTCGAGTTTGCCGTGGTGGTAGGCGAAGGCACGGTCATCCGCGGCGGCAGCGGCTCGAATACGGTGTTCGCCGGTGCCGGCAGCCAGGATATCGTGCTGGGCGCCGATGATGATCAGCTCTACGGCGGCGCCGGCGACGATACCGTCGGCTCCGAAGGTGGAGACGACCTGTTGTTCGGCGAGGCCGGCAACGACACCCTGTTCGGCGGAGCCGGCGCCGATACCCTGCACGGCGGTACCGACAGCGATACGGCTACCTACGATGGCAACTTGGCCGACTACGAGGTGGTGCAGGTCAACGGCGTGGTCACTGTTACTCGCAAGGACGACGCCAGTGACAGTGACACCCTGGTCAATATCGAGCAGCTGACCTTCGCCGACGGCAGCTTTAATCCGGTCTACGGCAGCGAGCTGCAGGCGGTCGCCACGCTGTACAGCCAGGTGCTCGGTCGCCAGGCGGATCTGGGCGGTTTCCAGTGGTGGACCCAGGACAGTGCCAACGGGCTGTCGCTGGGTTATATCGCACTGGAGTTCCTGCGCTCGGCGGAGTACCAGCAAAGCAGTGGCGTCGAGTTCGACAGTCTGAGCACCGAAGATCAGCTCGAGCAGCTCTATGTGGCGGTGCTGGGTCGTGAATCGGACACGGAGGGCAAGGCGTTCTGGCTGGGCGAACTGACCAGTGGTTCCACCATCGAACAGATCGCCGGCGCCTTCGCCACCTCGGTGGAGCTGAGTGGCCAGTACCTGCAGGGCGAGCAGTGGGATTTCAGCCTGTAACGCCGGCCTTGCGACAAACCTCCGTGGCAGAGGGTACATCACTTATTCTGTAAGGCTTTTAGTCTGAAAACGGAATAGCTGTCTATTAAGGGGCGCCCTTTCGGCGTCCCTTTCTTATGCCACTACACAGTTGGTGCCCTGCCGTTTTACCCTGCACTATAGGGTTCCGCGACCCGAGGCACCATGCTGTTAAGTTTCGAAATATCGCTCTTTATCTGTGCTTCGGCTGTCATAGCCAGACTTTGCCATTCCGGAAATAGGCTTCGTCGCGCACGGAGTACGCTGCTACAGGCGTATAAACGTTGCCTATCATCTACCCGGCGCGACAGAGGCTGGCAAATCGACTGTAGGGCATCACCCGGGCGCCACCGCCGCTGACTGTTGGTCATCGAACAGATAGCCGAATTACCGAACCACGCAGGACGCGCCGCCCGTACCGCTGACCGGCAACGGCTGACGAGCCTGATGGAGCAATTCCAGGCCCGCCGTATTTCTGTCGATACGTAAATCGATTAACCCCTATAGAAATCCCCGGCCTCGAAGGCCGCATAGCAGACCTCGAGGCCAGCATATTACTGGCTATGCCAGCTCTAAGATCGGGATGGCGACCGGCCTGATCTACATCCGTGCCCCCCCCCCTGTTGCCGGGAACCCCGCAGACAACCCGAAACCGCCATCCGCGCCTGACGGATAAACATCGTCGTTTCACTGATAAAAACACCTGGATCGACACCGCCTCACCGCCGGTCACGCAGCTCCGCACGGCCGCAGGCAACATTTTTTGACGAATGCCCAAATTTTTTCGCGCCGTTAACATCTCGTTAACAGCTCGTTTAAAGCGGGTTTACCTCCCTATGTTAAAAAGCTCTCCATCACCTTAAGTAGACGGATTTCAGGAGAGAAACCGATGGCCACCTCGACCTTTATCGATCAACTGTACCAACAGATCCTGGGCCGTGCTGCAGATGACGGCGGAAAGGCCTTTTGGCAGAACGAGCTGGACAGCGGCGCGCTGAACGCCGCCGAACTGACTCAGGTGCTGATCGATAGCCAGGAGTTCAGCGAAGTGGTCGCGCCGGTCGCCCGGCTCTACTTTGCCGCCTTCGACCGTATCCCCGATGCCGGCGGCCTGAACTTCTGGGCACAGCAGGCCCAGAACGGCGCCTCGCTACAGGAGATCTGCGCCGGCTTTATGGACTCCGACGAATCCCAGGCGCTGTACGGCGCTGCCGAGGATGACAGCGCCTTCCTCAACCTGCTCTACCAGCACACCTTCGACCGCGCACCCGATGCCGACGGCAAGGCGTTCTGGCTGGACGCGCTGACCAACCAGGGCGCCAGCCGTGCCGAGGTACTGGCCAGCTTTGCCAACTCCGCCGAGCTGATCGACGCCAAATCGGACGATATCGGCGTCATCGCGCTGTACAGCGCGATTCTGGGCCAGGCGCCGAGCCAGGCGCAGATAGACAGCTTCGTTGCCAGCGACAATCCGGTCAGCGAGATCACCAAGCTGTACGCCAGCGAGGAGTACAGCGGTGTCGACGTGCCGGGGCTCTCCAAGGACGGCGTGGTGGTCGATGGCTATTTCAGTGGTGCCACCGTCACCCTGACGGTGACCGAAGTGATCGACGGCGTCGAAACCACCCGAGTGGAAACCCGCATCACCGATGAAAACGGTCATTTTGACTTCGGCGAAGACGCCGGCTTCGGTGAGCTGACCATGACCGGCGGTACCGACATCTCCACCGGTGCGCCGTTCGAGGGCCGCATGAGCGCGCCGGCCGGCGCCAAGGTGATCAACCCGCTGACCACCCTGATCGACAGCCTGGCCAAAAGCAATGCCGGCAGCAGCACCGCCGTGGCCGATGCCCAGGCCGCCCTGGCCAGCAAACTCGGCCTCGACAGCAGCCTCGACCTGCTGAACTACGACCCGGTGAAGGAAGCGCTGCGCACGGATACCGACAGCGCGGCCACCGGCCAGGCGCTGAAGGTGCAGGCCGCCGCCGCCCAGGTCAACACCCTGCTGAGCCAGACCGCCGCTCTGCTGGACGGCGCCGACCTGGTGGCCGACGAAGCCGCCGGCAGCGAAGCCGCGGTCGCCGCCGTGGCCGAACTACTCAAGACCCCGGCCGATACCCCGCTGAACCTGGCCGACGCCGACACCGTCAAACAGCTGCTCAATACGGCCGCCAGCAAAACCGGCGCCGACAGCAGCCAGCAGGCGCGCGTCGAGGCCCTGGCCGACGACAGCGCCCAAAGCATCGCCAAGCTGAACAAGTCGATCGATGACGCCGTCGCCAGCGGCGCCGACCAGGGCAGCACGCTGGTCAAGATCGCCCAGGTGCAGCGCGTTGCCGAGGAGATCGAAGAGCAGCTGGAAAGCGGTGCGGAAAACAATGACCTGAGCACCGTCAAGGATCGCACCACCGACAGCGCGCTGCAGGACGCCATTGACGATGAAGCCGACAACGTCTCGGTCGGCGACGGCACCGGCGCGGTCTATCAGCCCGAGCCGGAACCCACCCCAAATCCGGGCCCGGCACCGGATACTCAGGCGCCCACCGCCAGCGTTACCGCCGCCGCCATCAATGCCAGCGGCAGCGCCACGGTGCGCAGCAGCGAACAAGGTACCGCCTACCTGGTGAACAGCAACATCACGGTAACCAAGCTGGCCGATATCACTGGCGCCAACGACAATCTGTGGAACAGCGTTGAGATTACCACCGCCAACAGCGACACCGCTCTGACCGCCAAGGGCCTGGCGGAGGGCAGCTATAAAGTGTACACGGTGGACAAAACCGGCAACCTCAGCGCATCGGCCAGCAACACCATCACCGTCGATAATACGGCGCCCACCACCGGAATCGCCAGCCAGATCCAGCTCGAAGCGTTCGGCAACGCTTCGGGTAACGACTTTTATCCGCAGACCACGGCCATCGGCACCAGCGGTGAATTCGTGGTGGCCTGGATTGGACAGGACAGTGACGGTGACAGCAGCATCTTCGTGCAGACGTTCAACGCCGACGGCACCACCCAACAGACCTCTGTCCAGCCCGGAGCGATCAGCGACATCGTTGGTATTACACAATATCCGCAGCCCACCGCCGTGGGTAGCGACGGTGCCTTCGTGGTGACCTGGAGCGGCCTGGACGGCGAGGGCGACGGCGACGGCTACCCCAGCATCTTCGTGCAGACGTTTAACGCCGACGGCAGCACCAGCGGCAACGGTCCGGTCAAGCTCGGCAATGCTTCAGAGATCGGCGGGTCTCCGCAGATCGCGGCCGTCGGCAGCGAAGGTGAGTTCGTGGTGACCTGGATGGGAGTGCACAGCAACGATGGCCTAGCCTTCAGAATCTTCGTGCAGAAGTTCAATGCCGACGGCACCACCAACGGCAACGATCCGGTCCAGCTCGAAGCACTCGGCAACAACATGGACCTGTTACCACAAATCATCCCCATCGGCAGCGCCGGTGAATTCGTAGTGAGCTGGGCGAGAATGGACGGCGACAGCAGCTTCAGCATCTTCGTGCAGAAGTTCAATGCTGAAGGCACCACCAACGGCCACGACCCGGTCCAGCTCGAGGCACTCGGCTTCCCCCAAATCACCGCTGTCGGCAACAGCGGTGACTTCGTGGTGACCTGGATAGGTGCGGACGGCAACGGTGACGGTAACAGCGGTGTCTTCGTACAGAAGTTCAACGCCGACGGCACCACCGCCAGCGACGACCCGGTCCAGCTCGAAGCGATCAGCGACATCAATGATATTGAGCAATCTGCGCAGCTCACCGCCGTCGGCAGCGACGGTGCATTCGTGGTGACCTGGCACGGCAATGACGGCGACGGCGACGGCGACGGCGACGGCGACACCAGCATCTTCGTTCAGAAATTCAACGCCGACGGCACCACCACCGGCCATGAGACGGTCAAACTGGAGGCGATCGGCAACACCATGGGCGATGACAAGGCGCCGCAAATCACCGCCATCGGCAGTGACGGCGAGTTTGTGGTGACCTGGTATGGAAAGGACAGCGACGACGGCCACGACACCAGCATCTTCGTGCAGAAGTTCAATGCCAACGGCACCACCGATGGTAATGACCCGGTCCAGTTGGAGGCGACCGGCAACAGCTCGGGCAATGACAAGGCACCGCAGATCACCGCCATCGGCAGCGACGGTGAGTTCATAGTGACCTGGTATGGGCAAGACAGCGACGACGGCCATGATTACAGCATCTTCGTGCAGAAATTCAACGCCGACGGCACACTGTACACTCCACCGGCCATCACCCTCAGCGCCGATACCGGCGCATCCGACAGTGACTTCAACACCGGTACTGCGCAACAAACCCTCAGCGCCACCCTGGGCCAGCCGCTGGCAGACGGCGAGCGCCTGTACGGTTCCGTGGATGGCGGCACCACATGGATCGATATCAGTGACACGGTGAGTGGCACGGCGGTCAGTTGGGAGGCTACCCTCGCCAGCGGCAGCAACAGCCTGCAGCTGCAGGTACGGGATCAGGCCGGCAACAAAGGCCCGCTGGTCAGCCAGGACTACACCCTGGATACCAGCGCGCCGACCACAAC
Organism: Marinobacterium arenosum; assembly: GCF_019795155.1. Taxonomy (GTDB): domain Bacteria; phylum Pseudomonadota; class Gammaproteobacteria; order Pseudomonadales; family Balneatricaceae; genus Marinobacterium_C; species Marinobacterium_C arenosum. The sequence continues at coordinate 31,702 of NZ_JAILYN010000029.1, read as the reverse complement.
CCTCAGCGACATAGCCCTCAGTAATGATACGGGTATCAGCGACAGTGACTTCATCACCAATGAAGACGGCCAGACCGTTACCGCCACGCTCAGCACGGCACTGGCCGACGATGAGCGATTGTTCGGGCGGGCCGGTGACAGCAATACCTGGGTCGACATCAGCGACAAGGTCGAAGGCACAACGCTGACATGGAATGTTTTATTGACGAAAGGCACATACCCTATCGAGCTGAAAGTGACCGATAAGGCCGGTAACGACGGCAAGGTCGTCCAGCAGGACTATACGGTGAACGGCGATACTCCCACCATTAGCGGCGTGCAGGTCAATGCCGACGGCGATATCGAAATCAGCTGGCACGAAAAGATCAGCGCTCCCAAGCTCGAAGCGGCAGACTTTACCGTCACGGTAGATAACACGCCGGTCACCATCAATACGGCGAGCATAACCGGTGACGGCGACAAGGTGACCCTGTCCCTTAAAAACAAGATCGAGGCCGGCGTGACCGTCGACAGTGTTCAATACGACGCCGACGTCGGCACCGCCAACTCGATCACTGATATTGCAGGGAACGCCGCGCAAGATCAGACAGTCAACACCATCACCAACAACAGCACAGTCGACACCATCGCCCCAGCCGCGCCGACGCTGAGTTTAGTCAAAACATCGGACAGCGGCAGCAGCGATACGGATGCCATCAGTAACGACAGCACCCCGACCGTGCGGGTCGCGCTGGCTGGCAGCGGCACCACGGCGGCCCGTGTCGGCGATACGGTCACCCTGTATGAAGGCGAGAACGCGGTGGGCAGCGCCACCCTGAGCAACGATAATATCGACGCGAAGTATGTCGACATTACGGCCAGCGCGTTGGGTGAGGATGGTGTCAAATCGCTAACCGCTAAAATCGCCGATACGGCCGACTCGGCCAATGTCTCCGAGGCCAGTGCGGCGCTGAGCTACACCCTGGATACCACCGCGCCGGACAGCAACGCCTCCAATCTGATCCAAAGCGTTACGTTGTCGGCCGACACTGGCAGCAGCGACAGCGATCAAGTCACTAAAACAGCCGAGCAGACCGTGAACGTATACCTCTCGGATGCCCTGCCGGAAGGTGAAACCCTGTACGGTTCGCTGGACGGCGGAACGACCTGGGCGACACTGAGCTATGAAGGCAGCGGTATCTACGCGCTGGGTGGTCTTACCCTGAAAGATGGCGAAAACAACCTGCGGTTCGCCGTGGCCGATAGCGCCGGCAATATTAACGCGGACGGCGCCCACACCCTGACCGCCACGCTGGACACCATCGCGCCAACCACCACGCTCAGTAACATCGCCCTCAGCGCCGATACGGGCGTCAGCGCCAGCGATTTCATTACCAAAACCGCCGAAAACCAGACCATCACCGCCACGCTCAGTGCCACGCTGGCCACGGGCGAAGCACTGTTAGGCCGCGTCGACGGCGGCGACTGGGTCGATATCAGTGACGAGGTGACGGACAAAACGCTGACATGGGAGGGCGTCACGCTGGCGAGCGGCGACAACAGCGCCATCGAGCTGAAGGTCACCGATCTCGCCGGTAACGACGGCAAGGTCGCCCAGCAGAGCTACACCCTGGATACCACCGCGCCCACCAGCACCATCACCAGCGCGGCCTACGATACTCAAAACAACACCCTGACCCTGACCGGCACCAACTTTGATACCTTGCTGGAAAGTGACGAAACCGCAAGCACCGATATCAAGGCTCGACTGGACTGGAGCAAACTGACCTGGAAGATCGACGGCAGCGATACGAGCCCGATCTCGTTCGTCGCAGACGATATCGCCAGCGCCAAGGTGACGGATTCCAAAACACTGGCGATCACGCTGACCGGGGATAAGACCGATCCGAACAAGCCGGACCTCGAAGGGGTCGAAGGATTCGATCCGCTGACTAATGACGACGTACTGGCAGTTACAGCCGGATTCACCCGTGATAGCGCGGGCAACGAGTCACCCGGTGACGAGTTTACGAGCCCGAACAAGAGCGTGGTCGTTTTCGATCTGGTGAACGGCCTGTCGTCTTATCACAGCAACCGGACGTTTAGCGAAGAGGTTAGTTATAAGATTTTTATCCGTGTTGATAGTGATTCGGCGGATTTAGTCAACAGCCCGACAGCTGACCATAACGCGGCATTTGGTCTCTGGTCGGGAGGTGAAAAACTGTCGGGGGACGATAAAATCATTTTAGTAGGGAGCGGGAACCCGGTGAGGGGGGCGCAGGAAGCAGAGGTGTCGGGGACAGACAGGGTAACCGGTGGGATAAATTTCAAGACAGATACTATACATTTTGCCGCTCAGTTTTCTAAAGGAGGAAAAGTCGTAAGGAGTTACGGTCAGGACGCGTCATTTACAACAGGAGGAGAACCCGGCGACCTTTTTACCATTACTGATACTTGTTTTATTTGGTCAGGCGGCCCATGGAAAAGCGTCCCCCTTGCACAATACGACGTTACCATCCCCAACGGCATCCTAACTTCACAAGGCCTGGTGGTCTAGGCAATGACGCAGCCAGCGATTCGGGTACCCGCTCAGCGCGTGCTCCAGGCGGGCCTGGATATCCGTCGACAGGCCGGCGATTAACCAGCGCCGCCAGCGTGCCACAGAGTCCGCCAGCCGTTGCCGGGCGTTTTCCCCCGCCCGGCAACGGCCTCGCTCGTAAAGCCGGCGACAGTGCAGCACGCATTTTTCGACACAACGGGTCGCCGGGGCGATGACGCCTCGGTGATTCAGTTGATAACCCACCCCCTCCATCCCCTTGGCCAGGCGTCCGGTCAAGGTTTTGGCTGTTGTTGATAGCCTAGATACTGAAAAACCGGTTCAGCTGCCGTCGGCTTTTCTGACCCGCTGCAGTAGCGAGAACAGGTAACGGTTTGCCGCAATCTCGGCGATCAGTTCGGCAAGCAGCCGGGTTTTGTGAAAGCGCAGATGCCAGCTATCGGCATTGGCCGGAAAGTGACGCCGTTGCTGCAGCAGCCACCGCCAGGCGGTGGCCAGGGTTTCAGGACAGAGCAGTTTTTGCAATAAGGCAGAACAGATGACGCAGATAGACAGACTCAGGGTGCTGGCCGATTACCAGCAGTATGAGCAATTGCTGACCGAATGCCAGCCATTGAGCGGTGATCGTCCGCCGGCGGACGGGCTCCCGCTGCTGGCGCTGGCAGGCACCCATACCCATCGCTACACCGACGCCCGCCAATGGCTGGAGCAAGCCCTGGCCCAGCAGGCCGACTATGCCGCACCGGTACGTACCGACCTGGCCGCCGTTCTGATTACCCATGGCCGCTTTGCCGAGGCCGAAGCCCAACTTGAACAGGCACTGACGCAGCAGCCGGATTACGCGCCGGCGATCGCCCGCCTGGGCTACTGCCGCTGGTCGCAGGGCGACACCACGGCGGCTCGCGCCCAGTTCGAACGCGCCATTGCACTGGCGCCCGACCGACTGGCGACGCTGAACAACCTGGTCGCCCTCTGCCTGCAGCTGGATGACCGGGCGGCAACCCGGCACTGGCTGGCGCAGGCATACAGGCTGCTGGCCGAGCTGACGGACAAGCTGCCGCCAGCCGCCCTGAGCCAGCAACAAGCGCTGCTGGACGGCCAGCAACTGCACCTCTGGATTCTGGGTGGCCAGTTCGAACGGGCGGAACAGTGGCTGGATGGCCTGAGTGCCGAGCAGCAGAGTGACGCCGTCTGCCAGTACGGCCGTCAGCTGGCCGCCGCCGACCATCATGACCAGGCCAGCGAAGTCATTGCCCGCTACCTGAAGCAGACCCCGGACAGCACCGAACTGTGCCTGCTGCAGGCCGAGCTGGCCCAGCTACAGGGCTATACCCTACAGGCGGTGCAGTTGCTGCGGCGGGCACTGCGTCAGGACCAAGACAACATCGCGCTCTGGCTACAGCTGTCGGGCGCCTGCGTACAGGGCTTCGATGAGGTCCTGGCACAACAGGCATCCGAGAAAGCGCTGGCTTTGGCAAGCGCCCTGCCGGACGACGATGCCAGTCGGCGCTACCAACTGGCGCAAGCGAACACCGCGCTGGCCCAGGTGGACAGCCAGGCGCAACGCTACGCGACGGCGCAGCAGCGTTTTGACGCGGTACTGGCCGAACACCCCGACTTCCTGCCCGCGCTCAGCGCCCTGGGCCAGCAGAAAATGCAGCAGGGCCGGATTGAGGAGGCGGTGGCGCTGTTCGAGCGGGTGCAGCAGCTCGACCCCATCAAAGGCCAGCTGTCGCTGATCAACGCCCGCCGGTTTCCAGAGGACGCCGAAACGCTGGCGGCCCTGGAGCAGGCGGCGAAAACCCCCAGCCTGGAGGGCAGCCTGCGCTCAAGCATCCTGTTTCAGCTGGCCGCCGCCTGGGAGAAGCGCAAGGACCATGACAAGGCGTTCGAGCTGGCCCGCCAGGCCAATGACGCCAGCCGCAAGTTTCTGCACTACAACGCCCGCGTACACCGCAACCAGTGCGCCCGCATCCGTATGGCGTTCTGCCGGGCGCTGTATGAGCACCGGCCGGGGTACGGCTCGGACTCGACCCTGCCGGTGTACGTGGTCGGCATGCCCCGCTCCGGCACCACCCTGGTGGAGCAGATTCTGGCCGGCCACAGCGAGATTTTCGGCGCCGGCGAGCTGGGGGTGATTCCGCAGCGGATTCAAGGGCTGGAGCGCTGGGAGCGCCATACCGGTTCCGACCGCCACTACCCTGACTGTGTCGACGACTTGACCCAGGGGGTCACCCGGGGGATCGCCGACGGCATCCTGAAGGAGTTGCAGGACTATGCGCCCGAAGCCCGGCACGTGGTCGACAAGCTGCCGCACAACTTCGAGAACATCGGCCTGATCAAGTTCCTGTTTCCCCACGCGAAGATCATCTCGGTGCGGCGCGACCCGCGCGATATCGCGCTGTCCAACTATTTTACCGATTACCAGGCCAAGCACGGCGGCATGGGCTTCGCCTACGACCTGACCGATATCGGCGAGCAGCTGGCGGATCACAACCTGCTGATGCACCACTGGCATCAGACCTTCCCCGGCGAAATTCTGGAGATCAACTACGAAGACGTCGTCGAAGACCTGGAAGGCTGCGCCCGCCGGATGCTGGACTATATCGGCGTGGACTGGCAACCGCAGGTGCTGAAGTTCAACGAGCTGGACCGGCCGGTGAAAACCGCCAGCGTCTGGCAGGTGCGCCAGCCGGTGTACAAAACCTCCAAGGCGAAATGGAAGCGGTATGAACAATACCTGGCGCCGCTGATCCAGGGCACCAACGCCCGGATAGAATGGGACCCGATCGACGACATGATCACCCTGCCCGAGCCGGGGTTTCTGACCGAGGGCATGGCGCTGTACCATGCCGACGACCTGGACGGCGCCGAGCTGAGCTTCAAGAAGATGCTGCACCACAACCCGGAACACGCCGCCTGCACCTATATGGTGGGCCTGATCTATCTGCGCAAGCATCACCTGTTGGAGGGTATCGAGCTGTTGGAGCAGGCGACCGCCAAGGCCCCCTGGCATCAAGACTGGCGTGAAAACCTGGCCCGCGCCTACCGTCTGACCGGCCAGAGCGAGAAAGCGGACGCCCTGGACAGATCGCACCCGGTTGCCCGCGACGAGCCGACCGGTGCCGACGGGCCGGATGTTGTCACTCTGCCCGATTTTGCCGACTTGCCGGATGGGCAGGCGCTGCTGAGCCGCAATGTTTGAGCTGAACCACCCGCCGGAGAGGGCGAGCACGCGCAGACGTGCGCGCCATCGCTGAACGCAAAAAAACAAAAAAACAAAAAAACACAATAAAACGCAGGGAGACGCACAATGACGGTCCCGGAAGACATTCACTGGCAAGCCACGGCCGTGACGCCGTCGCAACGCAGCGATCAAAAGCGTCAGACGCCGTTCATCCTCTGGTTTACCGGTCTCAGCGGTGCGGGCAAAACGACGTTGGCGAACGCGCTGGACCGGGCGCTGTTCGAGCGTGGCCATCACGCCATGCTGCTCGATGGCGACAATGTCCGCCACGGCCTGTGCCGGGACCTGGGCTTCAGCGAGCAGGCGCGGGCCGAAAACATCCGCCGGGTGGCGGAGACCGCCCGGCTGTTCAGCGACGCGGGCCTGATCGCAATCACCGCGTTTATCTCCCCGTTTCGACGGGAACGGGCGCTGGCCCGTCAACGCGCGGGCGATACCCCCTTTATCGAGGTGTTTGTCGATACGCCCCTGGCGCTGTGCGAAAAACGCGACCCCAAGGGCCTGTATCGCAAGGCGCGGGCCGGTAACCTGGCCTGCTTCACCGGCATCGATTCCCCCTATGAGCCGCCGCTGCAGCCGGAACTCCATCTGCGCACCCCGGCCCAGAGCGTCGCCGACACCACCGGGCAGATTCTGGCCTACCTGCAGCAACGGGGGCTGATCGCCAACGGTTGAATGGCGAGTTGCCGGATCACGCGAGGCACGCATCACTCTCGCTGCTTTGGAATTTTTCAAATAAAGATATCCTGAAATAATAATTTGATTTAGCAAAACAATTATTCAATATTCCAAAACTTTCTTCCCCTCGTCTTGGCTAAATTTATTACCGATGCTCATGGTTTCGAGTTCGAAGGGGAATGTTATGGAATCTTTCATTGGCAACGGTACAGGTCCGGCGCATGCAGTAGCACCGGAGTTTTCAATCGAGGGTGTAGCGGCGGACCGCAATAAAACATCAGGCCACTCTGCTACAGAGGTGGAACCGCCTCGGTTGGTTGTGCTCGACCCTGATGATAAAAGCACCGACACAATCGACCAACGGCTTGAAGAACAGGCCAACCGGATGAGCGATCTTGCCTGGTCACTGGAGCGCGACCTTGAATTCAATGTTGATGAACAGAGCGGCAAGCCGGTGATCAAGGTGGTCGAACGTTCCACCGATGAACTGGTACGTCAGATCCCCACCGAAGAAGCCTTGGCGATCGCCAACAAGCTGGAAGAACTGCGGGGCTTGTTGATCGATACACGTGCATAGTAGCCCAAGCACTTCAACAAGCGATTTTGCCACCCGCTGACAGCCCGATCCCCGTCCAACAAGCGTACCGCCCCACCCGGAAAAACGGCGGAAAAACAGAACCTCCGCCATGGACGTCAGCCCCGATGAATATTCATTCGTAGCGGGCGAGATAATTGGTCATGTTCCTATCCCTCATAACTTTATGTCTCCGGTTTCAGGGCTTGTGCGACGGTGGTAAATAGACGGAAAACAGCCCACGTGCTACATTGCACATAATTTGTAACACATGAGAATATAGCCATGAGCGAAGCAACCTTCACCTTCCGGGTCGATGACGCTTTAAAACAGCAATTCACCCAGGCCGCCAAGTCTCGCGACCGTAGTGGGGCACAGCTTCTTCGGGACTTTATGCGAGAAGTTGTGCGGCAGCAGCAGGAAGCAGCAGAGCATGATGCCTGGTTTCGGCGCGAAGTGCAGGCAGGCATAGACTCGGCCAATGCGGGCGAGCTGATCGCCGCTGAGGACGTGGAAGCCGAAGCCGCCGCATGGCGGGCAGAAACGCGGCGCAAACTTTCAGGCACTGATTCGTGAGACTGGTTTGGACCAAACCAGCTGACCTCGACCGAAAGGAGATCCGGGAATACATCGCCCAGGACAACCCGACCGCCGCCCTCGCCCTCGATGAGCTGATATCGGAAAAAGCTTCGCGGCTGGTCGATCACCCTGGCCTTGGTCGCCCTGGACGTGTTGCAGGTACGCGCGAATTGATCGCGCACCAGAACTACATTTTGATTTACGACATAACACGGGACCTGGTGCGTGTGCTGCGTATTCTGCATGCCGCCCGGCAGTGGCCGCCATCCCGCACATGACGGGATTTGTGAGTAAATAAGTACATGAATGTTCTGCTTGTCGAGGACGAAGGCGCTATTCGCTACCTCTGTGATACCGTATTACGTAAGAACGGATACCAAACAACCGCTGCTACAACGATTCAGGCAGCACGCAAGGCGCTTGAAACAGCCGCCTTCGATCTGCTGATCATCGACCTGAACCTGCCGGACGGTGACGGTTTGCAGCTGGTTCATGCCGAAAGCCTCGCCGGAGCCACCCCCATTCTGGTGATGACCGGGCGTAATACGCCGGAGCAGCGCTTCGAGGGCTTCGAGGCGGGTGCCACCGATTACCTGATCAAACCCTTCCACCCGGGCGAGCTGCTGCACCGGGTACAGGGTCTGTTGTCCGGTCAGAGGCGCGCGCCGGCAGCGGAGGGAGCGGAGGAAGCGGATGCCCTGCCCCCTTTTGGCCCATGGGTGCTCGATCCAAGCACTTCCAACTTGATCATGGACTCGGGCACGGCCGTTGAGCTAACCCCCGGCGAGTTTGACCTGTTGAAACGGCTGTTCGCCGCCCAAGGCCATGTGGTCAGCCGAGACAGCCTGCTGGAGGCGGTGACCCGCGGCGAAAGCGAGGGCCACCCGAGAACCGTCGATGTACTGATTTCACGCTTGCGGAAAAAGCTCGAGCCGGACCCGGCCAATCCACGCCACATCATCACCGTCCCTAGACAGGGCTACCGCCTCGAAGCGACCAAATAATGCGAATCCTGCTCTATGCCCTGCTGATGTTGCTGCTATTGCCCGTTAATCTCCATGCGCAACAGGCGGCACTGACGCTGACAGATACCCAGGCCCGCTATGTCGTGGGCGCAGAACTTGGCTTGCTGCAAGCGCCGGCCGGGGAACTTACCATCGAGGCGATTACCGCGCCGGACAGCCCGGTGGTTTTCTCGCCCAGCCCTCCCGGCGATAGCCGCAGTATCGGTTACACCCACGATACGATCTGGGCGCGCCTGCAGATTCACAATAACAGCGCCCATTCCGACTGGTGGATCGAAGGCGACCATTCACGCGTACAGAGCATCATCCTGTATCAGCAAGACAGCGCGGGAAACTGGCAGCCCTTGCAGTTGGGCGCCTCAACGCCGGTGAGTCAGCGGCCGATCAAACATCGCGCCAACCTGTTCCCGGTCACCATCAGGCCGGGCCAAACGCGCACCGTCTACCTGAAAATCAATACCCACACCTCCGTCAATCTCTCCCCGAAGGTCTGGCAACCATCGGCTTTCAGGGCGGCAACCGATCAGAAAACCATGTTGCTGGTGCTGCTCTGTGGCGTGCTCCTCGGCATCGGAATCTATTATCTACTGGTCACCTTCGTGCTGCGTGAAGCACTCTATGTTTACTTCAGTCTGTTTATTCTCTCGTTTCTGACCTACTTTGCCGCCTTCAACGGCCTAATCCTCCAATATGCCGGCGGTCTTAACAGCGACCTGGCCATGCGCCTCATCCCCATCAGCATTGCGGTCACCAACTTTTTCTACCTGGCGTTCTCGACCGCCTTCCTGCAGACCCGACAATTCAGTCGGAGCTGGTGGCGAATACTGAACGGCTTGCTGATCACCACACTGCTAATGACAGGAGTCTGTCTCTGGGCGGACATCCGTACGGCTTCCCAACTGATCACGCTGATAACCCCAGTGAATCTGATCGCTGCGCTCGCCGCAGGCATCACCGTGATGTACAAGGGGAATCGCGCTGCCCGCATGTTCTTGCTCTCCCTGTTCATCTTCATCCTGACGGCCGCCCTGTTTAATTTCGGCGTCATGGGGGTCATCCCCCATATTCTCAGTGAATCAGAGATGCTGGTGACGCTGCTGGGTATCATTCCGCTGTTTGCCGTTTCCTTTGCCGACCGTTACAACCTGCTGCGCCGGGAGCACGAACAATCCCAACAGCGTACCCTGGATGCCGAACGACAGTTGACCCAGTCGCTTGAGCACCAGGTGGCCGAACGCACCCGACAATTGAACCTGGCCAAGGAGCAGGCCGAAGCGGCCAGCGCCGCCAAAGGTGAATTCCTGGCCATGATGAGCCACGAACTGCGCACCCCGATGACTGCGGTGCTGGGTGCGACCCAATTGATGGACAAAACCAGCCTGACGCCGGACAACCGACAGCTGCTCTACACCGTGGACAACGCGGGCAAGCAATTGCTGGCCCTGATTGACGACGTGCTGGATATGTCCCAGGTGGAAAAGGGCGAGGTCAGCCTGCAACAACAGCGCTTTCAGCCGGCCGACGTGATCCGGGAGGCGGTGACACTGACGCAGTCGCTGGCGGATGAAAAAGGGCTCGGCCTGTCACTATCGATAAACGACTTGCCCCTACAGGCGATTGGCGACCCCGTCCGCATCCGCCAGGTACTGGCGAACCTGATCAACAACGCCATCAAATACACCGACCGGGGCGAGATCCGCGTGTACGCCGGGCTGCTGGACGCGAAAGCCGAGCCGACTACCCTGATGATCTCCGTCGAAGACACCGGCCGCGGCATCCCGGCGGAGATGCAGTCGCGCATTTTCCAACCCTTCGAACAGGCCGACAACAGCATCCGCCGACGACAAGGCGGCATCGGCCTCGGTCTGGCTATCTGCAAGCGACTGGTCGAGGCGATGGGTGGAGATATCGGCCTGGAAAGCGATGTCGGTACCGGCAGCGTCTTCTGGTTTACGGTCAACCTGCAGCCCCCGCAAACGATACCGATCGAATCGGAGCGACCGGCGCCCGCCCCCGCACCATTAAAGATACTGCTGGCCGACGATACCGCCCAGAATCGCGACATTATCGGCAAACTGCTGCAGCACGACGGCCATCAGGTCATGGCGGTGACCGACGGCCAGGCAGCGGCCGATGCCCTGGCACGGCAAACATTCGACCTGGTGCTGATGGACCTCCAGATGCCGGGAATGGATGGTTTCGAAGCCACCCGCCTGATCCGGCAGCAACACCGCCAGGGCGCCGAACTGCCCCCCATTTTTGCACTGACCGCAAACGCCACCCGCGAGGTGATCGAACGGTGCGAAAACACCGTGATGGATGGCTGGGTCAGCAAGCCCCTGCGCCTGCAGGCGCTGTACCGCGCCCTTGCTCACTATCGCGACCGCCGGCCGGATACCGCCCATGCCGAACCATCGCAGGACGCGGCGCCGCCGAACGAATACCAGGGCTACCTGACACCCGAGGAATTGAAGCAGCTGATCGCCCAGCAGCAAGACGCGCTTCAGCAAGCCGACCGACAACTGCGGGCCGCCCAAGCCGAAGGCCAGCTGACCGACATGGCCCAGGCCGCACACCGGCTGGCCAACGGCGCCGGACTGCTGGGACAAACCACGCTGATGCAGCTGGCCCGGCAACTGGAGAACGCCGCTCTCAGCCAGGACCCGGCGCTGAGCGACAACCTGTTCCGGCAATACCTGACGCTGATGTCCGAGCATTCGTCAGAGCAGCCCTCGCCGCCACTCCACTGACAAGCCTCCTTCTGCTTCCCTTCCCGGACAGGGCTCAATCCGCAACTGCGGTCGCGGATTGAGCCCGCCTCCGCAGAATCCGCTCGAATTCTCTGAAAAATACCTAGAAAACCTGCAAATCTCCCCGCGCCGTTTACACCAGGTTTACATCGCCGGTGTAAAACGCCTGTTTGGGTACTGCATTCACAACCGGTATCAGGGAGAAACACCGATGGCCACCGCGACCTTTATCGACCAACTATACGAACAGATTCTGGGCCGCCCGGCCGATGAGGGCGGCAAGGCCTTTTGGCAGAACGAACTGGACAGCGGCACGCTGAACGCCGCCGAGCTGACTCAGGTGCTGATCGACAGCCAGGAGTTCAGCGAAGTCGTGGCGCCGGTCGCCCGGCTTTACTTTGCCGCCTTTGACCGTATCCCCGATGCCGGCGGACTGAACTTCTGGGCACAGCAGGCCCAGAACGGCGCCTCGCTGCTCGATATCTGCGCCAGCTTCATGATTTCCGACGAATCCCAGACGCTGTACGGCGCCGCCGAGGATGACAGCGCCTTTCTCGATCTGCTCTACCAGCACACCTTCGACCGCGCACCCGATGCCGACGGCAAAGCGTTCTGGCTGGACGCGCTGACCAACCAGGGTTCCAGCCGTGCCGAGGTATTGGCCAGCTTTGCCAACTCCGCTGAGCTGATCGAAGCCAAGTCGGACGATATCGGTGTGATCGCCCAATACGCCGGCATCCTGGGGCGCGAGCCCAGCCAGGCTGAGATCGACAGCGTACTGGCCAGCGACAACCCGGTCGGCGAGATCACCAAGCTGTATGCCAACGAAGAGTACAGCGGTGTCGACGTACCGGGGCTCTCCAAGGATGGCGTGGTAGTCGACGGCTATTTCAGTGGTGCCACCGTCACCCTGACGGTAACCGAAGTGATCGACGGCGTCGAAACCACCCGAGTGGAAACCCGCATCACCGATGAAAACGGTCATTTTGACTTCGGCGAAGACGCCGGCTTCGGTGAGCTGACCATGACCGGCGGTACCGACATCTCCACCGGTGCGCCGTTCGAGGGCCGCATGAGCGCGCCGGCCGGCGCCAAGGTGATCAACCCGCTGACCACCCTGATCGACAGCCTGGCGAAAAGCAATGCCGGCAGCAGCACCGCCGTCGCCGATGCCCAGGCCGCCCTGGCCAGCAAACTCGGCCTCGATTCCGGTATCGACCTACTGAACTACGACCCGGTGAAGGAAGCGCTGCGCACGGATACCGACAGCGCGGCCACCGGCCAGGCGCTGAAGGTGCAGGCCGCCGCCGCCCAGGTCAACACCCTGCTGAGCCAGACCGCCGCGCTGCTGGACGGCGCCGACCTGGTGGCCGACGAAGCCGCCGGCAGCGAAGCCGCGGTCGCCGCCGTGGCCGAACTGCTCAAGACGCCGACCGACACGCCGCTGAACCTGGCCGACGCCGATACCGTCAAACAGCTGCTCAGCACCGCCGCCGGCAAAACCGGCGCGGACAGCACCCAGCAGGCGCGCGTCGACGCCCTGGCCGACGACAGCGCCCAAAGCATCGCCAAGCTGAACAAATCGATCGATGACGCCGTCGCCAGCGGCGCCGATCAGGGCAGCACGCTGGTCAAGATCGCCCAGGTGCAGCGCGTAGCCGAGGAGATCGAAGAGCAGCTGGAGAGCGGCGCGGAAAACAATGACCTGAGCACCGTCAAGGACCGCACCACCGACAGCACGCTGCAGGATGCCATCGACGACGAAGCCGATAACCTGTCGGTCGGCGACGGCACCGGCGCGGTTTACCAGCCCAAGCCGCAACCCACCCCCAATCCCGGTCCAGCGCCAGACACCCAGGCCCCCACCGCCAGCGTTACCGCCGCCGCCATCCAAAGCAGCGGCAGCGCCACCGTGCGCAGCAGCGAAAAAGGTACCGCCTACCTGGTCAACAGCAACATCACGGTAACTAAGCTGGCCGATATCACTGGCGCCAACGACGATCTGTGGAACAGTGTTGCCATCACTACCGCCAATACCGATACCGAACTGGCGGCAACAGGTTTGAGTGATGGTACTTACAAGGTCTACACGGTAGACGCCTCGGGCAACCTCAGCACCGCCTCGACCAACAGCGTGACAGTGGACACTACCGCACCCATGGTTGATGCCACCACGCCAATAGCGGCAGGCAGCAGTACCGAGGGTGGCAGCTACGATGCCGACGACAAGTTCACTCTGAAGTTCAATGAACCGGTGAAGGTGTCCAGCCTGACTGCGGGCGATATCACCGTAAGCAACAGCCACAGCCTGGGCACGGGCGCCGCGCTGGCGGCGAGCGATGCCGTTGACGGCTATGCCCGCACCTTCGAACTTACGTTGGGCAACGGCACGACCGTGGCGGTGAAAGATACGCTGACCTTCACGGCGGCAAAGGTTGAAGATGCGGCCGGTAACTCAGCGTCCAGCAATGCGGTCTTTACCGTACCGGCACCGCCGATTATCGACCTGGGCAACTACGGCAAGCTGATCGCCCCGGTGAATGTGGATGGCAAGTGGTACTACCACTGGGACCGCTCCGGCGACGGCACCAGCGCCGACAACGGTAGCCTGAATAACGGTTACGACACTGTCAGCCATGACGTGCTGGACAGTATTTTTGTATTCGATATTGATGGCAATCAGAAAACGGGCGCGACCGATAACAATAATGACGGCCTGTACGAAAACGTAGATACCGACAATACCTACCGCTATGCCGAGCTAAATAGCGTTAAACTGGCACTGCCGACCATGGGCGAATCGTCGGTAATCCAGGGCCCTCGCCCCGGCACGGCAGTCAATAACACCCCAAACGGTGAAACCAACGACACCTATGACGACCTGCTGGCGATATGGGATGCCCATAATGGCACAGAAACGAATACTATAATCAACGGCGCCCCCTCGGACTGGAAGTCCAGCAATTACTGGTCGGCCACACCATCGGGTTCGGGCCACGCCTTCATCAATCTGAACGTTGGCACCGTCCACGATGACCACGACGCCTTCAATATGAACGTTGTGTTAGAGTTGGTTGATACCGTCGCTCCGACCGTAACCTTCACCGCCGCCACCATTCAACCCGGCGGCACTGCCACCGTGCGGAGCAGCGAGACCGGTAGCGCCTACCTGGTCAACAGCAACGTCACGGTAACCAAACTGGCCGATATTACCAGCGCCGCCGACAACCTGTGGAACAGCGTCGAGATTACCGCTGCCAACAGCGATACCGCATTGGGGGCAACGGGCTTAAGCGAGGGTACTTACAATGTCTACACGGTGGATGCGACGGGCAATCTCAGTGCCGCCTCGACCAACAGCGTGACCGTGGACGGCACAGCACCCACGGTTGATGCCACCACGCCGATAGCGGCGGGCAGCGGCACCGAGGACGGCAGCTACGGCGTCGGCGACAAGATCACTCTGAAGCTCAATGAACCGGTGAAGGTGGCCAGCCTGACTGCGGGCGATCTCACCGTAAGCAACAGCCACAGCCTGGGCACGGGTGCCGCGCTGGCGGCGAGCGATGCCGTTGACGGCTATGCCCGCACCTTCGAACTTACGTTGGGCAACGGTACGACCGTGGCGGTGAACGATACGCTGACCTTCACGGCGGCAAAGGTTGAAGATACGGCCGGTAACCCAGCGTCCGGCAATGCGGTCTTTACCGTGCCGGCACCGCCGATTATCGACCTGGGCGACTACGGCAAGCTGATCGTCCCGGTGAATGTGGATGGCAAGTGGTACTACCACTGGGACCGCTCCGGTGACGGCACCAGCGCCAACACTGGCAGCCTGAACGGCGGCAAGGACGATGCCACGCACGATGAGCTGGACAGTATTTTTGTATTCGATATTGATGGAAATCGGAAAACGGGCGCGACCGATAACAATAATGACGGCCTGTACGAAAACGTGGACACCGACAATACCTACCGCTATGCCGAGCTGAACGGCGTCAAGTTGGCGCTGCCGACCATCGGCGAGTCACCACTTACCGAGAACTCTCGCCCCGGCACTGCGGTCGGTAACAACCCGGCCGGCGAACCCAACGGCACCTACGACGGCCTGCTGGCGATCTGGGACGCCTATAATGGCACGGGGACGGGTTTTGACCTCAACGGTACTCCCTCGGGGTGGAATCCCTTCTCCGTCTACTGGTCGGCCACACCGTCGAATTCGGGCCACGCCGGTATCTACATGGAATATGGCTTCGTCCAGGACTACGAAGACAGCTATCCCAATACCCTTTACGTTGCATTGGAGTTGGTTGATACCGTCGCCCCGACCGCCACCGTCACCGCCGCCACCATCAACAACAGCGGCAGTGCCACCATGCAGAGCAGCGAGATCGGTACCGCCTACCTGGTCAACAGCAACGTTACGGTAACCAAGCTGGCCGATATCACCGACGCTAACGACGATCTGTGGAACAGCGTGGCAATCACCGCCGCCAACAGCGATACCGCACTGGCGGCAACGGGCTTGGTGGATGGCAGCTATAAGGTCTACACAGTGGATCCGACGGGTAACCTGTCATCGGCCGCCAACGGCACGGTCACCATCACCCCACCGCCCCCCATCGAGCTTTCTGCAATCGCCGCCGGCACAGGCGGTTTCGTGATCAACGGCGAGGCGGCAGGCGACACCAGCGGCTACAGCGTCGCCGCGGCCGGCGATGTCAACGGCGACGGCCTGGCCGACCTGATCGTCGGCGCCCTATACGCTGACCCGAACAATACCTCAAACGCCGGCAAAAGCTATCTGGTATTCGGCAAGGCGAATAACACCGATGCCGTCGACCTGGCCGAGG
Source organism: Marinobacterium arenosum (assembly GCF_019795155.1). GTDB lineage: Bacteria > Pseudomonadota > Gammaproteobacteria > Pseudomonadales > Balneatricaceae > Marinobacterium_C > Marinobacterium_C arenosum. Next base: position 15,460 of record NZ_JAILYN010000029.1, on the reverse strand, counting down.
TCGCCAATGGCAATGGCGGTTTCGTGATCAACAGCGAGGCGGAAAACGACAACAGTGGCTGGAGCGTCGCCGCGGCCGGCGATGTCAACGGCGACGGCCTGGCCGACCTGATCGTCGGCGCCCTATACGCTGACCCGAACAATACCTCAAACGCCGGCAAAAGCTATCTGGTATTCGGCAAGGCAGATAACACCGATGCCGTCGATCTGGCCGAGATCGCCAATGGCAACGGCGGGTTCGTGATCAACGGCGACGCGCAAGGCGACCTGAGCGGCCACAGCATCGCCGCGGCCGGCGATGTCAACGGCGACGGCCTGGCCGACCTGATCGTCGGCGCCATAGGCGCTGACCCGAACGGTAACTCAGACGCCGGCAAAAGCTATCTGGTATTCGGCAAGGCGGATAACACCGCTGTGAATCTCTCCGCCATGGGCGACGGCGGGTTCGTGATCAACGGCGAGGCGGAATGGGACAACAGTGGCTACAGGGTCGCCGCGGCCGGCGATGTCAACGGCGACGGCCTGGCCGACATGATCGTCAGCGCCCCATACGCTGCCCCGAACAATACCTCAAACGCCGGCAAAAGCTATCTGGTATTCGGCAAGGCGGATAACACCGCTGTGAATCTCTCCGCCATGGGCGACGGCGGGTTCGTGATCAACGGCGAGGCGGAATGGGACAACAGTGGCTGGAGCGTCGCCGCGGCCGGCGATGTCAACGGCGACGGCCTGGCCGATCTGATCGTCGGCGCCCCATCCGCTGACCCGAACGGTGGCTTTGAAGCCGGCAAAAGCTATCTGGTATTCGGCAAGACGGATAACACCGAGGCCATCGATCTGGCTACCGTCGCCGGCGGCACAGGCGGGTTCGCAATCAACGGCGAGTCGGCAGACGACAACAGCGGTTACAGCGTCGCCGCGGCCGGCGATGTCAACGGCGACGGCCTGGCCGACCTGATCGTCGGCGCCCTAGGCGCAGACCCGAATGGTAACTCAAACGCCGGCAAAAGCTATCTGGTATTCGGCAAGGCGGATAACACCAATGCCATCGATCTGGCTACCATCGCCGGCGGCGACGGCGGTTTCGCGATCAACGGCGAGGCGTCAGACGACAGCAGCGGCTGGAGCGTCGCCGCGGCCGGCGATGTCAACGGCGACGGCCTGGCCGACCTGATCGTCGGCGCCCCATACGCTTCCCCGAACAATACCTCAAACGCCGGCAAAAGCTATGTAATCTTCGGCGCCACCGATGGCGCCTTCAACCAAACGGCGGTGGACCAGTTGGGTACGGCAGAGGACGACAGCTTCAGTGACGGCGGCAGCGCCGCCACCCTGGTCGGTGGGCTTGGCGATGACAGCCTGACCGCCACCGCCGCCAGCGTACTCTATGGCGGTGCGGGCGACGACCGCTTCGTTATCGATGGCACCATGATCACCGCGCTTGAATCGAACTACGGCCAAGGCGGCAACGACGGCCAGCTGGCCCGTATCGACGGCGGCAGCGGACTCGACACCCTCGAACTCTCGGGCAGCGGTCTGACACTGGACCTCACCGCTATCGCCAACCAGGCCGGCGCCAACCCCACCGGAGGTAGCCGTATCGACAGTGTCGAGAAAATCGACCTGACCGGCGCGGGCGATAACCGTCTGATGCTGACGGCGGCCGATGTGATCGATATGGCTGGCTTTAACACCTTCGAAGCCAGCGGCGATTACGCCGGTCGTCACCAGCTGATGGTCGTCGGAGACGGTGAAGACAGCTTCAGAACTACCGATAGCGGCTGGAGTCTGGTAAGCAATGTCGCGATCGATGGGAAAACCTATGATGTGTATAACCACACCGACCTAGTAACCCTGTATGTGCTTGGCGCCTCCTGGGAGTTGCTTTCAGTCTGAAAACGGAAAGCTATCCATCAAGGGGCGGCCTTCCGACGCCCCTTTCTTAAGTCACATCACAGTTGTGTGCCTTGCCGTTTAATCCTGGGCTACAAGTTTCCGCGGCTCGAGGCACCATGCTGTTAAGTATCGACATAGCGGTCTTTATCTGCGCTTCGGGTGTCGTAATCCAAGGTTTTTCGATTCCGTAAATAGCATTCATCGCGCGCGGAGCGCGCTGCTACAGGCTTATAATCGCAACCTACCAACTGGCCGGCGCAACAAGGCTCGGCGGATCAAATGTAGGGCGTCACCCGGGGCGCCACCGCCGCAGGCGGTTATCAAGCGACTCGCCGGATTGACGAACCTGGCGGGGCGCGCCTCCCGCGTAGTGCGTCAGACATACAGAGAAATGATCGATATTTTCGCCTAGTAACTGTACCCACTATTCATGAGCCTCCAATCCGGCGATGAGATTTCTTTGAACAACCCGCCATCGCAGCAGACTGCTCTAGAATAGAGAGTACCTCCATCCCCTCCCAGGACCTCTCCAATGCGCAAGGTACTCGCTGCCGCTTTACTGTTACTCCCGTTATCCGGCCAGGCCGGTTGGGGTGATCTGCTGGACAAGGCCAAGGAATCGGCCGGCAGTCTGTTGCAACAGCAACCGGCTGAGCAGGGTCAGCAGCTGAGCAACGCCACCCTGATCGACGGTTTGAAAGAGGCGCTGGCGGTCGGCAGCGAACGGGCGATCGAGCGGATCGCCCAGCCGGGCGGCTATCTGGACGACAGCCAGATCCGCATCCCGCTGCCGGCCAGTATCGAAACCATCAGCGGCATCCTGCGCAAGTACGGCCTGGCCGACCTGGTCGATCAGTTCGACACCAGCCTCAGCCGCGCCGCCGAGCAGGCGGCGCCCCAGGCGACCGGGCTGGTGCTGGATGCGATCAAGCAGATGAGTTTCGAGGATGCCAAGCGGATCTACCAGGGGCCGGACGATGCCGCCACCCAGTATTTCCGCGAAAAGACCGGCCCGCAGATTGCCGAACTGTTTCGCCCGGTGATCAGCGATTCGCTGAACCAGGTCGGCGCCACCCGCTACTACAACACCCTGGCCAGCGAGGCGGCGTCACTGCCGCTGGTCGGCCAATCGCTTGAGCTGGACCTGACCGAGCATGTCACCCAGTCCGCGCTGGATGGGCTGTTCCTGAAACTGGCGGCGGAGGAGAAATTGATCCGCCAGAACCCGGCCGCCCGTACCACCGAGCTATTGAAGCAGCTCTGGGGTAGCTAGGGTGTTGGGGTTCGCTATGTTCACCACCAACCTACCATCAGGGCGCTTCTAATCGACACCCTGCGCTTTTGCGGTCTATCACCTGACCATGGCCTGGATCAGGCCGCACCAAGACCAAAGTCTAATGGCTCGTTATCAAAAAAATCGATGCTGACTGTCGGCAAGATGACGGTTTCTTCATTCACGCCCCAAAACTGCCCGGCTTACGCTAACACGCACTGTTTTCGGGCGCTTTAAAAGCACCGCAAAGCATCGACATTTCCATTTATTTTCAATAGGTTAATAAACTATTAAAAAATACGATAGTAACCCAACGCTCCTGTTGATCCTGCTTTGTCATCGCTCGGCAGGCTCCACTAGGATGGTTCTATCGCGTTGATGAGCTGTGGAGCCGAATGCAGCCATCAATGTGCTGTGTCCCGTATCGCGCCGATGGCCGATGCAAACAATAAAAACAAGTCTACGAGGACGAATAAGATGGCAGATACACATGCGAGTAGCTCCGTCGAATATGAGAAGGTATCGAACGACTACCTTCAGCAGCGCCAGCTGAAAAAAGGTGCGGCCGGCTGGATCCTGCTGGCGAGCCTGGGGGTCTCCTATGTGATCTCCGGCGACTTCGCCGGTTGGAACTTCGGTCTGGAACAGGGTGGCTTCGGCGGCATGCTGCTGGCCACTATCGCCATGGCGATCATGTACACCTTCAAGGTGCTCACTCTGGCTGAGCTCTCCTCCTCCCTGCCGACTGCCGGCGGTGGTTACTCCTTCGCACGACGTGCCATGGGCCCCTGGGGCGGCTACCTGACCGGTACCGCAATCCTGCTGGAATACGCCATCGCACCGGCGGCTATCGCCATCTTCATTGGCGGTTACGTCAACGAACTGTTCGGCTGGAACGGGCCGATGGTCTACGCCGCCTTCTACGCCATCTTCGTCGGTATCCACCTGTGGGGCGCCGGTGAAGCGTTGAAGATCATGATGGTGATCACCGCCATCGCTGCTGCGGCGATCCTGGTGTTCATCTTCGGTGCGCTGCCGTATTTCAGTGTCGACAACCTGTTCGATATCGCCCCCAACCCGGACGTGGCCGGTTCCAGCAGCTTCCTGCCGCAGGGCTACATGGGTATCTGGGCGGCGTTGCCGTTCGCGATGTGGCTGTTCCTTGCGGTGGAAGGCGTGCCGCTGGCCGCTGAAGAGACCGAAGACCCGGCCCGCGATATGCCGAAGGGGATCATCACCGCGATGATCATCCTGCTGATCTTCGGTGGCTGCGTACTGTTCCTGGCCCCGGGTATCGCCGGCGCCGATGCGATGAAAGACCACGGCGCACCGCTGGTTGGCGCGCTGCAGGCGGTTTACGGTGAAGACTCCACCGCAGCCACCTTCGTCAACCTGGTTGGCCTGGCCGGCCTGATCGCCTCCTTCTTCTCGATCATCTACGCCTACTCCCGCCAGGTGTTCGCACTGTCCCGTGCCGGCTACCTGCCGCGCTTCCTGTCGGTGACCGGCGAGCGCAAGGTGCCGACCATGGCGCTGGTGGTACCGGGCGTGATCGGCTTCCTGCTGTCGCTGACCGGCGAAGGTGACCTGATGATCACCATGGCGGTATTCGGCGCCACCATCTCCTACGCGATGATGACGCTGTCGCACATCATCCTGCGTAACAAGGAGCCGGAACTGGAGCGTCCGTACAAAACTCCGGGCGGTACTTTCACCTCCGGCGTGGCGTTCATCCTGTCGATCATCGCCTTTGCGTCCACCTTCGTGGTGAGCCAGGAAGCGGCCCTGTGGAGTGCGGTGTTCTACGCCATCATGGTGGCCTACTTCGGCTTCTACAGCCGGCATCACCTGGTTGCCCAGGCACCGGAAGAGGAGTTCGAAGCGATCGCCCAGGCGGAAGCCGAGCTGTCCAACTAAGCGATATAAGCAGGTGCTGCCACCCCGCCGGGGTGGCAGCCCGCCCAAAAACCTGAAACCTGAAACCTGAAACCTGAAACCTGAAACCTGAAACAAGCGGATTCCAGAAAGCGATTTGATTTTCATAAGAAACAGATCCCTTCCTGCAATCTGGTTCAAACAACTATAAGAAGGCACCCAAGATGATGAACCCAAGAGATGTCAAAACCGTCGCCGATGCAAAGCGAATCGTTGAAGAGCGTGGCCTGAAATACGTCAAAGTCGGCCTGCACGATATCGACGGCATCATGCGTGGCAAGTACATGAGCCGCGAGAAATTCTTCTCCTCGCTGGATAGCGGTTTCGCGTTCTGTGACGTAGTACTGGGGTGGGATTCCAACGACCAGCTGTATGAAAACACCGATGTTAAATACACCGGCTGGCACACCGGTTACCCGGATGCGCCGGTACGGGTGCTGCCGCACAGCTGCCGCGACATTCCGTTCGAGCCGGGCATGCTGCTGTTCCTGTGCGAGTTCGACGGCGAAGCCGCCAAGCTGTGCCCGCGTAACCTGCTGAGCCGGGTACTGCAGAAAGCGGACGATATGGGCTTCAGCGCCAAGGCCGCTTTCGAGTACGAGTTCTTCCTGTTCAACGAAACGCCGGATTCCATCCGCGAGAAGGGCTTCCGCAACCTGAAGCCGATCACCCCGGGCTTCTTCGGCTACTCCGTACTGCGCGGCTCAACCCACGCCGAGCTGTACCACTCGCTGCTGGAGCTGGGCGAGCAGATGGACTTCCCGATCGAAGGTCTGCATACCGAAACCGGCCCGGGCGTACTGGAAGCGGCGATCGAAGTCGACAACGCCGCAGACGCAGCCGACAAGGCGGCGCTGTTCAAGACCTTCACCAAGGTCTGGGCGCAGCGCAACGACATGATGGCCACCTTCATGGCCAAGTGGTCCAACGACTACCCGGGCCAGTCCGGTCACATCCATATGTCGCTGTACAACAAGGACGGTTCCGGCTCGGTGTTCTACGATCCGGACCAGCCGTACAACATGAGCAAGCAGCAGCGCCACTTCATCGCCGGCCAGCAAAAATTGATGCCGCAGTTCCTGGTGATGATGGCGCAGACCGTCAACTCCTACTCGCGCCTGATTCCGGGCTTCTGGGCGCCGACCGACGCCACCTGGGGTGTCGAGAACCGCACCACCGCCCTGCGCGTGATTCCGGGTTCCGCCAAATCTCAACGGGTCGAGTTCCGTCTCGGCTCCGCCGACGCCAACCCGTACATCACCCTGGCCGCCTCGCTGGCCGCCGGCCTGTACGGCATCGAGCATGAGATGGAGCCGGAAGCCCAGGTCAAAGGTAACGCCTACGACCAGCAGCACCCGCAGAGCCTGGCGTTGCCGCAGACCCTGTTCGACGCATCCACGGCACTGCGCCAGTCGGAGGTTGCCCGTGAACTGTTCGGTAACGAGTTTGTGGAACACTATGCCGCCACCCGCGAATGGGAAGGCCGCGAGTTCCGCAAACACATCACCGACTGGGAGCTGGAACGCTACTTCGAAATTATCTGATGCCGGTGGCGGGGGCGCCCCGCCACCCCGATTTGACCCGTATTATCCGGTTTAAAAAGTTACCCTGTTTAGTTGAGTGAAATTCAAATGAGCAACCAGCTGAAAACGATTTCGCCGATCGACGGCTCCGTTTACGTTACCCGTGATTACGCCTCTCAGGATGAGATCAGCCAGGCCCTGAGCAAGGCCGCCAGCGCCCAGCAGAGCTGGAAAAAGGTACCGCTGGCCGAGCGCGCCGCGATCTGCAGCAAGATGGTCGACTCCTTCGTCGCCAACAAGGAGCAGATCGGCGAGGAGCTGTCCTGGATGATGGGCCGGCCGATCCGCTACGGCGCCGGTGAAGTGGGTGGTTTCGAAGAACGTGCCCGCTACATGATCGACGCCGCCGAACAGGCGCTGGCGCCGGTGCAGGTACCGCACAAGGAAGGCTTCGACCGCTACATCAAGCGCGAAGCGCTGGGCGTGGTGTTCGTGATCGCCCCGTGGAACTACCCGTACCTGACCTCTGTAAACGCCATCGTGCCGGCGATCATGGCCGGTAACAGCGTGCTGCTGAAACACTCCGCACAGACACCGCTGTGCGCCGAGCGGATTGCCGAAGCGTTTGCAGCCGCCGGCCTGCCGGAAGGCGTATTCCAGTACCTGCACCTGTCCCATGCCGACACCGAGCAGGTGATCCAGGCCGAGCAGGTCAACCATGTCTGCTTCACCGGTTCGGTACCGGGCGGCGCGATGGTCGAGAAAGCCGCTGCCGGTCGTTTTATCGGTGTCGGTCTGGAATTGGGCGGCAAGGACCCGGCCTACGTGCGCGCCGATGCCGATATCGACCACGCGGTGGAAACCACCATCGACGGCGCCTTCTTCAACTCCGGCCAGTCCTGCTGCGGTATCGAGCGGATCTACGTGGATGCGTCCATCCATGACGCGTTTGTCGCCAAGGCGGTCGAGCTGGTCAAGCAGTACAAGCTGGGCCGCTCCGACGATCCGGAAACCACGCTGGGGCCGTTGGTGCGCGCCTCCGCTGCCGACTTCGTACGCGAGCAGGTTGCCGACGCGGTGGCCAAGGGCGCCAAGGCACAGATCGATCCGGCCCTGTTCGAGCTGGACCAGCCGGGCAGCGCCTACCTGGCACCGCAGCTGCTGACCGAGGTGGATCACAGCATGCGGGTGATGACCGAAGAGTCTTTCGGCCCGGTGGTCGGCATCCAGAAGGTCAACGGCGATGAGGAAGCGATCGCCCTGATGAACGATTCCGAGTTCGGCCTGACCGCTTCGGTATTCACCAAGGATATCGAAGCCGGCGTGGCGATCGGTGAGCAGGTCAACACCGGCACCTTCTTCGTCAACCGCTGCGACTACCTGGACCCGGCACTGGCCTGGACCGGCGTCAAGAACTCCGGCCGCGGCTGCACCCTATCGACGCTGGGTTACGAACACCTGACCCGACCGAAGTCGTTCCACGTTAAGAAAAGCGTTTAATTTATTGTTTTTTAAGGGATTAGGTCGCGCACGGACGAACTCCTGTAGGAGGGGCTTCAGCCGCGACCTGAGACGGCTAACCGCCCCCCTGACCGGTCGCCCACAGAGTGGGCTGCTACAACGCACGGAACCGTAGCAGCGGGCTCCGACCGCGACCTGGGGCGGCTAACCGGCTCCCCGACCGGTCGCCCTCGGAGCGGGCTGCTACAAGGTACGGAAGCGTAGCAGCGGGCTCCGACCGCGACCTGGGGCGGCTAACCGCCCCCCTGACCGGTCGCCCTCGGAGCGGGCTGCTACAAGGTACGGAACCGTAGCAGCGGGCTCCGACCGCGACCTGGGGCGGCTAACCGGCCCCCTGACCGGTCGCCCACAGAGTGGGCTGCTACAAGGTACGGAACCGTAGCAGCGGGCTCCGACCGCGACCCGGGGCGGCGAACCGGCCCCCTGACCGGTCGCCCTCGGAGCGGGCTGCCACAAGGTACGGAACCGTAGCAGCGGGCTCCGACCGCGACCCGGGGCGGCGAACCGGCCCCCTGACCGGTCGCCCTCGGAGCGGGCTGCTACAACGCACGGAATCGTAGCAGCGGGCTCCGACCGCGACCTGGGGCAGCTAACCGCCCCCCTGACCGGTCGCCCTCGGAGCGGGCTGCTACAAGGTACGGAACCGTAGCAGCGGGCTCCGACCGCGACCCGGGGCGGCGAACCGGCCCCCTGACCGGTCGCCCTCGGAGCGGGCTGCTACAAGGTACGGAACCGTAGCAGCGGGCTCCGACCGCGACTTGGGGCGGCTAACCGGCCCCCTGACCGGTCGCCCACAGAGTGGGCTGCTACAAGGTACGGAAGCGTAGCAGCGGGCTCCGACCGAGACTTGGGGCAGCTAACCGGCTCCCTGACCGATCGCCCTCGGAGCGGGCTGCTACAACGCGCGACCCGACTTGAAACAATGAAGGCCGTCCACATGACGTCCGACAACGCAGAAAAATACAAACGGCCCGGCGCGATGTACGCCGGTTCCCGAGGAGAGATATGCATGAGTTACGAAAACCTGAGCGGTAACTGGAACTATCCGAACAGCATCCGTGCCGGCGCCGGCACCATCGGCCAGCTGGCCGATTGCTGCAAACAGCTGGGCATGGGCGCGCCGTTGCTGATCACCGACCCGGGCCTGGCCGCCCTGCCGATGGTGGAAGCGGCGGTTCAGCAGTGCCGTGAAGCCGGCCTGAACTGCGGCCTGTTCAGCAACATCAAGGGCAACCCGACCGGCCAGAACGTGATGGATGGCGTGGCCGCCTACCAGGCCGGCAACCATGACGGCGTGATCGCCTTCGGTGGCGGTTCCGGTCTGGATGCCGCCAAGGCGGTGGCACTGATGGTCGGCCAGGACCGTCCGCTGTGGGATTTCGAAGATGTCGGCGACAACTGGACCCGCGTCAACGAAGCCGGCGTCGCGCCGATCGTCGCGGTACCGACCACCGCCGGCACCGGCTCCGAAGTGGGCCGCGCGTCGGTGATCACCGATGACGCGAACCATATCAAGAAGATCATCTTCCATCCGAAGATGCTGCCGTCGCTGGTGATCCTGGACCCGGAGCTGACCGTCGGCCTGCCGCCGAAAGTCACCGCCGCCACCGGTATGGATGCCCTGTCGCACAACCTGGAAGCGCTGTGCTCGCCGTTCTACCACCCGATGGCGGAAGGTATCGCCGTGGAAGGTATCCGGCTGGTCAAAGAGTACCTGCCGACAGCCGTCGAAGACGGCCAGAACATCGAAGCGCGTATGCAGATGATCGTCGCCTCGGCGATGGGTGCCACCGCGTTCCAGAAAGGCCTGGGCGGCATGCACGCCCTCGCCCACCCGCTGGGCGCGCTGTACGACGCTCACCACGGCATGCTGAACGCGATCCTGATGCCGTACGTGCTGAAAGCCAACCGCAACGCCATCGAAGAACGCATCGAGCGCAGCGCACGTTACCTGGGCCTGGAAGACGCCAGCTTCGACGGCTTCCTGAACTGGGTGCTGGCACTGCGTGAACAGGTGGGCATCCCGCACAACCTGCGCGCAATCGGCATCGACGACAGCCAGGCCGACAAGGTGGGCCAGATGGCGACCGAAGATCCGAGCGCCGGCGGCAACCCGATCCAGTTCACTGCCGAACAGTACGCCGATATCTGTCGCCAGGCTGTACGCGGTGAACTCTGAACCCGACGGATGGAGAATCCTATGATTATTGGCATCCTGCAGTGTGATGACGTACTTGAGCAACTTCAGCCCGAGTTCGGCAACTACCCGCAGATGTTCGAGCAGCTTCTGCGACAGGTCAGGGACGACCTGGAGTTCCGGGTATACGACGTACGCAAGGGCGAATACCCGGCCGATCTCGACGAGTGCGACGGTTACCTGACTACCGGTAGCCGGCATGGCGTCAATGACGGGCTGGCCTGGGTCGACGAGCTGGAAAACTTCGTGCGCCGGCTGCACCAGGCCGGCAAGAAGTATGTCGGCATCTGCTTCGGCCATCAATTGCTGGCCAAGGCGCTGGGTGGCCGGGTCGAACTGTCGGAACGGGGCTGGGGCTGCGGCGTGTCGTTCAACCAGATCACCCATGAGCGGGGCTGGATGGAACCCTACCAGCCGGAGTTGGATCTGGTGGTCAGCCACCAGGATCAGGTCACCCTGCTGCCGGAAGGCACCCAGGTGTTGGCGTCCAGCCAGTTCTGCCCGTACTACATGATCCAGGTCGGCAAGAACATGCTCGGCATCCAGGGGCACCCGGAGTTTTCCCGGGCCTACTCCGCGGCACTGACCAAAACCCGGCGGGACCGGATTCCAGCCAACCGGGTGCGTGAAGCGCTGCATTCACTGGATGCGGAGGTCGATGACCTGACCACCACCCAGTGGATCATTAACTTCTTCGAAAGTTGACCCTCCGCCGGCGCACTGCCGGCACTCTTTGCGAACCGGATTGTCTCTGCTGAGGGGCTCGGCAATCCGGTTCGCGTTCTTTTAGGCCTTCCTTTAGATAACGACAGCCTCGTCAGGTGTGGCGCAGTCCGCGGGTGTCGCCGTGTAGCAGCGGACTTGGCATGCCCCTTGGGTACCGACCGCGACGGGTGCGGCACGGCCTTCGCGTGTCGCCCTCGGAGCGGGCTGCTACGACAAAAACCCTGTAGCAGTGGGCTTGGCATGCCCCTTGGGTATCGACCGCGGCGGGTGTGGCACGGCTCGGCCCCTGTAGGAAGGGCTTCAGCCACGACCGTTCTGGCATGGCTTGCGGGTGTCGCCCTCATATCACCTTCTTTCTGTAGGCGGCACTCATAGAGAACCGGCATCGCCGGCAACTCCCGATAAAGGGATCGAGAAAAAATTTTCCGCCCCCCTGCATCCAAATGCATCCGGCCGACGTTTCCTCAGATACAAACCTCAACTCTTGGGAAACACTCTATGAAATCGATCAAGCCTCTCCTGCCGCTGCTCCTCACCGGTTCTCTGGCCGCCTGCGCCTCCAATGCCCCCGAGCAGGCCAGCCAGGCGCCTGCCGCCGTACAGCACACCCAGCTGGGATCGGTATGGCGCACCGCCGATGGCAATACGCTGTACACCTTTGCCAAGGACCAGCCGGGCCAGTCCAACTGCTACGGCCCCTGCGCCGAGAAATGGCCGCCGTTCATTGCCAGCGGCGATGCTGCGCCGAGCGGCGAGTTCGGACTGATCGAACGTAAGGACGGCAGCCGACAGTGGACCTACCGAAACCAGCCGCTGTACAGCTGGATCAAGGACCGCCAGGCAGGCGATACCACAGGTCACGGCGTGAAAAACATCTGGTTCGTGGCGCGCGCCGATGAGGTGCCGGTCAAGGTATACCAAACCGCAAACGCCAGCATACTGACCGACAACCGCCAGCAGAGCCTCTATACCTTCGACAAGGACAAGGCGGGAGAGTCGAACTGTTACGGCAAATGTGCCACCCTATGGCCGCCGCTGCAGGCCGCACAAAACGCCAAGGCCAGCGCCCCGTTCAACATCGTCGAACGCCGCGACGGCAGCTACCAGTGGGCGCTGAACGGCAAGCCGCTGTACACCTGGATCAAGGACAGCAAGCCCGGCGATATCAGCGGCGACGGGGTAAAAGGTGTCTGGCACCTGGCGCACCAGCCCGGCAACTGAGCGTCCGGTAACGGAACGTAGCAACCACCGGTCGGCCCCGTGCCGGCCGGTCTGACGAGGATTCGCAATTGCATCCGGACCAATGGAACCGTCAGGTCGAAGCCTGTCTGGCCCAGGTGAAACTGCAACACCGCCCTGCCTTCGAGGAGCTGTACCGGCTGACCAACGGCAGGCTGTACGCGCTGACGCTGAAGATCATCCCGGACCGGGAGCTGGCCGCCGACGCGCTTCAGGAGAGCTATGCCAAGATATGGCGCAATGCCGACAGCTACCGCAGCGATCTGGGCGGTGCCTGGGCCTGGATCTGCCAGCTCACCCGCAACACCGCCATCGACTGGATCAGGCGCTCGGAACGACGCCCGGAAAGCTCGGACGACCCGCTGATCGGCCAGCTGATTGGCGATGACAGCGGGCTCTGGCAGCAGCACCATGACCTCAGCCGCTGCCTGCGAAAGATCCGCGAAGAGCCCCGTACCGCCATCGTCTCGGCCTACCTGTACGGTCTGACCCACGCGGAGCTGTCTGAACGGCTGCAAACCCCTTTGGGCACACTGAAATCCTGGATTCGCCGGGGATTAAAGGAGCTGCATCAATGCCTGGAAACCTGAGATACCGGCAACCGCATGTGCGCGAGCACCTGGCCAGCCACTACGTGCTGGGTACCCTGTCTGAACGGGTACGACGCCGTTGCGAGCGGCTGATGCGACAGGACCCGGAGTTAGAAGCCCTTGTCTACGCCTGGCAGGACCGTATGAATCAGATCAACGATGAACTGGCCCCCGTCAAAGCACCCGAGCGGGTCTGGCGGAACATTCAGACGCAGCTCGACAGCAACCGTGCCGCAACACCCCGCAAAACCGGCTTCTGGGCACGGCTGTCGGTCTGGCGCCTGGCCACTGCGCTGCTGCTGGTTGTGAGCCTGGGCCTGTTGCTGAAACCGACGCCGACCAGCGTGCAGGCGGTCAACTATATGGCGATGATGCAACCGGTATCCGCCCAGGCGGAGCCGACAATGATCATCACCGCCTACAAGGGCGACGCCCCCGGCCGTTCGCACCTGCATATCCAGTGGAACGAACGGCTGGACCGGCAGGAGCTGGCCGGCCTGAACCTCTGGGCGATCGACCGCGACAGCGGCGAAATCACCGCACTGGGCGCCCTGGCCCAAGCGCAATCGACCCGGCTGCTCAGCAAACCGGAGTGGCTGGCGATCAAGAACAGCCGTGAACTGCTGGTTACACGGGGCAGTTCACCCGATGGCCCGGTCCTGTTCCGCGGCCCCTGTCTGCAGCTGAGCCCCTGGGAGGATCGGGCCACACCCGGTTGAGCGTTTGCTGTCTGGGATAGAGCGGCCCGCGATCTTGCGGGCCGGAACTGAAGGTACAGGAGGTGCCAGCGTCGACATGATCCGGCGCTTTGATTAACTGGGTGCTCTAATCGCGGAGAACCCTTGCAGTTGGACGATGTCGTTTTGGCTGATAGCGCCGCAATAAACGGATAAAGGTAGCAAGCTATACTTTTGAGCGAAGCGAACAAAGCGTACTATCTTTTGCCCGACCTTTTAACTACCTTGTTAGCCGTTTTATTTTTAGTCCTTTAGTTTAGCTATAAACCCAAAATAGACACAGACAGGCAACATAACAAAACACCAAATTATGGCGAAATAGAATTTTACCGGATTACTGTTCACTGTGACCGTAATCTCTCGCCCCATGGTGTTGTATGAAAACGAACCATCAAATATCAATTGATACAAGAACACACTAAAAGCAATTCCAAAAGCTCGTGCTACCCAGCGCATATTTTTATCTACAGTCATCTCAAACTCTCCGAGTACAGCTAATACCCAAATCAGGTATTCCGTGGGTGTCAGCTGGATTTACTTGTCCCGGAGGCTATTGAAGCGCAACAGTGGCTACCCTGCTGGATCGGCGGGCATGGCACGGTGCCGTATGAACAGAATACGCAGCAGTCGCCAGGCAGGGGTTTAAGCAGCGTGCCGCAGGCTTCACATTCGTAGTACCACTGGCAGGCATCCGTTGGCATGGTCACGGTCTTTTCGTGACCACAGTTTGGACAGCGGATGGTCGAGCTCAGGCGGATCTTATCGCTCATTTTGCCTCCTTGTGCATTGCCGTTCGCTGACAGGTCCGTTGTGGCGGCGACAGCAGATTCCATATCGCCACCGTCGACATCAGCAGCAGCGCCGCGTAGAACAGGTAGGTGCTCCAGGCACTGGTCCAGAACAGGTATAAGGTCGCCAATACCATAACAGGCCCGGCGCTGGTAAGCATGCCGCGCAGATGCCGTTTGTGCGACCACCAGGAGGCCAATGCGGCGAGCAGCGCAACAGCCGCAAACAGCGGCAACAACCGGTTGATAAAGACCCCTTCGAACTGCGCCAGAAACCCCATTCCCAGTGCGGAGCCGAGGGCACCCAGTACCGGAAAGCATGATGCACACCCCATCGCCGAGACGACGGCCCCCAGTGTGCCCAATTTTTCGCTCAACGCTGATAGCTGCATAGCTGTCACCGATCCCCTCAAAGAAAGCCTTGCATATATAGACTATAAACTCCGTACCCGGGTACGGACGCAAGCCTGCGCTACGGTTTATCTGAGATGGCGTCGATGATCGGGCAGGAGCTGCCGGATTCGTTGCGTTCGCAGGAGGTTATCAGCTGCTCGAGCGTGGTGGCGATCGCCTTGAGGTCCCGAATCTTGTTTTGCACATCAGCAAGCTTATGGGTGGCCAGTTGCCTGGTCCGGTCACAGTCCCCCTGCTCAAGTGAAAGAAGCACCTTGATCTCTTTAAGGCTAAAGCCCAGCTGCTTGGCGCGCTGGATAAAATGGATCTGCCGAATATCCCGTTGGCTGTAGGTACGGTAGCCGGCAGCGGGTTTCACCGGTTCCGCGAGAAGGCCAATCCTCTGGTAATACCTGATCGTCTCGACGCCAACTCCGGCTTGCTTTGCGACTGCACTGATGGTCAGTTTGCGCATGGTTTTCCACTGTTAAAGCTGATTGGTTGATGATACCGATTACTTGCATATTCCGGCCCATCGTGAACAGCCATTCCGGCGGAACGTGAACACCGATTCTGGTTCAACGTGAACACCCATTCCGGCCGAAGCTGAACACTTGTGCCCAATTTCCGGAATCGCCGTTCA
>NZ_JAILYN010000028.1 GCF_019795155.1 Marinobacterium arenosum | reverse complement strand
CGAGGCGGTACACCGCCAGTTCCGCAAACTGACTAAAACCAAGGGCGGCTTCGCCAACGAGACCAGCTTGTTGAAGCTGCTGTATGCGGGGATGCTGAAGGCCTCCGAGAAGTGGACGCATCCAGTACAAAACTGGAATCTGACGCTATCCCAGTTGACCATCCACTTCCCGGGCAGGGTGGATCAATATGTGGACCTGTGATTTACGCTGACACAGAACTATGAACACCCTCGAGGCACAGCCCGTGCAGCACTCTGTGCGGGCCTAGAGATTGAACAGGAACGTTTCATCTGCCCTACTTTTCTGGAACAAACGACTAAGCATTTTTTTCATAGCTGGCGATGATCGTTGTATTACGGACAGAGTGAACAAAGTACTGCTCTTTGACTTGCTGATATTCTGCATCAGCAAAGAAGCTATCCATTGCAGATTGACTAGGGAAAGTTATGGTAAACACTCGATTTATCGGTTCATCCACCTGGGAAAGCAGCACTTCGGATACGACAAAATCGAAACCAAAGCCACCGCCATAGTTAACCAAAATCGGCTTCATCGCCTCCCGGTACTTTGTATAAACTTCTCGATCCGAAACCTCAAGCCCAACCAGCATCTCATACATTATTTAATCCCTATTTCTTTTACAGAAAGTTTCATCTGACCCCACTTATTCCAGAACAAGAAAGTTTCATTTGACCCCAGTTTCTAACCACGGCTTGATATTGCAAAAAATATACAAGTCACACTCCTCTCAAGTGCGTTAAAACACCAATTGGCTGATCATAGATATTTAAGGAATTTTTATCATACAAAAAGACATCTTCAATTTTCACTTGACATTTTGCGACTTTGTTTGCAGAAGCACTGATCACACACCTTTGAAAACTAACAACATACATTGCTGGTATCTTAATATTCTTCGGTTCACCACTGGTTGAATTAGAGTACCTGGCAGAAAATAAAAAATTACCAGCATATTCTTTCTTCATTGGCAAATAAAAATTATCTACATTCAAATCGACATCCGCTCTCACAACACCAAAATCATTTGGTATATACGTGTGACATCCCTGATTCTTAAAGCACTGCTGTAAATACAGAACATCATGATTCTTAAGTGTCATTTGAGTCGATTTTAGCGAGAACCCACTTTTATTCTTGTCGTATTCCGACAAATAGACATATGAGAAATATCTATACTTATCTTCCATCAAGCTTTTGAAATATTTTTTTCTACTTTCAACCAAATCATCTACGGGTAAACCAACCTCTTTCCTCGCTTTTATCATCGCGTACAACTGGGAATTAATAGGCAGAAGGTTTTCTTCGAAATATTTTTCATTACTACTTTCCGACCTATAAATTTCCGCAACAATCGTCTCGAAATCAAGATCCTTGTACTCAGCCCATTGAGCCTTTGGAGTTGACAAATTAGCACATCCTGAAACAACAACCACAGCCGACAGGCATAATATTTTCACGAAGACCTCCTTTTTATATGATTTTAAATTTACCATTCTATTGTGATATCAATAAACCATAAAAATAGCGACGCATAACATCTGCATACATAAAACACTGAATATCCCCCATACCAGAAAACACATAGCCAGATATAGACGATTGAGAAGGAAGGTGATAATGATAAATGTTCGATATCTGCTTCCTTGCAAATCATGCATGCTTCATATCTGCAGTATACGGAGTCCTCTCTAGCTACCCGGCCCCGTATTCCATCTGCTTGATTCTGAAACATTTTTCCACGAGCTTCCAGCACAATTCGTGCCTCTTTGATGTCAGGTCAATGAAAATTTCACCTGCAAACCAGTCACGTAGCCAAACCAACTGTATGAAAGTCTCATCTGACCCCACTTTCCGCCTGACCCCACTTTCCGCCCAAACCAAAAATCTTCATCTGACCTCACTTTCTAAGCGTTGGGAGTTACTCTTAAATGCTATGTTAGAATTTTTAGTTTCCGTCTTCCGGTGCAACATTACTAGAAAATGTCTTGAAGGCTTCATTAAGCAGTTGCATCATTTCTTTTTGAGACTTTTTCTTGGCAGAATGCATTTTCTTGTCTTGCTCTTCGAAATAAGCCAATGCAAACGCACCATAAAATGGATTTGAAAAACTATATTTCCAAGAATTTTCATCGAACTTAATCAGCTCACCGAAGTCTTCTTTTTCCAACTTTGCCAGATCTGTTTTGAGTTTATTCTTAGATATTTTTATATGGTGTTCTGCAGCCCAGTCATGTAGAGCCTCAAGCTGAGCACCATCCTGTTCCTGATGAGCAACGATACGCAAAGTGTTTTCCGTTGAGGGAACCTTCATCGCCTTGTCGAACGATTTTTTAATAGTGTCTTCTACACTTTTAATATACCGCTTCAAAGCTTCTTTGAGATCGTTGTAGTCAAATTCAATAGGCTGGGGAACCGTTTCCTTTACAAGTGCAGCATCACACATAAAATAACAAAGCTTGTGGCAAATGGATCCAAGACCATTAGAGTAATGGATGATTTCATCTTGTAATCTTTCAGGAATGATTATATTTAAGGCTTTACAACCTTTTTTGATTATTTCTCGTATTTCATCATTGTTCATTAAATGAACTTGAAATTCAGAAATTCTGGTATTCATTTCTGCATCAGTTTCCACAACCTCCCTTGCTGAATTTACAGCGCCGATTGCAATAACTTTCAAATCTTCGTGCTCATCAGACAAGTTAACAAACACTTTCATCATTTGTGCTAACTTCTCTTTCTCTTCACCCTCAATTTTATGAAAATCTTCAAGCACCCAGCAATATCCAGCCTCACCGAGAAGTTTAGCTAACCTCTGAGGTGTTAATTGTGGTGGCAAGTAACGTTTTTGTTTATGAGCTTGACCGCTTTCAATACTGGCTTGGAGCTGAGTTTGAATAGCTAAATAATTAGCTTTAGCTCTACCATTGATTGATGATTTAACATTATTGGTTACCTCATCAATGTAAAACTCACCCAACTCATCAAAAGCATCTAGAACAACCTCTTCAAATGTCATGCCTTTCATGCAATTGGTAGTTATTTGTTTCTCATACACTCGATGTAGAAGGTTTTGAACTAACGTACTTTTTCCAGAACCCGTGTGTCCAAACACAACCAATTGAGTTCCAGGAAGCTCTAGTGCGGTAACGATATCATCGTTGA
This sequence comes from Marinobacterium arenosum, assembly GCF_019795155.1. Taxonomy (GTDB): domain Bacteria; phylum Pseudomonadota; class Gammaproteobacteria; order Pseudomonadales; family Balneatricaceae; genus Marinobacterium_C; species Marinobacterium_C arenosum. Next base: position 62,396 of record NZ_JAILYN010000028.1, on the reverse strand, counting down.
ATTCATCGCGATCTACAAACGTTACTCTTGCAGGTCTACTAGGAGTGAAGACCTTCTTTAATTCATGGATTTCCAATTTATTTCTCTTTTCCAACTGAGTTAAGCAAATTTATAACATTTGCATATACAACATGCCGTATATCTCCCCATACAAGACTGCGCATAGGTAGAGATAACCGATTGAAAAGGAAGGAGATACTAAGGAGTGTTCGATATCTGCTTCCTTGCAAACCACGCATGCTTCATATCCGCATTATACGGGGTCTCACTATCTACCCGCCCCGCTATCCATCTGTTTGATTCTGCAACAGTTTTCCACGAGCTTCCAGCGCGATTCATGCCTCTTTGGTGGCAGATCAATAAATATTTGACGCACAAACAGGATACACAGCCAAACCAACTGGATAGACATCCATATTTTTAGCGTTTGTTTAAGAATAATTTCAGCTTAGGCTGTGTACGACGCAGATAGCCCAAAAAAGAAAAAGCCCTCTCCGAGTAGAATCGGAAAGGACTTTTCGGTGGTTCACTGAGAAAGTGATATCGGTTATTAAAATAATCGCGTCAGCCTGCACCAGTTTCCGCCAGTTGCAGCAGCGCATCACCGCTAATCTGATACCCTTGCCACTGGCATTGCGGTTCCGCGCCCAGCGATTCGTAGAACGCCCGCGCCGGTTGGTTGTCGGTCAGTACATCCCAGCGCATCCGGCTGCCGCCGGCGGCCTGGCAGCGTTGGGCGGCGGCTTGCATCAGCTGGCTGCCGAGCCCCTGGCCTCGGTAGCGGGCGTCGATATAGAGTTCCTTGATCACCAGCCAGGGGGTGAGGTCGTAGCTGAACGGCTGGAAGTAGTAGACCAGCATCCCCGCCAGCCCCTGGCCGCTGTCGGCCACCAGCGCGTGAAAGTCGCCCCGGCCGCCACGCTCGAGCAGATCGGCGGCGGTGACCCGGAACTGGTCCTCGTAGCCCTCGAACCGGGCCAGCTGCCGCATCAGTGTCAGCAGCGCGTCGCAATCCTCCGTCCGGGCGTCACGCACCCGGATTGCCGTTTCGCAGCTCAACTTTGGCTCACCAGACTGAAGCCTTCGTCCAGCCAGCCGGTGACGCCGCCGATCATCTTCTTGACCGGGCGGCCCAGTTTGGCCAGCCGGATAGCGGCTTTCTCGGTGGCGTTGCAGTGCGGGCCGGCGCAGTACACCACGAACAGGGTATCGGCCGGGTACTCCGCCAGCGCGGCCTCGTTGATCCGCGGGTGCGGCAGGCTGATCGCGCCGTCCACATGGCCGCATTTAAAGGCTTCATCACCGCGTACATCCAGCAGCACGAAGTCCTGCCGGTTGTTGGTCAGCGCATGGTGGACATCCCAGCAGTCGGTTTCGAAGCGCAGCAGGGATTCGAAGTGGACCAGGGCTTCGTCGCTCGGCGCGGCGGCCGGTCGGGATACGGTGGATGACATGGAGCCTCCTTTCGTTTTTGTTTTCTTGTTCGTTTGCTTTATGAACATCTGTGGCCACCATTATTGCCGGTAGCCGGAGACTCTGGCCATTGGCTTGAAAGACGACATTCGATAATATCAAGCCAACTTCTTTTAGTGTTTTTCAGTTTTTTCGAGCTCTTCTTCGAGCTTTTCTTCGAATTCTTTTTCGATATTTAAAAAGGGGGCAAGCGCCATGAAGCGGGTTGCGATACTGGCGTATGACGGCACGGCTCTGTTCGAGCTCGGCTGCGCGGTGGAACTGTTCGCCCTGCCCCGGCCGGAGTTCGACGACTGGTACCGGGCCGAGGTGGTCAGTTTCGAGCGGGGCGCGCTGGGCGCCACCGCCGATATCCAGCTGCAGGTGACGGCCGTCGACAGTCTGGCGGATTACCAGATGCTGGTGGTGCCAAGCTGGCCGGTGGATCGCCAGCCCAGTGAGCGGCTGGTTGAAGAGATTCGCGCACTGTACGCACGGGGCGGTATGGTGATCAGCTTCTGCTCCGGCGCCTTCCTGTTGGGCTATAGCGGGCTGCTGGACAACCGCCAGGCCACCACCCACTGGCGTTATGCCGAGCGGTTCAAGCAGCGCTTCACGGCGGTCGATTATGTGGAGGATGTGCTCTACGTCTATGACGGCCGGCTCGGCTGCGCCGCCGGCAGTTCGGCGGCACTGGACCTGGGTATCGCGGTGATTCGCGACCAGTTTGGCTACCAGATCGCCAACCAGGTGGCGCGCCGGCTGGTGATGGCAGCCCACCGCAGCGGCGGCCAGTCGCAGTTCGTCGAAACGCCGCTGATGCAGCGGCCCAGCCAGTTCGCCGAAACCCTGGACTGGGCGGTGCAGAACCTGTCGGCCGGCATCAGCGTCGACCAGTTGGCCGAGCGGGCCAATATGTCGCGCCGGACCTTCGACCGCAAGTTTCGCGCCTCGCTGAACATGACGCCCAATGAGTGGCTGAGCCAGCAGCGGATCGAGCTGGCCAAGCAGCTGCTGGAGGGGACCGAGCTGTCGGTGGAGCAGATCGCCACCCTGGCCGGTTTCGACAACGCCGTGACCCTGCGCCATAACTTCCGCAAGTACCTACAGTTGTCGCCGCTGCAGTACCGGGTGCAGTTTGGCCGGCGGTTGGCTTAATCCTGTAGGGCGCAGTTCAGTGCGCCACCGCCACAGGCGGTTTACCCATAAGTGGAGCCCTGCGGGCTCCTGGTCGGCCGGAGCCAACCCTACAACCAACCAGAGCCCCCCTACAGTGCGCCAGAGCCACAGGATGCTAATGCGCTGTCGGCTTGGCCGTCGCTGAACCGCCTTCGCGCTGCCGATGCAGGCGTTCGATCATCTCCTTCAACCGCTCCAGCATATCGTCGATGGCCATCGCATAGTGGGCACGGACTGCGGGTGACGGGTTGTACTCGGTGAATTCGATGTTTATCCAGACATTGCTCAATGCCTGCAACTTATCGATCTGGATCAAGATCGCGTCATGTAACTCTTCTTTACCGTGCATCCAATACCTCCCTGTGCTCATTTCCATTACGGTCTTTCGCTCTAATAGTCACCTAGAATGACTAGAATTTACTAAAAGTGACATATAGACACCTAAAGAGTCAATTAGTCTGTAGTTCCGTTCGGAGCGATTAGCGAGCCTTAGCGAGTATCTGGCAGGAGGCGCTATGACCCCGGAAAAGGCATTAGGCAAGGCAATCAAGGTTCAACGTGTGGAAGCGGAGCTGTCCCAGGAGCAACTGGCCGAACAGTGCGAGGTGGACCGCACCTATATTTCCAATATCGAACGCGGCAACCGGCAGCCGTCCTATAAAACCCTGCGCCTGATCGCCGCCGCGCTGAAGACCAAGGCGTCGGAACTGATCCGCGATGCCGAACAACGCGAGCAATCTGAATAGGCCCGGCCGGCAAGCGGCAGCTGTAATTGCATAAAAAACCCGGGATTTGTGCTTCAAATCCCGGGTTTTAGTCCGCTTCAGCGCCGCTTTGAACGGGGCTGCCGCTCCAGCGGGTTAAGCGGGTTGATTGATGATGCTGAACTCCTTGCGCATCGCCGTCACCACCAGCCCGACCAGCAGTTCGAAAATATGCTGCTCGATCGCTTCCGGCAGATAGGGGATGTCGAACTTCTTGTTCAGCCTGCTGCCGAGTATCGATTCCAGCTCAGCCGCATCGGTATCGGATATACCGTCCCGTGAATGTTTTACCAAACCGTACAGTTCGTTCGGCAGGTTCTGGTACAGCAGACGATCAAACCTTTTGACCGTTTTCACCAGTATCGTTTGTTCAGTACCTTCCTTGATAAAGGGAATATCGATCTGCTCATTCAGTTTCGACGCCAGCACCTCCACCTCGTCGTCGGAGAGCATCTCAACCTGGTTTTCCATATCCTCTTTGATGGCTTTGCGTTGACCTTCGGTCAGGGTAATCGTGGTCATCGTTCACTCCTTGAGCTTTCTCAGTCCCTGCTCGGCTAGATAGGGGCGGAAACCCTAGCAGACGGTTCCTATCCAGCGCATTGTTCCGACAGGAACAACCGCCAGGCGCCGGTATCCGGCCACGAGGCAATGATCATATTTACGGAAGGGAATATTGAGGGGATTCGATACTCGCTTCCATGCGACAGAACTCTGCTGACCGACCAGACGGCCAGCGGGTACGGCGTTGAGCCGGGCCAACCGTTGCCGAGGGCCGGCAACGGATATCGGTACAGCCTAGTACAAATCGAGCGTTATGGGCAGCTTGTAAAAACTCAGCCCCAGCGTTTGCCCAGCTCCGCCAGGCCGGCGTCGGCCAGCGCTTCCGGCGTCATGGCCGGATAGAACTGGCACTTGGCGTCGAACTTCAGAAACAGCGGCTCGGCGATCGACGGGATCTGCGACGGGTCGGCCAGGTCAACCACCATGGTGCCGCCACGACAGCCATGCGGCGCATAGAAATACACCGCCTCCGGCTTGATCTCCTCCAGAACCTCTTCCAGCAGCTGACCTGCCGTGCCGTTACGCACCAATGTATTGAACGGCTCTATCGGGAATTCAAAGTTGACTACGGTCTTCATTGTTCTGACCTCAATAAATGCTTAATCGACGGCCGCCTGATACCGGCCTTCCGCGCCGATATTTTCAGCGGGACGTTTCGCCATAGTGTTCGCTCAGGTAATCGAGCAGCTGCTTCAGCTGTTCCTCCGCCAGCGGCTCCATCCCCTGCTCCTCGACCATCCACTCAAGGGTGTACTGCCATCGCTCACGACTGAGCCCCTGCTGCTTGACCAGCATCAGCGAGTGGCAGGCGGAACAGCGCCCATACACCAGCTCCCGCCCCTCGCCCGGCGGCAAGCCGCCGTAGTCGAAGGGAGTCGTACCATCGGCCTCTTGGCCTTGCTTAACAGCCGGCGGCTGATCGGACAGGGTCGCCAGATAAGCGATCAGTGCCTTGCGCTGGCTTTGATCCGGCAGGCCGGCAAATGCCATCCGGTTGCCGGGCGCAAAGCCGGCCGGATCTTTCAGGTAGCCGTCCAGTCGCTCGGCACTCCAATGACCGCCAAGCGCCTTCATGGCCGGCGAGTAGTCGAAGCCGGCGGCGGAGGCCACCGGTCGACCGATCAGGTTCCAGAGATTCGGCCCCAGTTTGTGTGGCGCACCGGCCTGCAGGCTGTGGCAGGCATTGCAGACCAACGCCAGCAGCGCCCCCGGCGCGTTCAGCGTTGCCCCGGTTGATGGCGACTGCTCAGCCTGCTCCGTAGCGGCGGTTGCGCTGGTTGCGATCACTGCCCACAACAGCAGCCCCCGGAGCAATAACAGCGGCCGCGGCACTGGCCACGCCACCACCCGGTCAATCATCGACTGATTCGCCATCTCCACCCTTCCTTAAGCAACTCGCACCGCCACCCGGTGGTAGCTGTTATTGAGATAGCCTTTCGGGTTCCAGGCGATGGCGAACGGCTGACTGACGCCGTCACTGTCGGTCGCCCTGGCCCAGATCTCGTAGTAGCCGGCCTGCGGGAACTCCAGCTGGGCGCGGAAATGCTGCCAGGCGGCAGGATTGACCGGCTCGCTCAGCTCGGCTTCCAGCCAGCTGGCGCCGAAGTCGATCGACAGCATCACCGACCTCACCTCGCGGTCGCCGGCCCAGGCGTGGCCGCGCACCTCCAGCGAGCGGCCGCTCACTTCGCTGCCGGTGGCCGGGTGGGTGATCAGCGACTTGACCGGCATCCGCTCGATGATCACGAAATCCTTCTTGTCGACCTTCTCGCCCGGCGCCACCGGCCGGTTCGGCACCCGGTAGGAGGTGCCGGTCATCTTCGGCCCGTCATGCACCTGGTCACGCAACTGAATGCGGGTCAGCCACTTCTGCGAACAGGAGCCGGGCCAGCCGGGAATCACCAGCCGCAGCGGCGCCCCGTTCATCGGGTGCAGGGGCGCACCGTTCATCGCGAAGGCGATCAGGTTCTCGTCGCCCATCGCCTTGGCGATCGGCACGCCACGGGAGATCGGCAGTTTGCCGGCTTGCCCCGACAGGTGCGTGTCGGCGCCATAATGGGCGGTGTAGACCACGCCGGGCTTGATGCCCACCACTTTCAGCACGTCGGCCAGCCGCACGCCGGTCCAGCTGGCACAGGCCACCGCACCGTAAGTCCACTGGTTGCCGCTGGCCGGCGGATTGAAGAACGCCCGGCCGTTACCGCCGCACTCGATCACCAGCTCGCGGGTGATCACTTCGAAGTTTTTCTTCAGATCCGCGATGCTCAGCTGAAGCGGCTTGTTGACCAGACCGTCGACGGTCAGCTGCCAGCTGTCGGCATCCATATTGGCCGGCGGGATGCCGTTGTTGCGGATAAAGTGGCGGGCGGTCGGGGTGGTGGCATCGTCCAGCAGGTGGGGTGGCGTTTCGGCGTTGACCGGCCGATCGTTCAGGACCACCAGCCCCTCCTTGCCGGCCAGGGTGACGTTGGCCGCCTCGTCGGCCAGTGCCACCGGGATCAACCCGTCCGGCAGATTGCGCAGATAGGGGATCGCGCTCACCCCCAGCAGCGATGCCAGGGTTGCCCCGCCCATGCCGCGCAGGAAACCGCGCCGCGAGGCTGCCGTGGAATCGAGCGGTTGCTGTTCGGCCGGGGTCGGCTTGTCGGAGTCACGCATGGTGCCACCTCCTGTAGTTCGTTTGCGCTTAGTGAAGAAGATAAGCACGTCTGGCCTACAGCTCGATGGCCGTTCGGATTTACCTGCCTGTCGCGTCGGAGGGCAGTCGATCTTCTACAGTGTAGGACAGAGCAGCCGATGCCCCTACGCTCATATCGTTTTCAGGCCAGTGGGGGCAGGCAACCGGCCCGAATTGCCAACTTGAAGGTGTCCACCATGAAGATCCTGATGGTACTGACCTCGCACGACCAACTGGGTGACAGCGGCGAGAAAACCGGCTTCTGGGCCGAGGAGTTTGCCGCGCCCTACTACCTGCTGAAGGAAGCCGGCGCCGACATTACGCTGGCCTCGCCGGCTGGCGGCCCGGCACCGGTCGATCCGAAAAGCGAGCAAGCCGACGCCCAGACCGAGGCGACCCGCCGCCTGGCGGCGGACCCGGCAGCCAAGCAGCTACTGGCCGAAACACTGCCGCTGGATCAGGTCAGCGCCGACCGGTTCGACGGGCTGTTTTATCCGGGCGGCCACGGCCCGCTCTGGGACCTAAAGTCGGATAGCCACTCTATCGCACTGATCGAAAACTTCCTGGCCCGGCACAAGCCGGTGGCGGCGGTCTGTCATGCGCCGGCGGTGCTGCTCGAGGCCCGCAAGGAGAACGGCGAGCCGCTGCTACGCGGCCTCAAGGTGACCGGCTTCAGCAACAGCGAGGAGCGCGCGGTCGGGCTGGATGCGGTGGTGCCCTATCTGTTGGAGGATGAACTGAAAGCGCGCGGCGCACTCTACGAGAAGGCGCCGGACTGGCAGTCTTTCATGGTACAGGACGGCCGGTTGATCACCGGCCAGAACCCGGCCTCGTCGGAACTGGTGGCCGAAGCATTGCTACTGCAATTGCAGGACTGAGCGGTAACGCCAATCGACGGTCAACCGCAGTCTTGTCGGACCCGGTGGCCGAAGCACTGCTACTGCAATTGCAGGACTGAGCGGTAACGCCAATCGACGGTCAACCGCAGTCTTGTCGGACCCGGCGGCCGAAGCATTGCTACTGCAATTGCAGGATTGAGCGGTAACGCCAAGCGACGGTCAACCGCAGTCTTGTCGGACCCGACGGCCGAAGCACTGCTACTGCAATTGCAGGACTGAGCGGTAACGCCAATCGACGGTCAACCGCAGTCTTGTCGGACCCGGCGGCCGAAGCATTGCTACTGCAATTGCAGGACTGAGCGGTAACGCCAATCGACGGTCAACCACAGTCTTGTCGAGCCCCGGTGGCCAAGGCATTGCTACGGCAGTCCTGAAATTCGCGGGTTTGAGGGAACATCTACACCAGGGGAACCAGCGCCGCGTGGACACATAAAGCGTGCCCACCCTACCAGGCTGAAAACAACACTCAGTCGACGCTCAGGCCCAGTTCGCGCCAGGCGGCTTCCACCATCTTCGGATCGATCGGCGGCGGTACCACATCCACCCCTTTCTCCAGTGCCTTGGTCACGGTCTTCAGCACCGCCACCCGGGCATACCACTTGTGGTTGGCCGATATCAGCCGCCAGGGAGCCTGCTCGGTGCTGGTCTGGGCGAACATCTGATCGGTCGCCGTTTCGTAGTCGGCCCAACGGGCACGGTTGCGGATATCCTCGTGGGTCAGCTTCCAGCGCTTGTAGGGGTTGTTCAGCCGCTCCTGGAAGCGGCGCAGCTGCTCCTGCGAATCGATATGCAAAAACAGTTTGATGATCCGCACACCGTCATCCACCAGCATCCGCTCGAACTCGTTGATCTCCTGATAGGCGCGCTGCCATTGCCGTTTGTTGGCGTAGCCCTCGATCCGCTCGACCAGCACCCGGCCGTACCAGGAGCGATCGAAGATCGACAGGGTGCCGGGGATCGGCAATCGGTTCTGGAACCGGTACAGGTAGTGACGGCCCTGCTCCTCTTCGGTGGGCGCGCCGACCGGATGGACCTTGTAGCCACGCGGATCGAGCCGCTCACCCAGCCGGCGGATGGCGCCGCCTTTGCCGCTGGCGTCCCAGCCCTCGAAGACGATGATCGCCCGCCGGTTCTGGTGGTAGTAGGCCTGCTGTACCCGCTGCATCCGCTTCTGCCACTTTTTCAACCGACGCAGATACTGTTCACGGTCGGCGATCGTGGCGGTCAGATCCAGCTCTGCCAGGCGGGGCGGATTCGGCTCACGGACAATCTCACTGGGCTGGTACATTGTTCAACTCCCTGACATTACGGCACCGGCGCCCAGCTTAACGCCCTCAGAAACTCGCAACAATATCGAACATTATCGATTACTGCGTTCCAGGCACCGATCCAACTTGAGCATGATCAAGGCGCCCCATCGGCAAATTGGTTAATGAACGATCACTTCGTGACATAGGTCAAATTTACCTAACATGTAATTAGGTAGCCTGTTGCCCTTCCTTAAATTGCCAAGGCAGGCGATCACCATGAACCCGGCCCCGCTCTCGCACGTTGAAGAACTCCTCAAGCGCAGCGATCTGCGGGTCGGCGCGCCCCTGCCCTGGCCGGTCTATGACCGCAACGGCAGCCTGCTGTTGCGCCAGGGCAGCGTGATCAAGAACCCGCAACAAGTCGACCGGTTGCTGGCCAACCGGGCCCACCGGCTGGTGCAGCGCGCCGAGATGATCCCCGCGATCGAAACACCCGCCGAAGAGGATAACCCGCTACTGACCACCGTTGAACTGGTGCGGATTCTGCTGAACCGTCTGCAGGCGGCCTACGAGGTGGTGGAGGATGCTAACGACCGCTCCTTCACCCGCCGCATCATGCAATTAGTGTTCGATATCCAGGGTGTCTGCGAAGAAAATGCCGACGCCATGCTCGGTACCATGCAACTGAGCCTAGACGCGCCGCACGGTCTGGCCCACCCGCTGCATGCGGCGATCCTCTGCGAAGTGGCCAGCAAACGGCTCGGCCGTGGTCCGCTGGACCGTTTTCCGATCATCGCCGCGGCACTGACCCACGATATCGGCATGTTCCAGATACAGGAGCAGCTGCACACGCAGCAGAGCCCGCTGACGCCGGAACAGGAGCACATCATCAAGGCCCATCCGCGCCGCGCCTACGAGCTGCTGAAAAAGCAGGGCGTCACCGAGGAGCGCTGGCTGGAGCCGGTGCTGCATCATCATGAACGGATCGACGGCAGTGGCTACCCGGACCAACTGAGCGGCGACCAGATCAGCTACGAATGCCGGTTGATGTCGATCGCCGACTGCTACTCGGCGATGATCCGGCCGCGCGCCTACCGCAACCGGGTGCTGCCCAAGGAGGCGTTGCGGGAGCTGTTCCAGCAGCGCGGCAACACCATCGACGCAGAGTTGGCCCAGCTGTTCATCAAGGAGCTCGGCATCTTCTCGCCCGGCAGCATGGTGCTGCTGGACAGCGGCGCACTGGGGGTGGTGTCCGGCCGCACCCGCGACCTCACCCATCCGGAGCTGACGCTGCTGACCACCCCGGAGGGTCAATACCTGAACCGCCCCAAGCAGATCCTTGCCGGCAGCCCCGGCTGCAGTATCAAGGGCGTGGTCTGCCCGCAGCAGAACCGTGACCTGATGGCCAACCTGGACAAGATCTGGCCGCCGATGTCACCAATCGCCGATCTGTAACCGAGGCTGCAGCCGGGCGGATTCAGTCGTAAGCAGCCATATCCGCGAGTCAGTGCCAACTTCGGTCGCTCTCGGAGCGAGCTGCTACGGATCACCCAAAAGCACCCCTTGTAGGAGGGGCTTCAGCCGCGACCAATCAGACCTTAAAACCACTACCGTATTCGGTCGCTCTCGGAGCGGGCTGCTGCGGATCACCAGGTCCCCCTCCCCTATAGCAGCGGGACACTCCGAATAAACCGGCACCGTGCCGGGCTATCCGGTTCGGCCAGCTGCTTGCCGCTTGCAACTTCCTCATGTAGCAGCGGGCTCTGACCGCGACAAGGTTGCCGTAGTCCGTGGATGTCGCCCTCGGAGCCGGCTGCTACGGATCACCCAAAATCCCCCCTTGTAGGAGGGGCTTCAGCCGCGACCAGTCAGACCTTAAAACCACTACCGTATTCGGTCGCTCTCGGAGCGGGCTGCTACGGATCACCAGGTCCCCTCCCCTATAGCAGCGGGGCACCCCGAATCAACCGGCACCGTGCCGGTCTATCCGGTTCGGCCAGCTGCTTGCCGCTTGAAGATTGCCGCTTGCCGCTTCCTCATGTAGCAGCGGGCCCTGACCGCGACAAGGTTGCCGTAGTCGGCGGATGTCGCCCTCGGAGCCGGCTGCTGCGGATCACCCAAAATCCCCCCTTGTAGGAGGGGCTTCAGCCGCGACCAATCAGACCTTAAAACCACTACCGTATTCGGTCGCTCGCGGCAGCCACGGGCATAACAAAGCGAGCTGCGACGGATCGTTCGGCAACCTACGCTGATGGGAGCGGCTACGGCTGAGCCGGCTCAGGTGACGGGGTCATTCGAAAAAGAAACACCGGGGCATGATGCACCCCGGTATCGGGCGGGTTTCAGTAACGATAGTCGCTATCATGGGTCGAGATCAGCTGGCCCTTGGCCAACGACACCATCAGCGCCGAGATCCGCTCGTGCATGATCACCGTGTGCCGGTTGTCGCTCTGCTGCATATGCTGGCGCAGCTGCTCACGCACCGCCGGCACGCCGGTCACGTCGATCAGGATATCGACCTGTTCGCCCAACTCCAGCAGATCGGCCATCCGGCTGGTGGTGCGGATATTGTGGGCGCGGGCCAGCTCGATGCCCGGCGCGTCCGTCTTCAGGTCGGCAATGCCGACGATCTCGACGAACTCAGCCGACATCAGTTGATGCAACAGTTCGATCGCCGCGTGACCACCGCCGATAATGCCGATTGAAAATCCCTTCATGATTGCCTCCTCAATATGCGCTGCAACACAGACCTGTGCGAAGTGCACAGCTTCCCAACCCGTTGCGGCCCAAACAACCATTCAAGTTCGGCAAATGTAATCCGGTTGTCACAGATCAATCGGCGGCCTGACAGGCGCTGTCAGCCGTTGTCCAGCGCCCGACGATAGAACGCCAGCTCCTCCTCCAGCACCAGCTGCTGGTTCTGCGGCTTACGGAAACCGTGCTGCTCACCGACGAAAAGATGGTAGCTGACCTCTACGCCATTGGCCTTCAATGCAGCCACCATCGCCTCGGTCTGCTGCAGCGGCACCACCGGGTCATCCATCCCCTGGAAGAAGATCACCGGGCAGCGGATCCGGTCGGCGCTGTTGAGCGGCGAACGCTGGCTGTAATGCTCGGCCTGTTGCTGCGGCGTACCGATCAGCCAGTCCAGGTAGCGCGATTCAAACTTATGTGTGTGCTCGCGCAATTTCAGCAGATCGGACACGCCGTAAAGGCTGGCGCCGGCGCGGAAGCGGTCGTGGCCGGCCAGCGCCGCCAGGGTGGTAAAGCCGCCGGCACTGTGACCACGGATAAACACCTGCTGCGGGTCGATCAGCCGCTGCTCGGCCAGATGGTCGATCAGCGCCGCCGCATCGGCCACGTCGGTCACCCCCCAGTTGTGCTTCAGACGTAACCGGTAGGCCCGACCATAGCCGGTGCTGCCGCGGTAGTTGAGGTCGGCCACCGCAAAGCCGCGCTGGGTCCAGTACTAGATCATCGGGCTCAGCACCGGATAGCTGGCGGCGGTCGGTCCGCCATGCAATACGATCAACAGCGGCGGCAGACTGTCGGAACCATTAATCCGGCCGTTGCCTGGCGGGTAGAAAAAGGCGTAGGCCCGCTCCCGTGGACCAACCGGAAAGCTGAGATGTTCCGGCCGAGACACGCCATCGGCCGGCAGCAGCCTGCCGCCACCGCTGATCACCCGGCAGCGACCGTCGTCGAGCGAGACCTGCAGGATCGCCGGTAAACGGGTTTCCGAACCGGCCACGCAATAGAGCTTGCCCGCCGCCGCCACCGGCCAGCGGAAATGGCTGTAGTCTTCGGCCAACCGACGGCATTGGCCGGAGTTATGGTGCAGCAAGAGCCCCCGCCCGTCGGCCTGGCCGCAGCCGATCCAGTCCTCAGCATCGCCCAGGCAGACCGTGCGCTGGCCCAGCTGCCAGGGCGCGGCGGCGTACTCAATATCTTCGGCCGCATCGCCTTCGAGCAACCGTTGAACTTCGACGGTGGAGGAACCGGCCGAAGCGCCTTCGGGATAACGATAAAGCGCCCACCAGTTGTCGCGATCACTAATCGCGTAGAGCTGTCCGGTCCGGTCGAACATCGGTTGGGTCAGCGCCTGCGGTTGCTGCTGACCGGCCACCAGCTGAATATCGAACAGGCGACCGGCCTGGTCGATTCGCGCGCGATAAAGCAGTGTGCGGGTCCAGGGCTGGTCGGGATGATCCCAGCTGACCCAGGCCAACTGACGACCGTCATCGGACAGCACCGGCGCGCCGTAGAAATCATGCTGCTGGTGCAGCACCTCGACCGCGCCACTGTGGCCGCTGACCGCCACCAGTCGATTGACCACCCCGCTGTCCCGATGCAGTTCCTCGACCGCCAACAGACGGCTCCGCTGCCGATCCCAGCAGGGTGCGGCAAAGCGGCTCTGGGTTTCGTGACTGGCCGGATGGGGTGTGCCGCCCAGCCGTGACTGGCGCCAGAGCTGCTGATCGCGGCTGTTGACGAAGTACAGCTGTTCGCCGGCCAGGCACCAGCTCAGCCCGCCATACTCATGCACCCGGCTGCAGACACTGAAATCCTCCGGCGTCAGGCTCTGGATATGCTGTGTTTCGGGCAGGTAACGGCAGAGCACATTACGGCCGCCTTCAGCCGGTCGGTACTCCAGCCAGTACAGGCTGCCATCGGCGGCCAGCTCCAGCTGGCCGTACTCCTTCAGCCCCTGCACCGCGTCGGCGGCGGAGAAATCGGTGGGCCAGAAGCCATGGCGCGCTTCGGGCAAATCAGCCCTTGTAGAAGACACGGGAATTACGCTCGTTGCGGTAGATGAACTCACTCTCTATTGAGCCTAGTTCAGCCTGACGGCGAGCAGAGACAATCTGGTCATGGTGCGGCGACTTGCTGCAGACCGGGTCGGTGGCGGCGGCATCGCCGGTCATCATGAAGGCCTGGCAGCGGCAGCCGCCGAAATCCTTCTCCTTCTCATCGCAGGAGCGGCAGGGCTCCTGCATCCAGTCGTCGCCGCGGAAATGGTTGAAGCCGGTGGAACGGTGCCAGATCTGTTCGAGACTCTGCTCACGGACATTGGGAAACTCGATCGGCAGCATCCGCGCACTGTGGCACGGCAGCGCGGTGCCGTCCGGTGTCACGGTCAGGAACACCTGGCCCCAGCCGTTCATGCAGCCCTTGGGGCGCTCCTCGTAATAGTCGGGGGTGACGAAGATCAGCTGGATCGGGTTGCCCTCGGCGGCCAGCTTGTCGCGGTACTCGTTGGTGATCCGCTCGGCCCGTTCCAGCTGGGCGCGGGTCGGCAACAGCTGCTGGCGGTTCTCGTACGCCCAGCCGTAGTACTGGCAGGTGGCCAGCTCGACATAGTCGGCCTGCAGTTCCACGCAGAGTTCGATGATCCGGTCGATCCGGTCGATATTGTGGCGGTGGGTGACAAAGTTCAGCACCATCGGGTAGCCCTGCGCCTTCACTTCGCGGGCGATACGCAGTTTCTGCTCGAACGCCTTCTTGGAGCCGGACAGCATCGCGTTGACCTCGTCGTCGGCGGCCTGGAAGCTGACCTGGATATGGTCCAGCCCGGCTTCACGGAACTCGGCCACCTTGCGCTCGTTGAGGCCGACGCCGGAGGTGATCAGGTTGGAGTAGTAGCCCAGCTGACGCGCCTCGCGGATCAGCTCGATCAGGTCCTGCCGTACCAGCGGTTCGCCGCCGGAGAAACCCAGCTGCACCGCGCCCAGTTCGCGGCCCTGGCGGAACACCTCGATCCACTCGGCGGTGCTCAGCTCGCCGTCATGGCCGGCGAAGTCCAGCGGGTTGGAGCAGTACGGGCACTGCAGCGGACATTTGTAGGTCAGCTCGGCCAGCAGCCAGAACGGCTGACCGTGGCTCGGCACCGCCTCGAGCGACGGCGCGCCATTGCAGGATGATCCGGCCATCACGCTACCTCTTTTTTTAATTTCTTTTCTAATCTGTTGGCAGGCCAGGTTCCGCCCTACGGGAAAGGCAGGGCGCCATCTGGGGCGCCAACGGAGCCAGACCTACAGTTGAACCCAGTTCTGCTGCGCCGCCTCGGCCAGGAACTCGAGGATATCGCCATCGATCCCTTCGGCCTCGGGAAATTTCAGCGCCAGCTCGGCGATGATCCGCTCCACCGGGCGCTGGCCGTCGACCCGCGCCAGGATCTCACCGGCCGGACCGTTCAGCCGCACCATCCCCTCCGGATAGAGCAGTACATGGGCCTGCTGGGCCGGCTCCCATTGCAGCCGGAACATCGGGTTCAGGCTCGGTACGCTCGCTTGATCGATCATCGTAACAGCCCCTTATGGTAGACCCGCTCGCGGGTCACGGTATGGTATGGCGGCCGTTCCAGCTCGTAGGCCATCGACATCGCATCGAGCATGCTCCAGAGCACATCCAGCTTGAACTGCAGGATCTCCAGCATCCGCTCCTGCTGCTCGCGGGTCTGGTAGTGGTCCAGGGTGATCTGCAGGCCGTGCACCACGTCTCGGCGCGCCTCGGTCAGCCGGTTGCGGAAGTACTGGTAGCCCTCGGCGTCAATCCAGGGATAGTGGCCCGGCCATGTATCCAGCCGCGACTGGTGGATGGTCGGCGCGAACAGTTCGGTCAGCGAGGAGCTGGCCGCCTCCTGCCAGGTGGCACGGCGGGCAAAGTTGACATAGGCATCGACCGCGAAGCGCACCCCCGGCAATACGTGCTCCTGGGAGAGCATCTCGTCGCGGTTCAGGCCGACCGCCTCGCCGAGCCGCAGCCAGGCTTCGATGCCGCCCTCGGCACCGTCGTAGCCGTCGTGGTCCAGCACCCGCTGCACCCAGTGGCGGCGCACATCGCGGTCCGGACAGTTGGCCATGATGGCGGCATCCTTCACCGGGATCATCACCTGATAGTAGAAGCGGTTGGCGACCCAGCCCTGGATCTGCTGGCGGGTCGAATGCCCCTGATACATCGCCACATGGTAGGGGTGGTGGATATGGTACAGCTCGCCCTTGGCGCGCAGTGCGGCTTCGAACTGCTCGCGGCTCATCGGTTGTGCGGTGCTCATCGGCTCTCTCCTGCTCATCTGCCCGTCAAAGCTCGATCGACATACCGTCGTAGGCCACCTCGATGCCGTGCGCGTGCAATTCGGCGCGCTCGGCGGAGTCCTCATCGAGAATCGGGTTGGTGTTGTTGATATGGATCAGCACCTTGCGCGGCTTGGCCAGCGTATCCAGGTACTCGATCATGCCACCCTCGCCGGACTGCGGCAGATGCCCCATCGCGGTGCCGAGTTTGTCGCCGACACCACTGTGGATCAACTCGTCCTCGCGCCAGATGGTGCCGTCGACCAGCAGCAGGTCGGCGGACTCCATCAGCGGCCGCAGGTGGGGTTCGATCCGGCCAAGACCGGGTGCATAGAACAGGGTTTTGCCGCTGCGCCGGTCCGCCACCAGCAGGCCGATATTGTCGCCCGGATGGGGGTCGTTGCGGTGCGGCGAGTACGGCGGTGCGCTGGAGCGCAGCGGTACCGCGGTCAGGCTCAACTCGGGCGCCTGCGGGATGCTGAAGCGGTTGGCACCCGGCTCGATCGGGATGCGGTTCCACTGCAGGCCGCCGTTCCAGTGCTCGAGCATGTTGAACACCGGGAAGCCGGAGCTCAAGTCCTGATGAACCATCTCGGTACACCAGACCTGATGCGGACAGCCCTCGCGCAGCATCAGCAGACCGGTGCAATGGTCGATCTGGCTATCCATCAGCACGATGGCGGCGATACCGGTATCGCGGATCGCCCGGCCCGGCTGCATCGGCGCGAAGCTTTCCAGCTGGGCGCGGATATCGGGCGAGGCGTTGAACAGAATCCAGTCCTCGCCGTTGGCGCTGATGGCGATGGAGGATTGGGTGCGGGGCTGGGCGTTAAGGGTGCCTTCACGCACACCACGGCAGTTGGCGCAGTTACAGTTCCACTGCGGGAAACCGCCGCCGGCGGCTGAGCCTAAAACCTGTATTTTCATTATTATTCTGGCCATTTGCGGGCCGCGTCCTGCGGCACTGCACGCCGTCCTGGCGTAAGTTGCTGCTGGCGGGGCCGGTCCGGCCGTGATCCGACCGGGCCAGCCTGGCCGTGTTAGCGGTTGGCGAAGTACATGGTGACTTCGAAACCGATCCGCAGGTTCTGATAAGCCGGCTTAGTCCACATAGTGCATTCCTCTTGTTGTTGTCGATGAATCGAGTGGAACTTCGATGATAGAAATCGGCCGGTAGGGCCAATATGGTACTTTAGAACGAAATGGCTGCTGATTTGGTCGCATAACGCAGCAAATTCGCTCAATCGCCGAGCTGGCCCGCGCTTTGCTTTCTCCTGACAACCCCGTTTCGGGACAACCGATTTCAGGAGCGACTATGGACCTCAAGCTGATCCCCCACTACCAGCCGATCATCGAAACCGCCAGCGGCCGGATCCGGGGCTACGAAGCATTGGCACGGATGCGCGACATGACCGGCAAGGTGGTGTCGGCCGGCGGGCTGTTCACCGACCCGACCCTGGCCGCCACAGAGCGCCGCGAGCTGGACCGGCAGATCCGCCGCCAGGCGCTGGCGATCCTGCCCGAGCTGCCGGACGACAGCTTTATCAGCATCAATATCTCACCGGAGTGGCTGAATCACCTGGATTCGCTCGATCACCTGCCGACGCTGGAGATGATCCTGCAGAGCGGCGGCAGGCCGGAGCAGGTGGTGATCGAGATCACCGAACTGGCGGCCGATCTCGACCGGCTGCAGCGGCTGGTCGAGCGCTACCGCAGCGCCGGCATGCGGATCGCCATCGACGATTTCGGCAGTGGTTTCTCTCAGCTGGATCGGGTGGCGGCGCTGCAGCCGGATATCATCAAACTGGATATGCAGCTGCTCAAAAATGGTGCATCGGGGGGCGACAGCACCACCATCGTGCAGATGATCGGCGAACTGGGCAACCGGCTCGGTGCCAGCCTGCTGTGCGAAGGGGTGGAAACCGAGCAGGAGCTGTTCTTCGCACTCAGCTGCAACGCCTCCTACCTGCAGGGCTACCTGTTCGAACGGGCACTGCCGAACCCGATCCCGGCCGACAGTAAACGGGCGATGATGGCCCGGCTGTTGGACCACCACCTGGACCTGGCGCTGGAGAGCACCTCGCGGCTGCACTGGCGGCGCGAACGGATCCAGGCGGAGCTGATCGCATTGCGCGAGCTGCTGCTCAGCCGTGACAAGCAGGTCAGCCTGACCGACTATATCGCCACTCCCAACCTGTTGCGCTTCTATATCTGCGACCGGCGCGGCCGGCAGATCTCGCCGAACTACGAGAATCACAACGGCCACTGGCTGATCGACAACCGCCACCTGGGCTACAACTGGAGCTGGCGGCCCTACTTCTTCCAGCTGCTCGGCCAGCCGGAACAGTCACGCCGACTGGTCACCTCCTCCCCCTATCTGGATATCCACAGCCGTCAGCGCTGCCTGACCTCGGCGCTGGCGCTGGACGACGACCGCATCCTGCTGGCCGACCTGCACGATGTCGACGAACTGCTCGATCCCGCCGCACCCTACCGGCTGAACTACGGCCAGCTGCTGTCCGAGATCGCCTGATCGCGTTTTTTCATATTGCCGAGTATTGCCGAAAGCTGTTCACTGGCCCCCTCTTAACCGAACAGCATACGGCCACGTTGCCGGGGGCTTACCCAGCCCCGGCACTATCCACTACAATGCCGGCCATTGCGATTGTCTGCATTGGAGAACGGCATGCCCAAGGCATCGGAACTGAAAAAAGGCAACGTGGTTGAAATCAACGACCACCGTTATATCGTCCGGCATATCGACGTGCGCAGTCCCACCTCGCGCGGCGCCAACACCCTCTACAAGGTGCGCTTCAGCCTGCTGCCCGGTGGCGGCAAGTACGAGGAGACCTTCACCGGCGACCAGGTGTTGAAAGAGGTATCGCTGGTACGGCGCCAGGTCTCTTACCTGTACCGCGAGGACGACCTGTTCACCTTCATGGATATCGAGGACTACAGCCAGTACAGTCTCAACGGCGACGCCATCGAGACGCAATTGCCCTACCTGCAGGACGGCATGGAAGGGATCACCGCGCTGCTGGTCGACGGCCAGATCCTGACCATCGAGCTGCCGAACACCCTGGTGTTCGAGATCGTCGAATGCGTACCCGGCATGCAGGCGGCCAGTGCCACCGGTCGCACCAAGCCGGCCAAGCTGAACAACGGCCTGGAGGTACAGGTACCTGAATATATGAAGACCGGCGAGAAGGTGAAGATCAACACCGAAACCGGCAAGTTCGTTTCCCGCGTCTAACGGAATCTAACGGAAATAGAGGCGACGGGAACCCTGCCGGTCGCCGCCACTCCAACCTCTCAGACTTACCGCAGGGATAGCAAGGACTGAGAACCGGCATGAATGATCCGCAACACGACGACGACCTGAAACCGATCCATATCCGCCTCGGCCGGCTGTTCTCGGTGCTGTTCTGGATTCTGCTGTTCGGCCTGCTGGTGCTGTTCTTCAACTTCCGCCAGGAGCAACAGCAGAATCCCAACCGCCACCTGAACCAGACCAGCCCGACCGGCCAGCCACTGAACGAGGTGGTGCTGGAACGCAACCGCGCCGGTCACTACGTGGCACCGGGCCGGATCAACGGTCAACCGGTCACCTTCCTGATCGATACCGGCGCCACCCATGTCAGCATTCCCGGGCCGGTCGCCAACCGGCTGATGCTGCACCGGGGCACCCCAATGCTGGCGCACACCGCCAACGGCACGGTGAAGGTCTATGCCACCCGGTTGGAGAGTATCGAACTGGGCGGCCTGCTGCTGCACAGTATCGCCGCCAGCATCAACCCGCATATGACCGGCGACACCATTCTGCTGGGCATGAGCTTTATGAAACACCTGGAGCTGGAACAGCGCGACGGCACCCTGACCCTGCGGCTACCGCTCTAGGTTGATCAAACCAAGAAGGGGAATGAAAGAAGAAGCGCCGTGGCTTTGCCTGAACGACGTTGGTCGCGGTCGGAGCCCGCTGCTACAGGGTATCATGCTTCGTCGCAGCCCGCTCTGAGGGCGACACCTGTAGACTGCGTGAGTCTGTCGCGGTCGGAGCCCGCTGCTACAGGGTTTCATGCTTCGTCACAGCCCGCTCTGAGGGCGACACCTGTGGACTGCGTGAGCCTATCGCGGTCGGAGCCCTCTGCTACCGGGTTTCATGTTTCGTCGCAGCCCGCTCTGAGGGCGACACCTGTGGACGGCGTGAATCCGTCGCGGTCGAAGCCCGCTGCTACAGGGTTTCATGCTTCGTCGCAGCCCGCTCTGAGGGCGACACCTGTGGACTGCGTAAATCTGTCGCGGTCGGAGCCCGCTGCCACAGGGTTTCATGCTTCGTCGCAGCCCGCTCCGAGGGCGACACCTGTGGACTGCGTGAATCTGTCGCGGTCGGAGCCCGCTGCTACAGGGTTTCATGCTTCGTCGCAGCCCGCTCCGAGGGCGACATCCACGAACTACGGCCATCTTGTCGCGGTCGGAGCCCGCTGCTACAGGGTTTCATGTTTCGTCGCAGCCCGCTCTGAGGGCGACACCTGTAGACTGCGTGAGTCTGTCGCGGTCGGAGCCCGCTGCTACGGGGTTTCATGCTTCGTCGCAGCCCGCTCTGAGGGCGACACCTATGGACTGCGTGAATCCGTCGCGGTCGGAGCCCGCTGCTACAGGGCTTCATGCTTCGTAGCAGCCCGCTCCGAGGGCGACACCTGTGGACTGCGTGAATCCGTCGCGGTCGGAGCCCGCTGCCACAGGGTTTCATGCTTCGTCGCAGCCCGCTCTAAGGGCGACACCTGTGGACGGCGTGAATCTGTCGCGGTCGGAGCCCGCAGCTACAGGGTTTCATGCTTCGTCGCAGCCCGCTCTGAGGGCGACACCTGTGGACTGCGTGAATCTGTCGCGGTCGGAGCCCGCTGCTACAGAGTTGGTCGCCAAATATCACCGTCATGTTTCGTGGCTTGTGAACGCTGACTTCGAAATTAAGCCTGATCCAACAGCGCCAAACAATGCGCCGCCAGTTCGCGCAACTGCTGCAGACGCCATTTCGGCTCGCCGCCCTCTCGGCCCTGCGGCAGCAACTGCTCAATCAGCAACGCCTGCAGCCGGTCATCTTCTAACGCCACCCGTTCACCAAGCAGTTGCAGCGCCAGCTTGCGCAAGGCGAAGCGGCTGCTGTCCAGGGTCCGGTTGTAGTGGGCGAAGCCTTCCAGATCGCGCCGGTCCTGTTGGTTCAGTGGCATCGCCGGCACCACACCTTGCAGCAGTTGCGGAATCAGCTCCCGCTCCAGGTCGGCCAACAGGCCGTACAGCAATTCCGGCAACTGTTCGCCGTAACGTTGGCGCAGTTGCCGTTGCAGTTGCCGGCCCGGCTCCGACAGCGCCTGCATCACCAGCACCGCATAGCTGCCGCTGACCGCATCTCGACTCAGACCGAGCCGTACCGGCTCGAAGCCAGCCTGCTGCCAGAACGGTAGCAGATCGGCGCTGGCGGCAAAGCTGGAACCCAGATAATCCAAACCATTTTGATGGCCCTGCTCGGCGATCGCCGCCAACAGCCGACCGCCGATACCGCGCCGCTGGGCCGCTGGATGCACCGCAATCCGCATCACCCGGGCGCAGCGCAGCGGCGCCGCCTCCAGCACGCCGGCTTGGGCGATCAGTGTCTGCGGCAGCAGGTGGCCGGGCGGACGCCGGTTTCCGGCCCAGACCGCCTGCGCCAGTGCTGGCTCCAGTGGCCCCTCGTCGGCCAGCAGTACGCAGCCGAGCAGCTGCCCGTCGGCTTCGGCGGCCCAGATCCGCAGGTTGGGGCTGTCCAGCAGAATGCGCAGATCGCCCGGCGTGGTGCGGTAGTGGGCCAGCACCAGCAAGCCGAACAACGCCCGTAGCCGTTCCTCATCCAGCAGCAGTTGGTCGCGATCCAGCTCGCCAAGTTGCAACACAGGTTTTGCCGCACCTTGGAACAGGGCGGCGACCGCACTGTCGTCCGCCGCTTCGGCGTCCATCAACAGGAGATCGAAGATCAGCGCTTCCAGCGGATCGCCGCTGGCCCAGCGTACCGGCTGGCTGAGGGTTATACCGCGCCAGCGCGGCGTGCGCTGGTCAAGCCGGGCCCGGAAGCGGACCGCAAAACCGCGCCCGGTGCCCTCGTAACCATGCACCGTGGAGGAGAAAACGATCCGGTTGAACTGCTCCAGCAAGCGGCCCAGCATCGGCGCCGGGATAGCCGCCGCCTCGTCCACCAGCAGTACCCGGCCATCGGACGGCTGCAGCAGCAGTTGTTCGGGCTCCAGGTAGCGCAACGCGCCCTGCTCGATACGCAGCTCGCCGCTGCCCTGCTCCGCCTGCGGCAACAGCCGGCGGGCAAAGGCGAACACCTCGCTGACCGCCTGGTAGTTCGGCGCGGTCAGCAGCACCTGCTGGCCCTGTTCCATCAGCCGGGCCGCCGCCATCCCCAGCGCAGCCGATTTGCCGCGGCCACGGTCGGCGGTGATGACCAGCGGCTGGCGACGGTTACGGGCGGTATTGAGGATCGCCGAGACCGCCCGCTGCTGATCCAGCGTCGGTTGCGGCACTTCGCTGTCGCTGTGCCGGCGCGCAGCTGCGCGCGGGGCGGTCGGCCAGTCCGGCAGCGGCTGGTGCTGCTCGACGATCAAGGTAGCGCTGTCCTGCCGCAGCAGCCGGATCAGCCGGGTGACGAACCGACGCCCCACCTGCGCGCTGCAATAGGGCGATACCGCCAGCGCCCGGTGCTCGGGGTCTTCGTACGCAGGCCAATCCGCCAGCGGCGGGCAGAGCAGAACCAGCAGGCCGCCACCACTCAAGGCACCGCTGGCCTGGCCCAACGCATTGGGGTTGAGGCCATCGAAGGCGTCGATCACCAGTTGGCTGATCGAACGGCCCAGCAGCCGCTGGGCCTGCTTACTACTGAGGCATTCGATCTCCAGCGGCGGCTGTTCGCCGAGCCAGACGCTGCCATGCGGCAGGCCGCAGGCCAGCAGCTGTTGACGGCACCAGCGGCGCTCGCCACTAAGCACCAGCAGGCGGCGATGATCGGATTGTTGGGCGTGATTGCGCAGGCAGTTGGCCAGCTGGCTCAGGGTCATAGGCAGAACGTATCGCAGACAGGACAAAGATTATCTGCCGCTATTGTAACGCAGCTGAAAGCTTGAAGCTGTAAGCGACAAGCGACAAGCGAAACCCGGCACCTGCCAGCGCTCAGCCGGAAACTGTTAACTCTGAACTGTTAACTCAAGACTCAAATCATCAGATCGATCCAGAGCGAAACGCTGACCATCGACAGCAACGTGCTGACCATCACCACCATCGCGGTTTCGCGCACATAGTGCTGATAGCGCATCGCCACCACGTGCACCAGCGCACCGGTCGGCAACGCGGTCAACAACACCGCCACCAGCAATCGGTCCGGATCCGTAATGCCAAATATCACCATCACACCGTAGGTCAGCAGCGGGTGGATCAGCAACTTCATCAGCAGCAACCAGCCCAGCTCCAGTTTGGCGATCGGCGTTTCCCGCCACTGCAGACTGGCCCCCAGGCAGAACAGTGCCACCGGCACCGCTGCCGGCGCCAGCAGTTCCAGCGTTCCCGCCACCAGCGATGGCATCGGCAGTTGCCAGGCGGCCACAAGAATCCCGCCGACCAGCGACAGGAACAATGGGCTCTGCAGTAGCGAGCGCTGCAGGATACCGCTGATCGCCCGCCAGCCCAGGCTGTCGCTGCGCAACGCCTCCATGATCACCTGGCCGCCACAGATCAGCAGGTTGCCGGTCAGGATGATCGCCAGCATCGGCCCGTAGGCGGCCTCGCCGATTACCCCGCTGATCAGCGGAATCCCCATGTAGGCGTAATTGGCGAACATCGCATTGAGGCCATGCAGTACCAGTTCTTCACCCTGGCGACGGCCCAGCAGCCAGCGGCTGCCCAGTACGGTGACCAAGACCACCAACGCGACCGCCAGCAGGAAGGCGCCTATATAGGGCAGGTCGACCAGCTTATCGATCGGCTGCCGACGGGCGGCATCGAACAGCATTGCCGGTAGCGCAAAAAAGTAAACCAGCTGGTTCAGACCGATCAGCCCCTCGGAGGTCAATACCATTCGACGGGCCAGGTAACCCAGTCCGATCAACAGAAACAACGGTACGATTACCTGAAGGCTGGCCAGCATCTTTTAATGTCCCTTAAAGTTGGCTACGGTTTGCGGGGCAATCAAACTAGCGCCCGCCGTCCCTGCCGGCAACAGGAATATCGGGCTGCAACAGTGAATTCCACTATAGATACCCGCACTGCAGAAGTGCCCCCAATCGATATGCGACCACCGTTAAAGCCATGCTTTCGACGCTGATGTCCCGGCCGAAGTCGATGCCACGCCGATCGATACAGCTAAATAAAGCGTTCATATTTGTTCCGTAGACTGACGGCCCGGTAGCAGGGCGATCGTCCATCGGCAGTGTTCATCAAGCTACCGGCTCAGGAATGGAAATGCTGATTTTGTGCAACGCACAAATAAGTGTTGACTTGGTTAAAAAACCACCTAGAATGAGCCCTATTGTGCACCGCAACAAAACATAGCTCGGGAGATGCTAACCATGAATGCCAACGTTGATTTTCAGAAGCCGTTCGAAACCGTACAGAAACTGATGAACCTGCAGGCTGAGGCGATGACCAAGGCGTTTGAGCAGCAGCAGAAATCCGGCCAGCAACTGACCTCCTTCTTCCAGAGCGAAGCTGAGAAAGCCAAGCAGCTGAAGACGCCGGAAGAGGTGATCAAGTTCAACATCGACGCCAACAAAGCGCTGTTCGAACTGCTGAAAAACCAGGGTGAAGCGTTCACCACTATCGCCAACGATGCTCGCGAAGCGGCGATGGCTGAACTGCAGAACATCACCAAGTAAGGTTAGCGGTAAGACCTCCAAGGTCTTATTTGTCAGCCCGGCAAAATCCTCGACGGTCAGTGATCGTCGAGGTTTTTTTTATCCCACCCGCCGCTGTTCCCCACCCCCGCCCCTCCCTCAGGCCCAAAGCCGCCAGCCAAGCAGCAATACCATTAGAGCTCTAAACTTAACGTTGGTAGCGCGATTTTTTTATGGCGTGCCCTATCGATTTCCCACCGGACACCACCAGCAAAAGTCGCCTACCCCCCTGGCAAACTCGCCCAAAAACAAGACATTACGGCAAGAATAAGGTTAGAATATTTTGGATTAAATCATTTGAGCCCTAATGATCAAGCCAATTTCAAGTATCTGACCAATAAGGACAACAACAATGATCAAGCACTTGATGGCAGCCGCCGCGCTGCTCTGCGCCAGCTCCAGCTGGGCCGCTTGCGAACTAGATCGCGAGGTACGCTTTGCCGGCATGAACTGGCTGTCCAACATGGTAATGGTGGATGTCGAGCGCACCATTATCGAGAAGGGGTATGGCTGCAAGACCGCGGTTGAAACCGGCGGCACCCTGCCGATGCTGACGGCGATCATCCGCGGCGATGTCGATGTAATGACCGAAGGCTGGATCAACAGCATCGAAGAGGTATTCAACAAAGGCGTGGCAGACGGCAAGGTCAAGTCGCTGGGTGATATCTATACCGGCGGCGTGGAAGCCTGGTGGATTCCGAAATACGTGGCCGACCAGAACCCGGGCCTGAAATCGGTGGCCGACCTGCCGAAATACAAGGACCTGTTCCAGGATCCGGAAGAACCGAACAAGGGCCGTCTCTATACCTGCCCGGCCGGCTGGGCCTGCGAGGTGATCAACAGCAACCTGTTCAAGGCATTCGACCTGCAGGATGACTACGTGCTGTACTCACCGGGTACCGGCGCGGCACTGAAGGCGGCGATCTCGTCGGCCATCAAGCGCAAGCGCAACGTGCTGTTCTACTACTGGACGCCGACCCCGCTGGTCGGCAAGTACGATCTGGTGAAGCTGGAGATGCCGGCCTATAACGCGGAAGGCCACACCTGCAACACTGATCCGAACTGCACCAAGCCGTACCCGGGCGCCTACCCTGCAGCCCGTATCGAAACCGCGGTCAACACCGGTTTCGCCGAACAGGCACCGCAGCTGACTGCGTTTCTCGACAAAGTGCAGGTGCCGACCGACACTGTATCCAAATTGCTGGCCTGGGCCGACGATAACGGCGCAGAGTCCGCCGAGGTGGCCGAGCACTTCCTGAAGAACTACCCGCAGCTGTGGACCCAGTGGGTGCCGGCCGACGTCGCCGACAAGGTCAAGTCCTCGCTGTAACCCGAAGGGGCGGCGCCTGAGCGCCGCCCTACTGGAGTCTTTATGTTCCCAGAACTTTTCTCGACCCGAGAACTGCGCAAATCGATCGACGGCAGCGTCGACTGGCTGGTCACCAACTACGCCGACAGCTTCGAAGCGCTGACCCAACCCTTCCTGGCCATCCTGATCTGGCTTGAACAGCTGCTGCGCGGCGCGCCCTGGTGGGCGGTAATCCTTGGCGTGGCGCTGGTCAGCTATGCCGCCAGCCGCAGCTGGCTGCTGTCGCTGGGTATGAGCGCACTGCTGTTCTTTATCGGCGCCATCGGCCTGTGGGACCAGGGGATGCAAACCCTGGCGCTGATGTTGGTCGCAACCGGCCTGTCGGTGGTGATCGGCATCCCGGTCGGTATCCTGATGGCCAGCTACGACCGGTTCCGCAAAATAATGCTGCCGGTGCTGGATATCATGCAGACCATGCCGAGCTTCGTATACCTGATCCCGGTGGTGATGCTGTTCGGCCTCGGTAAGGTGCCGGCGATCTTCGCCACCATCATCTATGCGGTACCGCCGCTGATCCGACTGACCGACCTGGGCATCCGGCTGGTCGATGCCGATGTATTGGAAGCCTCACGGGCGTTCGGCGCCAACCGCCGCCAGCAACTGTTCGGCATTCAGCTGCCGCTGGCACTGCCCAATATCATGGCGGGCATCAACCAGACCACCATGATGGCGCTGGCGATGGTGGTGATTGCGTCGATGATCGGCGCCCGCGGCCTCGGCCAGGAGGTGCTGATCGGCATCAACCGGCTGGAAGTGGGCCGTGGCCTGCTGGCCGGCCTGGCGATCGTCGCGCTGGCGATCCTGTTCGACCGTATCACCCAGTCGCTGGGTAAACGCATGTCCGTAGCACAGCAGGATTCGTGATGAAGATTCAGGTAAAAAACATTTACAAGATCTTCGGCAACAAGCCGGAGGCCCAGCTGGGCAAAGTAAAGGCGGGCATGGGCAAGGAGGCGCTGCTTGACGAGACCGGCCACACTCTCGGGCTGAACGACATCAGCCTGGATATCGAGGAGGGCCAGATCTTCGTCATCATGGGGTTGTCCGGCTCCGGCAAATCGACCCTGATCCGCCACTTCAACCGGCTGATCGAGCCGACCGACGGCCATATCATCATCAACGGCCAGGACGTGATGGCACTGCCGGAACGTGAGCTTGAGGATTTCCGCCGCCATAAGATCAGCATGGTGTTCCAGCGTTTCGGCCTGTTGCCGCACAAGTCGGTACTCGACAACACCGCCTACGGCCTGCAGATCCAGGGGGTGGGCAAGGCCGAGCGGGCCGAGAAAGCCGGCTACTGGCTGGAGCAGGTCGGCCTGAAGGGTTTCGAGGAGCAGTACCCGCACCAGCTGTCCGGCGGCATGCAGCAGCGGGTCGGGCTGGCCCGGGCGCTGACCACCGACCCGGAGATCCTGCTGATGGACGAGGCGTTTAGCGCGCTGGATCCGCTGATCCGCCGCGAGATGCAGGACCAGCTGCTGGAGCTGCAGCAGAAGCTGCACAAAACCATCGTGTTCATCACCCACGACCTGGACGAAGCGCTGCGGCTCGGCGACCGGATCGCCATCCTGCGTGACGGCGAACTGGTCCAGGTGGGCAGCCCGGAAGAGATCCTGCTGAAACCGGCCGACGATTACGTGCAGGCGTTCGTGCAGGACGTCAACCGCGCCCGCGTACTGACCGCCAGCCATGTACTGGCACCGGCCAAACTGACCGTAACCCTGAAGAGCAAGCCGCAACAGGCGGTGGAACTGCTCAAGGAGCACAGCAGCGAGTACGCCTGCGTACTGGACGGCACCCAGCTTAAAGGACTTATCACGGTATTGGATGCCCAGCGGGCACTGAACGACAACGCCGACAGCCTGGCCAACTACCTGTCCAGTGTCGAAAGCGTGCGCAGCGATACCGAACTGGAGCAGATCCTGCCGAACATCCTCAGCAACAACGGCGCACCGATCGCGGTAACCGGCAAGGATGGCGGCTTCAAAGGCTGGGTCAGCTGCGAGAAGCTGATCTCACTGGTCGCCTGATACCCTCCTCGCAAAACAAAACAGGCGCCATCCGGCGCCTGTTTTGTTTTATTTATGGCTTTAAGGCCCACATTGCCGGGCGTACTCGGAGCGCCCTTCGGGTGGCAGGTCGTCTCTGCCGCAAGCGATCGCCCCCGCAGCTGGAGTGATCGGCTTCCAGACCTGCCGTAATCAAACTTACTTCTTAACGTCGGCAGTCTCGCCCAACTGGCCGGACACCAGCAGCGGCGCCGCATCGATGGTTTCGGCATCCATCAGCTCGGCCACGCGCTGCAGCGAGGCCAGCAGCTGCATCTGCTCCCAGTCGCGCAGATGGGAGAACCGCTCGACAAACTTCTCCTGCAGCAACGGTGGTGCCGATTCGATCACCGCCATCGCCTTGTCGGTGGCAAATACGAACACCTTGCGACGGTCGCTGTCACTGCGTTCGCGCCGGACCAGCTCCCGCTGCTCCAGCCGTTTCAGGATATCGGTGATGGTCGCCTGGCTGAGACTGACCCGGCGGGCCAGCTCACCGGCCGGCATCCCCGGTGATTCGATGATCGCTTTCAGCAGCATCGTCTGCGGCCCGGTCAGGCCGTACTGGGTAGCCAGCCGCCGCGAATGCAGGTCGACCGCCCGGATAATCCGACGTAGTGATACCAGCACATCATCACAGAGTTCGGCAGAGGATTTGCTCATGATGGGATAGATCCGATTTCCTACGGCAGCCAACCGGCAGTTTCACAGCTGGCCCGGCTACCGAACAAAAAAAAACGGGGGACTCGACGCGCCCCCCTCTGTTTCAACGATGCCAGTCCTGCTGGCTGTTGGCAAGGGAACCTGTGAATAAGTCCCTTATGTTCTCTGCGGGGCTTTCGGTGGTCCGGCACCCGGGCGATCAGAGCTCTGCGTTAACGATTTACGTCCGGCCGGCGCGCCGGGGACAACCAGTACGCCTGTAATCGTTGCCTTTATGCCCTTGCGTGTGGGTATTGATCTCTGACCGCTCCGAAAGCCAGAGGCCCAAGGGACTTGTTCGCAGGTTCCCAAGCATCAGGCGGCGGCTTCGTCGGCTCGCGGCTCGATCAGCGCCTGATGCAGGGCGATGACCGCCTGTTCGTAGTCCTCTTCACTGACCACGCACTGCATCTCCACCTGGCGGATAGACTGGTGCAGCGCCTGCACGTTGATACCCGCCTCGGCCAGCGCCGACGCAGTACGCGCCAGAATCCCCTGGACCTTCATATGGGAACCGATCGCCGAAACGATGGCCAGGTTGTGCAGCTGCACCGAACCTTCCGGATACTTGTCCTCGATCAGACGGGTAGCACGATTGACCATCTTGCGGGAGCCGGACACGTAGTAGGTGATCGAGTTGGCATCGGCGTCCTTGTTGACCACGTACAGCCGCAGCTGGCGCAGCAGCGTCGAGATCTCGATATCGTAACCGGCGTCGCCGAGCATCTCCTGGTCGAAGATCTCGATGCCGAACACGTCCTTACGGCCGGCGATGATCTCCACCCGTGGCGTTTCGCTGTGGTAGTCCTGGCTGATCAGGGTACCTTCGTGCTCCGGCTCGAAGGCGTTCTTGACGCGCAACTTGACACCGTTACGGCGCAGCCCCTTGGCCGCTTTCGGATGGATCGCCTCCATGCCGAGGTTGGACAGCTGATCGGCCACGTCGTAGTTGGTGCGGCCGATGGTGCGCACGTTCTCGGAGCCGACCAGCATCGGGTCGGCCGAACTCAGGTGATACTCCTTGTGGATAATCGCCTCGTCGGCACCGGTGACGGTGGCGATCATCGAGAAGGTCATCTCGCTGTAACCGCGGTCGAAGGTCTTCATCAGCCCCTCTTGGCAGTGGGTGTAGCCGGTGGCGATCACCAGCTCCTTGTCCAGCTCGATCCCCTCGAACTGCTTGGCGATCATCTCTTCGAACGGCAGCGGCTGCTCCATGTGCCAGCCGGTCAGATCGACCAGGCGGGCATTAATACCCTCGGCCCGTAGCGCCAGCACCGAGTTGTGGGCGCTGTGCGCTTCACCGATCGACGCCAGCATCTCGCGCACCTTCAACAGGTGCTCGTCCAGCTGGAAGTGGCCGTAGGAGCAGAGGTTGTGCAGGCTCTTCATGCAATCGCGCACGTCGTTCAGCCGGGCGATGACGAACTGATCGGCGGCGTGCAGCTCGAACTCGGTGTCGAACAGCTCGGCGTTGATCTCCTGCATCCGCACCTGAACCTGGTTCAGCGCCTCCACCCAGGCCTCTTCGCTCTCGGCATTGGCGAAGCGGGCGTAGACACCGGGCTCGCCGGTCTTCTTGTGCTCCAGCAGCATGTTGGTAATACCGCCATACGCCGATACCACGAAGATTCGGTTATACAGCTGATCCCCGGTGCGTTTGCCGACCAGGATGTTGTCCATCAACTCACGGAAGCGGCTCATCGAAGTGCCGCCGATCTTCTCGACTGTATGCATTGCGATTCCAGTTGCTCACTGCTGTGCCGCCCGGCGCAGGATCAAGGCCGATCAGGCCCGCCCGCGGCGCCTGCCGTGCGGTATTGTCTGAAAATATGGCGCGAAATTGTACAACAATTTGGCAGCCGCTGACGAGAAATACGCCGCCCGGAAAAGGAAATCGCTCGACGGTGGGCCCATACTGCTAACAATCTGAACAACGAACCGCAAACGACAGCACAGGAGGTCATCATGAGCATGTCCAGCACCCTGGAACAATACCTGTCCGAGCAGCATACCCCCTACGAACTGATCAGCCACGGCTTCAGCGAGCATATGCTGGAAGCCGCCCATGCCAGCCAGCTGCCGGTCAAGGAGGTGGTCAAGGCCGTGGTACTGCGTGACGGCGACTACCATCTGCTGGCAGCGATCCCGGCGATGAACAAGCTGCTGTTGCCGGAAGTCAGCCGACTGATGGGGCGCCATCTGGAACTGGCCGAAGAAAACGAACTGCCGAAACTGTTCGGCGACTGCGAGATCGGTGCCGTGCCGCCGGTCGGCGAGCCGTTCGGCATGCCGATCATCTGGGACGACCGGCTGAGCGGCGATGAAGAGATCTACTTCGAAGCCGGCGATCACCGCCACCTGGTGCATGTCAGCGGCAGGGACTACATGAAGCTGCTGAAGAACAAACCCCATGGCGAGATCAGCTGCGCGCCGGAAGATGTGCCGGATCTGAGCAACTACTAGCTACCCGCCCATAACGCTCGCGCCCGGCCCATCGGTCGGTTTTTTGCTGATCCAGATCAGGCCGGGCTGAGTTTGGGGTGGCGGCGTCTGGGGTACACGGCCTTATTAATGTATATTTTCCGCATCTTTGATATCGATAGCGGAGCCGACCCATGACCGACACCCTGCTGATGGCCACCGATCAGATCCCGCAGGTGGCACTGGCCTTCATGAACGACGATCACCACGAAGCAGTAGAACTGATGAATGGGCTCAATGAAGCCCTGCAGGATGGTGAAGATGAGCAGATCGATGAATTGCTGGCCAGTTTCCTCGACCACAATCGCAGCCACTTCGGCCGCGAAGAGCAGCATATGCGCGACTACGGTTTCCCGGCCTACCCGGTACACAAAGGGGAACACGAGCGGGTGCTGGCGGAGATGGATCAGATGGCCAACTATTGGCTGACCCGGCGTGACCGGGGCCACCTGCAGCGCTACCTGACGGAAACCGTACTGCCCTGGTTCAACAACCACCTGGCGACCATGGATACCATGACGGCGATGTTCGTGGCCCGGCAGATGGGGTGAAAGAATTTTTATCCGAAGAAAAAGCCTGGCGGTGGAGGGTAAAAGCTTGCCGTGACCGGGCCCCTGTAGCAGCTGGCGTGGCATCCCCTTTGGGTACTGACCGCGACAGGTATCGGGATTCGTACCTTGATTCCGGTCGCCCTCGGAGCGGGCTGCTATGAAGCGCCCCCCCTGTAGGGCGCCACCCGGGGCGCCACCGCCGCAGGCGGCTGAAAACGCCTACTGGCGTTTGGCTAGCAGTGCCGACATTCGATCCGCATCGCGCCGAACTGCCAGCCTCGACCAGTAGCTTGGAGCTTGGGGCTTACTGCTGGTAACTAGCTGTCGTGAAACTCAGTCGATCACGTAATCGACCAATTCCTCTTCGCTGATCTCATCGTCACGCACTTCATAGACGTTCAGCACCGACACGCCGGCATCCACCGCCGAAGCCGGGTCGCCGCTGACCAGCGGGTGCCACTCCGGCAGCTCCTTGCCTTCATGTACCAGCCGATAGGCGCAACTGGGCGGTAGCCAGTGGAATGCACTGACATCCTGCGGCCGCAGCTTCACGCAGCTGGGTACCAGGTTGGTACGCTCCTCGTACTTGGTGCAACGGCAGGTTTCGAAATCCAGCAGATGGCAAACCACGGTGGTGTAGAACACCTCGTCGGTATCCTCGTCCTCCACCTTGTGCAGGCAGCAGAGCGCACAACCGTCGCAGAGCGATTCCCACTGCGATGGGGTCATCTTGTCGAGCGGCGTGCTGCGCCAGAAGACTTCGTGGGCCACTTAGCGTACCCCTGTTTCCGGGCGTTCCCGGTACAGGTCCAGCATGTAGTCGTCCTTGGGCGGCGGCATCTGCAGGTAGAAGCCCTTGTCGTCCAGCTCGGACAACAGCTTGTCGGTCTCCACCCGCGCCAACTTCTTGTCGGCCTTCAGCGGCATATCCATCACGTGGACCGGCTCACCGAACATCTGCAGCAGTGGCTCGGGCACCTTGCCGAGCTGATCGCGCTTGTCCACGTATAGGTACATCTCATCCTTACGCGGACTCTTGTAGATACTTACAATTTTCATGTTACTTGCTCTCTAAAGCTTGCAGCGCCTCGAGCAGCACCGGTCCGACCCGCTGCTGACGCCATTCACACATCTCCGCCGGCAGCTGGTACTGGCCCTGTTCACTGCGCGAACGGATGATCGCTTCCAGCTCTTTCTTGCGCAACAGCACTTCCGGCGGCACCTGCCACTGTTCGGCCAGCTGGCGGGCGGCGGTCTTCAGCGCCTTCATATGCGGCGCCCAGTGCACATGCAACGGCTGCGGAATCGGCTCCGGCGGATTTTCCGCCGCGCTGCGCTCGGCATTCTGCATGATCTGCAGAATAGTATCGCCATACAACCGCAACGAGCGCTGGCGCATCTCACTGAGCCGTCCCAGCTGCGGTTTGTTCTGCGGCCAACGGTCGATCAGCTGCAACAGGGCCTGGTTGCGTAGCACCCGGTTACGCGGCAGGTCGTCGTGCCGGCTGGTCTGTTCGCGCCAGGCGGAAAGATCACGCAATGCCGCCAGCTGAACGTCGTTGCGCCGGTACATCTGCGAAAAACGCTTGTAGTAGTGCACGCCGTCGGGGTCGCTGTCCGGCATCTGCGCCAGCAGCGTCTCGAACTCCTGGGCGGCCCACTCGCTGCGCTGCTGTTCATCCAGCAGCCGCTGCAACTCGGTCGCCACCGCCGGCAGGTAGGCCACATCCAGCGCGGCATAGCGTTCCTGGGCCGGGGTCAGCGGTCGCTGCAGCCAGTCGGAGGTGGTCTCCTCCTTGTCCAACGTCACCCCCAGGAAGCTTTCCAGCATCCGGCTCAGCCCCATCGAGAAACCCCAGCCGGCATAGGCGGCCGCCATCTGGGTGTCGAACAGCGGCTGCGGCAGGGCGCCGACGCTGTTCATGAACAGTTCCAGGTCCTCGGTGGCGGCGTGCAGCACCTTCAATACCGAGCGATCCTCCAGCAGTTCCTTCAGCGGTGTGTAGTCGCTGATCGACAGCGGATCGATCAGGTAGCAGCGCTGGTCGTCGGCCAGCTGGATCAGGCCGGGTATCGGGTAGAAGGTGTCGACCCGCTGGAATTCGGTATCCAGCGCCACCAGCGGCAGGCTGCGCCAGTGCGCTGCCAGCTCAACCAGTTGGCTGTTGCTCTCCACCCAAACCGGGTGCTCGGCGGCAGCTTCCAGCCGGCGCCAGTCGTAAGCCTCGGAGTTTGACATGCTGATTCCTAAAGCAGTGAACGACGCCCGGCCAAGGCATGGGCCAGGGTGCCGCCGTCGACATATTCCAGTTCACCACCCACCGGGACGCCATGGGCGATGCGGCTGAGCTTGATACCCAGGTCATTGAGCTGGGCGGCGATGTAATGCGCGGTGGCCTCGCCTTCCACGGTCGGATTGGTCGCCAGGATCAACTCCTTGACCTGCCCTTCCCGCACCCGCGCCAGCAGCTTGTCGATCCCCAGGTCTTCCGGTCCGACTCCGTCGATCGGCGACAAATGGCCGCCCAGCACGAAGTAGCGACCGCCAAAGCCGCCGGTCTGCTCGATCGCCAGCACGTCGAGCGGCGTTTCCAGCACGCACAACAAGCTGTCGTCGCGCGACTCGCTGCTGCACAGCTCGCACAGCTCGCTTTCCGACAGCGTATTGCAGCGGCTGCAGCGACCGACCTTGTCGATCGCTTCGTTCAACGCATCGGCCAGCTCGCCCGCGCCCTGACGGTCACGCTCCAGCAGATGGAACGCCATCCGCTGGGCCGACTTGGGCCCCACGCCCGGCAGGCAACGCAGGCTGCCGATCAACTGTTCGATCAGAGGACTGAAAGCCATGGCATCAGAACGGCATGTTGAAGCCCGGCGGCATCTGCATCCCGCCGGTCACCTTGGCCATCTTCTCCTGGGAGGTAGTTTCCACCTTACGCACGGCGTCGTTGACCGCCGCGGCGATCAGGTCTTCCAGGATCTCCTTGTCCTCTTCCATCAGGCTATCATCGATGTTGATACGCTTGACGTCATGACGACCGGTCATCACCACCTTGACCAGGCCCGCGCCGGACTCGCCGGTGACTTCCATATTGGCGATCTCTTCCTGGGCTTTCTGCAGGTTCTCCTGCATCTTCTGGGCCTGCTTCATCAGGTTGCCCATACCACCTTTCATCATGGTATCTACCTCGTTAACTCAATTCGGATAATTGCTGCTAGCAGCCTGCCGGACTTAACACTAATCTACTGCGGAAAAACGGATATTGGTCATCTTTATCGAACGATTTCGTTAAATAGCTCGCTATTCGCCTCAATCGTTCGAAAAATCTGCCTCAATTCCGTTTTCCCTCGCGACGATCGGTCAAGCCCGACAGGCTGCTAGGTTCAGATCGGCCCGGCTCATGCCGGTTCATCGATCGGCACCACGGTGTCCAGTTCGATCCGGCCGTTGAACTGCGCGATGATCGCCTGCACCGTGGCATCATTCTGGATATCGCTGACCGCTCTGGCCAACCGCTCCTGGCGCTTACGCTCCTGGTACTCGGCCGGGGTCTCGCGGGTCTGCTCACCTTTTTCAAAGTCTACCTGAAGCTGGCTGGCAAAATAGTTGCTCAGCGCGGTGCTGATCCGTTCGCGCTGCACTTCGCTGAGCAACGCTTCCTGCGCCTCGGTATAGTGGAACCGCAACTGGTTGCCGGCCACCGCCTCCAGCGACAGGGTACGCGCCAGACTGTCGGTCATACCGCTGACGCCGATCCGGTGCACCAGGGTCACCCAATGTGCCGGTTGCAGCTGATCGAGACTGACCTCTTCGTCCGCCTGATCCGGCGCCAGCACCTTGTCGCTGTTAACAGCAACCGCGGCCATCGGTTCAGCGGTCGGAGCGGACGGCGCTGTCGCAACCGCCGGTTCGACCGCAACGGCCACGGCTTCAGGCGCCGCTACGGGAGCGGCGCGCGGCGGCGCTTCAGGCTTTTTTACCGGCGCGGCATCCTCATAGCTGCCGGCCGGCGGCAGGTCGTAATCGTCCCAGGGCGGCGGATCATCAGACGCAGTCGGTGCCGACACCGGAGCCGGCTGGGCCAGCGGCTGCGGCGCGGCAACCGGTTGCGGCGTTTGCTGCGGCGCCTGTTGCCGCTCTTGATGCAGTGGCGGCTGCTGCGCAGATTGCACGGCGGCCGGCTGCGGTGTCGATTGCGGTACCGGCGTTGCGCGCTGCTGATTGGCTACCGGTTCGACGCCGCTGGGCTGTGCCGGAGCCGTCGCCTGGGTTGCCGACTGAGTTGCCGCCGGATTCGGCGCGGCAGCCGGCTGCTGTGCAGCGGTGCCGGTCCGCTCGCCCATGTCGACGCGTGGTGCTGCGCCGGCCGGTCGGAACGCGGCCATCCGCAGCAGCACCATCTCCAGCCCCTCACGGGCATCGGCCACATAGGGCAGGTCCTTGCGGCCCATCAACGCCACCTGGTAGTACAACTGCACATCTTCGGCGCTCAGCCGGCCGGCCAGTGCCTCCACCTGTGCCTTGTCACCGAGGCTGTTGTCGACCGCTTCGGGCACCGCCTGGGCGATGGCGATCCGGTGCAGCAGACTGATCAGATCGGCCAGCACGGTATCGTAGTCCGGCGAGAACTGGGCCAGCTCGGTCACCGTCTCCAGCAACGCGCGGCAATCGCCGTCGGCCAGCTGCTCCAGCATCCGGTAAACCAGCCGTTGGTCGATGGTACCGAGCATCGCTCGCGCATCGGCCTCGTTGACCTGGCCGGCGCCGAAAGCGATCGCCTGGTCGGTCAGGCTCATCGCATCGCGCATCGAGCCGTCGGCCGAGCGGGCCAGCAGCCAGAGCGCCGGCTCTTCGAACGGGATCTGCTCGGCGCCGAGCACCGTCTTCAGGTGATCGACGATCCGCTCCGGGATCATGTTTTTCAGGTTGAACTGCAGGCAGCGCGACAGGATGGTGACCGGCAGCTTCTGCGGATCGGTGGTCGCCAGCAGGAACTTGACGTGCGGCGGCGGCTCCTCCAGCGTCTTCAACAGCGCGTTGAAGGAGTGGGTCGACAGCATGTGCACCTCGTCGATCAGGTACACCTTGTAGCGGCCGTGGGTCGGCGCGTACTGGACGTTCTCCAGCAGGTCGCGGGTATCCTCGACCTTGGTGCGCGAGGCGGCATCCACCTCGATCAGGTCGACGAAGCGGCCCTCGGCGATCTCGGTACAGGCGCTGCACTGGCCACAGGGCCGTGACGACACCCCCTGCTCACAGTTCAGGGATTTTGCGAACAGCCGGGCGATGGAGGTTTTACCGACCCCGCGGGTACCGGTAAACAGATAGGCGTGGTGCAGGCGGTCGTCATCCAGCGCGTTGACCAGCGCCTTCAGGACATGCTCCTGCCCCACCATCTCCTGGAAGGTTTTCGGTCGCCACTTGCGGGCGAGCACCTGATAACTCATCGGACAGATCCACGGCGGTTCAATTGGGAAGAACAGGCGCTAATGCTACCGGTAAGGCGCCGTCAGCGCCAGTTTCGCGCCCTCGCCAACGGCAGAAAAGCGCTTTGGAATCAGCAGCAAAGCAAAGAGAGCGGGTCTTCGGAACTTGCGACAGCGGCGCCAACAATAAAGTTCAACGGGGAACAGCGGCCAACCGCCTCATCTATTCAGAGGAAAAGCTGCAAGGTGGTGATAAAGCCGAACAGGAACATCGCCACGGCGAGCACGGCGTACAACGCGATCAGGTAGGTCAGCACGCGACGCTTCATGACGAACAACCTCGGCAGCGATGACTGAACAAGACCACGCAACATATATACCACCTCAATAGAAGTTAAATATCAGCAAGTTACTCGAAACCGGAATCGAAGAGCCGGCCAAAACTGTAAAGATTGGTTTACATATTAAGCCAATCACCGACATCGGCAGGGTCGCACGCCAGTCCATCCGGACGCCGGGAGCGGTCACCATGACACCATCCAATTAGCTCTCGAGCCTACCGATAAGCGGACACAAGGAACAGCCCCCATCAGCGGCGGGCTCAGCGTCTAGCGCGAGAATCTAATAACAATTTGAATCAAGCGGGATTCGGCTCTACAGCCGGTCTATGTTGGAGGGGGAGGTAAAGTACAGCCGGCTGCCTATCAGGACAGCCGGCTGGTGGGGGATGACAGAAAAACCGCTCAGCGGCGCAGCACCTTGCGCAGGAACGCCTGGGTGCGCGGGTCGTCCGGCTCGGCGAAGATCTTCTGCGGCGGGCCCTGCTCGACGATCCGGCCGCCCTCCATGAACAGCACCCGGTCGGCTACGTCGCGGGCAAAGCTCATCTCGTGGGTGACCACCACCATGGTCTGCTTGCGCTCGGCCAGCCGCTTCATCAGCTGCAGCACCTCGTCAACCCACTCCGGGTCCAGCGCCGAGGTCGGCTCGTCGAACAGCATCACCTTGGAATGGGAGGCCATCGCCCGGCCGATACCGACCCGCTGCTGCTGACCGCCGGACAGCGCCGCCGGGTAGCTGTTTTCCTTGTCGGCCAGACCGATATCGGCCAGGATCGACCGCGCCTCCGCCAGCGCCTCTCGACGCGGCTTGTTCCAGACCGTGATCAGCCCCTCGGCGATGTTCTGCAACGCGGTCTTGTTGGCGAACAGCGCGTAGTTCTGGAACACGAAGCTGGTATTGCGACGCAGCTTCAGCACATCCTTCTTGCTGGCGTGGCCGACATCAACCGCGTCACCGTCGATCTCGATCACCCCCTGGTCAGGTTGCTCCAACAGGTTGATACAGCGCAGCAGGGTCGACTTGCCGGTACCGGACGGGCCGATCACCACGATGATCTCCCCTTCGGCGATATCCAGGTCGATACCGTTCAGCACTGGCGTGCCATTGAAGGTTTTTACCAGATTACGGATACGGATCATCGTTGGTAGGCCCGGTTCAGTTTGGTTTCCAGTCGCAGCTGCAGCCGGGTGAACAGTACCACCACCACCCAGTAGATCAACGCCACCGCCAGGAAGCTTTCGAAGAACTTGAAACTGGAGGAGGCTTCCATCTGGGCCCGCGCCATCAGCTCGGCGACGCCGAGGGTGAACGCCAGCGAGGTGGACTTGATCATGTCGACGAACTGGTTCATCAGCGACGGCAGCGCGATCCGCGCCGCCTGCGGCAGGATGATCCGGCGCATCGCCATCAGCGGCGACTGGCCGATCGACAGCGCCGCTTCCATCTGGCTGCGGTCGATACCGATGATCGCCGCCCGGATGCTCTCCGCCATGTAGGCTGAGAAGTGCAGCGACAGACCGATCACCGCGGCGGTGAAGGCATCGATGCCGACCAGCGGCGGGAACATCTGCGGCAGCCCGTAGTAGAGCAGGAACAGCTGTACCAGCAGCGGCGTGCCCCGGAAGAACGAGATATAGAGCTGGACCAGCCAGTCGAGCAGCGGCACGCGGAACACCCGCACCACCGCCATCACCACCGCCAGCAGCAGGGCAAATACCAGCCCCAGCAGCGCCATCTGCATGGTGATGCCCAGATAGCGCAGCAGCAGCGGGATCAGCTCGATGAAGTAGCTCAGATCAAAATTCATGGTCGCGCGAACCGCCCGTTAGTGGGAGGTGATATCACCGTCGAACCATTTCTCGGAGATCGCCTTCAGGGCACCGTCCGCTTTCATCGCCGCCAACGCCTTGTTGATCTCCGTCTGCAGGCGCTTGCCTTTTTCGTTGTTCAGCAGCGGCCAGGCGTTTTCGATAGTTTCGAAGGCTGCACCGGCGTGTACGAACGGCAGGTTGTGCTCCTTGATCAGCGCCATCGAGGAGACACGGTCCATCACGAACGCATCGATCCGGCCCAGCATCAGCTCCTGCTCGATACCGGTGTCGTAGGTCTTGATGTTGATCTTGTTGTCCTTGTCGTAGGCGCGCAGCAGCTGCTCGTAGTTGGAACCCAGGTTGACCGCTACGGTCTTGCCGGCCAGGTCCTCGATGCCTTTGATGTCGCTACCCTTGCGGGTGACCACCTGGGCGCCGTCCACCACGTACGGGTTGGAGAACAGGTACTTGGCCTTACGCTCGTCGGTGATGGTGATCTGGTTGGAGATGGTGTCGATACGGCCGCTCTCCAGCAGACCGAACAGGCCGGAGAAGTTGGAGGTGACGAACTCGACCTGGTAGTCGTTGCGCTTGCCGATCTCGTTCCAGATATCCACCTCGAAGCCCTGCAGCACGTCCTTCTTGACGAAGGTGAACGGGAAGTACTGACCGGACATGCCCACCTTGACCACTTCCGCCGCCAGCGCGCCCTGCGCCGCCAGAGCGATACCCAGCGCCAGGACCGCCTTACGCATCATTTTCAGCATGGAATTCTCCAAACATTCAGGAATTT
The DNA here is from genome assembly GCF_019795155.1 of Marinobacterium arenosum. Lineage (GTDB taxonomy): Bacteria > Pseudomonadota > Gammaproteobacteria > Pseudomonadales > Balneatricaceae > Marinobacterium_C > Marinobacterium_C arenosum. The sequence goes on along the minus strand of NZ_JAILYN010000028.1, from coordinate 22,093 downwards.
GTTTATAAGAAAAAGAAATACCAAAAACAGCCAGACATAGCCATTTGGTATAATTGAGGCGCATCATACACCTGAAGAATTCGAGAATCACCCGCCAGGGCAACAGGTGAAACCTGTAGGAACCATCTACAGGTTCCGCACGGAATGTACCGACGGGGCTTTATATGAAAAAGCCTGCAATGATCAGAGCACTCAGCACTATGCTGGCGGAGATGATCGCGCTTAGCGCATTACCACTCAGGCGGCTGCCTACCTCGCCCCGAGCCAGCACCCAGCCAAGCACCAGAAAGACGATCAGCACAAAAATGCCATGGCTCACCCAGTGGTGGCCGGTCGCCGACTTCATCAGAGCCAGCACCGTATCCTGATTCAGCTCTTTAATGACCACTAGAATCGCACTCAGCAAACTGGTGATAGCCAGCGCCAGTCCAAAGGCAGCGGTCTTACTGTCGACTCCGGTTTCTTTCATGTCAGCCCCCCATCGCCCCTTTAGCCAGCAGTGCAACCTTGACGCCCATAGCGATCAGCGCGCCTGCCCCCTCCATCGCTAGCCCCAACAGCACTATCCAACCGGACAACCAAAGGACCAGTCCCCTTACCTGGGGACGCTCCGGTGCTAATCGTAATGCAACCATCGGTAAATAGGTCGACAGTAACAGCAGGCTGAAAAAGATATGCTCCTTCGCCTCCATGAAAAAGCTGTGAGCGAACGGCCAGGGCCCCTCCTTGATCAGAGCCTTGTCCGCGCCGTAATAAACCACGTACCAATAACCACCAATCAGATAACTCAGCCACATCAGAGCCGCCCCTGCCAGGCTAACCCACCGGATACGCCCTTGGCTGGCGACACTATTGGTGAGCGTTTCGGCAAATACCCAGACCGAGGCAAGAATGGCAAGAACACCGAAGGAGGCGTGCAGCATCAGTATCATTTCATTCGGCATAGGCTTGCTCCTTGTAACAGAGCGGAGGATAGATCCAGCCCGCCAATACACCGCACAGGCCAGGCCTTACAAAACCATAGCCTATAGCCAACGCACTGCATTGCCAGTCCCCACCAGATATTCATGACTGCGCCTCCACCAGCAGCTCGCCGCGATACATCTGCATCTGGCAGGTGAAGGCATAAGTACCGGGCGGCTGGGGTGGCAGGCTGATCTCCTTAACCTTGTCGACCGGCAGCTCTTCGCTGATATCCAGATCGGCGAACACCACTGTGCCGGCACAGGGCGAGGCGTCCCTGCGCAGGAAGCGCAGGGTGGCCGGCTGGCCGGCGGGAAGCCGGATGCGGGCCGGTTGATAGACGCCGTCCTCGACGATCACGGTGATCGCGCCGTCGCCGGCGCTGGCCTCGCCCGGCTTGTAGAGCCAGAACCACCAGACGATCAGCCCGATCAGCAGCAATCCCAGAATATTGACCAGCACCATCCGTCGCTCCTCCTCAGTGTTGCTGCGCCTTGAACAACCGCAGCCGGTTGGCGTTGCTGACCACCGTCAGCGATGAGAACGCCATCGCCGCGCCGGCGATCACCGGGCTGAGCAGCAGCCCGAAGAACGGGTACAGCACACCGGCGGCGAACGGCACCCCGGCCACGTTGTAGATGAAGGCGCCGAACAGGTTCTGCTTGATATTGCGCAGGGTCGCCCTGCTGACCGCGATCGCATCGGCCAGACCGTGCAGCGAGCCGCGCATCAGGGTGACGTCGGCGCTCTCGATCGCCACATCGGTACCGGTGCCGATGGCGAAGCCGACATCGGCCTGGGCCAGCGCCGGGGCGTCGTTGATGCCGTCGCCGGTCATGCCGACGACCTCGCCCTGGCGCTGCAGTTCGACCACCTTGCCGGCCTTATCCTCCGGCAATACCTCGGCAAAGAACTCGCTGATACCGGCCTTGGCGGCCACCGCCTCGGCGGTCGCACGGTTGTCGCCGGTCAGCATCACCACCCGGATACCGTCGTCCTGCAACCGTTTGATGGCGGCGATGGAATCCTCCTTGAGCGGATCGGCCACCGCGATGATCGCCTCCAGCTGACCGTCAACGGCGAAGTACATCGGCGTTTGCGCCTGTGCCGCCAGCTGTTGCGCCCGGTCGACCTGGCCGGCGATCTCGACACCTGCGCCACGCATCAGCTTTTCGTTACCGAACAGCAGGGCATGGCCATTCACCCTGCCGCGTACCCCCTGGCCGGCCAGGGCCTGGAACTGCTCGACAGCATCCAGCGGGAGGCTACGCGCGCGGGCGGACTCGGCGATCGACACCGCCAGCGGGTGTTCCGAGCCCGCCTCCAGGCTGGCCGCCAGTTGCAGCAGCTGAGCCTCGCTGCGCTGCGCGGTGCGGTGGATCTCGGTCACCCGGGGCGTGCCTTCGGTGATGGTGCCGGTCTTGTCGAGGATCATCGCGCTGATTTTCGAGGCGGTCTGCAGCGCCTCGCCGTTGCGAATCAGCACCCCGGCCTCCGCCGCCTTGCCGACCCCGACCATCACCGACATCGGCGTGGCCAGCCCCAGCGCGCAGGGGCAGGCGATAATCAGCACGGTGGTGGCCGAGACGATGGCGAAGGCGATCGCCGGCTCGGGACCGAAATTCAGCCAGGCCAGCGCACTGAGCACCGCGATGATCATGATCACCGGCACGAAATAGCCGGCGATCAGGTCCGCCAGCCGGCCGATCGGCGGCTTGGAGTTCTGCGCCCGCTTGACCATCTGGATGATCCGCGCCAGCGCAGTGTCCTTGCCGACGCGGGTGGCCCGGAACACCAGCGAGCCGGTCTTGTTGAGGGTGCCGCCGACCACCTCGTCATCGACGCCCTTCTCCACCGGCATCGGCTCGCCGGTCAGCATCGACTCATCCACCGCGCTATGTCCGTCGGTCACCACCCCATCCACCGGGATCTTTTCGCCGGGCCGCACCCGTACCCGGTCGTCCGCCAACACCTGCTCGATGGGAATATCGAGCTCCTGGCCGTCGCGGATCACCCGGGCGGTTTTCGCCTGCAGGCCGATCAGCCGCTTGATCGCCTCGGAGGTGCGGCCGCGTGCCTTGACCTCCAGTGCCAGCCCCAGGTCGATCAGACCGATGATCATCGCGGTGGCTTCGAAGTAGACGTGGCGCGCCATCTCCGGCACCGCCTGCGGGAAGAACACCACCACCATCGAGTACAGCCAGGCGGTACCGGTACCGAGCGCGATCAGGGTGTCCATATTGGCGCTGTGGTTGAGAAAAGACTTCCAGGCGCCGACATAGAAATGGCGGCCGGAAAACAGCATCACGCCGAGGGTCAGCAGGCCCACCAGCAGCCAGGCCAGCCGCTCCAGGTTGGTGGTGACCGTCATCTCGCCGACGACGATGCTGTAGATCATCAGCGGAATGCCCAGCGCCAGCGCGATGGCCATCTCGCGCATCAGCCGCTTGTAGTAGGCCCAGTCCGCCTGCTCCTTCTCCGCCAGCAGGTCGCTTTCCGCTTCCGCTTCGGTGCCCCGGGCGTTGTAGCCGGCCGCCTCGACCGCCTTGATAAGTTGCGCCTCGGCGGCGTCGCCGGTCACGGTGACGGTGCGCTGGGCGAAGTTCATCACCGCGTCCTGCACCCCCGGCACCTGTTTCAGGGCCTTTTCGATCTTGCCGACGCAGCTGGCACAGCCGGCGCCTTCGATCAGCAGTTCCCGGCGGGCGGCGGACTGTCCTGGTTGAGCGTGACTGTGGCATTGCTCCTGGTCTTGTACGGACGCCATGGTATTCACCGCTGTTAATGCATGCGCGGACGCCCGCTTCGATTGTCAGCAGAAGCTAACCGCGCAGCTGGTTAAATGGCGCGCCCTGGCAGCGTAGACAGAAGGCGCCGGTGCCGACAGAGCGTTTCTCCATAATCAAACTAAAGGTTCCAGTCGCTAGATGGTCAACAGCTGCACGGCCGAAATCGCCGCCACCTCATGACCTGGATCAGTTCCGCCGAACACTAGGGCACCGCCCACGGGGACGATGCGGGACCACATCATGCAGAAAGCGGCTTAGGATGCCGACTCCCCGGCCGTCAACTGGTCGATAATCGGGCAGCGGGCCCCCTCATCACCCGGACAGCGATCCACCGTACCCAGCATCAGTGCCCGCTTCTGTTGCAGCTGATCGATCTCCGCCTCGAGGGCGGCCAGTTTCTCGAGAAACTTCCGCTTCACATCGGCACTGCGCCGCTGCGGATCTTCCGCCAACTGCAGCAACTCATGGCTTTCCTGCAGGCTGAAGCCGAGATCGCGCGCCCGCTTGATAAACCGCAACTGCGCAATCTGCGCGGCGTTGTAGGTGCGATAACCGTTCTCCGCCCGGGCCGCCGGGCGGATAATGCCCTGCTGCTCATAGAAACGGATGGTCTTGCTGCTAAGGCCAGTCTGGCTGGCCGCCTGAGAGATGTTCACGGTGGTACCCCCTTGGAACCGATCATAGTGACAAGCAGCCGCAACCGGCTGCCTGAACGCGGGTCAGTTCGGGCAGGCTCGCCCGACATGTTCAGAGCGGCGTCACGTGCCGTGGCGGAGGGGTTTGGAGGGATACAAGAAATGAGGGCGGATCGCCTACCGGCTGATCGAACCAGGACGCCGCTGCCGGACCAAGCGACGCAGACGCAGCGACAGCGATGACGCAGTGGCTGGCGCAGCTGACGCCATCCTCGCACAGCCCGCGGTCGGTACAGTCGGCCTGCGGCAGGTAGCCATCGTCCGACAGCGCCAGATGGCTCATCACGGCAGCCTGGCCAGCCCCTGCCATCGACACGGGCGCAACCGCCCCGGCGGCAATCAGAACGAGCAGCATGACTGTGCGTAGCGCCTGGCGCATAACGAATTCCATTCAATCAGATCTTGGTGCACGGCTGAGATATGCGGTCACAGAGAAAAGTTCCCGATCGATATAGAGAATGCACGTTTTCAGGCAAGTTTCAGCCGCTGGGCCTATTTTTATCATCAGGAGCGGCTGCGGCTAAGCCGCTATTGCTAAATATGCTAAATAGCAAACGGGCTTGACCTTTCCCTTGCTGGAAGCCTTACCTTGGCCCAACGCGAGTCCACCGACCGCCAACCAATATCCAGGAGTTGTTCCCTGCCCATGACTTTCCGGCTACAGAGCCTCATCAGTTGCCTGTTCGCCCTGCTGCTGCTAGCGGGGCCGGCAACCAGCAGTGCCGGTTTCTACCCGCCGCCAAGCGAACAGGGCACCGGCTCTCTTGTGGAACATACACAGGGCGCCACCGGTCATGGGCAGCAGCACGATCAGATGTCGGTGATGCAGGCGCTATGCGCCAACGACTGCGCGGCGCAGTGCGGCGGCATACTGGACTGCGGCTGTTGCCTGCAAGGCTGCGACCTCTGTCCGGCCGACCTGTTTTCCCCCGCGGCTCCGATCCATTACCTGCAGGCCGGCGCGACCACGATGCCGCCGTCGATACGCCAGTTCCCGCTTAAACGCCCTCCCCGACCTCGGTTCTGACGCCCCCAGGCCGGCATTCCGTGATGCGGGCCATTTTCGGAGGCGATCATCAGCCGGGCACCGATCAGCCCCGGCTGCACTCGACATCACCCGACAGATTTTTTAACGAGGTCAAACCATGAACAAAGTCACTCCATTCGCCCTGGCTGCTCTGATTCTCGGCGCTCCGGCTGTCGCCGGCAGCTCAGCCGGACATGGCATGGACAACGGCCACAACGGCCACAACGGCCACGGCAGCATGGCGCATCACCCGGAAATGCCCGACGGGGCACATCCGGGGCGCGGCCATATCGGATCCGCCGCCGGCCATCCTGGCCGGCTGGCGGATATCGACCGCACCCTTCAGGTCAGTGCCGATGACAGCATGCGCTTCTCGCCGGACAGCTGGCGGATAAACGCCGGTGAAACCATTCGCTTTATCGTCACCAACAACGGCCGCCTGCGCCACGAATTCGCTATCGGCGACTCAGACGAGATGCGCCGGCACGCACAGATGATGCGCGAGATGCCGGATATGGCGCATGACGAGGGCAATGCCGTCAGCATGGCGCCCGGCGAAACCCAACAACTCATCTGGACCTTCAGCCGGCCCGGCACTTTCGAAGCCGCCTGCAACCTGCCCGGCCATTACGAGGCCGGCATGAAAGCAACACTGGACGTGCGCTAAGCCAGCGGAGGAGACGTGAATGAAAAACATCAATCTGAACCGACGGCAATTCGTACAAGGGCTGGCACTGGGCGGCGTGGTGGCTGGCCTGGGCGTGCCGGGCGGCAAGCTGCTCGCCGCCCCGGCCGCCAACCAACAGCCTCCGCTGTTGAGCGGTAACCGGATCGACCTGACGATCGGCGCCCAGCGGGTGGACTTCACCGGTCGCTCGCGCTTCGCCACCACTGTGAACAACAGCCTGCCGGCCCCCACCCTGCGGTTGAAACAGGGTGAAGAGGTCACCTTGCGGGTCACCAACCGGCTGCGCGAGACCAGCTCCATCCACTGGCACGGCCTGATCCTGCCCACCGGCATGGACGGGGTGCCGGGCATCTCCTTTGACGGCATCCCGCCCGGTGAAACCTTCATCTACCACTTCAAGGTGCAGCAGAGCGGCACCTACTGGTATCACAGCCATTCCGGCTTTCAGGAGCAGACCGGGCTGTACGGTCCGATCATTATCGATCCGCTGGAGCCGGAGCCGTTCAGCTACGATCGCGACTACGTGGTGATGCTGTCGGACTGGAGCGATGAAAACCCACACGCAATCTACGCCAAGCTGAAGAAACTGAGCCACTACTACAACTTCAACGAGCGCACGCTGGACGACACGCTGGCCGATCTGCGCCGCCAGGGAGCGGCCGCCACCTGGCGGGACCGCTCGATGTGGGAGCGGATGCGGATGAGCGATCGCGACCTGTCCGACGTGACCGGCTATACCTACACTTTCCTGATGAACGGCCAGACACCCATGCAGGGCTGGCAAGGGCTGTTCAAACGGGGCGAACGGGTGCGCCTGCGCTTTATCAACGGCGCCGCGATGACCTTCTTCGACGTGCGGATTCCCGGCCTGAAGATGACGGTGGTGGCGGCCGACGGCCAGAATGTCGAGCCGGTCAGCGTGGACGAGTTCCGCATCGGCGTGGCCGAAACCTACGATGTCATCGTCGAGCCCAGCGATCAGCAGGCCTACTGCGTCTTCGCCCAGGCGATCGATCGCAGCGGCTATGCGCGCGGCACCCTGACACCGGATGCCGGGCTGACCGCCCCGGTACCGCCGATGGACCCGCTGCCGATCCTGAGCCATGCCGATATGGGGATGGCCAACGGCGGGCATGTGATGGCGGGCGGCGGCCACCAGGGCCATGACATGAAGGCGATGCAGATGGACCATAGCGGGCACCAGATGCCGATAGATCACAGCCGCCATGGGATGATGGCGGAACAGGCCGGCCACGATATGGCGGCGATGTCACCGCCGGCCACACCTCAGCCGACCGCACCTCAGCCGGTCAAACATGCGGCCACCGAGTACGGCCCCCATGTGGATATGCGGGCGGAGAATCCGCAATACCGGCTGGACGACCCCGGCGTGGGACTGCGCAACAACGGCCGCCGGGTACTGAGCTACGCCGACCTGCGCAACCTGAACGAGACCCGGGACCGGCGCGAACCGCAGCGCGAGATCGAACTGCACCTGACCGGCAACATGAGCCGTTATATGTGGTCGATCAACGGCGTCAAGTTCGCCGACGCGGAGCCGATCAAGCTGAACTACGGCGAGCGGCTGCGGTTCACTTTCGTCAACGACACCATGATGAACCACCCGATGCACCTGCACGGCATGTGGAGCGAACTGGAGAGCGGCGACGACCGCCACCTGCCCCGCAAACACACCGTGGTGGTCCAGCCGGGCACCCGCATCAGCTATCAGGTGACCGCGGACGCACCGGGCAAGTGGGCGTTCCACTGCCACCTGCTCTACCACATGCCGGGCATGTTCCGTGAAGTCCATGTCATTTAAGGAGCGAATGCATATGCAACCACAGACACTGATCGCGCTGCTCGCCGCCGGCCTGCTGTTCAGCGGCAACGGCCTGGCCGCGACGGAGGACGACCCGCTGCTGGGCATGCTGAACATCGACCAGTTGGAGTGGCGCGATGCCGATGACGGCAGCCTGCTGAGCTGGGATGTCCAGGGCTGGGTCGGTTACGACCTGGACAAGCTCTGGCTGAAGTCCGAAGGCGAGCGGTTGGCGGGCCGCACCGAATCCGCCGAACTGCAGCTGCTGTACGGCAGAGCGGTGGCGCCGTTCTGGGACCTGCAACTCGGCCTGCGCCACGATTTCAAGCCGGCCGAGCCGCAGCAGTGGCTGGCCTTCGGCCTGCAGGGGCTGGCGCCCTATCAGTTCGAAGTGGACGCTACGGCGTTTATCGGCGAGGGGGGCCAGAGCGCCCTGCGACTGGAAGCGGAATACGAGCTGCTGCTCAGCCAGCGGCTGATCCTGTCACCGGAGATCGAACTCAACCTGTATGGCGAGGATGACGCAAGCCGCGGCATCGGCTCAGGCCTGTCGGACCTGGAGCTGGGCCTGCGGCTGCGCTACGAGATCCGCCGGGAGTTCGCCCCCTATATCGGCCTGAACTGGGAGCGCAAGTTTGGCGACACCGCCGACTTCGCCCGCGAGGAGGGGGAGTCGACCGACGACCTGCAGGCGGTGATCGGCATTCGCGCCTGGTTTTAGAGCGATCCGGGAGGGAGCCTCGCTCCCTCCTTTTTTTTCTTTTTTAGAAGGCTTCGCGCATGGGTCGGAAACACCTACGCCAGGTGAGCGAGCGCCACGTGGGCACAAAAAACATGCCCGCCCTACAAGGCTTAAACGCGATGATCCTTTTTCATTCCATCTCATCCGGCCTTATCAAGGCATACCAAGATTCCCCTCTGCGAAATAAAAACACCAAAAACCTTAAATAAAACCATTGACCTTCCAGCTGCTGAAACCTTTAGACTGCCTACAAAAGTTAGAGATAGATAGCAATTTAATCGTTACACAAGGAGCCACCATGAATATCAAAAGCACAATGGCCGTCATTGTTTCAGCCCTGGCTATCTCGACCGCGGCACAGGCCGGTATGACAAAAACAGCAGACCAGCAGCACTATATGATGCACGGCGGCAATGGACCGCAGGGACATGCGATGCAGGGCAAAGCCCACGACGCCGGACAAAGCTCCGCTCACCGGGAGACGCTGTCCCACGGTGAGCCGGCACATCCTCAGGGGCGGCACTACATGATGCACGCCGGCGACGGCCCCCAGGGCCATCTGATGTCCGGACAGAGCCACGCCGAAGGGGCTTCGAGCGGTCATGTCGAGCAGTATGGTCATGCCGATCGATCGGAAAAACGGCATTATATGATGCGCGGCGGCGACGGTCCCCAGGGGTATTGGATGGACGGAGCGTCACACGATAGCGCCTGACGCTTTTCGATGCCAGCCGAGTTCTCGGCTGGCATCAGCAACAGCCAGTATTTTTAACCTCACAAAGCACTCACTCAATACAAAATCAATACAAGTTTATATTCACCATAAAAACCTTAGCCATAGACAATTTTCAACGCTTTATCGCCAATCGGCTGGTCGTGAAAAATCTTGAAAAGCCCTGAAATATCGCCACCCGAAAAATCGGTGCATGGCGCTTGATACTTGCCAGAGAACAGAGCTTAGGGCCGATATTCAGCCGGCCCACTTGGTGGCCTCAGACCGCGCCAAGATAACTGCAGCGGTCGCAGCCACGACGTCCAGCTTGGCGCTTGCACGCCGATCTTCTACAAGACAGGGAACTTTTTGGCCAATCCCCATCTCGAAGCTGGTACTAAAAACGGCGCCACTATACACTCTGGCGGCTTTTTCCGAAGCGGACCTTTCCGATGACTCAGACAAGACAGATCTCACGGCGCCTGCCGGCTATCCTGCTGATAGCCGCGCTGCTGTCTTGCCTGATCGGCAGCTGCATGGCCAACCTGCAGAGCCTCTCCGCCAGTGCCGAACAACAAACCAACCACCACCAGGTGGCGCCCCACCAGGACAGCGCCCAGCACGCCACCTGTTCGCCGGAGCAAGCCGACTGCCAGGTCCAGGTTCAATCGCCGCTGTCCGCCACGGTCAGCAATGTCGCGTTCTTCCCGCTGCTGTGGGTACTCAGCTTGCCGTTGCTGTTCGGCCTGTTGCCGCTGCAGCATATAGCACGCAGTTTCGCCTTCCGGGCCAGGCGCAAATACCTGCCCGGCTTCCCCCGCCTGCACCTGACCCAGAGCGTCCTGCTGGATTAAATCCCGGTTTCCTCGTCAGTCACTCCCTCGCGTCCGCGCCCGGGAGCCAAACCTGTTTACTTACGAGTGAAACCCGATATGTCGATAGATATTTCTTTAAAGCGCGCCGGCGTGCTGGCCGCTGCGGTCACCGCCCTGCTGTCCGGCCCGGTCCAGGCAGAGCTGACCTTTGACGAAGCCATCAGGCTGGCGCTGCAAAACGACCCCTGGCAAACCGACAACCGGCTGCAGGAGGAGGCGCTGCGCGAACGGGCCAGCGCCGCCGGCGCCCTGCCCGACCCGATGGTCCGCCTGGCGATGGCCAATCTGCCCACCGATACGCTGGATCTGGACCAGGAAAACATGACCCAGCTGCAGTTCGGTGTCTCGCAAACCTTTCCCCGCGGCGACAGCCGGGCGCTGAGCGAGCAGCGCTTGCAGCTGCAGGCCGATGCCAACCCCTGGCAGCGTGCCGAACGCGCCGCCCAGCTGCGCCGCATGGCGGGCCGGCTGTGGCTGGAGATCTACAGCCGCGAGGCCCAGATCCGGCTGATCAATGACAACCGTCACCTGTTCCGTCAACTGGTCGACGTCGCCACCGCCAACTACCGGCTGGGCGGCAGCCGCAGCCACGACCTGGTGCGCGCGGAGCTGGAACTGACCCGGCTGGACGACCGGATCACCCGCCTGCAGCAGGAGCGTGACCGCTTCTACGGCGAGCTGGCACGCTGGCTGCCGGAACAGGCCGCCTTGCAGCCGCTGGCCGACAAGCGACCGCAGCTGCGGCCGGCCATCGATCTGGCCGAGCAGTTATCGCCGGCCGACGAGCAGCGCCTGTTGCGACATCCGCGCATTCAGATCATCGACCAGCAGCTCAAGGTGGCACAGCAGGATATCAGTCTCAGTGAGCAGGCCTACAGCCCGCAGTTCAAGGTGGATGCGAACTACGGGTATCGGCTGGACAGCCCTGACGGCCGCGAGCGTGCCGACCTGTTCACCCTGGCGGTCAGCTTCGACCTGCCGCTGTTCCCGGAGCGACGCCAGGACCCGCTGCGGCGGGCGACCGTGAAGCAGCATGAGGGTCTGCGCGAACAGCGACTGCTGGCGCTGCGCGAGCTGCGCGCCGAGCTCTACCGCGAACATGCCAACTGGCGCCAGCTGCGGGCGCGGGAAGCGCTGTTCGACCAGCGTCTGCTGCGGCAGATGGGCCACCAGACCGAAGCGGCGATGCGGGCCTACGCGGCAGACAGCAGCGATTTCGCCGAAGTGATGCGCGCCGCCATCGCCGAGCTGGACAGCCGGCTGGAACGGATCCGGCTGACCAGCGCCCGGCAGCAGAGCGTCCTCAACCTGAACTACATCCTGGCCAACGCCGACGACCTTGCGGAGAGCACACCATGAAGTTAGTTATTAACAGCCTGCTGATGCTGAGCCTCGGCGCCGGCGCCGGCTATCTCGCCACTAGCTACCTGGCCGATGCCCCCTCGCCCTCCTCCGCTGCCGGCGGTAAAGCCGAACCGCTCTACTGGGTCGCCCCGATGGACCCGAACTACAAGCGCGACAAGCCCGGCCTGTCGCCGATGGGGATGGAGCTGATCCCGGTCTACGAGGAGGATCTCAACGGCGGCGACGACGCCCCCGGCACCGTGGCCATCTCGCCGGAGGTGATCAACAACCTCGGCGTGCGCACCGCACCGATCGCATTCGGTCCGCTGCAGGCGGAGATCCGCAGCGTCGGCTACGTGGGCTTCGACGAAGACCTGCTCAAGCATCTCCACTCCCGGGTGGAGGGCTGGATACAGGTGCTGCACGTGAAGAGCGAAGGGGAGTACGTGGCGGCGGGCCAGCCGGTCTACGAGCTCTATGCTCCGACGCTGGTGAACGCCCAGGAGGAATACCTGGCCGCCCGGCGCAGCAACAACCGCCTGCTGCAGCGTTCCGCCCGCGACAAGCTGCGGGCCCTGGGGGTTTCCGACGAGGAGATCAAAGCCCTGGCCCGGCGCGGCAGCGCCCGGCAAACCATCGTCGTGCGCGCCGAAAGCGGCGGCTACGTCAGTCAGCTGAACGTACGCGAGGGGATGTTCATCAAGCCCGCGCTGACCCTGATGAGTATCGGCCCGCTGGACCAGGTCTGGGTGACCGCCGAGGTGTTCGAACGCCAGGCGGCCTGGCTGCAGGTCGGCCAGCGCGCCAGCATGCAACTGGATTACGCACCGGGCCGCGAGTGGCAGGGCACGGTGGACTACATCTATCCGGTGCTCGACGCCAAGACCCGCACCGTGAAGGTCCGGCTGCGCTTCGACAACCCGGACCAGGCCCTGAAACCCAATATGTTCGCGCGCCTGGATATTGCTGCCAAGGCGACCGACGCGACCCTGCACGTGCCCGCCGAAGCGGTGATCCGCACCGGCAGCCAGCAGCGGGTGGTGGTCGCACTGGGCGACGGCAAGTTCAAATCGGTGGCGGTGGAGCTGGGCCCGCAGGCGGGCGACCGGATCGCCATCAATGCAGGCCTGCTGCCGGACGACCAGGTGGTCACCTCCGCCCAGTTCCTGCTCGATTCGGAGTCCAGCATCAGCTCCGACTTTCAACGCATGGCACCGCGGGAGCTGCCGCCCGAAACAGTCTGGACCCGAGGGATCGTTCGGAGCGTCAATCCGGATAGTCAACTGATGACCATCAGCCACGATCCCGTCGACGCCTGGCAATGGCCGGCGATGACCATGGATTTCCAGACCCAGCCGGGGCTAGCGCTGAACGGCGTCAAAACCGGTCAGGAGATCCACTTCGAAATGACCCGCAGCGGCAACAGCGCCCTGGTCAGCGCCATCCATATCCCCGATCAGTTGGCCCCGGCAGCCAGCGGCGGGATGGACCACAGCCAGCACCAGGGGATGAACCACGGTATGGACCAGAGTGCCGGCCAAGGTCAGACGACGGAAAAAATGCCGGCGATGGATCATAGCCAGCACCAGGGGATGAACCATGGTATGGATCAGAGTGCCGGCCAAGGTCAGACAATGGAAAAAATGCCGGCGATGGATCACAGCCAGCACCAGGGGATGAACCACGGTATGGACCAGGGTGCCGGCCAAGGTCAGACGACGGAAAAAATGCCGGCGATGGATCATAGCCAGCACCAGGGGATGAACCACGGTATGAAGCAGAGTGCGGACCAAGTCCAGAGCCCGGCTGCAATGAAAGAAACGCCGGCGATGGACCACAGCCAGCACCAGGGGATGAACCACGGCATGGACCAGAGTGCGGGCCAGGGCCAGCGCCCGGCGGCGATGAAAGAAATGCCGGCGATGGATCACAGTCAGCACCAGGGGATGGATAACGGAGGTGCGCAGTGATCGAGAAAATCATCCACTGGTCGCTGGCCAACCGTTTCTTCGTGTTGCTGGCGACGTTGATTCTGATCGGCTGGGGCGCCTTCACCGTGAAGAACACCCCGATCGACGCGATCCCCGACCTGTCCGACGTGCAGGTGATCATCAAGACCAGCTACCCCGGCCAGGCGCCCCAGGTGGTGGAGGACCAGGTAACCTACCCGCTGACCACGGCGATGCTGTCGGTACCCGGCGCGGTGACGGTGCGCGGCTACTCCTTCTTCGGCGACTCCTACGTCTATGTGATCTTCGACGAGGACACCGACCTCTACTGGGCGCGCAGCCGGGTGCTGGAGTACCTCAGCCAGGTGGCGCCCAGCCTGCCGGCCACCGCCAAGCCGCAGCTGGGGCCCGATGCCACCGGGGTGGGCTGGGTTTACCTGTACGCGCTAGTCGACCGCAGCGGCAAACAGGACCTGGCCCAGCTGCGCTCGCTGCAGGACTGGTTCCTGAAGTATGAGCTGCAGACGGTGCCCGGCGTCTCCGAAGTGGCCACCGTCGGCGGCATGGTGAAACAGTACCAGGTGCGGGTCGATCCGGAGAAACTGCGTGCTTTCGACATGCCGCTGGCCCATGTGCGCAACGCCATCCAGCGCGGCAACCAGGAGACCGGCGCCTCGGTGCTGGAGCTGGCAGAGGCGGAGTACATGGTGCGCACCTCGGGCTATATCGACAGCGCCGAGGCGTTGCGCCAGATTCCGCTGGGCGCCACCGTCAACGGCACGCCGATCCTGCTGTCCGATGTGGCCGAGGTGGTGATCGGCCCGCAGATGCGTCGCGGTATCGCCGAACTGAACGGCGAAGGCGAGACCGTCGGCGGGGTTATCGTGATGCGCTTCGGCGAAAACGCCCAGAAAACCATCGACGGCGTCAAGGCCAAGCTGACGGAGCTGCAACGCAGCCTGCCGGACGGGGTCGAGGTGGTGACCGTCTACGACCGCTCCGGGCTGATCGAACGGGCGGTCGACAACCTGTTCGAGAAGCTGGTGGAAGAGTTCATCGTGGTGGTGGTGGTCTGCGCGCTGTTCCTGTTCCACCTGCGCTCGTCGCTGGTGGTGATCTTCAGCCTGCCGGTCGGCATCCTGGCGGCGTTTATCATCATGTATTACCAGGGCATCAACGCCAACATCATGTCGCTGGGCGGGATCGCCATCGCCATCGGCGCGATGGTGGACGGCGCCATCGTGATGATCGAGAACGTCCACAAGCATATCGAGCGAACCCCGCTGACCGACGAGAACCGCTGGCAGGTGATCGGCAAGGCCTCGGCCGAAGTCGGCCCGGCACTGTTCTTCAGCCTGCTGATCATCACCATGAGCTTCCTGCCGGTGTTCACGCTGGAGGCCCAGGAGGGGCGGATGTTCTCGCCGCTGGCGTTCACCAAGACCTACGCCATGGCCGCCGCGGCCGGCCTGGCGATCACCCTGGTACCAGTGCTGATGGGCTATTTCGTGCGCGGCAAGGTGCTGCCGGAGCACAAGAACCCGCTCAACCGGCTGCTGACCGCGCTTTACCTGCCGGTGATCCGACGGGTGCTGGAGTGGCCCAAGGCCACCATCAGCCTGGCGCTGCTGGTCACTGCGGTCGGTTTCTGGCCGGTGGACAAGCTCGGCAGCGAGTTCATCCCGCCGCTGGATGAAGGCGACCTGATGTACATGCCGACCACCTACCCCGGTATCTCGATCGGCAAGGCGCGCGAGCTGCTGCAGCAGACCGACAAGCTGATCCGCACCGTGCCGGAGGTGCAAACGGTGTTCGGCAAGATCGGCCGCGCCGATACGGCGACCGATCCGGCGCCGCTGACCATGATCGAATCCTTTATCCAGCTCAAGCCGCGCGAACAGTGGCGCGACGGCATGACCAGCGACAAGCTGAAGAAGGAGCTGGACCAGCTGGTACGCTTCCCCGGCCTGACCAACGCCTGGGTGATGCCGATCAAAACCCGTATCGATATGCTCGCCACCGGCATCAAGACCCCGGTCGGCATCAAGGTCAGCGGCCCCGACCTGGCGGTGATCCAGCAGGTCGGCCAGCAGCTGGAGCAGGTGCTGGCCAAGGTGCCCGGCACCGCCTCGGTCTACTCCGAGCGGGTCGCCGGCGGGCGCTACATCAAGGTGGATATCAAGCGTGACAAAGCCTCCCGCTACGACCTCAATATCGCCGACGTCCAGGCGGTGGTGGCCACGGCGATCGGCGGCATGAACGTATCGCAGAGTATCGAGGGGCTGGAGCGCTATCCGATCAACGTGCGCTATCCGCAGGGCTACCGCGACTCGCTGGAGCAGCTGCGTGCGCTGCCGCTGATCACCCCGCTGGGACAGCGGATCGGCCTGGCCGACGTGGCGGATATCTACATCGAGGACGGCCCGCCGGGGATCAAGAGCGAAAACGCCCGCCCCAACGGCTGGACCTTTGTCGATATCGATGGCCGCGACATCGGCTCCTATGTGGTCGACGCCCAGCGGGTGGTGGCCGAGGAGGTTCAACTGCCGCCGGGCTACGCGATCAACTGGTCGGGCCAGTATGAGTACATGCTGCGCGCCAAAGAGCGGCTCAGCTACGTGGTGCCGCTGACGCTGGCGATCATCGTCATCCTGCTGTACATGAACTTCCGCCGCTTTGCCGAAGTGGCGATGATCATGGGCACCCTGCCGCTGGCGCTGGTCGGCGGCATCTGGATGATCTACCTCAACGGTTTCAACTTCTCGGTAGCGGTGGGGGTCGGCTTTATCGCCCTGGCCGGTGTGGCGGTCGAGATCGGGGTGATCATGCTGGTCTACCTGAACCAGGCCTACGGCGAACTGGTGCAGCGCAAGCTGCAGCATGAGCAGCCGATCAAGCTGGATGATCTGCGCGCCGCGGTGATCGAAGGGGCCGGCATGCGGGTGCGGCCGGTGATGATGACCGTCGCCGCCATTATCGCCGGCCTGTTGCCGATCATGTACGGCCAGGGTACCGGATCGGAAGTGATGCAGCGTATCGCCGCCCCGATGATCGGCGGGATGGTCAGCGCGGTGATCCTGACCCTGCTGCTGATTCCGGCGGTGTACTATCTCTGGCGCAAACGCCAGCTCAGCTGAGCAACCGCCGGGGCGACGGTCTGTCGCCCCGGCCCATCTTCGCTGCTACTTGTTATCCTCCAGCATCGACTTACGCCGGCGGTACTCGGCCTCGTCGATATCGCCGCGAGCCAAGCGCTCGTCCAGGATCTCCAAAGCCGATCGGTGCTTCTCGTTCAGGCCGCTGCTGCGCTGGAAAATGGCCCGCGCCACCAGCCAGACGATCACCAGCAGCACCACCAGCCAGAACAGCATCCACAGGCCGTGGCCGAACATCCAACCTTCGTAGTTACCGTGAAACATGGTTCTCCCCTCCTTTAACCCCGTTGCCGAACAGCGGCGTCCGTGAACGGCAGCCATCTGGCTGCGGGTCACATCTGATGCTTGCGGATGGCAATGCCGTTTTGTTGCTGCAGCTCGCGCACGAACTTGATCAGCGCCGCCATATCGGCGAAGCCAACCTGCGGCTGCGCCGGCATATCGCCATAGGGCCAGTGGTGCTGACGCACCCCGTTGCGGACCGCGTTATAGAATGAGCGATTGCCGTGATGGCCCGGGTTGTAGATGGCATGGATCAACGGCGGTCCCTTGCGGGTGCCCGCCCCATTGACGCCGTGGCAACCGGCGCAGTTGTCGTTGAATACCCGCTGCCCTTGCTGCGCCTGCGCCGACAGAGCGCCCACCTGCACAGAGACATGCCCCTGGAAATGATCCGCCGCTACCGGCTGTACGCTGAATATCGTGATTGCCGCCAGCGCCAGGCTGGCCTGCATGGATCGCCGTAAATTCATAACGGTCTCCCAACATCGTTGAATGGTTGTGCGGCCAGCCGGCGGATACCGGCTATCGGGGGCTAGATGACGCGAGAGATTGCCGGCGCCCAGCGCGGCGTAGCGGCAAGTCGCGTTTCAGCCACCGGGTGACAACGGAGGTCGCCGGCTGGCAAGAGGTACGGACTGGAAGCGCCGTTAAATCTTCGGAGGGTGATCGGGGCCTGCGGCAAACCCCGCCAGCACCGGCGGGCACAGCCTGGAGGCGATAAAAGCGCGGTCAGGCGCCAAGAAAAGTGTACCGGCATAGCTCAGCGGCGGGCGCTGCTTGGAGAAACAGCTGCGCTCGCAATCATCCAGCAAGTCCGCGCAAGCGACATTCGACGACATATCCGTCATCGGCCCGGACATAAGATGCTGCTCAGGAGCACAGCCGGCGGAGCCGCCCGATACGAAACCGGCCGCCTGAAGCGAGGTCAGGGTCAGCAGCAACGCCAACAGCGCACAGAGATGTTTCATGGGCAGGCTAATCCGGCAGATCGACATAAGGTCCGCAGTTAATCGCCAATCCGGCGCTGGGACGCCCTGTTATTATTGAGGCCCGGCGACTGGCTGTAAAGCCGGGTTCTGTGAGGCTTTCCGTCATTTGACCCAGGTCAGCGGCGATGCCGCCAACCAGCGTCGCCATTGAAAAACCGGATACCCTCGGGTATCCGGTTGGGCACCTCAATCGGGTCAGCTGCGGTTATTCAGCAGGTAGTGGGCGATCGCTTCCCGGTCGGCCTGGCTCAGGAAGGAGGTGCCATCACGAATCACCTCCCCCATGGTGCCGCCCAGCACATCGCCATCGGGGGTGATGCCGGATTTCAGGGCATACGCCAGATCCTCGACCGTCCAGCCGTTGGCTTGCAGCGCGGCAGCGGTGATCGCCGGCGCGGAGCCGCCGTCCGGCAGCCCCGATGCGCCCTGGAAGGCGGCATCAGGATCGAGCCCGCCCAGCAGGTTGCGCGGCGTATGGCAGGCAGCGCAATGCGCCGCTCCCTCCACCAGATAAGCGCCCCGGTTGAAGCGCTGATCAGCGTCGGCGGACGGCTGGAAGCGCTGCCGTTCGAGGTACAGCTGCTGCCAGAGCCTCAGACCGCTGCGGATATTGAACGGAAACTCCAGCTGCTGCTCCCTGGACGGTTGCGCAACAGCGGGCACCGTCCGAAAGGCCGCCCAGAGGTCGGCGATATCCTGGTCGCTGAGACGGGTATAGAAGCTGTACGGAAACGCCGGGTAGTACGGCTCCCCTTCCGGTGAAACGCCCTGCCGCAGCGCGCGGGCGAAATCCTCCAGCGTCCAGTTGCCGATACCCTGTTGCGGGTCTTGGGTCAGGTTGGGCGCATAAAAGGTACCAAAGGGCGTATCCAGCGGCGCGCCGCCGGCCAGCGGCTTACCGCCGCCGGCGATGTCGGTATGGCAGGCGATACAGCCGCCCGCCCTGGCCAGATAGGCGCCACGTGCGACATTCCCCTGGTCGGCCGCAATCGAGACCGGCTCGGCAATCGAGGAGAACGCAAGCCCTCCCCACACCAGCGCACCGGCCGCCGCCGCGCCGGCGACGCCTAAAATCAAGCGCTTCATGGCGGTCCCTCACTCGTCTTCCTGGCGGTAACGGGTATGACAGCTGGAACAGCTGTCGGTGACCATCTTGAACAGCATCTCGGCCGGCATCTGCGCCAGATGCTCCTCGGACGGCCGGGTACCGGCCATCATGCCGCCGCCCATCATATGCCCGCTTCCCATCATCGAGTCGGAGCCCATCATATGTCCGGCCCCCATCATTGAATCGGAGCCCATCATATGCCCGCTTCCCATACCACCTTGTGAGCCAGCCTGACCATGTCGATCCGCGGCCTTGCCCAAGGCCTGGCTGAACAGCTGAAGATCGTCCGCCATCTGTCCGAAACGCCGCCACTCCTGCCAGATTATCTCTTTGGCCTCGGTCGGCTTGTGCAGGCTGCCCTCGGGAAACAGCCGGGTTAACGCGTCCCCCGAATTGCGCTGCAATACCAGGGCAGCCTCACGCACTTCGTCCGGGTCATAAGCAGCCTTGCCACTGAACATCGCGGACAGCGACTTCATCGACGTTTTCATCTCCTTCATCGTTTCCATCCGCTCTTTTACCACACCGGACGCCCCACCATGGGCTACGGCAGCTACGGAGGTAACGGTCAGCGAACATGCCAGTACAGCACCCAGAAGATTTTTAAATTCCATCATCCAACTCCATTCGATCTCTATCGCACAGGCGCTTTCCGCCTGTAATCACTCAGAAATTACGCATAAACTGCGCAGTTACGTAGAACAACGGGGTGGAGTCAGACTTTCGGGGGCGGCACCTCAACCGGCTGCGCAGGCGCGCGCGGCTGCAAGGCATACACGATCAGAGGCTGCGCAGGCAGGCGTCGACTGCTGGCGCAATACAGATCAGGGGTGAACAAGCTGTAGCCGGCATGGCACAACTGCTGATGCAACTGGTCGACAACGGCGGCATCGTGACCGGCGGGCCCGGTGCCATCAAGATCATGGCCGTGGGCGCTGTGCTCGGCATGCAGCAGCATATGCTGCAACGCCGCCTGCTGGGCGCTTGCCGCAAGACTGTGCGCCTGCAACGGCTGCAGGCTGCCAAGCAGCATCATCGCCAACGCCAGTAATAGCCTGATCCGCTGTCTCATAGGGTTCGACCTGATAGAAGGTAATCCGATATTAGGGAGCCCGGCTGCGCTTTTCAATCTCTAACCATCGCTGATAGATAGCGTCCGGCCAGAAGCTCTGGAAACCGGCGATCACCTTCAGCATCTCCGCTTCGGTCAGTTCCCCCTGCCAAGCGAGCATCCGGCCGCCATAGGGTGCGCCACCCTCGGCGATAACCTTATGTAACATCGCCAGTGGGTGATGCCAGGCGTGGGCGGAGCCATTCAGCGGTGGCGGCGGGTAACTGCCATCGGCATCGGGCGTCTTCCAGTCGGCGGTACCTTCGGCATTTTCACCATGACACTGCGCACAGTGACGACGAAACAGTGCCAAACCGGCATCCCGTTGCTCGACGGTATACCAGCGCCCGGTGCCCGGTTTGGCCTCCAGCGAGGCCGACTCAATATCATTCCCGGCACTGCAGGCCACCAACAGTAGCAGCGACAGCGCGAACAGCGTTTTTCTCATCCGCCATCTCCTAAGCCAGCGTCAAACCCGATAACCCATCCTTATGGAGCGATAACAACGATTGTTATTCATGCAATCACCAGTATCAACACAGGCAAAATAATCACCCGATGACGGACATCACTTATCTTCTATATTTTTCTTGATCTTATCCAACCTTTCTTTCTGTATCTCACTATTTTTCATCTGCTTCGACCCGGCTTCGATAGCAGCAGTAAAACCCTTTTTTTTCGTTAGCTCCTCACATAGTTCTTTCAACCTTTCGTTGATTTCATAAAGGAGTTTAGAGTCCAACTGATCCATTGATTTAAGCGACTGGGTTGCCTGTTGGACTAAGAGCGGAAATGACTCTAGGATAGTATTTTCTATTGGCTGCCTCTCCAATCTAGACTGTAGGTGCACTCGATCCTCCAGCCATAACACAAGCTCCTTTATCTCCTCAGTGTATAGTTCCGCTGCAACATGAGGAGGGACCCGATCAACTCGAGCGTTGAATGAGGCCACAGTGATACGGGTTTCCTTACTTGGATCTTTATCCTTTATAACTCGAATGCAATTAATCGATTCACCTTTGGTAATGAATTCCATAGCGAATTCCTCGTAGCAGGGCGCGCTCTCGATCTCAACCGTTTTCGGAGGCTCCTAAAAAGTAGATATGGATAAGAACAATTACCACCAAAAAGCTTTACTCCAATATCGGATTGGTCATGCTCACAGTCCCCCCACATCTAGGGAACCTGTGAACAAGTTCCTTGGGCCTCTGGCTTTCGGAGCGATCAGAGATCAAGGCAACGATTACAGGCGCAGGGGCGGCCTTTGGCAGAGTTCATGAATTGCAGTCAGATCCCCCCCTTATCCCCTCCTGAGTTAACGTGAATAGAGCGTGAACTTACTCTAGCAGGATAGCGCTTCGAATGACTGCTTAGGCCGACATTTGGTCTGAAGGAAGCCTAATGCCGGTACGCGGAATCAGCGAGCGTAACGCCTTGGGCACACGGATACGGAAGTAAAAGACGGAGTGCCGAGAGAGTTCTAGGTAAGCAGAAGATCGGGCTATGTGTCGCACCTTGTGTCGCACTTAAGCAAACAACAGAGCGAATCAGCATAAAAGCCAAGAAAAACAACAATATGCATAAGATGGGAAGCACCCCACCAGGACCCTGTAAATAATTCTGGTAACTGCCAAGGTTAAATATAGTCCGCCAAGCGGTCTTCAAACTCGATCATAAAGCGGTTCAGGGCAGCCTTCCAGCTCCTGATGGGCATTGTCCAGAGACTGTAGATAAAACTGTGTAACTGCCTATCATGGAGCCAGCAATGGCTAAGGATAGGCAGTATGGACAAGAAGCAACTGGAGGCCTTCGCTCGCGAAGCCGCAAAATCCATCAAAACCG
>NZ_JAILYN010000027.1 GCF_019795155.1 Marinobacterium arenosum | reverse complement strand
CAGCCACTTTCGTGTTGCCGACAAGGCGAGAGCGGCGTTATCCCCGGGCATTAAAGAGCTGCCCATGCCGCTACCCCGTGAGAAAGAAAAATGCCAGTCAGTTGGCTTAACTGACTGGCATTAGCCAACCGGCTGCGTTTTTATATGCAGTAAACAGTCAGGAGTTGCAAGTTAACAGCGGGTCGGCGCAACAACAGCTGCCGATATAAACCGACAGGAAGCGTGATCCGGCGACCCGGCCAGCAACTTCACCGACTGGCGATAAGCAGCCTTCAGCCAGCGATCGAAAACCTGCGCCCCTGACCGCCCGGTGAATGTCAGTCCTGCTTTTTCTTGCGGCTGACGTCCTGACGCACTTTCTGCCGCTTAAAGCGACGCTCCTGATTGATGCGCTGTTCCGGCGTCAGCTTCGGCGCCCGCTTCGGCGCCAGGCCGAACATCGCCCCCAGCCCCTTAACCTCCTTCTGCGACAACTCGCGCCAGGTACCGACCTTGACGTCACTAGGTAGGAACACCGGCCCGAAACGGACCCGCTTCAGACGACTGACGGTAATCCCCTGGGACTCCCACAGCCGGCGCACTTCGCGGTTACGCCCTTCCATCACGACACAGTGGAACCACTTGTTGGCGCCCTCGCCGTCGAAGAACTGCACATCGGTGAAACGCGCCATACCGTCGTCCAGCAACACCCCTTCGGTCATCGCCTTGAGCATATCGTCGGTCACGTCACCAAGCACCCGCACCGCGTATTCGCGATCGATCTGCGACGAGGGGTGCATCAGCTGGTTGGCCAGCTCGCCATCGTTGGTAAACAGCAGCAGGCCCGAGGTATTGATATCCAGCCGTCCCACCGCAATCCAGCGGCCCGACGGCAACGGCGGCAGCCGGTCGAAGACCGTCGGCCGCCCTTCCGGATCACTACGGGTACAGATCTCACCCAGCGGCTTGTTGTACAGCAATACTCGACGGTCGGCCTGGCTTTCAAATACCAGCTTGGCCTCAGACCCGTCCACCAGCACTATATCCTTGCGGCCGATCCGATCGCCGAGCGTCGCACGCTCGCCGTTCACCTGGATACGCCCCTCTTCGATCCAACGCTCCATCTCGCGCCTTGAACCGTAACCGGAGCGGGCCAGAACTTTTTGCAGCTTTTCATCAGCCATTTCGAAATCTCGTAAACAAAAAAAGCTCTCCAGGACCTCGTCCTGGAGAGCTTTTATCCTAACAGGAAAGTCTTATTTGATCAGGCAATCTTCTTTGGTCTTGCCGCTATCAAAGTACTCCTGGAACGCCAGCGGAGTGCGCCCGCGGCCGGACCACTCATGCGTCACGCCATTCGCATCTACGATGCGGTACTTGGGCGCAACTTTTTTCTTCGGTGCGGTATCAACCAGCTGCTCCAGATCGGACAGGTCAATACCCGCCTCCAGCATGCTTTTGCGAATCGCTTCAATCTTAGCCGTTTTCTCAGCTTCAGCCTCGATCCGCGCCTGCTCTTCTTCCTGCTTCTCTTCGAGAATCGCTTTCAGATCATCAAGAACTTTTTCGATATCGGCGACCGCAAGCTCCTGACACTGTTTACGCAGGGAGTTTTTACGTGTCAGCGTCTTAATAAATTCAGACATTCTCTTTTCCACCGAACCTGTTATCTGGGAGGGTTAATTATCTTTATAGTTAATTTTTTTTCAAGGTGCAAAGAGACAATTTTGTGATGCAACTGTAAATAAAACGTACGCTTGCTGAACCGTTGAATTTAAAGTTAACCGCCACCTCTAACGGAAAGCTCCACCAACCCTGGGGTTATTGAAAATCCTCGATCGAACCGGCACCGGCCCTTATCAACTCCGGCACCTCGTCGACCAGGCTAACCACGGTGGTCGGCTCCAGACCGCAATAACCGCCATCGATCACCAGATCCACCTGATGTTCCAGCAACTGGCGAATCTCGTAGGGATCGGTCTGCGGTAACTCCTCACCCGGCAGAATCAACGAGACGCTCATGATCGGCTCACCGAGCCCCTCAATCATCGCCTGCGCGATCAGACTATCCGGCACCCGGATACCGATCCGGCGCCGCTTGGGGTGCAGCAGCCGGCGCGGCACCTCCGAGGTGGCTTTCAATATGAAGGTATAGGCGCCCGGGGTATGGGCCTTCAACAATCGGTAGTTCTGGTTATCCACCTTGGCATAGGTACTGATTTCGGACAGATCGCGACAAACCAGCGTGAAATTATGTTTATCGTCAAGCTGGCGAATACGCTTGATTCGCTCCACCGCCGCCTTATCGCCCAGGTGGCAGCCCAAGGCGTAGCCGCAGTCGGTCGGGTAAACCACCACCCCACCCTGATTTAGTATGTCGACCGCCTGATTGATCAAACGTGGCTGGGGATTTTCCGGATGGATCTGAAAAAACTGACTCACTGCGCAACCCGCCTGTAAAGGATGTATATGCAGACAGTTTAATCCAGCTATGGCATTGGCTAAAGGAGATATTCCAGCACATGCGGCACTTCCCTGCGCAATGCCATGAAACGTCCGATATCGGTCCAGTGATGGCCGGGGCTGTGAAAATCGCTACCAGCCGACGCCAGCAGGCCTGATTGCTCCACCAGCTTTAACAGCTCCAGATGATGGGATGGGGATATACCGGTATAACTGACCTCCAGGCCACGCCCGCCGCAGTTTTTAAAATCCTCCACAAGTTCGCGAATTTTGGTGAAGCTGAACCGGTATTTAGTGGGGTGCGCGACAATCGCAATGCCACCAGCCGCCCGAATAACCGCCACCGCCTGCGCCAGAGTGGGCCAGTCCATTTTAACGTCGCCGGTCTTTCCCGCCCCCAGATATTGCTTGAACGCCTGCTGCTCGGACGACACCAGGCCGCGGGCAACCATCGCCTGGGCAAAATGGGGCCGGCCGACCACCCCCTCGGCCGCTTGGCCGCGGGCATCGGACAGCAGATCCGGTAACCCTTTCTTCATCAGCCGCTCGGCAATCCGTTCGGCACGCTGCTGGCGCAGCAGATCAATACCGGCCAGATACTCCTGCAAACCGGCATCTGCCAGCCGTACGCCGAGACCGACGATATGCACCACCCGCCGCCCCCATAGACAGGTCAGCTCGGTGCCGTTGACCAATTGTACCGGGCTGTCCAGCGCCTGCAGTTCGATGCAGCCCTGCACCGTGTCATGATCGGTCAGCGCCAGCACCTCCAGCTCGCGCTGCTCGGCGCGCGCCAGCAAGTCCGCCGGTGCCAGGGTGCCGTCGGAGGCGGTTGAGTGACAGTGCAGATCGTATCGTTGCGGAATCATAGGGCCAGAAGGTTTATCGATTGGTAATGCGACTTTATACTGGCCCCTTTCCGACAGGCAATGGTTCCATGAAATTACTACTCGATTTTCTGCCGATTATTATTTTCTTCGCGGTTTATAAAAGCACCGGCGATATCATCATCGCCACCGCGGTGCTGATCCCCGCCACGCTGGCCCAGATGGCCTACACCTGGTTCCGCACCCACAAGATCGAAACCATGCAGTTGGTCACCCTGGTATTGGTGGTACTGATGGGCGGCGCCACGGTGCTGTTTCAGGACAAAACCTTCATCCAGTGGAAACCGTCGGTGGTGAACTGGCTGTTCGGCCTGGCCTTCCTGGGCAGCCAGTTTATCGGCCAGAAAACCGTGGTCGAGCGCCTGATGGGCAGCGCCCTGAGCCTGCCGGCCATGATCTGGCGTCGACTGAACCTTGCCTGGGTGCTGTTTTTCACCGCCATGGGCTTCGCCAATATCGCCGTGGTCTACACGATGAGCGAGGAAGCCTGGGTCAACTTCAAACTGTTCGGCATGCTGGGCCTGACCCTGATCTTCATCATCGGCCAGGGCCTGTACCTGTCGCGCCACCTGCCGAGCGACGAAAAGAAACACTGAGTCCCATCTGGAGAACGCCATGTACTATGCAATCATCGCTGAAGATAAAGCCGGCACCCTGCAGCAGCGAATGACCGCCCGGCCCGACCACCTGGCCCGACTGGAAGCGCTGCGCGACGAAGGCCGCCTGCTGATCGCCGGCCCGCACCCCGCCATCGACAGCGAGGATCCGGGCGAAGCGGGTTTCACCGGTAGCCTGGTGGTGGCGGAGTTCGAATCACTGGACGCGGCACAAGCCTGGGCCGATACCGACCCCTATTTCGCGGCAGGGGTGTATGAAAAAGTCACCGTCAAGCCGTATAAAAAGGTACTCCCCTAACCCCTTTTAACGGATGATCTTTGCTTCGCGCAGACGACTGTTCGAATGCACGAAGCATACTTTTGTACCTTTACGGCCGATCTCCCCGCTCGTTTTTATAACTAAATAAATGCGCGTAAGGTACTTTTAAGGATAAGGACGCTAAACTTGGGCTTGAGCCTGAACGCTCGGTCATCGACCATTCAAGCCCTACAGCCTGTTATTCGTAAGGATGGAATTATGAACAAGCTCGTACTGTCTGCCGGCCTGGCAATCACCCTGGGAATCAGCATCTCCGCCCAGGCACACCCGGTTAACTCCGGCTACCTGACCAACACCAAGAGTGATAACGTGCGCACCGGCTTCGGCGGCTGCTGGCGTATCGGTAACTGGTCGCCGGAAAAGGCGACCCCTGAATGTGGCGCACCGGCACCGGTTGTCAAAGCACCGGAACCGACCCCGGCGCCGGCCCCGGCTCCCGCACCGAAGATGGTGCTGAAGAACGTTACTGAAAAACACCTGGTACTGTTCGACTTCAACAGCACTGAAGTGGGCGACATCTCCGACATCGTCGACTACATCGGCTCTCTGGACCAACTGAATAGCGTCGAGCTGATCGGCCATACCGACCGCCTCGGCAGCAACGGCTATAACGACGTACTGGCCGCCAAGCGCGTTAACGCAGTGGCAGCGGCACTGGCCAACGCCGGTGTCGACAGCAGCAAGATCCACACCAGCAGCATGGGCGAGAACATGCCGGTCAAAGCCTGCGGAAGCCGTGGCACTGCACTGAAGGACTGCCTGCGCGCCAACCGTCGCGTCGAAGTGAACATCAGCGGCAAGCAGAAGGTTCAGCAGTAACAACCGCACATTAGACAACCGCTAAAAAAGGGGCGCCATCCGGCGCCCTTTTTTGTGGTTCTTCACGGATTAGTGGGAAACGTCTACGCCAGTCATAAACTTACCGTTGGCACCCCTGTATAGGCCGACTCTGAGCGACCTGGCCGGCCGCCCCCTAGCACGGCTCGATGCAGCGGCGATCAGGCAAAAAGCTGTCTGAGCGAGGGACGAGCGAGTTCTTTTTGCCAGCCGATGGATCGGACCGTGCACAGGATCAGGCGCTCAGTGGAGGCAATCGGGATTGTTAGGCGGTAGCCCCTGCGCGGGCCGCCTTGACGCGCCAGCAGGCGCAACCCCAGCTTGGTAAAAGATGACAAACAGGGGGAGATCGCCGGATTGCCGGACCACGCGAGGGCGCCTCCCACTTTCCCCGCCCTGTCTCATACAGCTGCAACCAACTGGTTCGAGGCTTCCCGCTAAAACGCGATGAACCTTTTTTGTTTTGCTCACCGGCGGCCCAGGCCGCTGGCTACTCAGTTTGTCTCCAGCAGGAAAGTCACTGGCCCGTCGTTCACCAGCCCCACCTGCATCTCAGCGGCAAAGCGACCGGTCGCCACTTCGGCATGCCGAGCCCGCGCCTGCTCAACGAAGTAATCGTACAAGCGCTCACCCTGTTCCGGCGTCGCACCGGAGGAGAAGCTGGGCCGCAGCCCCTTGCGGGTGTCGGCCACCAGGGTGAACTGCGAGACCACCAGCAGACCGCCGCCGACCTGCTGCAAGTTCAGGTTCATCTTGCCATCCTCGTCGGAAAAGATGCGGTAGGCCAGCACCTTGTCCAACAGCTTATCCGCCTGAGATTCGCTATCGGTCTTTTCCACCCCCAACAGCAACATGATACCCGGGCCGATCTCACCAACCCGCTCCCCCGAGATATCCACAGACGCGGAACACACCCGCTGAATTAGCGCCTTCATCGGCCACTCCCTTTCGATCAGCTACAAAGCGGCAGATTGTAGCGCCTCGCGGGAGCGATTATCAGGCCTGCGAACGGGCAAAATCGTCGGTGGCACGCACCAGGTTATCGGTAATGCCCGGCTCGAAGGCGGAGTGACCGGCATCGCGCACGATATGCAGCTCGGCCTGCGGCAATGCGTCGTACAGTGCGAACGCCTGCTCGATCGGGCAGATCACGTCGTAGCGGCCATGCACGATAACGGTGCGGATATGACGGATGCGGTCGGCATCGCGCAGCAGTTGATTCGGTTCCAGAAACGCCTGATTGATGAAGTAATGAGCCTCGATCCGCGCCATCGCCAGCGCCACATGGGGGTCGGAGAAGTAATCGACCACGTCGTTGTTCGGGTCCAGCGTGGAGCAGCGCCCCTCCCAGATCGACCATGCCTTGGCCGCCGACATCCGGGCGATCTCGTTATCCGAGGTCAGCCGCTTGTAGTACGCCGCCAGCATGTCGTGCCGCTCGGCCAGCGGGATCTCCTGCTCGTACTCGCGCCAATAATCCGGGAACAGCGCACTGGCACCACGCTGGTAGAACCAGTGCAGGTCTTGCTCGCGGCACAGGAATACACCACGCAGGATCATCCCCAACACCCGCTCAGGGTAGGTCTCGGCGTACGCCAGACTCAGTGTCGAGCCCCAGGAACCGCCGAACAACAGCCATTGCTCGATCCCCAGCCGTTCGCGGATCTGTTCCATATCCGCGATCAGCGCCTGGGTGGTATTGCCAATCAGCTCGGCATGCGGGGTCGACTGGCCGCAACCGCGCTGGTCGAACAATACGATGCGGTACTTCGATGGATCAAAGAAACAACGGTGCGACCCGGAAGTTCCGCCACCCGGCCCGCCATGCACGAACAACACCGGCAGGCCGTTCGGGTTACCGCTCTCCTCGACATACAGGGTGTGGACATCGTCGACCTTGAGCCGATGCTCGGCATAGGGGTGAATATCCGGATACAGCTTCAGCATGGTTACCTTTCCTGGTTCTTTTATTCACAGCAGTATAGTGGCGCGAGCGTTCACAGTTCATAGTGAAGATTGCGGGCCATACGCATCCTCTGCCACTCACCACTGTTAACTCGTCACTTTACGCTTAAAACTTACAAAAAAAATGCCAGCCGCTGAAACAGCGACTGGCATTGTTCGGTTGTCTAGGGCACGACGCCCCACATCCTTACTTCTTGGCGCGCTTGCGCTCGTGCTCTTTCAGCAGCTTCTTGCGGATACGGATGCTTTCCGGCGTCACTTCCACCAGCTCATCATCTTCAATGAAATCCAGCGCCTGCTCCAGGGAGAAGCGGATCGGCGGAGTCAGCTGGATGTTCTCATCGGTGCCGGAGGCGCGCACGTTGGTCAGCTGCTTGCCCTTGGTCGGGTTGACCGCCAGGTCGTTGGAACGGCTGTGGATACCGATCACCATCCCCTCGTACACCTCGATGTTCGGGTCGATGAATAGACGACCACGCTCCTGCAGTGCGAACAGCGAGTAACCCAGCGCCTTACCGGTAACCATCGATACCAGCACGCCGTTGATCCGGCTGACCACCTCGCCCTCTTTGACCGAACCGTAGTGGTCGAAGATCGAGGTCATGATGCCGGTACCGGAGGTCAGCGTCAGGAACAGCGAACGGAAGCCGATCAGGCCGCGCGACGGGATCATGAAGGTCAGCCGCACGCGGCCCTTACCGTCCACTTCCATGTTGGTCATGTCGCCCTTGCGCTTGCCCAACTCCTCGATTATGGAACCCTGGTGCTGATCTTCCACATCCAGCATCACCAGCTCGTACGGCTCCTGGATCTCACCGTCGATCTCTTTCTGGATAACTTCCGGACGGGAGACACCCAGTTCGAAGCCTTCGCGACGCATGGTTTCGATCAGTACCGACAGGTGCAATTCACCACGGCCGGATACCTTGAATTTCTCCGGGGTTTCGCCCGGCTCAACGCGCAGCGCCACGTTGTGGATAAGTTCACGGTCCAGTCGGTCCTTGATGTTACGGCTGGTGATGAACTTACCTTCCTGGCCGGCGAACGGCGAATCGTTCACCTGGAAGGTCATGGAGACAGTCGGCTCGTCGACCGACAGCGCCGGCAACGCTTCGACGTTGTCCGGATCACACAGCGTATCGGAGATGTTCAGCTCGTCGATACCGGTGATGCAGACGATATCGCCCGCCTGGGCGCTCTCGACCTCGACCCGCTCCAGGCCCAGGTAACCCATGATCTTCTGGACCCGGCCGCCACGCACATTGCCGTCACGGTCGATCACCTTCACCGGGGTGCTGGTCTTGACGCTGCCGCGCTTGATGCGGCCGACACCGATAACGCCGGTGTAGCTGTTGTAATCCAGCGCAGAGATCTGCATCTGGAACGGCCCGTCGACATCCACCTGCGGCGGCTCGACGTGCTCGACGATCGCTTCGAACAGGTGGGTCATGTCTTCACCCAGCTGATCCGGCTCCGGACCGGCCACACCGTTCAGCGCCGAGGCGTAAACGATCGGGAAGTCCAGCTGCTCTTCGGTGGCACCCAGGCTATCGAACAGGTCGAACACCTGGTCGATCACGTAATCCGGACGGGAACCCGGACGGTCGACCTTGTTGACCACCACGATCGGACGCAGGCCCTGCTCGAACGCCTTCTGGGTTACGAAGCGGGTCTGCGGCATTGGACCGTCAACAGCATCGACCAGCAGGCAGACGCAATCGACCATGGACAGTACGCGCTCCACCTCACCACCGAAGTCGGCGTGTCCCGGAGTATCCACGATATTGATGTGGTAGCCGTTCCACTCGATGGCGGTGTTTTTCGCCAGAATGGTAATGCCGCGCTCTTTCTCCTGATCGTTGGAGTCCATGATGCGCTCAGTACCTTCATCGCGACGGCCCAGAGTGCCGGACTGCTGCAGCAGCTTGTCGACCAGCGTGGTTTTCCCGTGGTCAACGTGAGCGATGATGGCAATATTGCGCAACTTATTGATTTCAAAAGACATATTAAGCTTTAGACCCTAGCTTGGGTTGAACTATGTACACCGCGGTGTACTGAATTGATAAAGCCAACCCTCTATCAACATCACTGCGGCCAGGGTCGGGCGGGCGTATATTAACAGCTTAGAGGTGAAAGCTAATAGCGGAAAGAACCGCCCTCATCTGCATATCCGGCTCTGCGCCACCCCGCTGTGCCCGAGATCTGGTCACCACAGCGCGCGCCAGGCGGGCTCAACAGGCTCCACCCGAAGGCAGATTACGATGGGTGAGCCAATCGCTGCACCGATTTGATGCGGACCTTTCCGTTCATCAGCCAAAGAGTTCGTGCCCAAGCAGTGCGAGCGGTGGGAAGTTTCGCCGGGGTTGGAGTATGATGATCGAGCCTCAGGCGATGCGCCCTCTGCAATGCACCAAAATAGCGCACATAAAATTCATGTCGCACAAAAACGGTGCACAGATTACCCGGCTCTGCGCGTGTACCCCCGCCCAAAGCCCGGCAGCAAGCGGCCAACGGATGATGGCACAGTCCTTGCTAGTTGAGATACCAAGGCCGATCTGCTCCGGCGGACGGAAGCTATTTAAGGGTCTGGCAATTCAATAGTGGAGAAAGCCAAATGTCAGAGAAGACTCTGAATCTGATCAAAGAAAACGACGCACGCTGGGTTGACCTGCGGTTCACCGATTCCAAAGGTAAAGAACAGCACGTGACCATCCCGGTTTCCGACATGGGTGACGACTTCTTCGAAGAAGGCAAGATGTTCGATGGTTCCTCCATCTCCGGTTGGAAAGGCATCCAGGAATCCGACATGATCCTGCTGCCGGACGACAGCGCCTCCGTGCTGGATCCGTTCTCCGAAGACGCTACCGTCATCGTTCGTTGCGACATCGTCGAGCCGGCCACCGGCCAGGGCTACGAGCGCGACCCGCGTTCCGTCGCCAAGCGTGCCGAAGAGTACCTGAAGTCCACCGGCATCGCCGACACCGCCATGTTCGGCCCGGAGCCGGAGTTCTTCGTATTCGACGAAGTCAAATGGCACGCCGACATCAGCGGCTGCGGCTACACCATCTCCTCCGAAGAAGCGGCCTGGGCCTCCAGCCACAACATCGAAGGCGGTAACGTCGGCCACCGTCCGCGCGTTAAGGGCGGCTACTTCCCGGTTCCGCCGATCGACTCCCTGCACGACCTGCGTGCCGCTATGTGCGACGCCATGGAGTCCATGGGCCTGACCATCGAAGTCCACCACCACGAAGTGGCGACTGCCGGCCAGTGTGAGATCGGCGTAGGTCCGAACACCCTGACCGCCAAGGCGGACGAAGTTCAGATCCTGAAGTACTGCGTGCACAACGTTGCCCACGCCTACGGCAAGACCGCCACTTTCATGCCGAAGCCGCTGGTTGGCGATAACGGTTCCGGTATGCACGTTCACATGTCCCTGTCCAAGGACGGTGTCAACCTGTTCTCCGGCGACGCTTACGCCGGCATGAGCGAAACCGCGCTGTACTACATCGGCGGTATCATCAAGCACGCGAAAGCCCTGAACGCGCTGTGCAACCCGTCCACCAACGCTTACAAGCGCCTGGTACCGGGCTTCGAAGCACCGGTTATGCTGGCTTACTCCGCCCGCAACCGTTCCGCTTCCATCCGTATCCCGTACGTGACCAACCCGAAAGCCCGTCGCGTCGAAACACGCTTCCCGGACCCGTCCGCCAACCCGTACCTGTGCTTCGCGGCACTGATGATGGCCGGCCTGGACGGTATCCAGAACAAGATCCACCCGGGCGAATCGGCCGACAAGGATCTGTACGACCTGCCGCCGGAAGAAGCGGCCGAAATCCCGCAGGTTGCCTCCTCTCTGGAAGAAGCCCTGAAAGAGCTGGATGCGGATCGCGAGTTCCTGACCAAGGGTGGCGTATTCACTGACGACATGATCGACGCTTATATCGGCCTGAAGCGCGAAGAGGTCGAAAAAGTGAACATGACCACTCACCCGGTCGAGTTCGATCTGTACTACTCCGTATAAGATCTCTCTCCACCGTCAGACAAAAGCCTCCTTCGGGAGGCTTTTTTGTACCCCTTCGGGGAGCTGCAGGCTGCAGGTCAATAGCTTCGAGCCGTTAGCGGCCCACTTCAATACGTTCACTGCCCCTCCCTACAGCAGAACCCTGCACCACCACTTCACCGGCCGCACCATCAGCTGACCTACCATGCACCAGATTGGTGCACTGCTAAGTGCGCAGCGCTACACTAAAAGACAACAGCCGCCCGTTGTCGCGCCTGGCCGCGCTATTCGACCAAACAAAAAGTTGGTTTGTTTCTTGCAGTTACATAGATAACAGGACACCAGGAATGCCCATGCTCCATAAACAGATTCTCGACAACCTATCCAACGCCGTGGTGATGCTGGATGACAATCTGGTGATCGACTACATGAACCCGGCCGCCGAGATGCTGTTCGAAGCCAGCGTGCGCCAGCTGCGCAAGAAACGGATCGACGAGTGGTTCTCCGATCGCCAGACCGACCTGCAGATACTGGCCGAAGCCCGGGACAGCGGCCACCCGCTGACCCGGCGCGAGGCCAAGATGCGCAGCCAGACCAACCACGAACTGACCGTCGACTACAGCATCAACCCGGTGCCGCTGCAGCAGCGAACCTTCCTGCTGATCGAGTTCCAGGCACGCGACCGGTTGATGCGGATCGAGCGGGAGGAGGAGTTGCTGAGCCGGCACGAGACCGCCCGCATGCTGGTGCGCGGCCTGGCCCACGAGATCAAGAATCCGCTCGGCGGTATTCGCGGCGCTGCCCAGTTGCTGGAGCGTGAACTGACCGACCCGAGCCTGCACGACTACACCCGGGTGATCATCGAAGAGGCCGACCGGCTGCGTAACCTGGTGGACCGGCTGCTAGGACCGCGCCAGCTGCCGAAGATCGAAGCGGTCAACATTCATGCGATCCTGGAACGGGTTGCCAGCCTGATCGATGCCGAAAGCGCCGGCCAAGTGAAGATCCAACGCGATTACGACCCCAGCATCCCGGAGTTCGAAGGCGACCCGGAACAGCTGATCCAAGCCACCCTGAACATCATGCGCAATGGCATGCAGGTGCTGCAGGATGCCGACATTGCCGAGCCCCAGATCAAGCTGCGCACCCGTGCGCTGCGCCAGATCACCTTGGGCAGCGAGAAACACCGGCTGGTCTGTAGCGTCGAGATCATCGACAACGGCCCCGGCATCCCAGACGAGATGCTCAGCAAAATCTTCTACCCGATGGTCAGCGGCAACCCGCAGGGCAGCGGCCTGGGCCTGTCGATCGCCCAGTCGATCATCAACCAGCACCAGGGACTGATCGAATGCACCACCGAGCCCGGCCACACCTGTTTCCAACTATTTATTCCACTGGAGCGAAACCATGACACTGTCCGGTAACGTCTGGATCGTCGACGACGACCGTTCCATCCGCTGGGTTCTGGAAAAGGCGCTGAGCAACAGCGGCCTGACCACCCGATGCTTCGAAACCGCCGACGAGATGCTGCACCAGCTGGAGTGCCAGCAGCCGGATGCCATCATCAGCGATATCCGGATGCCCGGCACCGACGGCCTGCAGATGCTGGAACGGCTTCAGGAGCAGCATCCGGGGCTGCCGATCATCATCATGACCGCCCACTCGGACCTCGATTCGGCGGTCGCCTCCTACTCCGGCGGCGCCTTCGAATACCTGCCCAAGCCGTTCGACGTCGACGAAGCGGTGGCGCTGGCACAGCGCGCCGTGGCCCACGCTCACAAACAGCAGGAGCAGGTCACCGCCCGCGCCCGCGAGAGCCAGGCCGAAATCATCGGCGAAGCGCCGGCGATGCAGGAGGTGTTCCGCGCCATCGGCCGGCTGTCGCAGTCCAATATCACGGTGTTGATCAACGGTGAATCCGGCACCGGCAAAGAGCTGGTCGCGCACGCCCTGCATCGTCACAGCCCACGTGCCGCCAAGCCGTTCATTCCGCTGAACATGGCGGCGATCCCGCACGACCTGATCGAGTCGGAACTGTTCGGCCATGAGAAAGGCGCCTTCACCGGTGCCGCCAGCGCCCGTCACGGCCGCTTCGAACAGGCCGACGGCGGCACCCTGTTCCTCGACGAGATCGGCGACATGCCGGCCGACACCCAGACCCGCCTGTTGCGGGTGCTGGCCGACGGCGAGTTCTACCGGGTCGGCGGCCACACCCCGGTACAGGTGGACGTACGGATCATCGCCGCCACCCACCAGAACCTGGAGCAGTTGGTAGAGCAGGGCCGCTTCCGCGAGGACCTGTTCCACCGCCTCAACGTGATCCGCGTCCACCTACCCAAACTGGCCGAACGGCGCGAGGATATCCCGGCACTGATGCATCACTTCCTGCAGCGCTCCGCCAAGGAATTGGGGGTAGAGCCCAAGCGGCTGCATCCGGAAGCCGAAGCCTTCCTTAGTCAGCTACCCTGGCCCGGTAACGTGCGCCAGCTGGAAAACACCTGCCGCTGGCTGACGGTGATGGCATCGGGTCGAGAAGTGCTGATCCCCGACCTGCCACCGGAGCTGCTCGAGCAGCATGGCGAGCGGCCGGCACAGAGCGACAACTGGCAGCAGGCGTTGCAGCAGTGGGCCGACCGTCAGCTGGCCAGCGGCGAATGCGGTATCCTCGAAGAAGCGGTGCCGGCGTTCGAACGGGTGATGATCGAGACAGCCCTGAAGCACACCGCCGGCCGCCGCCGCGACGCCGCCCAGTTGCTCGGTTGGGGTCGCAACACCCTGACCCGCAAGATCAAGGAGCTGGGTATGGAAACCGCCGACAACCATGATGAGGAGTAGGGAGCGGTAAGCTTCAAGCAGCAAGCGGCGCCCTGCCTACCCGTAGCAAAGGGGGCACCGGCTGCCGTAGAATGGCGCTCCCGTTAGCCTGAGATATAGCAACGCCATGCTGCATGTGGTGCTCTACCAGCCCGAGATTCCGCCCAATACCGGCAATATCATCCGCCTGTGTGCCAACACCGGTTTCCAGCTGCACCTGATTGAGCCGCTGGGGTTCGATTTCGACGACAAGAAGCTGCGCCGTGCCGGGCTGGATTACCACGAGTTCGCCGCGGTGCGGATCCACGCCGACCTGGACAGCTGCCTGGCCGAGCTGCAACCGCCGCAAGTCTGGGCGCTGACCACCAAGGGACAGCGCTTCCCCAGCGATGTTGAATTCAAGGCCGGTGACGTACTGCTGTTCGGCCCGGAAACCCGCGGCCTGCCGGCCGAGGTGCGCGACAGCCTGCCGGCCGACCAGCTGCTGCGCCTGCCGATGGCGGCCGACAGCCGATACTGACAGCTTCGATCATTCCGGTACCCACGCATGCAGCACTGCCTGATACTGACCCACTGGCAAGGCAATATTTTCGCCAGCGAAGACCACCTCGACGCCCAGGACCATCGCCAGCGCACCATCCGCTTCGACGGCGATCCGCAGCAGCAGCGCAACCTCACCAGTTTGCGCGCCCAGCCGCTGCCGGTGTTGTTGCTGGTTGACCAGCTGCAACCGCAGGAAGATTGCCTGCGGGTACCGGCCGATGCCTTGATCAGCGTGCTGCCGATGGCCGCCGACAGCATCGAGCAACTGCTGGCCAACGGCCAGGCCGGGCTGGTGCTGCAGTCGATCGCCCGACGGTAAACGCGTCGGGCCACCTCCTCGGCAGGCATTTCCGACCGAGCCGCTGGGTTTAGCGGCGAAATCATGGATAATATCGCGTTCAGAGTCCGGAACCGGCCGGACAGAGCCCCTGAACACGATGGAACAGCAATGCCCTCTTACGTCACCTACCTGTTGATCGCCACCGGCCTGCTACTGATTGCCGGCCTCAGCCTCTTCATCTGGAAACAGCTGAAGTTTCAGCGCGACCACCGCCAGCGCCAGCAGGCGCTCGAGCAGCAGGCCGCCGAGAAAGCCCAGCAGCAGCGCGACTACCTGATCGAGAGTATCCGGGTGCTGTCCCAGGCGATGGAAACCGACGAAAAACTGACCCTCACCGAAGGCTGCATCCGCATCAAGGTGCTGTTGGAGTCGCTGGCACCGCACCTGCTGCGCCAGGAGCCCTACGACATCTTCGTACTGATCTTCGAACAGACCCAGCATATCCCGATCAAAGAACAGTGGCAGAAATTGGATAAAACGCAGCAACGGCGCTATATCCGTGAGATGAGGAAGTTGGAAAACCAGCATCAGGAGCAGATCCTGTCGGCCGCGCGGGCAATCCATAGCTACGCCTTCGACCGACACTAGGGTTTTTCTAGAAAATATGGAATTTATCGCCGTCTTCGTGTTCACCCTGCTGGTGACGGGGCTGCTGGCGGTGGTCCTGTACTACACCCGCAATACCCGTTACCGCCCCACCCGGCGCCAGATACTGAAGCTGCTGCGCGGCGTCGAAGCGCGCACCACCGAACGGGCGGCCTGGGAGATGTTCATCGGCTATCCGCTCTACTACGACCCGGAACTGGACCGCATCCGCCAGTGCTGTGTTGAAATCGAAGAGGGCAGCGACGAACTACCGCCCGCCTCGCCCGGCCTGAACGGCTACCTGTACGACCGCGCCGGCCGAGAACGGATCGCCAAACTGGCCGACGAACTGGCCCGGCTGATCGAAAAAGAGCCGGTGTATAGGGAGTTTTGAGTTAACAGATTTGAGTTAACAGTTTTTTAGTTAACAGTAGACAGAGCGAAGCCGGAACCCGAAGCTGGCACCCAACCACTGTCATCTGTTTACTCAATCCTGTTAACTGACTTGACATTAACAGTGGACAGAGCGAAGTCGGAACCCGAAGCTGGCACCCAACCACTGTCACCTGTTTACTCGATCCTGTTAACTGACTTGAAATTAACAGTGGACAGAGCGAAGTCGGAACCCAAAACCGGCACCCAACCACTGTCATCTGTTTACTCAATCCTGTTAACTAACATGAAATTAATGGTAGACAGAGACGAAGCCGGAACCTGAAGCAGGCAGCCAACCACTGTCACCTGTTTACTCAATCCTGTTAACTAACTTGAAATTAACAGTCACCAGAGACGAAGCCGGAACCTGCAGCTGGCAGCCAACCACTGTTAACTGTTTACTCAATACTGTTAACTCATCTAATACTGCTGATGCTCGATCAGCCGCCGCAGCCGCCACAGCTGTTGCCAGATATCCCGCATCCCCAGCTGCTTGGCGGCCCGGTTCAGGTCGACGCTGACCACCTCCAGCTCCGGCATATCGTAGAGTCCGGCCAGGCCGATCAGTTGGTGGGTATGGTGCCGCAGCCGCTCCCGGTCGCTGGCGGAGAACGCCTGATGCAATCCCTCCAACTGCGACTCCAGTTCATTATGCAGCTGGTCCTGGCCGATCTCGTAACGGGACAGGTCGGTGCCCTGCTCGCCATTATCCGGCAGCGGTGCCAGCACTTCGCCGAGATAACGGTTGATCTGTTCGATCAGCAGACGGTCGTCGATCGGTTTCAACAGCACCTCGTTGACGCCGGCGGCACGCAACGCTTCGTGCTCGCTGTCCACCACATTGGCGGTCAACGCCAGGATCGGCTTGCGATAGCCGGCCTGGCGGATACGCGAGGTCGCCTCGATGCCATCCATCTCCGGCATATGCACATCCATCAGGATCAGTGCCGGATCGAACTCCTCGGCACAGACCACCGCCTCGACGCCGCTGATCACCTCCAGTACCTGAGCGCCGGCCCGTTCCAGTACGCGACGTAGCAGCAGGCGGTTGAAGTTGTTGTCCTCGGCCACCAGAATCTGGGTACTCGCCGGCAATAACGAAGGCCCCGCCGGATCCGACACTTCGATCGCCTCGCCATCCGGTTGCAGCAACGTCTGCAGCGCCTTCGGCTGCAGCGGTTTACGTAATTGATCGACCGCCAGCGTGTCCGGCAGCTCACGCTGTTGGCCGCTCAGCAATACCAGTCGGCCCCGATGCAGTGCCCGGACCTTGGCCAGCCAATCGACCAGTTGATGGGACAGCTCATCCTGCGGGCCGATGCCGACAAAGACCGCGTCGAAGGACAGCTGGTTCAGCGTATCGAGCACCGCCTGTGGCGAACTGACCGACTGCGTCCGGTTGACCACCCGGTGCAACTGGTAGCGCGCCGATTTGCGCGCCTGGGGATTGGCATCGTAGATCAGCGCCCGCTCCAGCAACGGCTGCGACACGCGCATCGCCGGCGTCACCACCGGGAACGGAACGTCCAGCGTCACCTCGGTGCCGCGGTTCTCTTCCGACTGCAGATCGATGCTTCCCCCCATCAGTTGCACCAGCCGGCGGGCAATCGCCAGCCCCAGCCCGGACCCGCCATATCGCCGGGTGATCGAGGTGTCGGCCTGGCTGAATGCCCGGAACAGGTTCTTCGCCTGGCGGGCCGGGATCCCGATGCCGGTGTCCTGTATCTGAAGTTGCACCGTCTGGATGGTGCCATTGCGCGCGCCCGGCGTCAGCGACACCAGCACCTGCCCCTGGTCGGTAAACTTCAACGCATTGCTGACCAGGTTGGACAGCACCTGGCGTACCCTCACCTGGTCGCCCAGCACCTGCATCGGCAACTCCGGATCGAGCAGCAGTACCAGTTCGATCCGTTTCTCATGCGCCACCGGTGCCAGCATCTCCAGTACATCCTGTACGCAGTCAGCCAGCGAAAACGGCAATGCCTCCAGGCTGATGGCGTTCGACTCCAGCTTGGAGAAGTCGAGAATGTCATCGATGATCGACAGCAACAGGTTGGAGGTGTGATTGATGATCCGGGTGAACTCCCGCTGGTCGGGGTTGAGCTCGGTATCGCTCAGCATCCGCGAAAAGCCCAACACCGAGGTCAGCGGAGTACGCAGTTCGTGGCTCATCCGGGCCAGGAACTCGTCCTTGGCCACATTGGCCCGGTCGGCCCGTTCGCGGGCCCGGGTCAGGTCGTTGTTCTTACGTTCCAGGTCCGCCAGGGTACGACGCACCATGCGGGTTTTCTCCTCCACCCGCGCCTCCAGCGAGCGGTTCGATTCCTCGATCCGCTCCGCCATCCGGTTGAAACCGCGCGCCAGTACCTGCAGCTCGCCACGGGCGTGCTCACGCGCGCGGCGGCGATAGTTGCCGCTCTGGATCTCCTGCACCACCCCGGTCAGGTCGACCACCGGGCCGATAATATTGCGGCTGAAGCGGGATACCAGCAGCAACGCCACCACCATCCCCAACACCAGCAGACCGATGCCGTTCAGCACGATATCCCGCTGCCGCACGTAGGTGGCTTCACGTGACATCACCACCACCACCCAGCCGATAATCTCCTTCTCGGCGCTGCCGCCAGCCAGCTCCGGCGAATCCAGGAAGGCGATGCCGCTGGTGGTCACCGGCGCCAGGAAGAAGCCGTGATCATCTTCGAAACGGGGATAGGCATCCTGCCGCTCCACCGGGATATCGGTGTCGTGTCGGCGGGCCAATTCGTCGAACTGGCGGTCCAGCACCACGATATCGGCGACATCCTCCTGCTGCAGTGGCGCCCGCAACTGGCCGGCCAGCATCGGCTGGTTGCCGGTCAGCAAGCCGAACTCCACCGACACCGCCATCAGGCGGGCGATCGTCTGGCCACGGCTGGTCAGCTCCTGGTCGGTATCCTGTACCCGGCTGTGGATAAAGTAACTGCCCAGCATCAGTGCGAACGCCAGCAACGGCAGCACCGATACGATCAACATCTGGCTCTTGATACTGCCCCGCGGGTTCAAGGCGACATCTCCTGCAAACGGGCTTCCAATGCCGCATCCGTCGGCAGCTCCAGCTGCAGGGTACGGGCGGCCACCCGGTTGGTGATCACGGAATAATATTTGGGAAACTGCGGCGGCGGCAGCGGCGCGCGCTTATCGGCCCGGTCGTTAAGCAGTTCGGCGGACTGGCGGCCGATCTGGGTGGCGCTGGAATAGACCCCGGCCACGGCCCCCGCTTCAACGTACTTGCGCGAGAAGCCGATCAGCGGCACCCGCTTGCGGTAGGCGATATAGAGAATCCATTTGGCGGTGGTGCGGTTGAACACCGCCTGGTCCGGCAGTGGCAAAAACAGGTCGCTGCGCTCGATGATCGGCTGCAGCCGGCGCACCGGGTTGTCGTCCGCCGAAAGTTCGGCGTGCACCAGCTCGAAGTTCAGCGACTTGGCTTCGGCCTGCAACTCGGCCAACTGGTGACGGGTCGCCGGCCCCAGCGCGGTGCCGATGCGCCGTGCCTTGGGTACCACCAGGCGGGCCAGCTGCAGCTGTCGCCGTAGCGGTTGGTCAAGGTAGATGGCGGACAAGAGGCCGGGCTTCTGGCGCCAGGCTTCGCCGTGGCGGGCCAGCAGTGCATGGTAGGTACTTTCGGGAATGAAGGTGGCCAGTAGCCGGTGCCGCTCTGGCGGCAGCTGCAACAGCTGCTCGAAGGCGGCGGCACCAACCGCCACCAGGGTATCGCTTTGCGCCAGCCCGGCTGGCGGATCTTGCCGTAACTGTTCGAGCGTCAGCACCTCGCTCGAATCGCGCAACTGCACCCGCAGGGCAACGGCGACATTGTGATAAACCTCGGCATCGCCGCTCAGCACCACCAGCGTCCTGGCCAGCAGCGGTGACGACGACAGCAGCAGACAGAGGCTCAGCAAAAGCCGTCCGCCGAATCGGCCGAGGTTAAAACGCCGCTTATACTTCATTTTGATCCGCACAGTCCTTTGCGATCAGAGTATCAGTTTCAGTGCACTAATCGCAGCTGAACGAATGCCCGCCTGTCAAATTCGTTGAACGGGTAGAATTCGGCATAGCTCTCGTTGAATGCATCCTGCACTACCAACGCCAGCTCTGCCCGCCAGTCGGCGTCCAATGGCATAGTGCGCGCCAGCCTCAAGTCGGTGCGCCAATAGCCTTCCCGCTGGCCACCTTCGAACCAGCGTACATCACTCATATGGTAAACCGCCATACTGGCTTGCCAACCGCCGGAAAAGTGCTGGCTGAGCAGCAACGACAGGGTGTTCTCCGGTGCCGCATTATCGATCGACTCGGCGCCGCCGGCAAACTCCGCCTGATCCGGATCCTTGACGCCCCGGTCGCGGGTGCCGTCGATATTGACGTAGCCATAGCTCAACTGCAGCAGACCATCCATCCAGGGGCGCGCCCGGTACTGCAGCTCGAAGCC
This sequence comes from Marinobacterium arenosum, assembly GCF_019795155.1. GTDB lineage: Bacteria > Pseudomonadota > Gammaproteobacteria > Pseudomonadales > Balneatricaceae > Marinobacterium_C > Marinobacterium_C arenosum. Next base: position 46,360 of record NZ_JAILYN010000027.1, on the reverse strand, counting down.
GTTGGCATCCCATTGCGCGGTATTGTCGATACGGCTGGAGAAACCGTTGATGTCGTCGGTCACGAAGAAGAAGGTGGTCAGGCCGTCACGCACCCGTTCATGGAACAGCCGCAGGTCCAGTTCGCTGTCCCACTGTCCCAGCCGGGTATAGAGCCCCAACTCGAAGGAGTCCAGTTTTTCCGGGCTGAGCTGGTCGTTCGACACCTGAATCGAGTCCCAGACCGTGCCGTCATTGCGCAGAATCCGGGACGAGTTATGGGCATCCAGCAGCGACGGCATCCGGTAGGCCCGGGTATAGGCGGCGCGCACTGCGGTACCTTCGCTGAGCAGGTAGTTCGCCGCCAGCCTGGGCGAAACCCGGCCGGTGTGAATCGCCGAACTGTACTCGTACATCATGCCGGCGTTCCAGGTCAGCTGGTCGCTCTGTAGCCACTGCAGGTTAGTGAACAGCCGCCAGCGCTCCTCGCCGATATCGGCCGAGGAGGCCAGCAAACTGTCGCTGGCAGCGGTTTCGTAGCGGTAACCGCCGCCTAGAATCAGGCTCCAGCGGTCGTCGAGGTGGCCGGTGTACTGCAGTTCGGTATCCCAGGTCTCGGTGCTGCCATGCTCAGCATCGGCCCGCAGGAAGGTGCCGTCCAGCCCCTGTGACAGGGCGAACAGATGAGCGGTCGCCAGGTCGTCAATCGCATCGACCTCGCGGACGATCACCTGCTCGGCGCTGAGCAGCTCGGTATCCAGGTCCAGGTAGTTGCGGTACAGCGACAGCTGCAGATCTTGCCGGCCGTCGAGAATCCGGTTCCAGCGCAGGTACTGGTAATTGCTCTCGTTCTGGCGCCGGTCGACCGGACCATCCAGTTTATCGCCGGCCACCAGATCGACATGGCCGTCGGTGGCGCCCAGTTGCAGTTCGACGGTGTCGTTCAGGCTGGGCGAAAACGAGCTGGCAAAGTTGAAATAGCGGTCGATCTCACTGTCGCCGAACAGATCGGTGCCGTCATTGCTGCGATAACCGCCGCTGATCCGGTAGTTGGCCCACTCGCCCATGCCACTGTGACGGAACTCGTAGTGCTGGGTGCCCTGCGCCCCCTGCACCGTTTTAATCGAGTTCTGCTCGACTTCGGCCAGCGGGCTGCGGGTGACGATATTGATCGCCCCGAGAAAGGCGTTGGAACCATAGGCCGGCACGTTGGAGCCGCGCACCACCTCGATATGGGAGATATCCTCCAACGCCAGCCCCAGGCTGCCCCAGTCCACCGTGGACAGCAGCGGCAGGTAGATACTGCGGCCGTCCACCATCACCTCCAATTTGGTGGGAAAGTTATCGCTGACACCGTGGTAGGTGACACCGAACTTGTTGTGGGCCACGTTGAACGCCTGCATCCCCGGCACCAGCCGGAACAGGTCGGTCACTTCGATGACGCCCGCCGCCCGGATGGTCTCTTGATCAATGATGGTGATCGCCGCCGGTGCTTGGGTCAGCTTCTGCGACATCCGGGTGGCGGAGATCACCTCCGGGATATCGCTCAGGTAATCCTGCTCGGTAAACAAAAACGCGGGATCGTCGGCAGCCAAAGCCGCCGCACTGCCGAGCGCCAAAAATACGCTGCTGATACCGCGCAGCGCGCGTCGCAGCTCTGTCTGGAAGGGTGCCATATTATTCTTCTGGTCATTCCTTGGTTAACTCACGCATCGCGAATTCAAACAGACGCGATGGACATCGGGGTTAAGTATGTCCATTCAATATGAAACTATCTAGTCGCCGAACGGCTTATTTAGCGCCTGCTAAATAAGTTTTTGCTAGCACCGACGCGGCGCTAACAGATACAAGTGGCAATCGAGGGACTCCCCGAATTCACCGGGCGGTGGATTTCCGCTAGGCTGCCGGATCAAACCGCCGTATCTAAACAAGTCCGTCACCATGTCCCGATTCAGTTTCGACTACCGACTCAAACGTTCCGCCCGCCGCCGCACCATCGGCATCCGGGTCGCCCCCGACGGGGTCACCGTCAGCGTGCCCAGCCAGCTGGATCAGCAGGAGATCGACCGGGTGCTGCGCCGCAAGGCCGGCTGGATCGAGCAGAAACTGGCGCTGTTCAAGCAGGCCGGACCACTGCTGGAAAAACAGTATATCGATGGCGAGCCGTTCGATTACCTGGGCCGGCCATTGAAGCTGCGGATCCTGCCCGCCAGCCGTGGCGAGGTGGAGCGGATTGGCGAGCAGTTGATCGTACGGCTGCGCCGACAAGCGGACCCGACCCGCCAGCAGGCCGCCGTTCAGCGTCTGCTGGAGCAGTGGTACCGCCAGCAGGCATTGCGACTATTGGATGAAAAATCACGCACCCTGGCGGCGCGGATCGGCCGGCCGGTCGGCCAGGTACGGGTACGTCGCACCCGCTCGAAATGGGGCCACTGCACCCACCGCGGCGACCTGCAGTACAACTGGCTGATCCTGGCGGCGCCGGAGCCGGTGATCGACTACCTGGTCGCCCACGAGGTCTCCCACCTGGTCCACCCGAACCACTCGGCGGCATTCTGGCAACAGGTCGAAACACTCTGCCCGGACTGGAAAGCCCAGCGCGACTGGCTGAAACGCCACGGCCATACGCTGGTTGTTTAGTTTTTTTAATACTGTTCCGTCCGATCAGCGAAGCAGCCGATCGGACGACAGAAGGCGGAAGGCGGAAGGCGGAAGGCGGCAAAATAACTACAATGGAATCGCACTGTCCTGCTTGACCTCGCGCAGCGCGAAGTTGGAGTGCACTTGGGAGATGTCCGGCAGCGGGAACAGCTTCTCGGTCAGGAAACGGTCGTAGGCGGCCATATCCGGCACCACCACCCGCAGCATGAAATCGGCGGTGCCGGTCACCGCGAAGCACTGCAACACCTCGGGATAGTCGCGTACCGCCGCCTCGAACTCGCCGGAGCTGTCGGTGGAGTGGCGCACCAGCGACACCATCACCAGCACGCAGAGGCCACGGCCGACCTTGTCGGCATCGACCAAGGCGGTGTAGCGGCGGATCACCCCGGCCTGCTCCAGCGCCTTGACCCGCCGCCAGCAGGCCGCCGGCGACAAGCCCACCTTGTCGGCCAGGGTCTGGTTCTTGATCCGGCCATCGCGCTGCAGTTCGGTCAGGATGCGCCGGTCGTAACTGTCCAGCAGGGGCCCCTCTTCTCTCTGCGACATTTCACATTTCTCTGATATTTGAAAATTCCTTTCATATTATACATAAAAATCCAAACATCCTTCGAATCAACCCCGATCAGCACACAAACTTTGCAAGCACCTTTCCAGACTAAGTTCCTACAATGATCACCAATAATAACAGTCATTGCTGTGAGCCCAGCAGCCTGTCGGCCCGGCTACCGATCTACCGGCCAAGTCCGACCGGCTGCAAGAAGGCTGCAAGAATAATAAACAAGTGAGGTGTGCCATGAGCGAGCAGAAGCCGCTGGACGACTACGCGCTGGAAGATCGCTATACCCGTCAGGAAGGACGGGTCTTCATTACCGGTACCCAGGCGCTGGTACGCCTGCCGCTGATGCAACGGCAGATGGACATCCGCGACGGCATCAACAGTGCCGGCCTGATCAGCGGCTACCGCGGCTCGCCGCTGGGTGGCTATGACCAGGAGCTGTGGAAAGCCGGCAAGCTGCTGAAAGAGCACGCCATCGAATTCGTACCCGCCATCAACGAAGACCTCGGCGCCACCATGGTGCTGGGTAGCCAGCAGGTGGAGACCGACGAAGACAAGACCGTCGACGGCGTCTTCGGCCTCTGGTACGGCAAGGGTCCGGGCGTCGACCGCGCCGGCGACGCGCTGAAACACGGCACCACCTACGGCAGCTCGCCGCACGGCGGTGTGCTGGTGGTGGCCGGCGACGACCACGGCTGTGTATCCAGCTCGATGCCGCACCAGTCCGACGTCGCGTTCATGGCCTGGTTCATGCCGACCATCAACCCGGCCAACATTGCCGAGTACTTCGAATTTGGCCTCTGGGGCTACGCGCTGTCTCGCTACAGCGGTTGCTGGGTTGGCTTCAAGGCGATCTCCGAGACCGTCGAGAGCGCCGCCTCCGTCGAACTGAAACCGCTGCCGACCTTCAACATCCCGACCGATTTCACGCCGCCGGAAAGCGGCCTGCACTACCGCTGGCCGGACCTGCCGGGGCCGCAGCTGGAAACCCGTATCGAGCACAAACTGGCCGCCGTGCAGGCGTTCGCCCGTGCCAACCCGATCGACAAGAAGATCTGGTCCGCGTCCAAGCCGAAGCTGGGTATCGTCAGCACCGGCAAGGCCCATCTCGACCTGATGGAAGCGCTGGCGCTGCTCGGCATCGACGAAGCGCGCGCTGAAGAACTGGGCATCGAGATCTACAAGATCGGTCTGGTCTGGCCGCTGGAGCGCAAGGGCATCCTCGACTACGTGCATGGCAAGCAGGAAGTGCTGGTCATCGAGGAGAAGCGCGGCATCATCGAGAGCCAGATCAAAGAGGCGATGTCCGAACCGGACCGTCCGGGCGAAGTGCTGATCACCGGCAAGCAGGACGAGGTCGGCAGCCCGCTGATCCCGTACGTCGGCGAACTGAGCCCCAGCCTGCTGGCCGGCTACCTGGCGCAGCGGCTGAACCGGCTGTTCGGGCTGGACTTCAGCGCCGAGCTGGACGCGATCAACCACAGCGGCGTCGATGCCAAAGACCCGGGCGGCGTACGTCGTCTGCCCTACTTCTGCTCCGGCTGTCCGCACAACAGCTCCACCAAGGTACCGGAAGGCTCCAAGGCGCTGGCCGGCATCGGCTGCCACTTCATGGCCAGTTGGATGGGCCGCGACACCGAATCGCTGATCCAGATGGGCGGCGAAGGGGTCAACTGGGTGGCCAAGTCGCGCTTTACCGGCAACGGCCATATCTTCCAGAACCTCGGTGAAGGCACCTATTTCCACTCCGGCTCGATGGCGATCCGCCAGGCGATCGCCGCCGGCGCCAACATCACCTACAAGATCCTGTTCAACGATGCGGTGGCGATGACCGGCGGCCAGCCGGTGGACGGCCAGATCACCGTCGACGCGATCGCCCAGCAGGTCACCTCCGAAGGGGCCAAGCGGGTGGTGGTGCTCAGCGACGAGCCGGAGAAGTACGACGGACACTTCGACCGCTTCCCGAAAGGGGTCAGCTTCCACCACCGTGACGAGCTGGACGCGATCCAGCGCGAACTGCGCGAGATCAAGGGCGTCACGGTGATCATTTACGACCAGACCTGCGCCGCCGAGAAGCGCCGTCGCCGCAAGCGCGGCCAGTTCCCGGACCCGGCCAAGCGGGTGATGATCAACCACCACGTCTGCGAAGGCTGCGGCGACTGCTCGGTGCAGTCCAACTGCCTGTCGGTGGTACCGCGCCAGACCGAACTGGGCCGCAAGCGCCAGATCGACCAGTCCAGCTGCAACAAGGACTTCTCCTGCGTCAACGGCTTCTGCCCGAGCTTCGTCACCGTCGAAGGCGGCCAGCTGCGCCGCAAACAGGCGCAGGCGGTCGGCGACAGCTTCCACAGCCGCGTCAGCGCCCTGCCGCAGCCGCTCAGCCCGGCGCTGAACGGCAGCTACGACCTGCTGGTCGGCGGCGTCGGCGGTACCGGCGTGGTGACCGTCGGTCAGCTGATCACCATGGCGGCCCACCTGGAAGGCAAGGGCGCCAGCGTGCTGGACTTCATGGGCTTCGCCCAGAAAGGCGGCATGGTACTGAGCTACATCCGCCTGGCCCAGCAGCCGGACCAGTTGAACCAGGTACGGATCGACAACGGCCGTGCCGACGCGCTGGTCGCCTGCGACATGGTGGTAGCCACCTCGCAGAAGGCGCTCAGCGTGCTGCACAAGGATCACACCAAGGCGGTGGTCAACGAGGCCGAGATGCCGACCGCCGACTACGTACTGTTCCGTGACGCCGACATGCAGGGCCGCCAGCGGCTGAACCTGCTGGCCGAGGCGGTCGGCGACAACCGCTTCGACACCATGGACGCCAACCGCATCGCCGAACAGCTGATGGGCAACACCGTATTTGCCAACGTGATGATGCTCGGCTTCGCCTGGCAGCGCGGCCTGATCCCGGTATCGCTGGCGGCGCTGGAGCGTGCCATCGAACTGAACGGCGTGCAGATCGACGCCAACAAAACCGCCTTCGGCTGGGGCCGTCTGGCGGCGGCGGACCGCGACTTCGTCAACCAGGCGGTGACGCCGAAGGCGGAGATCGCCGAAGAAACCCTGGATCAGCGTATCGCCCGCCACAGCGACTACCTGCGCAAGTACCAGAACGGCACCTACGCCGAGCGTTTCGAGCAGCGTATCGCCAAGGTTCGTGCCGCCGAGCAGGCGCTGGGCAACGATGAGCTGACGCTGACCCGCGCCGCCACCGAGCAGCTGTTCCGCCTGATGGCCTATAAAGATGAGTATGAGGTTGCACGGCTGTTCACCGAGACCGACTTCCTGCAGGAGATCGAACAGACCTTCGAGGGCGAGTACAGCATCAACTTCCACATGGCGCCGCCGCTGCTGTCCAACAAGCTGGACAGCAAAGGCCGGCCGAAGAAGCGCAAGTTCGGCCCCTGGATGCTGAAAGGGCTGAAACTGCTGACCGGTCTGCGCGGCATGCGCGGCGGCCTGCTGGACCCGTTCCGCCACAGCGCCGACCGCAAGCTGGACCGCCAGCTGCTGGCCAACTACGAAGCGCTGCTTGACACCCTGGTACGCGACACCAACGCCGACAACCACGCGGTGGCGGTCAAGCTGGCCGCGCTGCCGAATGAAGTACGCGGTTTCGGCCCGGTGCGCGAACAGGCCGCCGAGAAGGTCGCCGAACAGCAGAAGAAATTCCTGGCTGAGCTGAAGCAACCGGTGCAATTCACCGATGCCGCAGCTTAATATGCACCACTTCGTTAACGGCGCCGGGCGATTCCAAGCCCGCCCGGGGGTCCTTTTTCCTTGGCTGAGACAAGGATAAAGGACCCGCCGTTAACACCTTTTTTTGGTACAGGACAGAAGAATAAAAGCTATGTTTGAACATCTGAAAGCTTTGCCGCAGGACCCGATCCTGCAACTGATGCTGCAATACCGTGCCGATGAGCGCAGCAACAAGATTGACCTGGGTATCGGTATCTACAAAGACGAACAGGGCAACACCCCGGTGATGCAGGCGGTCAAGCTGGCCGAACAGCGCCTGCTGGAGCAGGAAACCAGCAAGAGCTACATCGGCCCGGCCGGTTCCGAAGGCTACAACAACGCCGTTGCCGAGCTGCTACTGGGCACCGGCAACCCGCTGCTGAGCAGCGGCCGGTTGACCTATGCCCAGACCCCGGGCGGCTGCGGCGCGCTGCGCATGGCGGCGGAATTCCTGAAGCGTTGCAACGCCGACACCCGGATCTGGGTCAGCAACCCGACCTGGGGCAACCACATCCCGCTGCTGGGCGGTGCCGGCCTCGCTATCGAACAGTACCGATACTATGACAAAAACACCCATGGCGTGGCGTTCGACGAGATGATGGAAGATCTCAAGCAGGCCCGCGCCGGTGACGTGGTACTGCTGCACGGCTGCTGCCACAACCCGAGCGGCGCCGACCTCAGCCTCGAACAGTGGCAGGCGGTCAGCGACCTGGTGGTGGAGAAAGGGCTGCTGCCGTTCGTCGACATCGCCTACCAGGGCCTCGGCCAGGGGCTGGACCAGGACGCCGCCGGCCTGCGGCTGATCGCCGCCGCCGTGCCGGAGATGGTGGTCGCCGCCTCCTGCTCGAAGAACTTCGGCCTGTACCGCGAGCGGACCGGCTTCCTGATGCTGCTGTCGGCCAATGCCGAACAGGCCGCCAACAGCGCCTCACAGTTGTTCAGCACCATCCGCAGCCACTACTCGATGCCGCCGTCGCACGGCGCCGCGGTGGTGGAAACCATCCTCGGCGATGCCGAACTGCGCCAGAACTGGCAGCAGGAGCTGGACGGCATGACCCACCGCATCCTGAACCTGCGCCAGCAGCTGGTGCAGCAGATGGCGCTGCGCGACCTGGACATGGCCTTCATCGCCCAGCAGCAGGGCATGTTCTCGTTCCTCGGCCTGAGCCCGGAACAGGTCGCCCGGATGAAGCAGGAGCACGCCATCTACATGGTCGACTCCAGCCGCGTCAACGTTGCCGGCCTTAACAGCAACAACATCGAAACCATCGCCGATGCACTGGCAAAAGTGATCAAGCAATAATCAGGGAAATCACTGATTTTTCTGTTTGAATATTGATCAAACTTTGATATGGTCTTTCATCGTTCCGCCCCACAAGGGCGGAACAACCTGACCGGCTGACTCGGCCGGCGAGAATAAAAACAATACAGGGCCCAGGCCGTGATCCGGCAATGGGTACGGTGAAATCATGTTGAACTTCCATACCGCGTGTGGCCGCAGTTTCGTTGCGCCATCTGCCCGCTCCGTTTCCGGCGCCGTCCCGGCGCAGACTCCAATACAAGCAGTATCCCAAACCCGGTTCGCGCCGCTCAGCCGCATCTCGTTGCGCCTGATCTGAGCCGATTTTCCGTTCCGTTTTTACTGTTTCGCACCTGAAGCAGCTGCCCCGCTGCAGCCTAACGCCAGGTGTCAGGAGGGATTCCGATGAGCAAGAAGATTACGCTGAACGACAAGTGGGAACAGAGCAGCGGCCGCGTCTACCTGACCGGCAGCCAGGCGCTGACCCGTCTGCCGATGCTGCAGGCCGAGCTGGACAAGCAGAACGGCCACCATACCGCCGGCTTCATCTCCGGCTACCGCGGCTCGCCGCTGGGCGGCTTCGACAAGACCCTGTGGCAGGCACGCCACTACCTGAAAGACCGCAATATCACCTTCCAGCCGGGTATCAACGAAGACCTGGCCGCCACCGCCGTCTGGGGCTCCCAGCAGGCCAATATTTTCGAAGGCGCCAAGTATGACGGCGTGTTCGCCCTCTGGTACGGCAAGGGCCCCGGTGTCGATCGCACCGGCGACGTGCTGAAGCACGCCAACGCCTTCGGCACCACGCCGCTGGGCGGCGTACTGGCGGTGGCCGGCGACGACCACGCCTGCAAGTCCTCCACCCTGCCGCACCAGTCCGACTACGCGTTCATGGACGCGATGATGCCGGTGCTCTACCCCAGCGGCATCCAGGAGATGCTGGACCTGGGCCTGTACGGCTGGGCGATGTCCCGCTTCAGCGGCTGCTGGGTCGGCTTCAAGGCGCTGGCCGAACTGATGGATAGCTCGATCTCCGCCGACCTGGACCCGGCCCGCATCAACATCGTGATTCCGGAAGATTTCGAACTGCCGGCCGACGGCCTCAACGCCCGCTGGCCGGACAAGCCGATGGCCCAGGAAGAGCGGCTGCACAACTACAAGATCCGCGCCGCCCAGGCATTCTGCCGCGCCAACCGGCTGGACAAGATCGTCATCCAGCCGAGCCAGCCACGCCTGGCCATCGTTACCACCGGTAAATCCTACCTGGACGTGCTGCAGGCGCTGGAAGACCTCGGCATCAGCCACGCCCAGGCATCCGAGCTGGGTATCGGCCTGTACAAGGTGGCCATGCCTTGGCCGCTGGAACCGGTCGGCGTGCGCGAATTCGCCCAGGGCTACCCGGAGATCCTGGTGGTCGAAGAGAAGCGCGGCCTGATCGAAGACCAGCTGAGAGACCAGCTGTACAGCTGGCAGGACCAGCAGCGTCCGACCGTGGTCGGCAAGCGTGACGACCAGGGCCGTGAACTGCTGACCTCGCGCGGCGAGCTGACCCCGGCGATGATCGCCCGCGCCATCGCCGCCCGTATCGCGCCGTTCCACAACAGCCAGCAGATCGCCACCCGGCTGAAGTTCCTGGCCGAGAAAGAGGCCGAACTGGCCCAGCCGCGCGCGCTGCTGGAACGCACTCCGCACTTCTGCTCCGGCTGCCCGCACAACAGCTCCACCCGTCTGCCGGAAGGCAGCCGCGCGCTGGGCGGTATCGGCTGCCACTATATGGCCACCTGGATGGACCGCGGCACCGACACCTTCACCCAGATGGGCGGCGAAGGCGCCACCTGGATCGGCCAGGCACCGTTCACCGACAACAAGCACGTGTTTCAGAACCTGGGCGACGGCACCTACTTCCACTCCGGCCTGCTGGCGATCCGCGCCGCCGTGGCGGCCGGCGTCAACATCACCTACAAGGTGCTGTACAACGACGCGGTGGCGATGACCGGCGGCCAGCCGCATGACGGCGAGCTGACCGTGCAGAAGATCAGCCACCAGCTGTACGGCGAAGGGGTCAAGCGGATCGCGCTGGTCTCCGACGAGCCGAACAAGTACCCCAGTCGGGCCGATTTCGCCGACGGCGTCACCTTCCACCACCGCGACGAACTGATGGCGGTGCAGCGCGAGCTGCGCGAGATCGAAGGCTGCACCGCGATGATCTACGATCAGACCTGCGCCGCCGAGAAGCGTCGCCGCCGCAAGCGCGGTCAGATGCCGGACCCGGACAAGCGGGTGGTGATCAACCCGGAAGTCTGCGAAGGCTGCGGCGACTGCGGCGTGCAATCCAACTGCCTGTCGGTGCTGCCGCTGGAAACCGAGCGCGGCCGCAAGCGGCAGATCGACCAGTCCGCCTGTAACAAGGATTTCAGCTGTGTCAGCGGCTTCTGCCCGAGCTTCGTCACCGTCAAGGGCGGCAAGCTGCGCAAGGCGCCGGGGCTGTCCAGCGACACCCAGTTCGCCGAGCTGCCGGAGCCGCAGCTGCCGGATTGCAGCACCCCGTACAACCTGCTGCTGACCGGCGTCGGCGGCACCGGCGTGGTGACCGTCAGTGCGCTGCTGGGCATGGCCGCCCATGTCGAAGGCAAGGGCGTCGGCGTGCTGGACCAGATCGGCCTGGCACAGAAATTCGGCGCGGTGATGAGCCATATCCGCATCGCCAACAGCCAGCAGCAGATCCACACCGTACGTATCCCGGCCGGTGAGACCGACTGCATGATCGGCTTCGACCTGATGGTCGGCGCCAGCGAGGAAGCACTCGGCAAGTTGGACCGCGAACGCAGCTTCGCCATCGTCAACAACCACGAAACCATGCCGGCGGCGTTCACCCGCGAGCCGGACCTGCAGGTGCCGACCGAGGCGATGCAGCAGGCGATCCAGCACGCCAGTCGCGACAGCGACTGCCTGGACGTCACCAAGCTGGCCACCGAACTGATGGGCGACGCCATGGCGGTCAACCTGTTCACCATCGGCTACGCCTGGCAGCTGGGCCGCATCCCGCTGGGCCGCGACGCAATCGAACAGGCGATCGAGCTGAACGGCGCCGCCGTCGACGCCAACAAGCAGGCGTTCCTGTGGGGCCGCCGCGCCGCCCACGACCGCGCCGCGGTGGAAGCGCTGATCAAGCCGGCCAAGGCCGACGCGGTACAGGTACTGCAGTTCGTGCCGGGCCTGGAAGAGATCATCAAGCGTGAAAAACGCCACCTGACCGAGTACCAGAACGCCGCCCTGGCCGACCGCTACGAGGCGCTGGTGCGCGAGGTGCAGCAGCGTGAGAAAGCCGCTGTCGGCGGCGAACGGCTGAGCCGCGCCGTGGCGGAAAACTACGCCAAACTGCTGGCCTACAAGGATGAATACGAGGTGGCCCGGCTGCTCAGTTCCGAGCAGTTCCGCGCCCAGCTGAAGAGCCAGTTCGAAGGCGACTTCGAACTGGAGTTCAACCTGGCGCCGCCGATGATCAGCAAGGTCGACCCGGCCACCGGCCGGCCGAAGAAGCGCAAGTTCAGCGAGCGCGTGCTGCCGGCGTTCCGCCTGCTCAGCAAGCTGCGTACTCTGCGCGGCACCCCGCTGGACCCGTTCGGCTACAGCGCCGACCGCCGGCTGGAGCGCAAGCTGATCCGTCAGTACGAACGCGACATCCGCCAGCTGCTGACCACCTTGAATGCCGCCAACCAGACCGATGCCTGCGCGCTGGCCGAGCTGCCGCAGAGCATCCGCGGCTACGGCCCGGTCAAGGATGCCAACTACGAGAAGGCCCAGCAGCAGCGCGAACAGCTGCTGGCCCGTTTGGCGCCGCAGGCGGAAGTGGCGCAGCGCGCCGCCGTCTGAGCCCCAATACGTAAAGAAATAAAAGAATTAAAGAATTTCAGAGAGACATCAGAATGAGCGTATTCAGCCACAAAGAGTTCGACAACCACGAACAGGTACACTTCTTCTGCGACGCCGAAAGCGGCCTGAAGGCGATCGTCGCCGTGCACAACAGCAACCGCGGCCCGGCGCTGGGCGGCTGCCGGATGTTCCCGTACGCCAGCGACCAGGACGCGCTGACCGACGTGCTGCGGCTGTCCCGCGGCATGACCTACAAGTCGGCGCTGGCCAACCTGGACCTGGGCGGCGGCAAGTCGGTGATCATCGGCGATCCGCGCAAGCACAAGAGCGAGGCGCTGCTGGAAAAGATGGGCCGCTGCCTGGAACAGCTCGGCGGCAGCTACATCGCCGCCGAGGACTCCGGCACCAGCGTGCCGGACCTGCGGGTGATGGGCCGTTACACCAAGAACGTCGCCGGCATCGTCGAGCGCACCGGCATCGACGGCCAGCCGTCCAGCGGCGACCCGTCTCCGGCCACCGCCTACGGCACCTTCATCGGCCTGAAGGCGGCGGTACAGCACCGCCTCGGCCGCAGCGACCTGAGCGGCCTGAAAGTGGCGGTACAGGGTGTCGGCAACGTCGGCTTCCGGCTGGCCCAGCACCTGCACACCGCCGGTGCCGAACTGTTCGTCAGCGACATCCACCAGGATCAGCTGGACCGCGCGGTCGCCGAACTGGGCGCCACCGTGGTGCCGTCCGACCAGATCCTGACGCTGAACGTGGACGTGATCGCGCCCTGCGCAATGGGTGCCATCCTGAACGATGAGATCATCCCGCAACTGAAGGCCGCGGTGGTGGCCGGCGCCGCCAACAACCAGCTGGCCGAAGCCCGTCACGATGCGATGCTGCGCCAGCGCGGCATCCTGTACGCGCCGGACTTCGCAATCAACGCCGGCGGCATCATCGACATCTTCTACGAGCGGGTCGGCCACACCCCGGAGAAGGTGACCGCCCATATCGAAACCATCGCCGACACCCTCAACGAACTGTTCGATCGGGCTGACGAAAGCGGCCGGCCGACCGGCGCGATCGCCAACGAACTGGCCGAGGAACGGTTTGCAACGCGTCATCAAATGGCCTGACGCTTGGCAGCCTTTCGGCCAAGCCCGAAAGGCTGCCAACCCGGCCGGCAGGTCGGCCGGGGCTTTTTTAATTTGTATTAAAAAATGCACCAAACCCAGGTTTACAGCGGGTAGAGGGGGGATCGCTCACACGGCAATCCCCGGGAAGGCGGCCGGAGTCTCACTGGCTCTGCTCCGGCCGCCCTCCAGGGACACCCGCTGACCGAACTGACCGAATCCAATAACCACCTGATCAATAACAATAAGTATTCAGGAGAGCATTTATGACTGATACGACTCAGAGTTACACCGGCAGCGTCGCCGAGGCGCGCCAGGACAACCCGATGTGGTCCGGCCGACTGGCCTTCATCCTGGCCGCCAGCGGCTCCGCCGTGGGCCTTGGCAACATCTGGAAATTCCCCTACATCACCGGCGAAAACGGCGGCGGCGCCTTCGTGATGGTGTACCTGCTGTGCATCGCCGCGATCGGTCTGCCGATCATGATCGCCGAGGTGATGATCGGTCGCCGTGGCGGCCGCAGCCCGATCAACAGCCTGCGGATGCTGACTCAGCGCGACGGCCTCAGCAGCCGTTGGACCTGGGTCGGCTGGATGGGGATTCTATCCTCCTACCTGATCCTGTCGTTCTATTCGGTGATCGGCGGCTGGGCGCTGTCGTACGTCGGCAAGTCGGCCGGCGGCGCCTTCGTCGGCGCTGATTCCGAAGCGATCGGCGGCATGTTCGGCGGTCTGCTGAGCGACCCGTCCAACCTGATGCTGTGGCATAGCGTGTTCATGGCGCTGGTGATCATGATCGTCGCCCGCGGCCTCAAGTCCGGCATGGAGAAAGCGATCAACATCCTGATGCCGCTGCTGTTCCTGCTGCTGCTGGTGATGGTCGGCTATGCACTGGCCACCAGCGAGTTCAGCCACGGTGTCGAGTTCCTGTTCAGCCCGGACTTCTCCAAGCTGACCACCGAAGGGGTACTGACCGCGCTGGGCCACGCCTTCTTCACCCTCAGCCTCGGCATGGGCGTGATGATGGCCTACGGCTCCTTCCTGCCGAAGAACGTCTCCATCGTTAAAACAGCGGTTACGGTCTCGGTGGTCGATACCGTGGTGGCGCTGCTGGCCGGCCTGGCGATCTTCCCGCTGGTGTTCGCCAACGGCCTGGAGCCGGGCGCCGGCCCGGGCCTGATCTTCCAGACCCTGCCGCTGGCGTTCGGCCAGATGACCGGCGGTACCCTGTTCGCCACGCTGTTCTTCTTCCTGCTGGTGGTGGCCGCGGTGACCTCGGCGATCTCGCTGCTGGAACCGGTGGTCGAGTGGCTGGAGGAGCAGAAAGGGATCAGCCGTCTGACCGGCACCCTGATCGGCGGCCTGACCATCTGGGCGCTGGGCATCCTGACCGTGCTGTCGTTCAACGACTGGGCCGACGTGCACCCGCTGGCGTTTATCCCGGCGTTTGAAGGCAAGACCTTCTTCGACATCTTCGACTACCTGACCGCCAACATCCTGATGCCGCTGGGCGGCCTGTTCATCGCCCTGTTCGTCGGCTGGTTCATGAACAAGCAGGCGGTGGAAAACGAACTGTCGCTCGGCCATCCGGCGCTGCAGTCGTTGCTGATGTTCGTGCTGCGCTTCATCACCCCGGTATTGGTACTGGTGGTGTTCCTGTACAACCTGCTGTAAGAGGGACTCAAACAGCTACGTTTGCCACCTTTACCAGCAGATAACCGAACGCGGCTGCAGGAGCCTGTCGGGCTTGGCCGATCGTAACGAGGGAAAGACGCTTTGCGACAGTTTTTGAGTTCTTTTGAGGCGAATAGTGGTTCTATTTAACGAGAAAGAGCTCAGAAAATGACCAAAGCCGGCTTTTCCGCAGTAGATCAGCGCCAAGTCTGACAGGCTCCCTGGGCAGCCGCTGGGCGCCGCCGCACAGCGGCGTCCCGGTCCTGCCGGCCAGGAGCAACTCCCCTGGCTGTTCCGCTAAAGCCGGACAGGGCCTGAGATACCTCAACTCACTTAAGCCAATTTCAGGGCCCCTCGCGGGCCCTTTTTTTGGTTCATCGCGGATTAGCGGGAAACATCCACCTCAGGTGAACAAACGCCGCGTGGGCACCCAAAACGTGCCCACCCTATAAGGCTGGTTCGAGCCTTTCCCCTCCCCGCCCCACTCACCCTTCTATCCTTAAAAAAGAAATTTTTCTTTCGCCTGAGGGATATGGCAAGGTGCGCCCCCGCTCGCCTGTGGATAAGCCGGGCCCGGTTGCCGGCCCACTCAGAACGACGCTTTTCTATCCTAAAATGTCGCAATTTTTTCCAAGGATCCCGGGTGAACGGCGTACTGTTAGGCTGTTGCTGTGGAAAACACGCCCCGGCAGCCGTAGTTCCTATAACAAAAACGCGTGAAAAAGAGAGGCAGACCGTGGAAATATTCGATTTCCTGGCGCAGAACATCGACCTGCTGGTCAAGCTGACCATCGAGCATATCTCGCTGGTCGCCGTGGCAGTCGGCCTGGCCACCCTGACCGGGGTACCGATCGGCATCGCCATTACCCAGAATGAGCGGGTCGCCAACGTGGTGCTCTATATCGCCTCGGTGATCATCACCATCCCCTCCATCGCCCTGTTCGGCCTGATGATTCCGGTACTGTCCGGCATCGGCCACGGCATCGGCTACCTGCCGGCGGTGATCGCGGTGCTGCTGTACTCCCAGCTACCGATCATCCGCAACACCTATACCGCCATCAACAACGTCAACCCGGCGCTGCGCGAGGCGGCCCGCGGCATCGGCATGGCACCGCTGCAGCGGCTGCGGATGGTGGAGATCCCGCTGGCGATCCCGGTGATCATGGCCGGCGTACGCACCGCGGTGGTGATGAATATCGGCGTGATGGCGATCGCCGCCTATATCGGCGCCGGCGGCCTCGGCGTGCTGATCAGCCGCGGCATCTCGCAGAGCGACCCGCGCCAGCTGATCGCCGGCGCCATCGCGGTGAGCGTGCTGGCGATCATCGCCGACTACGCCCTGCTCTGGCTACAGAAACGCCTGACCCCGAAGGGGCTGGAAGCGGCCTGACAGGCCCCCTGACTCCCCCCGTTGCCGACTACCAGACGAGATTCCAACAATGATAAAAATCGACAACCTGACCAAGATTTTCGACACCCCGAACGGCCCGGTGACCGCCGCCGACCATATCCAGATGGAAGTACCGGAGGGCGAGATCTGCGTGCTGCTGGGCCCGTCAGGCTGCGGTAAGACCACCACCCTGAAGATGATCAACCGGATCATCCCGCCGACCTCGGGCAAGGTGTTCATCAACGGCCAGGACACCACCGGCCTGAACACCGTCGACCTGCGCCGCAATATCGGCTATGTGATCCAACAGATCGGCCTGTTCCCGAACATGACCATCGAAGAGAACATCGCCATCGTGCCCAAGCTGTTGGGCTGGGACGCCGCCCGCTACCAGGCTCGCGCCAAGGAGCTGCTGGAGATGGTGGCGCTGGACCCGTCGGTGTTCCTCAAGCGCTTTCCGAAGGAGCTGTCCGGCGGCCAGCAGCAGCGGGTCGGCGTGGCCCGCGCGCTGGCGGCGGACCCGCCGGTGATGCTGATGGACGAGCCGTTCGGCGCCATCGACCCAATCAACCGCGAGGTGATCCAGGACGAGTTCCTGAAGATGCAGCAGGAGCTGAAGAAGACCATCATGTTCGTCAGCCACGATATCGACGAAGCGGTCAAAATGGCCAACCGGATCGCCATCTTCCGCGACGGCAAGCTGGTGCAGTACGACACCCCGGACGACCTGTTGGCCCATCCGAAGAACAAGTTCGTCGAAGACTTTGTCGGCGACGACCGCGCCCTGAAGCGGCTGCGGCTGGTGACTGTCGAGCAGGTGATGGAAAAGCCGGTTTCGGTGACCCCGAACGAGACCCTCGAGCAGGCACTGAAGCGGATGGAAGACCACGGCTACACTCACGCGATCACCATGGTCAACGACCAGCAGCAGCCGATCGGTTACGTCTCCAAGGGGGTCGCCCAGACCACCAAGGGCTACTGCGGCGAGCACTATTTCGGCCTCAAGGGGCTGGCGACCGTCGGCGACGACCTGCGCAAGATCGCTTCGCTGATGTTCACCCACGACACCACCTGGATGCCCTGCGTCGACGCTCAGGGCCGGCTGGTCGGCCAGATCAATCAGCGCGGCATCACCCACTACCTGGGCGCCACCTATCACCGTGACGGCGATCAGGCCTTGTCGCAAAACCTGAAACTGGCCTGAGCCGGGAGGACGTCATGGGAAAACCGGCCATTAAACGCTATCTCTACATCATCGGCCTGATACTGATGTTCCTGATCGGCGCCGAGTTGCAGCAGGATGGCTTCATCGACGAGATGCTGAGCTACCAGGAGGATGTGATCTACCTGGCCTGGCAGCATATCGAACTGGTGGCGCTCTCCGGCAGCATCGCGATCCTGATCGCCATCCCGCTGGGTATCCTGCTCAGCCGGCCGCGCCTGGCCCACATCGCCGAGACCGCCATGCAGGGCCTTAACATCGGTACCACGGTGCCGACCCTGGCGATCCTGGCGCTGTCGATGAGCCTGCTCGGTATCGGCACCCTGCCGGCGGTGTTCGGCCTCTGCATCGCCTCGCTGCTGCCGATCGTACGCAATACCTACACCGGCCTGCGCGAGGTGCCGGCTCACCTGAAGGAGGCGGCATCCGGCATCGGCATGACCGCCAACCAGATGCTGCTGAAGGTGGAGCTGCCGAACGCCCTGTTCGTAATCTTCGCCGGCATCCGCATCGCCCTGGCGGTGAATGTCGGCACCGCGCCGCTGGCATTCCTGATCGGCGGCGGCGGCCTCGGCGAGCTGATCTTCACCGGCATCGATCTGGACGAACCCTACATGATGCTGGCCGGGGCGATCCCGACCGCATTGATGGCCATCCTGGTGGATATCCTGATCGCCGCGCTGGCCCTGCTGATCGTGCCGAAAGGCGTCAATCCACTGCGAAGCTGAACCAACGCCGGTGAGACCCACCGGCCATTGCCCTACAAAAATGCCCGAACAAAAATAACAGGAGCACAAGATGCTGAAACAGATCCGTAAACTGGCCGCAGCCAGCCTGATGACCCTCGCAGCCACCCTGCCGGCCCAGGCCAGCGAACTGGTGATCGGCGGTAAGAACTTCACCGAACAGCAGCTGCTGACCGAGATCACCGCCCAGTACCTGGGCCATCAGGGCTACGACGTGGAGCGTCGCGCCGGCATGGGCAGCGCGGTGCTGCGCAAGGCCCAGGAGAACGGCCAGATCGACCTGTACTGGGAGTACACCGGCACCTCGCTGCTGAACTACAACAAGGTCAAGGAGAAGGTGCCGGCAAACGAGGTCTACGGCCGGGTCAAGGCGTTGGACGCCAAGAAGGGGCTGGTCTGGCTGAACCCGTCCGCCGCCAACAACACCTACGCCCTGGCGATGCGCCGTGACGATGCCGAAAAGCGCGGTATCAGCACCCTCAGCGACCTGGCCAAGGCGGTCAACAGCGATGCCGGCCTGGTGCTGGCGGTGAACGCCGAGTTCTACGCCCGCAAGGACGGCCTCAAGCCGTTGCAGAAAGCCTATGACTTCAAGTTCCCGCGTAAGGATATCAAGCGGATGGATTCCGGCCTGACCTACACCGCGCTGAAGGAGAAGGAAGTGGACGTGGCACTGGTGTTCGCCACCGACGGCCGTATCCCGGCGTTCGGCTTCAAGGTGCTGCAGGACGATAAGAACTACTTCCCGGAGTACGCCATCACCCCGGTGGTGCGTGAGCAGACCCTGAGCCAGAACCCGCAGCTGGCCGATCAGCTGAACAAGCTGTCTGCCCGGATCGACGGCGACCGGATGTCCGAACTGAACGCCCGGGTCGATGTCGAGCGCCAGTCGGTCGAACAGGTTGCCGCCGACTTCCTGAAGGAAGCGGGCCTGAACTAAGAACCCGCACCGGGAACCGCCCGAGGGCGTTCCCGGTGCCTAACCAACCCAGTCAGGTATGGAGCACCTCATGTCTTCATCCGTACTTCGTGCCAGCGTCGCCCAGATCAATGTCGAACTGCTCGAGCTGGACGCCAACCTGGCCAAGCACGCCGACTATATCCAGCAGGCCCGCCAGCAGGGCAGCGAGCTGCTGCTGTTCCCGGAACTCTCGCTGACCGGCTACCAGCTGGGCCGCGACACCCCGCGGGCGGCGATGCGCGACGACGATGAGCGGCTGCACCAGTTGGCCGCATTGGCGCCGGAACTCTGCGTGCTGGTCGGTTTTGTCGAACAGGCCTCGCCGGGCGAGTACTACAACGCCATGGCGGTGCTTCAGCACGGCCGGGTGCTGGCGGTGCATCGCAAGCTGAACCCGCCTACCTACGGCGGCCTTGAAGAGGGCAAATGGTACAGTCGCGGCCAGCGGCTGACCCGCAGCGAGATCCGCCGCCACTGGAGCGCCAGCACGCTGATCTGCGCCGACCTCTGGAACCCGGCGCTGGTGCACTGCGCGCTGCTGCAACGGCCGGAGCTGCTACTGGCGCCGATCAACTCCGCCTCGGCGATCGTCAGCGACGAGTTCTCCAACGAACAGAACTGGCTGACCAACGTCGGCTTCTACGCGATGACCTACGGCACCCCGCTGCTGATGGCCAACCGCTACGGCGCCGAGAAGGACGCCTGGTTCTGGGGCGGCAGCCGGATTCTGGGGCCGCGCGGCGAAACCCTGGCCGAGGCCGGCGACGGCGAGATGCTGATCAGCGCCGAACTGACGCTGGACGATATCGCCGCCGCCCGCTTCGACCTGCCGACCATCCGCGATGCCGATACGCCGCTGATCCGCCGGCTGCTCGACGAGCTCTGAACTAACTTCTTACCAACACCACAAATGGGGCCCGCACAGGCGGGCACCAAGGGACCCCCATTGCCATGAAAACCGTCAGCGATTTTATCCACAGATTGCAGTTTGACGAGTTACCGGCCGAGGTGGTCGAACAGGCCAAGATCTGCTTGCTCGACCTGCTCGGCGTCGCCGTGGCCGGCCACGCCACCCGCTTGAGCCGTATTCTCGGCGACTTCGTCGCCAGCCAGTATCCCGGCGACGTGCCGCTGCTGTTCAGCGATAAGCGGGCCAGCGCCTGCGGCGCCGCGCTGTTTGGCGGCATGCTGATCGACAGTATCGACGCCCACGACGGCCAGGTACTGACCAAGGGCCATGTCGGCGTGGCGATCCTGCCGGGGCTGCTGGCGGCAGCCGAGCAACGCCAGCTGGACGGCAAGGAGCTGCTGACCGCGCTGGTACTGGGCTACGAGATCGCCACCCGGGCCGGCATCGCGCTGCACGCTACCGCCGCCGATTACCACACCTCCGGCGCCTGGAACAGCATCGGCGTGGCCGCGGTGGTCGCCCGCCTGCACGGCCTCGACGCCGAGCAGACCTGGCAGGCGCTCGGCAGCGCCGAGTTCTACGGCCCGCGCAGCCAGATGATGCGCTGCATCGACCACCCGACCATGGTCAAGGACGGCTCCGGCTGGGGCGCGTTGACCGGCATCAGCGCCGCACTGCTGGCCGAGGCCGGCTTCACCGGCGCACCGGCGGTAACGCTGTCGGCGCCGGAGGTGGCATCGATCTGGGCCGACCTGGGCCAGCGCTGGTATATCCTCGAACAGTACTTCAAGGCCTACCCGGTGTGCCGCTGGGCCCAACCGGCGGTGGAAGCGGTGCGCCAGCTGCGCGCCGAACACCAATTCGCGCCGGCCGAGATCGAACAGATCGATATCCACAGCTTCCACGAAGCGACCCGGCTGCACGTGCGCCAGCCCGACACCACCGAACAGGCCCAGTACAGCCTGCCGTTCTCGGTCGCCTGCGCACTGCTGGATGACGTGGTCACCGCCCAGGCGGTGGCGGAAACCGACCAGGGGCTGTTCAACCCGGCGCGGCGGGCGCTTAGCAACAGGGTGGTCACCCACGAAGTGGCCGACTACAACGCGCTGTTCCCGGCCGAGCGCTGGGCCCACGCCCGCATCCGGCTGAAGGATGGCCGCGAACTGCTGTCCCGGCCGGCCATCGCCCGCGGCAACCCGGAGAACCCGCTCAGCCGCGACGAGCTGATCGACAAATACCAGACCCTGGCCGGCCCCGCCCTGCCAAGCGAGGTGCTGGCCGCCATCCGCGACCGGAGCCTGGCGCTGGACAGCCATTCGGAAAGTGCGCTGAAAGAGTACCTGGCACTGCTGGCCACGCCGGTGGCCTGAAACCTTTGCTGATTCCTATCGCCCTGTCGCCCTGTCGCCCACAGAGTGGGCTGCTACGAAGATAGATTTGTAGCAGCCCACTCTGTGGGCGACTTTGTTTTCAAACCCACACCGCATCCCACAGCGAGTACTCCCTCACCGTTCGAACCAGCCTGGCACGTAAAGGATTCGCCACGATATACCGAGCAAAGTCGATAACTTGAGACTCATGCCTTACGGCCTTGTCATGAAAGCCACGGGACCAATCCTTGTCTTCACCCTGTCTGCATTGATTGATCAAGCGGGTCGATCGACTTTTCATGAAACGTACGGTCTGTGACAGGCTGTACGCGTCGCGTAGATGCAGCAGCCAATGCAGGTGATCAAGCATCAACACATACGCTAGAGTCTCTGCGGATTGTTCCGACTCCATCAATGCTTGCACTACGCAACGCCCAAATTGGAGATCGGTAAAGAGCTCTGATCGGTTCCGGGTGACCACGGTAACCAGATAGATTTGATCGGGGGTGGAGTAACGTCCTTTTCGCAGGTCTTGGCTGCGAAAGAGTGATGGGGCCATGTGCAACATCCATGTTGATCGATTGGCAGGAAATCAGCGTAGCACGGATATCAAATTGGACAATGGGTCGCCCACAGAGTGGGCTGCTACACAGTCCGTAGGTTCGGATGAGGGACGAATCCCAACAAGAAAGCTCTCCGGGGGGATCCGTTGGGGTTCGCAAGCTCCCCCCAACCTACTCGCTGCTTTGGTGTGGTGAGAAATCAGCAAGAATTCCAACCACAACTGCTGTAAAAGGCCGTTGTGGCCGGAATCGAGAGATGGTATCTACGGAGAGAGATTTGTAGCAGCCCACTCTGTGGGCGACATAATTCAGGTACCAAAAAGAACGCACCGCCCTCCCTAAACCCTGAACCGCTCCAGCTGCTGCTGTTGCCGCACCGCCCGCTGCGCCAGCTCGGCGCTGCGCTCGGCCACGGTGCCGGCGTGGTCGGCGCTTTGACGGGCCTGGTCGGCGATCTCCGCCACCCGCCGGTTGATATCGCTGCAGGCGGTACTCTGCTGTTCGGTGGCGGCGGCAATTTCGGTGGTTAGGGTGTCGACTTGCTGCAGGGTGGCGGCGATATTCTGCAACGACTGGCGGATCTGCGTCGCCTGATCGCTGCAGTGCTCCACGCTCTGGTAACTGCCGTCGATCAGCTCGGCGGAGGTGGCGCTGTCGCGCTGGATCAGCTCCACCATCTGCTGAATCTCGTGGGTCGACTGCTGAGTGCCGATCGCCAGCGAGCGCACCTCGTCGGCCACCACCGCAAAGCCGCGTCCGGCATCGCCGGCCCGCGCCGCCTCGATGGCGGCATTCAACGCCAGCAGGTTGGTCTGGTTGGCAATGCCGTCGATCACCTCGACAATACTGTCGATCCGCGCGCTGTTGCGGCGCTGACTGCTGACCACCTGCTGCGCCTGCCTCAACTGATCGGCCAGGTCCACCACCTGGCGGTTGTTGGCCGCCACCAGCGCGACGCACTGCTGTGCCAATTGGTTGATCTGCGCAGTGCCCTGGCGGCTCATGGCGGCGCGCTCGGCCACCTCCTGTACCGCCTGATTCATCTGGGTCATCGCCACTGCCACCTCGCCGGTGGCCCGTTGCTGCTGTTCGCTGCTGCCGGCACAGTGCCGGCTCAGGGCCGCGCTGCTGTCCGCTTCGCCGACAATCTCGCCGGCTTCTAGGCTAATAGCGCTGATCAGCCGCTGCCAGTGCTCGGCCAGCTGGTTGCTCCAGCCGATCAACTGGCCAAACTCGTCGGCCCGGCTCAGCTCGCAGCGCTGGCGCAGCTCGCCCTCGCTGAGCTGGCCCATAAAGCGGTTCACCTGCTGCAACGGCTGGCGGATACTGCGCACCACCCAGGAAGCGGTCAACGCCGCCAGCAGCACACCCAGCAGTAGGATCACCGCCACCTGCCAACGTCCCCTCAATACGCTATGGTCAGCCTGCCGCTGGGCCCGCTCGACCTGCTGCTCCACATGCTGCTGCAACGCCTGCAGCATCGGTGTCACCGCCCGCCCCTGGACAGCCAGCTGTTGCAGGCTCTGGCTACGGTCAGCCGTCAGTAGCAGCAGCGACCGCTTGTTCGCCAGCAGGCCGCCGGCCACCAGGGTTTTATCAAGCGCAATCAGAAACGGTTGCAGCTCTGCTGCGTTATCCTCGCCCAGCTCCGGCAGCCGTTCAGCCAGCTTGCTAAGGCTACGCTGTAGCCGTTGCTGTTCCGGTACCAACCCGGCAGCCTCGTCGGCCCGTCCGACCCAGGCAAAGGACGACAAGATGAAACCGGTCTCCTTGCGCATCGCGGCGGCGGCCCACTGCTGCTGCGGCTGGTCGGCGTAGTCCGCCAGGCTGGCCAGTTCGTCCTCCAGCTCGGCGGCCTTGTCGAGCGCATCGTTCAGCTGGCGACGAAATTCGCCGCCTTTCGCCAGCCACTGTTCATGCAATTGCAGCTGCCGCTGCGCCTGTTGTTGCATCTGCTCCGCCTGGGCCAGCAGCGGCGCGCCCAGTGTCTCCGGCAGACCGCTGTCGGCCAGCTCCGCCAACTGCTGTTGCAGCCGTGGAAGACGTTGCTCGATCTGCTGACGATACGCTTGCAGCCGTTCAGGCTGATCTTCATGGGCATGCTGCAACAGCAGGATGTTCAGCTGCTGCAGTTGGCTGCTCAGCTGACCGGCACTGCGCAGCTGCGGCATATTGCGGCTGTTGATCTGCAGCAGCTGTTCAGAAAGGCTGTGCGAGTTGAACAGCGCCGTCAGGCCCAGCAGCCCGAGCAGCAACAGCAGCAGCGCAAAACCACCACCAATCCGCCAGGAGACATTCAGTGTCTTCATAAAAATCCGTCTCTTTTATTTTTTATTAGGGATCTCGGGTCTTACCTTGTAGGAGGAACTCCGGCCGGGCAGATTTAGCCGCAACCTCAGTTACCGAATTCCAGTCAGGTCGCCGCTGAAGCAACTCCTATAAAAACCGAAAATAAAAACCGAAAATAAAAAAGCCCGTCAGGGGACGGGCGAAATCAGATATGACAAGAAACACGCTCACGCACTCGGGCAGCGGCATCAGAAGCCGTACAGCCTGGCCGGGTTGTCCACCAGGATACGGTTGCGCTGTGCCTCGTCCGGCGCCCATTGGGCCAGCAGGTCCAGCAGATCGCCGTCGTTGGGCATCGGGATCGGGAAATGCGGATGCGGCCAGTCCGAGCCCCAGACGCAATGCTCCGGGTTGGCCTCGATCAGCGCCCGGGCGAACGGCACCACGTCATCGTAGGGCGGCAGCTGCTGGCCGGTGATCCGGTAGGCGCCGGACAGCTTGACCCAGGCCCGGCCGTCGCGCAGCAGGTTCAACAATGCCTGGAAGCCGGCATGCTCGATCCCCTTGGCGCAGGGCATATGGCCCATATGGTCGACCACCACCGGCAGCGGCAGTGCTCGCACCCGCTGCTCCAACGCCTCGAATTCCGACACGTCGACCAGGAACTGCAGGTGCCACTGCCGGGCCGCCAATCGTTCGGCCAGCGCCGCCACATCGCGCCACTGGATGCCGCCCTTGAACAGCAGGTTCATCCGCACGCCGCAGTGACCGCCGTCGGCCAGCCGGTCCAGCTCGGTTTCGGAGACGTCGGCGTCGACCACCGCCACCCCCTTGTACTGCCGGCCAAGCGAGCGCAGGTAGGCCAGGCTGTCCAGCTGCAGCTGGTTGTCGGTGCCGTAGATGCTCGGCTGCACCAGTACCCCGCGCTCGATACCGAGCTGATCGTGCAGATGCAGGTAGGCGCCGACCGGCGCATCCGGTGGGGTGTAGCTGCGGTTCGGGGTATAGCGGTAACGGCACTCGGGGCCGAACACGTGGGCGTGGCTGTCACAGGCGCCGGCCGGCATCTCGAACGCCGGCGAGCGCGGGAACGGATCGGCCGCTTCACAGAATGGGATCGGCTGACTCATCTCAGGCTCTCCGTACTCTACTGACTCTTCGGAAAAGCCGGGCCGTCTGGCTTGGTCAGCGGCCCGGCTTCCAGCCTCAGACGTTATCGACAATCCAGTTGGCGATATGGCCTGAGAACTCGATGAAGCGCGGGTCGTCGTCCAGCATCCACTCGGTGTGGCCGCCGTTGGCCAGCAGGAACAGCGACTTCGGCCCCGGGTAAGCGGCGTACAGCGACTTCGGCTCAGTCACCGGGTGCAGGTCGTTCTCGGCACCGTGGGCGATCAGCAGCGGCACGCTGGAGAAACGCTCGTCCAGGTGCGCTTCCGGCTTGAAGCTGATCAGCGAGTCAGCGAAATCGAAGTCGGAGGTCACGCCGTAGCCCGGCGCCTTGACCAGCTCGGTGTAGACGTATTCGCGGCTGACCGGATCCAGCGGGTAGATCTCGAACGGGTCGATGCCCTTTTGCTCGCCCCCCAGGGCCAGGCGCAGACGCTCTTCAGCCATGAACTGCTTGAACGCCTTCCAGCCGTGCTCGCCGCGCAATGCCTTCTGCACCCGCACCGCGTCGAAGAAACCGTTCATCGCCACCAGGCCGTCCACCTGACCTTCGCAGATCCGGTAGGCGTCAAGGATCAGACCGCCGGCCATGCCCCAGCCCGCCAGTACCACTTTACGGCCTTCCTCATCGGCGCGCTGGCGGACGATGGCCACGGCGTTGGCGATATCGCGCACCTGCTCCTCCAGGATCACCCGCTCACGGGTGCCTTCGGACTCGCCAAAACCGCGGTAGTCGAAGCCGAACACGGTGAAGCCTTTCGGGGTCCAGGCGCGGGCATAGCGCTCCGGGTGGATGTTTTTCTGACCGGTGAAACCGGAGCAGGCGATGACGATCGGCAGAGACGGATCGTTGTTGGATTCATCGGTGAAGAAGGCGCCGTCCAGCTGGAGGCCATCGCTGTAGAATTTGATTTTCTGTTCGATCATGGTGGCAGATTCCGACCTGTTGTTAGATTTTTTATTCGCGTTGCAGTCAGGGTTGGCCCTGGAACTGAGCTCATAATGGCGAATCTGCGCTGGCCAAAAGAACGAAATTCCGACATTATCGCGTAATAATCCGACGTCTTACGCAGGTCTTTACGATGCTCGATGGTACCGCCCAGATTGAACAGGTTGGTTACTTCCTGATCAGCGATTTCTCGATGCTGTCCTTTGCCGCCGCGTTGGAGCCGTTACGGATGGCCAACCGGATGAGTGGCCGGGAGCTCTACCAGTGGCATTTCTACACGCTCGACGACCAGCCGGTACAGGCCAGCAACGGCCTGCCGTTCAGCCCGACCCGGCCGATGGAGGATGTGGATAACCTGGATACTCTGCTGGTGGTGGCCGGCATCGGCGCGCATCAGGTCGGTCAGCAGGAGCTGTTCCGCTGGCTGCGCGCATTGGTGCGTAAGGGAATCAACGTCGGCGCCACCTCGACCGGCAGCCTGCTGCTGGCCAAGGCCGGATTGCTGAAAAACCGCACCTGCACCATCCACTGGGAGAACAGCGACAGCCTGGCGGAGCAGTTCCCGGACCTAAACGTGACCGGCGAACTGTACGAGGTGGACCGCAATGTGATGACCTGCTCCGGCGGCCTGGCCGGCCTGGACATGATGCTGCACCTGATCGCCATGAAGCATGGCGAGGAGCTGGCCAAGGATGTCGCCGAGCAGTGCATCCACCCGGCGATCCGGCCGGCCCACGAGAAGCAGCGGATGGAACTGCAGCTGCGCCATCAGACCCGCCACCCGCGGTTGTTGAAAGCGCTGGAGCTGATGCGCAGCAATATCGAGGAGGTGCTGACCTGCCAGCAGGTCGGCGACCGGGTCGGGCTGTCCACCCGCCAGTTGGAGCGGCTGTTCCACGACAGCCTCGGGGTATCGCCGGCCAGCCACTACATGAACCTGCGGCTTGAGCGGGCCAAGCACCTGCTGCTGCAATCGACCCTGTCGGTGTTGCAGATCAGCACCGCCTGCGGTTTCAGCTCGACCTCCTACTTCGCCCGCTGTTATCGCAAGCGTTACGGCCGCACGCCCCGTGAGGAGCGGCGCAGCACCACAGGTTAAGACAAGTTAACACGAGTCAAACCGGGGCCGGTCCTGCTCAGGCTGGCTCCGGCTGTCCTGTGAGCAGGGTTTCGATCTGGTCGGCCGGTAGCGGCTTGCTGAAATGGTAGCCCTGCAGCTGGTCGCAGCCGTGCTCGGCCAGGAAATCCATCTGGGCCTGGCTTTCCACCCCTTCTGCCACCACCGTCAGGTCCAGGTTGTGGGCCATCAGGATGATGGTGGAGATCAGCACCACGTCTTCGCGGGACTCCGGTATGCCATTCATGAAGCTGCGGTCGATCTTCAGTTTGTCGAGCGGTACCCGGGTCAACAGGCTGAGGCTGGAGTGGCCGGTGCCAAAATCATCCATCGATACGCTGACCCCCTTGGCCCGCAATTGGTTCAGGCAGCGCACCACCTCGGCCAGCTTTTCGATCGCACAGCTCTCGGTGATCTCCAGCTCCAGAAGCTGCGGCGGCAGGCCGGCCTGGCGCAGCGCCTGTTCAACATCGGACTGCAGATCACGACGCTTGAACTGCTGCGGCGACACATTGACCGACACCTGCAGCGGCGGCAGGCCGGCATCGAGCCAACGCCGGCACTGGCGGCAGGCATCCTGCAGCACCCAGGCACCGATGTCGCCGATCAGGCCCAGCTCCTCGGCCAGCGGGATAAAGGCATCGGGCGGCACCCGGCCCAGCTGCTTGTCCTGCCAGCGCAGCAGCGCCTCGACGCCGACCACCTGGCGGCTGTCGAGTGCCAGCTTGGGTTGGTACTCCAGAAAAAATTCGTTGTTCTGCAAGGCGGTGCGCAGCCGGTTCTCCATGCCGAGACGCTGCATCGACTTGGCGTTCATCTCCGCCGAATAGAGCTGGAACTGGTTGCGGCCCGCCTTCTTGGCCCGGTACATCGCGGTATCGGCGTTCTTCAGCAAGTCGTCGCGGGTCAGACCGTCGTCCGGATACAGGCTGCCACCCATGCTGGTGGTCACGAACAGCTCCTGGCCGTCCACCCAGATGCTCCGGCGCAGGACGTCGAACACCCGCTGGGCGATGCGGTGCACCAGGTCCAGGTCGTCCAGCTCGGTCAGCATCAGGATCAGTTCGTCGCCGCCGAGCCGCGCCACCGTGTCTCCTTCGCGCACGCAATGCTGCAACCGGTCGGCCACCTCGCACAGCACCCGGTCGCCGACGGTATGGCCGAGGGTATCGTTGATCCGCTTGAAGTTATCCAGGTCAACGAAGATCACCGCCAGGCCGAGCTTATCGCGGTGGGCGCTGGCGATCGCCACGTCGAGCCGGTCAAACAGCAGCTGGCGGTTCGGCAACTTGGTCAGCGGGTCGTAGTAGGCCAGGTTCTCGATGATCGCCTCGGATTTCTTGCGCTCGGTGATATCGCTGAAGATGCCGGCGAACAGGATCCGGCCGGTGTGCGGCTCGCGGATCCGGGTGATGGTCAGCCACTCCGGGAACACTTCGCCGTTCTTGCGGCGGTTCCAGATCTCCCCCTGCCAGGTACCTGTGCTGTGGATCGAGTTCCACATCCGTTCATAGAACGCGCCGTCATGCTTGCCGGAACTGATCAGGCTGGCACTCTGACCCAGCGCCTCCGCCTCCGAGTAGCCGGTCAGGATGGTGAACGCCGGATTGATCGACTGGATGAGCCCCTGCTCGTCGGTCACCATGATGCCGTCCATCGAAGCGTCAATCAGCGCATGGGCCATGTACAGGCTCTGCTCGGTCTGCTGCAGGTCGGCCACCCGGCGCGCCAGCGCCTCACGCAGACGGCTGACATAAGCGTGTTCGATGCTGGACAGGATATCGGCGAAGGAGATCAGGCCGACCAGCCGACCCTGCGGGTCGTTGACGCCGAGGTGGCGGATATGACGTTTCTCCATCAGCGAACGGGCCGCCAGCAGGCTCATCGAATCGGGTACCGCGATCAGCGGCTTGCTCATCACCTCGGCCAGGCTGTCGTCGACCCGGTCCTGGGCGATCAGCCGCACCAGGTCGCGCTCGGTGATCAGGCCGACCGGCTGGCCCTGTTCGGTCACCAGCAGGCTGTCGCTGTGCCGGGCACGCATCAGCTGCACCGCGCTCTCGATCGGTTCCCCGACATCCAGCTGTGGCGGCTGGGCGCTGGGCAGGATGCCGCCGACCTCGTTCATGCGCATGAAGGATTCGGCATCCTGGTGCACGACCACATCGCTTTGCGACAGGATGCCGTACAGCTGGCCCTGCTGATCGACCACTACCAGGTGACGAATCCCCAGCCGTTTGAACTCCACCGCCGCCTCATCCAGGCTCAACTCCAGGCCGATGGTTTTCAGCGGCGCGGTCATCAGCAGGCGGATCGGCATCGCCTGATAGTCGGGGCGGCCGTAGTCCAATTTCAGCGCATCCGCTTCGGTCCAGATACCTATCGGGCAGCCCTCGTCCACCACCACGATCGAGCTGCAGTGGTGCCGGTGCATCCGCTGGGTGGCTTCCCTGAGGCTATGGTGAGGCTCGCAGGTGATGACATGGCGCTGCGCCACCTGACGAATCGATTTGGTAACGGAGGTCGGCTGCTCGTTCGATGCGCTCACACGGGGTCCTGGTCTCTGAATCCATGAGGGTATGACCGGTAATGGTACGACAATATCGGCCTATCCGCTGTTTTTGAAATAGTTACAAAAAATTACCCATACATAAAGTAATTCTTATAGAACTGAGCGACGCCCGCCCCGCGTAGTGACGGTTGAATCTAAGACAGTGGAAAAGACATAAAAGAAATTTATCGTGCTTTAGCGGGAAAACTTCACACCAGTTAAATTCAGAAGCATTGCCAGGCCCGGTGATGGCAAGTGGAAAGAGCCCACGCGGCACTTGTTCACCTGATGTAGATGCTTCCCTCTAATCCACAAAAAACATAAAAAAAGCCGTGACAGTACTGCAGGCTGCCACGGCCACGGGCTGGACGTTAGTCGATCGCTTGTTTCAGTTACCGATGCAGCATCTCCACGAACTGCTGCAGCGGCAGCGGCCGGCTGAAATAGTGTCCCTGGAAGGTGTAACAGCCCATCTTCTGCAAAGCGTCCACCTCGGCGCGGTTCTCCACCCCTTCGGCGATGATATCCAGTTCCAGCGAAGCGGCCATCGCGATGATGGTGTTGACGATCGCCGCGTCGTGCCGGTCGGTCAGCAGATCCCTGACGAACGACTGGTCGATCTTCAGCTGGTTCAACGGCAGATGGCGCAGGTAGAGCAGCGACGAGTAGCCGGTGCCGAAGTCGTCGATCGAGAAGCGGATATGGACATCCTTCAGCCGCTGCATCTTCTCGATGGTGTCGTTGATATCGTCGATCAGCAGGCTTTCGGTCAGCTCCAGTTTCAACATTCCGGGGTCGATATTGGTCTGCTGGATGATCCGGTGCACCTGGGAGACGAAGTCGGGATGTTTGAACTGACGTGGACTGACGTTGACTGACAGGCTGCGGAAGTTGGGGCAGCTGTTGTTGTCCACCATCTGGCACAACTGGGTGCAGGCCTCGCGCAACACCCACTCGCCCAGCGGCACGATCAGGCCGGATTCCTCCACCAGCGAGATAAAGCTGGCCGGCGAGACGATCTCCTTGCCCCCCTTGTACCAGCGCAGCAAAGCTTCGGCACCGATCACATGGCCGAGGGAGTCAAACTGCGGCTGGTAGTAGAGCAGAAACTCATTACGCTCCAGCGCCTGCTGCAACTCGGCCAACTGAGCCTTGCGCAGCTCCGCCTCGGCATGCAGCGGCGACATCTGTGAGCAGGCTTTCTGATCCCAGGCGGTCACCCGGTTACGGCCGCTCTCTTTCGAGACATAGAGCGCTTTATCTGCCCAGTCGACCATCTGTTCGGGATTTTCCGGCCCGGCAGACAGCGACGACACGCCGAAGCTGGCAGTCGCCTTCACCTCCAGCACCTCCTGGTGCTGGATACTTTCGCGGCAGCGTTCGGCCACCTGCAGCGCCTGGCGTATATCCATGCCCGGCAGCAGCACGCAGAACTCCTCGCCGCCATAGCGGCCAACCACATCGTTCTCACGTACCGAATGGTGCAGGATCGAAGCCACCATTTTTATCACCTCGTCGCCAACGCTGTGACCATAGCTGTCATTGATGTTCTTGAAGTGGTCGATATCGAGCATCAGACAGCTGAGCGGGCGGTTATGGGTACGGGCACGCTCGAACTCGGCGTTGAAACAGTCGAACAGCGAACGCCGGTTGAAGCAGTCGGTCAACGGATCGCGGGTCGCCAACTGGTGCAGCTGCCGGTTCTGCTGGGTGACCTGCTCCTTGGAGGACTCCAGCTCGGTCAGCATCTTCTGCATCCGGGTGTTGCGATCCTCCAGTTCGGTCACGTCGTCGAAACTGGCCAGTACGCCGCGTTCCACCCCCTGGTCGTCAAGAATTGGCGCACCGCTGACCCGGAACACCCGCTCCCGTTGACCCGCCGGCCGCAGCCCCAACTGCACCCCTTCACGGGCGCAGCCGCCGCCCTGAATCGAGTTCCACGGCAGTTCGGTCACCGGCTGGTTGCTGTGCGGCGCCACCCAACCCAGCTCCGAGGCCTTGCGGCCGATCAACTGGGAAATCGGTTGGCGGACCTTCTCGGCGAAGGCGGCGTTGGCCATTACGATACGGTTCTTCTTGTCGAGGATCAGCACCCCTTCCATCAGGGTATCCAGTGCGGTACGCACCCGCCCCGGAATCACCGAGGATGCATCCAGGAAACTCAGGCAGCGCTTAATCAGAACCCAGTAGCCCAGGGCACAGGCCGCCGCTATAAACAGAATCCAGCCGAACGACAGGCCGACCAGCACATTGGCCTGCTCCACCGTGTTCAGTGGCCGGAAACGCAGTTCCAGCGTGCCGAACGGCTGACCGTTGCGGCTCAGCGGCACCGTCAGTTGGTTCAGCGACACCAGCGATTCCGCCTGCCGTACCCAGTTACGCTGATGCTCGCCCTGCTCCACCAGCACCGCGCCGTCGCGCCGACGTATCGCACCGCTGAGAATCGCGTCGTTGTGATGCACCACCGCCCGCAGCGTATCACGCAGCAACGCGTTATCGTTGCTGCGCGCCGCCACGGACAGCTGCACCGCCAGCGCCTCGCTGATATGACGCCGCCCCTCTAACTGGTCGGTATCCTGTTTCGGCGTCAATCCGGCCAGGTCGGCCATCAACAGGATGCCCAATGTCAGACTGACCAGCCCCAGGCTGATGCGTACTGCCGGCGATAACTTGATCATCACACCTCTCCCTGCAGATTCCGGCCCTGAACAGCGGACCCACCATGTTCAAACAACGCTTCCACACCATCCGTCGCGACCGTTGCCGGCGTTGAGGCTACCGTGGCGCCAATCCCACCGGTGTTCAGCAGTACCAGCGGATCGAACCCCCGCCATACCGGCAACACCGTGATTGCGCTGGACAGCAACGAGCTGGTTCGCAACACCCATGACAGGGTGCCGACAAATGCCGTCATCGCCACCCCTTTGGAGCTGGCTTCCAGCAGTTCCCCCTGGTCGCCAAAGGCATCCTGCAACCACTGCAGCGAGCCGCCCTCGAACATCAACAGCTGATCGAGCAGCAGCAGTTGTTCATCCGGCAGCAACTGCTCGACGCTGCCGATCATCGCCCCCTGGACCAGCACCGGATCGACCCGCTGCAGCGCAACCTGGTCATGATCCGGCTGAGCCGGCACCGACTCAGCGGTCATTGCGCCTGACCCGACAGCCAGCTCGACGATATAGCCCTCCCCTGCAGCCGCCGGCGCATCGACCGGCGCCAGCAGTGCGGCGATATCGCTGTCGCTCAAAGGTTCGCTCTGGTCGTCGCCCTCAGTGGAACTGCCCGCGCTCGAATCGAACGGATCGTCCGGCTCCCCTTCACCTGCCGCAGACTGTCCGCTATCGACCAGCGTCGGTTCATCGGACGGCTCATCACTGTCGAACAGACCACTCGGCTCACCGTTATTCGGCAGTTGGGGAGCGTCCGTGCCGCCTGCCAACCCCGAATTACCCTCTACATCTACAACCTGTGGATTCTCCTGATCACCGCCATCCTGCTGGCCGCTTTCATCCTGTTGCCCGCCTTCATCGTCCTGCACGAACGGCGGCTGGTCGGAATCGACCACGGTCTCATCGTTGATATTGAATTCCGGCTCCGGCGGCAGCGCCTGCCCATCGTCGGTGGCGCTGCTCAACTCGATGCCGGCAGACTCGCCACTGCCCGTATCGGAGATGAAATAGAGCCCGGCCTGGGCCTGCACCAGGCTGATGTAATCGCCGCTATGCAGCGGCGTGCCATCGGCCAGGTACAGCGTGCCCCCACTGATCTCGCCGATCAGGTAACCGCTGACGTCGTGCTTGTCGGAAGGATGCGGGGCGATGAAGAACAGCTCGCCGTCGTCGAACGAACCCCAGACCTGCGGCGGATGATTGATTACCCCGTTGCCATTACCGTTCTCGCCGCCGTTGCCGCCGTTACCATTGCCCTGGCCGTTCTCGCCGCCGTTACCGTTACCGTTACCGTTACCGTTACCGTTACCGTTGCCGTTGCCGCCGTTACCGTTGCCCTGGCCGGTTTCGCCGCCGTTGCCGTTACCGCCATTACCGTTGCCTTGGCCGGTTTCGCCGCCGTTGCCGTTACCGCCACCGTTGCCGTTGCCGCCGTTACCGTTGCCCTGGCCGGTCTCGCCGCCGTTGCCATTATCAACACCATTGCCCTGGCCGGTCTCGCCGCCGTTACCGTTACCACCGTTTCCGTTGCCCTGGCCGGTCTCGCCGCTGTTACCATTGCCGCCGTTTCCGTTGCCCTGGCCGGTTTCGCCGCCGTTGCCGTTACCGCCGTTGCCGTTGCCCTGGCCGGTCTCGCCGCCGTTGCCGTTACCGCCGTTGCCCTGGCCGGTCTCGCCGCTGTTGCCATTGCCGCCGTTTCCGTTGCCCTGGCCGGTTTCACCGCCGTTGCCGTTGCCGTTGCCCAAGGTGCCTTCATACCGCTGCAGCAACGACTTATTGAGCACACCGGACTCATCGGTTGTGACCGGACCGGCGCCGGTCGAGGCCGTTTCCAGCTGCCAGTCGCCGCCGGCCCCGGTGGTATCGTCGGAGGCGTAGACATCAGCCCCGGTCAGGTCGGCCAGGCTGTCGATCAGTTCGCTGCCGGCGTCGTCAGCCCCGGCGCTGCAACCGTACAGATGGAGCTGGCCGTCGTCGGCCAACAGGCTGCCCAGTTGCTGCCAGAGGGCGGCACTGTCATCAAGAGTGGTATTGGAGATGGTGTCGCTGCCCAGCTGGAACTGGCCGTCCGCCCCATGCGACAGGATCGACAGCGATGACAGCGGCTGATTGTTGGTCTCCGTCCAGGCGATCACCTGGGACAGCAACGTCGAGGCGGAGGTCTGGTCGCCATCGTAGATGTGTACCCAATCGGCGCTATCGGCCGCCTGGGCCAGTAGTTGGTCGTCGGCCAGGGTGCTGTCGATAAGCACAGCATCCAGACTGGCTGAAAACAGTAAGCGCGGTTCCATCGCTTCGAACAACAATCCCTTGCGCAGGGGCTGGCCCCCTTCACGTTTGAAACCACTCATACAAACTCCTCAGGCGCGAAGGCCCAGGGTTATTCCCTGACTGGTATGTACAACGTTTCATCGGGACTAACGATTTACGTTCGGATGTCCGCCGAGACCGCTCCCTTCAGCAGAGATGCCCGTCGATACGCGTAACTGCCTATGACGCGTATCTCAGGCGCCGCTGTACCTAGACTTCTACCTTGCGTTGGTACTGGTATTCAGCGTAGATGGGATGTGAATTGCGCTTTAGTACTGGTTTGTTCAGGTTCTGGTACTTTGTTGCAAAGGGGGTTTACAAGACTGTTTCATAAACTTGACACCGTGCCTGAATCGCCCGGCTGGTCTGGCATTGCGAACTGTACATTGCACTTCAGACCGCTGGGTAATTTGAGCTCGGGGTTGGGCAATTCCAACCGCACGCCGAAGGTTCCGCTGGAAACGTCTGCCACCGGGTCCACTACAATCACCTGAGCCTGGTAAGTTTGCTGCGCCGGGTTGATCTCCGGCAACACCCGGGCTTTCATACCGGGTTGGATGCGACCAAACAGCCGCACCGGCACAATCACCTCGACCCGCAACGGGTCCAGCTGGGCCAGCCGCATCACCGGTTCACCCTCGACGTATTCGCCGGGGAACTTGAACCGCTGGACCACCACGCCGCTGATCGGGCTGGCCACCTGACGCCGCTCCAGCAAGGTCCTGGCCCGCTCGGCATCCAGCTTGGCCAACTGGCGGTTCTCACGGGCCTGCTGCAACTGCAAGCGGGCCAGTGCCACCTCGGTTTCCACCTCGTCCTTCTGGTGTAGCGGCACCGCCTGACGGTTGTAGAGCTGACCAATCCGTTCCATCTTGCGCTGGCTGTGCGCCAGCGAGGTTTTCCGGGCACGGATCTCGTCGCTCATCCGGGCCCGAGCCTCGGCCAGCTTCAGGGTGGCCGATTCCAGCGCCGAATCCAGCGTGAACAGCACCTGGCCCGGCTGTACGCTGTCGCTCTTGCCGACATCCAGCTGCTTGATGATTCCCTCATCCGGGCTGCTGACATCGACCACCATATTGGGCTCGATAAAGCAGTCGAACGGTGCCATCTGCTGTTCCACCGATTCAGCGGCCTGCGCCAGTGCAGCGGCACCCAGCAGCGCCACCGCCAAACTCATCTGTGTCTGTTTATACATGGTCTCGCTCCCCATCCTCGCAGCCGGCAACGGCCGGCTCGTTCAATAATCCAGGCGTTTCAGGAACAGCTGCCGCAACCGGCGGTACCACTGCCCCAGTAGCGGCTGTTCGCCATGGGAAAAACGCACGTGGGCACGGCCGCCGAACCAGCGCAGCCGGGTGTCGACCGGCAGTGCCACATCGATCAGGAACAACCCTTCCAGCGCCTGGCGCCCCTGCGGATCGGCCGGATCGACCGCGATCCGGCCACCGCTGAGCGCATTGAGCGCGGCGCCGGGCAGCAGGTGAGTGGCGGCGGGTTGCTCGGCGACGATCCGGCCGCGCAGCAGTTGCTGCCGATCGGTTTCCAGTCGCACCTCGATCGCCTCGGTGTGTTGCCGGATCTGACCGATCTGGTCCTGGCTGACCACCGCCCTCACCCGCGGCTGGCCGTCGTTGATCACATAGCCGAGCAGGGCACCCTGGTTGTGGAAGCGCCCTGCCAGCCGCCCCGCATCGGGTAGCACCAGAATGCCATCGCCGGGACTGTGCAGGGTCAGCGCCGCCTGGCGCTCGCGCAGCCGGGCCAGTTCCGCCGCAGTGGTACGCAGCGTTTCACGCACCAGGTTGGCCTGCACCCTATCGCTGGCCTGGACCGCCGTCAGCCGGGCCTGCTGCTCCTTCAGCCGGGCCAGCAGCAGCTGCTCCTCGGCATGCAGTTGCGGGTCCTGGCTGACCAGCAATACCTGGCCGGCGTGCACCCGGTTGCCGTCGGCCACCGCTTGGTGGTCGATGAAACCATCGGCGCCAGCCCGCAGTTCGGCCTGCGGCGGCAACCAGACCAGTGCCTCGGTATGGGTGGCATGGGGCACCGGCACCAACGCCAGTCCGGCAACCGCCAGCCCCAGCAACGCCAGGCTGAGGCTCAGGCCACGCAGACGGCGGGCGCGCAGCCGCGGGCTCAGGCAGAGGAACAGCAGCCCCTTGGCCAGCGGCGCCAGCAGCATGGTCAGCAGTAGCCAAGCGGCCAGAAAGGCGCCCAGCACCAACGAATATTCGGCGGCGAACAGGGTGATCAGCGCCAGGATAAATAACCGGTAGCACCAGGCGGCGATGCCGTAACCGACAAACCAGGCCGCCTCGGATCGGTCGTTGGCCGGAGACTGCAGACCGCCCTCGCCAACCAGGTAACGCAGGTAGAGGTAACCCAGGTAGCGGCCGGCACGGGGGCCCAGGTTGGGCAGGCCGACCAGGTCGCACAACAGGTAGTAACCGTCGAAGCGCAGCAGCGGGTTGCCGTTGAACAGCAGCGTGGAGACACTGCCCAGTAACACCACCGAGTAGGCCAAGGCGCTGATCCGGCCCGGCTCCACCTGCAACCAGATGAACAGCGCCAGCGAGGCCAGCAGCAGGTCGGTCATGATGCCGGCGGCGCTGACCCAGATCCGCCGCGAGCGCTCGGCGAAGGCGGTGGCGCTGCTGGCGTTCACATAGGGCAGCGGCACCAGCAGGATGAACACCACCCCCATCTCATGCACCTCGCCGCCGAACGCCTTGGTGGCGAAGGCGTGGCCGAACTCGTGCAGCGCCTTCAGCAGCGGGTAACAGAGCCAGAGCAAGAGCAGGTTCTGGGTGCTGAGGATACGGTCGAGCGGGTTGTCACTGAGTGCCGGCCAGTTCAGCCAGGCCTGGAATGCGGCGCTCAATACCAGCGCCAGCCAGAGCAGCAGCCCCCAGCGGCTGAACAGCGGTCGCGCCAGCCAGAGCCAGCGTTCCAGGAAGCGGTCCGGATCGATCAGCGGAATCCGCAGTGCCAGCGGATTGCGCAACCACTGCCGCCAGAGCGCCTGGCGGGTATACCGGCGCTGGATCCGGTCGCTGTTGTCCAGCGCCAGACCGCACTGCACCAGGTCGGCACAGTGCAGCATCTCCATCAGCTGCATCAGCGCTTCCCGGCCGGGGGCTTGCTCGCCGAGCTGCTCGGTCAGCTGTTGATCGATCTGCGCCAGGCTGTGGCGACCGTCCATCAGACC
The DNA here is from genome assembly GCF_019795155.1 of Marinobacterium arenosum. Classification (GTDB taxonomy): domain Bacteria; phylum Pseudomonadota; class Gammaproteobacteria; order Pseudomonadales; family Balneatricaceae; genus Marinobacterium_C; species Marinobacterium_C arenosum. Next base: position 8,045 of record NZ_JAILYN010000027.1, on the reverse strand, counting down.
GACACAGCGCCAGGACTCCTCGGACAACCGGTAGCACTGGCCGCTGGCCAGGTCCTCCAGCATGTAGCCGACCCGGTTGCGGTTGCGCTGGCGATGAAGCTGGACATGGGGATGCAGTTGCGGTCGCAGTTCAGCCAGGGATTGCCAGTCGGCGCACGGCATAGGCGTCACTCCTACTGCCATGTGGACCAGGCCCAGAGCCGGGCGCTATCGGCGGCCCGGTGGAACCAGAGCCAGCCCAGCCGGCGCTGGCCGATGTCAATCTTGCCGATGCCGGTCATCCCCGGTCGCAGCTGGTCCAGTTCCGCCGCCAGTTCCGCCTCCACCCGGTAGTAGTTGCGGCCGTCGGCGCTGGTCAGCACCGGCACCACCCGCTGCACCCGGAAGGCCAGCGGCTGGTCCGGCAGGCTGGCCAGCCGCAACTGGCCGGACTGGCCAACCGCCACCGCCGCCACGTCGCGCTCCTCCACCTGCAGCACCACCCGGTAGCGCTCCAGCGGCGCAATCTCGAACAGCACCTGGCCCCGCTCCACCGGCGCACCGATCGACTGGCTCAGGTCGCCTTCGACGATAAAGCCGTCGATCGGCGCCAGCAGCCGGCTGCGCGCCAGCTGCTGGTCGATCAGTTCGATCTGCGCCTGGGCCTGCTCCATCTGCGCTTTAAGGATGCTGATCTGGGCACGGTCGTAACTGGCCAGCGCACCGTTGTACTCCTTCAGGTACTGCTCGCGCTGGCTGAGCCACTTCAGCCGCTCCAGCTGCAGATCGCGATCATCCAGCGTGGCCAGCAGCCGGCCCTGCTCGACCCGATCGCCGGCCCGCGCCCCGGCGGCGGCGATAAAGCCCTCCTGCGCGGCCACCACTACTTGGCTTATCTCGCCTTCGATGCTGGCATCGGCGGTCACCCGGTAGGGCGCCTGGTAAACGGCCAGCGCCAGCAGCAGCGCCAGCACGGCCAGCAGCGCCAGCTTGCGGGACCAACCACCGCGACCGACCAGGCCCTTCAGCCAGTGCCGCCCAGCCTGCCAGGCGCGGCCCGACCAGGATTGCTCAGCCAACCGGCGGGTCTCCAGCAATCTGCCAACGGTCTCGCCCAGGTAGTGAACCACTTCCAACTGGCGGCTATCGAGCGGGGCGCTGCGTTCCAGGGTCAGCGCGCCGATCGCCTGCCGGCCGTCGCGCAGCGGCAGCGTCAGCAGCCAGTCGGCGCCCTGCAGCCGAGCCAGCTGCTGATGGGCCAGCCGGATCAGGCCATCGCGGCCCTGCTGCGGGTAACAGAGTTGATCGTTCTGATCCAGCGACTCCGCCATCGCCGCGCTCAGCTGGCGCATCAGCTGAGTGCGTTGGTCGAAATTGATGTTGTGGGACAGCGCCAGAACCCGTACCTGGCCGCGTTGCAGCAGACCGAGACTGACCCGCTGACAGCCGAGCTGACCGGCCAGTTCGCTGACCAGCAAGTCGGCCGCCGCCTGGCAGGAGCCCGCCGCCAGCAACCGCTGCAGCAGCATCAAGGGCAAGCGATGGAGAGGGTCGAGCGGGGCGGTTTCCGCTTTCAGGGCTTTACGGCTGAGCAGCAGTTCAAGCCAGTTGAGCCCCCACTGCAACAGTCGGATCGCCGCCTGACGGCCTTCAGCGCCACGTTCGGACAGCATCAGCGCCACTGCGCCGCAAGGCTTTGCATGCAGACACAAAGGGACGGCGATAAGGTGACCGGAAGGGGATGGTTGTTCGACCACCCGCTGCTCCGTCAGGGCCTGCTCGGCACAGCCCTGCAGGGCTGGATCAGGTACTGCGGCTTCGGGCCAGCGGGCCAGTGGTTTCAGCCGTTGCGGACGTCCCCACAGAATAAGTCCCTGTGTCACATCCGTGATCTGCTGACACTGTAACGCGAGCCAGGATTGGGCCAACGTGTCCATAGTCAAGACCAGTGTTAGTGGCGTTGAGATCCCCAGGCTGTCGAGCCAGGCAACACGCCAATCGGCTGCCAGCTCAAAAGCTTCTTAACTATAGAACAGAAAAGTAACAGCAAATCCGGCCGCCGCCGGTGCGGCTTTTCCGAGCGTCAGCCTCGGGCGTTGCGCCGAGGCATGCTGAAAACTGGGTACCAGTCCACCAATGCCCTGGGTACCAGTCGCACCGAACCGGACAACCTCAGCCTAAAAAACGAAGCGATCGTGCTGATATTTTTCAAAAAAACCGCAGTAACGTCGAAAAAACAGCAAAACATTTACTTAAACAAACACTAAACCGAGCATTACTCAGAACGAATTTACAACAACCAAGCCCCACCGCACACTGACCGGCAGACACAACAAAAACAACTATGTCTGAACCGGAGGCAACGCATGTTCCGCAAAAGCCGCAATACCCTGAAATCCCTTCTGTGCAGCTGCACTTTGGCTGCAGCCACCCTGACAACGACCGTAGTGCCGACCCAGGCCGCAGCCGACGACAGCTTCATCCTGGCCCACGCCTACCCGTCCGAACACATCTTCCATCAAACCTCGGAGAAATTCCGCGAACAGCTGGCCAAGCAGGGCTCCAAGCTGGAGATCGACTACCACCCGGGCGGTGACCTGGGCGACTGGACCTCGCTGTTCGAGCAGAGCATGGAGGGTGTGATCCCGATGACGCTGACCTTCGGCGCCTCGGAATTCGACGGTCGACTGGATCTGACCTGGCTCGGCTACGTGGTCGACAACTGGGATGACGCCCGCAAGGTGTACGGCCCGAACGGCGAGATCCAGGAGGTCTACAACCAGATCCTGGCCGACCTCGACCTGGTCGCGCTGGGCACCATCCCGACCGGCTTCGGCTCGATGGCGATCCGCAAGGGGATCGGCAAACAGCCGACCAGCTTCCCGGCCGACGCCAAGGGCGTGAAGGTGCGGGTACCGCCGGTACCGATCGCCATCGAGCGCTTCAAGAACTGGGGCTTCACCGCCGTGCCGATGCCCTACTCCGAACTGTACACCGCACTGCAGCTGGGCACCGTCGATGGCCGCGCCTTCGGTCCGGCGGTGGAGATCTGGCAGATGCGCGACGTGCTGGAGTCCTACATCCTGACCCGCGACTACTTCGAGCACGCCTTCTGGCTGGTCAACAAGAGCTGGTACGAAGAGCTGCCGGCCGCCGAGCGTGACAAGCTGAACGCCGCCGCAAACGCCACTCTGCAGTGGGTATGGAGCGAGGCTCAGAGCATCGACGAAGGCTTCCTGAACCAGGTGCGCGAGGCCGGTATCAACGTGGTGGAACTGAGCCCGCAAGAGCTGAAGACCGCCAAGGAGAAACTGTACGCCAACGAATGGCCGTTTATGGAGAAACAGGTCGGCCCGCAGATCATGAACAAGGTTCGCGCCATCGCCGGCGTGAACTGATCTCACACCCCGGTGCGCCAGCCACGGCCCGTGGCTGAGCGCCCCCTCGAACCGCCGGCCCCGCGCCGGCGGCTCGCCCCGCTGCTACATCCGTGAGGTCTCTGCCATGAACCAGCCCATTAAACAGCACCCGGTCGGTCCGGTCGGCACCGACTCCTACAGCTACGATCCTGAACTGTCCGACCACGATACCCCCGAACACCTGACATCCCTGTTCCACCCTGATCCCGGCCCGATCGAGCGCAAGCTGATCAAGCTGGAGGCCCTGTTCGACAAGGCGTTCCGCGCCCTGATGATCTTCGCCGGCCTGGCGTTGGCCGGGTTGATGTTCGGCCAGGTGATCCTGCGCTACGTGCTGGAATCACCGTTTGCCGGTATGGAGGAGATGTCGATCCTGCTCGGTGTCTGGGTCTACTTCCTCGGCATGGGTTATGCCACCCGGGTACGCGAGCATATCCACGGCGGTGTGGTCTCGCTGGTGCTTAAAGATCCGTTCAAGATCCGGCTGATCCGCTTTATCGGCTCCTGCATCTGCATCATCGCCGCCTGCGCGTTCGGTTTCTTCGCCATCAAGTACGCGCTGTTCGTGATCGACAAGGGCCGTCTGAGCCTCTACATGCAGTGGCCGAAAGGGCTCTGGAGCGCCAGCATGATCGTCGGCTTCGCGATGATGGCCGGCTACTTCCTGCTGCAGGCGGTCGCCGAGTTCCGCGACCTGATGCGCCACCGTGCCCAGCGCCATGGCAACGTCGTCCCTGACCACCAGTCCGTCGGGAGTTAAGCATATGGTTACCTTTCTTCTTGTAATGCTGGCGGTGGTGGTACTGCTGCTGATCGAAATCCCGGTCGCCTTCGCCTTCGGCATCGGCGCCCTGATGTTCGCCGTGCTGACCGGCAACAATATCTCGTTCCTGGTACCGCACGGCTTCAACACCGCCAGCGGCTTCGCGCTGCTGGCCCTGCCGCTGTTCGTACTGGCCGGCACCCTGATGGCGGTCGGCGGCATCTCCGAGCGGCTGCTGGACTTCGTCAACTCGTTCGTCGGCCGCATCAAGGGCGGTCTCGGCGCGGTCACCGTGCTGACCTGCGCACTGTTCGGCGCCATCTCCGGCAGCTCGTCGGCGGCGATCGCCGCGATCGGCCAGATCATGATTCCGCGCATGACCCGCGAGGGTTATCCCGAGGGCCACGCCACCGCGCTGGTGGCCTGCTCGTCGGTGCTGGCGCTGCTGATCCCGCCGAGCATCCCGATGATCGTGTTCTCGATCACCGGCGGCATCTCGGTCGGCGCCGCCTTCCTGTCGACCATCATCCCCGGCATCCTGCTGACGCTGGTGTACTGCGGGCTGAACTTCTGGTTCCTGCGCAACAACACCTCCATCACCGTGGCGCCAAAGGTCTCGTTCGCCGAAGCCAGCCGCGGCGTGGTGCGTTCCGGCTACAAGGCCAGCTTCGCGCTGCTGATGCCGATCCTGATCCTCGGCGTGATCTACAGCGGCATCGCCACCCCGACCGAAGCGGCGGCGATCGCCGTGGTCTACGCCATTCCGGTGGGGCTGTATATCTACAAGGGACTGAACATGAAGTCGCTCGGCCACGCCACGGTGCGGGCGGTGATCACCACCGGTTCGATCCTGGCGGTGCTGTTCTTCCTGTTCATCATGAGCCGGGCGATGATCATGGAACAGATCCCGAAACACCTGGCCGAGGCGCTGCTGCAGATCTCCGACAACAAGATCATCATCCTGCTGGTGATCAACCTGCTGCTGTTGCTGATCGGCATGATCGTCGACGACATCTCCGGCGCGGTGCTGGCGGCGGTGATCTTCCTGCCGGTGATCGGCCAGCTCGGCATCCACCCGATCCACTTCGCCGCCATCGTCGGCGTCAACCTGGGCCTCGGCAACGTCTCGCCACCCTGTGCGCCAATGCTCTACATGGCCGGCGGGGTCAGTAAGCTACCGCTCGACAAGTACATCGTGCCGACGCTGAAGTTCCTGATCTTCGGCCACCTGCCGATGGTGCTGATCGTCACCTTCATCCCGGACCTGGCGCTGTATCTGCCGCGCGAGCTGATGGGCATCGAGTAACGACCAACCGGCCGCCGGCCGGGCGCCCCGCCCGGACCGGCGCTTTACTCATCGTTCGAAACCTTGTGCCAGCGCCGGCCATCGGCGTCGCGGCGACCCTCCCCGCCACGCTGCAGTGGGTCGCCTGAGTCCCCTCCCCCGGCCCGGTCTGACAAGGTTTTTGCAGCCTACACATCACTGTTGGAGAAATGGATATGAGCCTGACCGTGATCCGGAAAATCACTCTCGGCTTTCTGACCCTGGTGCTTTTTATCCTGGTGGTCGGCGGCGGCGGCTTGCTGGGCAACGACAGCATCAACCGGCGCCTGCACCATGTTACCGATACCGCCATGCCGTTGCTGGTCGGCAGTTTCGACCAGATGATCGAGCTGCAACAGGCCAACCAGGCGCTGTTCAGCGCCCTGGCGCAAGAGGACAAGACGGCGCTCGGCGCCGAGCGGGAAAACTTCGACAACGCCCTGAACCGCTTCAACGACAAGCTGGCGGCGCTGGCGCCGCAACTGGCCGGCCAGCCCGAACTGTCGGCCTCGCTGGCCGAGGTACAACGGCTCGGCACGGCTTTTGGCGACAACGCCCGTCAGCTGATGGCACTGCACGGCCAGCGGCTGCAGCTCGATCGACAGGTGATCGAAGAGGAGATCCGCTTCCAGGGCCAGAGCGATTCGATCACCTCCTGGATCCAGCGCTACCAGAAACTCAGCAAGGGCAAGAACATCAAGGCGACCATCGCCGTCAACGGCCTGAGCCGCAGCCTGACCGACCAGCGCCTGCAGCTGATCGCGTTCAAGCGCAGCGGTGATATCAAGGCGCTGTCGACCGCCATGGCCCGCCGCAAAGGCGAGCCGGCCGGCAAGTTCCAGGCGCTGGCCGACGTGGAACCGAAAGCCGGTCAGATCGAATCGCTGATCAGCGAGCTGGTTAAACACTTCCACGGGAGCGACGGTCTGGTCGACCTGTACCGGCAGCAGTACGACAACCGACAGGCGCTGCGCCAGCAGCGGACCCAGGCCCGCCAGCTGCTGCAACAGAGCCGCAGCGCCAGTGCCGCCTTCATCGAGCAGGCGCAACAGCTGGCCGACCAGGCCCGGCTGGCCGCCGAACAGAACAGCAGCCTGAGCCATTCACTGATCATCGGCTTGTCGGCCGGCTCCTGCCTGGTCGCGCTGCTGGTGGCAGTCGTGGTGATCCGCACCATCAACCGTCCGCTCAGCCAGATCCGGCAACAGCTGACCGCGGTGCAGAACGGCGACCTGCGGGTAACCTTCGACCAGCAGCGCCGGGACGAATTCGGCCAACTGGGCGGCTCGCTCAACGCGGTGGTCGGCAGTCTGAAGGAGATCCTCGGCCAGATCGCCGACGGCGCCGTGCATCTGTCGGACGCCGCCCAGCGCAACGCCGCCATCAGCCTGCAGACCACCCAGGCGATGTCGCAGCAGAGCCGCCTGCTGGAGATGACCGCCGCCGCCTCGGTGCAGATGGAGAGCAGCGTCAACGAGGTGGCCCGCCACAGCGACACCACCCTGGACGCCTCCCAGGCCTGCGAAAACCTGAGCCAGGATGTCTCGGATAAGGTGCAGGATACCCTGCAGGGGATCCATAGCCAGGCTGGCACGATCGGCCGGGCGGTGACGGTCAGCGACGAACTGGCCGGTTACAGCAGCGAGATCGACCTGATCCTGGAGACCATCGAGTCGATTGCCGAACAGACCAACTTGCTGGCGCTGAATGCCGCCATCGAAGCGGCCCGGGCCGGCGAACACGGCCGTGGTTTCGCGGTGGTGGCCGACGAGGTGCGTGAGCTGGCCGGCCGCACCCGCAATTCGACCCAGCAGATCCAGCAGATGATCGGCAACATGCAAGCCAGCATCCAGCAGGTGGTCCATGCGATGCAGGACAGCCAGCAGCAGGCGGAGCACTGCGTAGAGCACGCCAATACCTCGCAGCAGTCGCTGAGCTCGATGAACGCCGCGATCGCCAATATCCGCGCACTGAACAGCCAGATCGCCGAAGCGGCCCGGCAGCAGAATCAGGCGGTGGCGGAGATCAGCCAGACCCTGACCCGCCTCAACGGCACCGCCGCCGAAACCGCCGAGGGCGCCGAACAGGCGGCGCAGAGCAGCAACCAGCTGCTGAGCGTCGCCCAGCAACAGCAGGCGTTGCTGGAAAGGTTTAAGTTGTAGGGATTAAGTTTTGAGTGGTGAGTGGTGAGTGGTGAGTTATCAGCAGACCAGAGGAAAACCTCTACGCCAGTCATAGCCTTGCCGCTGGCACCCCTGGCCGGGCACCCCTAACTACGCCGACTCTGAGCGTCCCGAGCACGGTTCGATACAGCGGCGATCAGGCAAAAAGCTGTTTGAGCGAGGTACGAGCGAGTTCTTTTTGCCAGCCGGTGGATCGGGCCGCGCACCCAGACTTAAGGGCATAAACGCAGGATCAGGCGTTCTGTGGAGGCAAGCGGGATCGGGTAGGAGGCGGGGTTACCCCCGCCGTCCTCCCACACCACCGGGCATACGGTTCCGTACCACGGCGGTTCATGTGAACACCGCAAGCTGGCGCCAGTAATCCACCAGACTGGTAA
>NZ_JAILYN010000026.1 GCF_019795155.1 Marinobacterium arenosum | reverse complement strand
CGCGAGAGATGGCATCCACTGCCTGACTGAAATGCATAAAAAAATCCGGAACCCTTAACATGGATTCCGGATTTTCTCTTGCCTGATCAGCAAGTTAAAGAGCTTAACTGATCGGCATTAGCCCGACGGCGCCTTTTTCATACGTTCCCGAACCAACTGCTATAGTTGTTGAATACTCTTTCTGCCAGAGGATACGGGTATGTCGGACGACAACTGGCTGTCAAACCTGCTGTACGAAGAGAAGCCTTTCCTGCTGATCCTGATCGGTACCATCGCTCTGCTGGTATTCGACGGCCAGGTAGGCGAATTCAGCGGCCTGCTGTTCATCCTCGCCGGCGTACTGGTCGCCAAGCTGCGGCTGAGTCACCGCGGCCGCGAACTGGAGCGGCGCCGCAAGCGCGGCAGCATCGCCCGCGGCCGCACCTGAGCCGCGTTACTCGGCCACCGGCTCGAATGACTGCGAGCGGGCGGCACGCCGTTTGGCCGCCCGGCCCATCGACAAGCGATACAGCGTCGGTACCACGAACAGCGTCAGCACCGTCGAGAACGCCAGCCCGCTGACGATGGCGGTGGCGACCGGCCCCCAGATCAACGACTTGCCGCCCAGGCCGAGCGCCAGCGACGACAGCCCGGCGATGGTGGTCAGCGAGGTGATCAGGATCGGGATCACCCGTCGCCGCGCCGCATAGAGGGTGGCGTGCAGTACGCTCATGCCGCGCGCCAGCCGGGCGTTGGCCGCCGAGATCAGCACGATGGCGGCATTGACCGCGATCCCCGCCAGCGCCACCACCCCGTACAGGGTGAACAGGCTGAGCGGGTTCTGGGTCAGCAGCAGCCCCATCACCACCCCGGTGAACGCCATCGGCACTGTGGCCAGGATCATGAACGGCTGCCAGTAGCTGCTGAACTGGGTGCCGAGGATCAGGTACATCACGCCGATGCCGAACACGAACAGCAGCGCGATGGCGTCGATACTCTCCTGGATATCGTCCAGCTCGCCGGAGAAATCCAGGTCCACGTTCGGGAAACGCCCCTGCAGCTGGCTGTTCCAGTGCTCGATCAGCAGGTTGTTGGCGGTTACCGTGTCGATGCTGTCCGGTTTCAGGTCCGCCTCCACGGTGATCGCCCGGCGAAAATTGTAGTGGCGGATATTGCCCAGCCCCGGCCCCCGTTCGGCATGCACCAGCTCCGACAGCGGCACCTGGCCACCCGCCGGGGTCGGCAGCCGGAACGACAGCAGCTGATCGACATCGCTGTAGGACGCCGGCTTGGCGCGCACCCGCACCTCCAGCTTGTCGCCCTGGTGCTGCATATCGGCGACGATCTCGCCATCCACCAGCAGATGGGCGGTGCGCAGCACCTCCAGCGGCGCCAGCCCGGTACGGGCGATGGCGTCGTAATCAGGGGTCAGGGTCAGCGTCATGCGGCCGCCGCCGGCATCGTCGCTGATATCGATGATCGGCGACTGGCTCGCCATATAGCTCTTCAGGGCATCGGCAGCAGCGCGGATCTCGGCATATTCGTCGCCGCGCACCTTGACGCTGATCGGCTTGGAGACCGGCGGACCGCCGGCCAGCCGCAGGAAGGAGACGTTGACCGGCCCGGCCAGCGCCTGCACATCGGCCCGCACCGCCTCGATCAGCTGATCCACCGAACGGTTCTGCTCGCTCTTCGGTTTCAGGCCGACCAGGATCTGGCCGTACTGCTCGCCGAACTGGGGCGCGGTTTCGGTGAACTGCTGACCGGCATAGCCGACCACCGCCCGCATATCCTCCGGCCGCAGCTGGCGGCGCACCAGCTGTTCCGCCTCCCTGACCTTGTCCAGCGTGGTTGCCAGCGGGGTTTGCGCCGGCATCTCGATATTGACGTAGAACAGCCGCAGCGGGTCGGCGGCAAAGAAATCCATCTTGATCAAACCGGCACTGACCACCCCCAGCGAACCGAGAAACAGCAGCACCATCAGCGACAGGGTGATCGCCGGGCGGCGCAGCGCCTTGACCAGCATCCGGATATAGAAGATCTGCACCCGGCGGGTGTTACGGATCCGCCACAGCTGCATCCGGCTGGGCCGCTCGAAGCTGATCCGCGCCACCGACACATGGGCTGGCAGCATCCAGAACGCCTCGATCAGCGAGATCGCCAGGGCGATGGTCACCACCATCGGGATCACCCGCATGAAATCGCCGAGGATACCCGGCAGCAGCATCAGCGGCATGAAGGCGGCGATGGTGGTCAATACCGCGCTGGTCACCGGCCGGCCGACTTCGCGCAGCGACTGCAGCGCCGCGTCCATTACCGGAATGCCCTGCTGCAACCGGTGATAGATCGCCTCGACCACCACCACCGCATCGTCGACCAGCATCCCCAGCACGATCACCACGCCCAGCAGCACGGTCACGTTGAGCGTTTCACCGGTCATCCAGAGCACCCAGAAGGTACCGGCCAGAATGAACGGGATGCCAATCGCGGTCAGCAGCGCAATGCGGGTACCGAGAAACAGCCATGCCACCAGAAGCACCAGCAGCAGGCCGATCATGGCGTTGTTTTGCATCAGGGTGATCGCCTCGCGGGTCGGCACCGTCTGGTCGTCGACCAGCACCAGTTCGGCGCCGGTCTGCACCTTCAGCTCGTTGCGCTGAGCCATGTAGGCCTTGACCCGCTCGACCAGATCGATGGTGTTGGCATCGCCCTTCTTCATCACCGCCATCACGATCGCCGGCTTGCCATCGATGATCGCCTCCTGGCTGGCCTTCTCCCGTGCCCGCACCACCTCGGCGACCCGGTCGAGAGTCAACTCCTGGCCACCCAGACCGACCAGCGGCATCTGCTTGACCCGGTCCGGCGAGGCGTCGCGGCCAGCCAGCCGGATCAGCCAGGCATTGCCACCGACATCGACGCTGCCGGCAGAGATATCGCGGAACCAGAGCGCCACGCTGTCGGCCAGCAGGGTCGGTGACAGCTGTAGCGCCTGCAGCACCTGCGGGTCGAAGTTGACTTGCAGTTCCGGGTCATCCAGGCCGATCGGATCGACCCGGTCGACGCCGGCCAGTCGCTCCAGGTCCTTCTCGATATTGCGTGCCTGCAGACGCAGGTTCTCGTCGTCGGCCTGGCCAACCACCGCCACCGTGACGCTGGGGAAGGCGTTGGCGCTGGTCAGCTCGAGAATCACCGGGTCGCTGGCCGCCTCCGGTAGCTCGTCCTCGGCGTTCTGGATCTCGCGGCGCAGGTCGTTGATCCGTTTGTCGAAGGTGCGCGCGTCTATATCCTCGAACCGGATCAGCAAGCTGGAGACGCCCTCACGGCTGTTGGACGAGGCGAACTTGATATCGGAGATATTCTGGATCGCCTCCTCCAGCGGGTCGGTCACCCGCCGCTCGATATCCTCCGCCGAGGCACCCGGCAGCACCGTGGTGACCACGATCCAGTTGAAGTTGATGGTCGGGTCCTGCTGGCGCGGCAGCAGGTTGTAGGCCAGCGTGCCGAGCACCAGTACCAGCACGAACAGCAGGTTGGCCAGCACATGATGGCCGATCAGTCGCTGCAGCATCGGTCTACTCCTTCAGCTCGACGGCATCGCCGTCATTGACCGCATGCTGCCCCTCGACAATCACCCGGCTGTCCGGCGGCAGGTCAACCGGGGCCGCCTGCCCCTCCAGCGCACCGGGCAGCGGCTGGAAGCGCGCCTTGCCGTCCTGGTACAGCATCACCCCCAGCTGGCCGTCACGCTTGACCACCAGCGCCACCGGCAGGCGCGGCTCGGCGGCCTGCCAGATCAGCCGGCCGCTGCTGCCGGCCAACGCCGGCTGGTCGGTGAATCGCAGTCGCACCTCGCGGGTGCGGGTGCGGCTATCGACCAGCGGCAACACTGCACGCAGGCTGAGCGGATAGTCGTGACCATGATTGACGAAGTTCAGTTGCGGACTGCGTTGCAGCGAACCGACCTGGGCCAGCGGCAGTTCGGCGGACAGCTCGATTCGATCGCTGCGCAGCAGCTTGATCAGCGGGGTGCCGGGATTGGCCAGGCTGCCTTCGGTCGCCGGCCGTTCGGTCACCACCCCGGCAAAGGGCGCACTGACCGAGCAACGCTGCACCGCCAGGCGGGCATTGTCGATCTGCAGATCGGCCCCCTGACGATCGGCCAACAGCCGGTCCAGTTCCGCCTGTCGCTGGTCGCGCAGCTCCTCCGGGGCATTACGTTGCTTCAGCAATTTTTCCGCCCTAGCCAACTGCGCCCGCGCCAGCCGGATCTGCGCCTGCAGCGACAACCGGCTGCTCTCCGCCTGGTTCAATGCCAGCCGATAGTCGCTGCACTCCAGCAGGACCAGCGGCTGGCCCGACTCCACCTGGTCACCGACCCGGACCATGACCTGCTCCACCAGGCCGCTGATCTGGGCGCTGAGAATACTGTGATCGTCGGCCACCACCCGCGCCGGCGCGCTGTATTCGACCGGGCTGACCAGGCTGTACAGCGGCGCCACACGCACGCTGGCCGCCTGCACAACGCCGGCCAGCAGGGTTAGCAGAGTTAGCAGGGAAAACGGCAACCATCGACTTCGCATAACTAATCCTTCAGTTGGTTTTCGGGCCCGCAGTCTATGCCCGATAGCCTGTTGGCAATAGATACAGATACGCCCCTTATGGAGCCTATCAGATCAGATATACGGCCAATAAAAAACTGCAGTAAAAACGAAGAATGTAATTTTTTGACGATCTGTCACCTTTTTTGAGCTGCGTACATTCATCCAATGGTGGCTCCGATATTTCCGTAGGGGCCTTAGCCGCGGCAGATATGGCACGGTCGTAGGTTGCGGGTGAGGTACGAACCCCAACATTATACAGGCAAGCAAAAGCCATCCGCTGGGCTTCGTCGAACTCACCCCAACCTACCGTGCTAAGTGTTCCCTGGAGTTACCAGTCGCCGCGAGGGCGCGCCTCCCACCCTCTGACCAAGCGTCGTGGGAGGCATCCGGTAATGCGATGACATCTTCAGAGCCCGAGTGACGCCGGCTCGTAGCTCTTAGCCCAAAGCTTAAAAACAAAAAACCGCTGCCGGCGGAACCGTGCAGCGGTCTTTTTAATAACCAATGCGGCCTTTGCCGTCAGAGTCGTACTTCGACCCCGGCCTGGCGCATATGCTCCTTGGCTTGCGGAATGCTGTACTCGCCGAAGTGGAAGATCGACGCCGCCAGCACCGCATCGGCCTTGCCGTCGGTACAGCCCTCCACCAGGTGGTCGAGGTTGCCGACCCCGCCGGAGGCGATCACCGGCACGTGTACCGCTTCGGAGATCGCCCGGGTCAGGCCGATGTCATAGCCGTTCTTGACGCCATCCTGATCCATCGAGGTCAGCAGGATCTCGCCGGCACCCAGTTCGACCATCTTGCGGGCCCAGTCGATCGCATCCAGGCCGGTCGGCTTGCGGCCGCCGTGGGTAAAGATCTCCCACTTGTCCGGCTCGCCCGGCTGGGACACCTTCTTGGCGTCGATTGCCACCACGATGCACTGGGAGCCGAACCGCTCGGCCGCCTCGCGCACGAACTCCGGGTTGAACACCGCGGCGGTGTTGATCGACACCTTGTCGGCACCGGCGTTCAGCATGGTGCGGATATCGTCGCAGGTGCGGATGCCGCCACCGACAGTCAGCGGGATGAACACCTCCGCCGCCATCCTGCGCACGGTGTCGACGGTGGTCTCGCGGCCCTCATGGCTGGCGGTGATATCCAGGAAGGTAATCTCGTCGGCACCCTGCTCGTTGTAGCGCTTGGCCACCTCAACCGGGTCGCCGGCATCGCGGATATCGACAAACTGGACCCCTTTCACCACCCGGCCGTTCTCGACGTCCAGGCAGGGGATGATACGTTTTGCCAGAGCCATTCTCGTATACCTCTAGTTAAAGCCTTATAAAGCTTAGCTGGCCAGCGAATCAGCCAGCTGCTGGGCTTCGGCGACATCCAGCGTACCTTCGTAGATCGCCCGGCCGGTGATCGCGCCCAGGATCCCCTTGTCGGCCACCGCCGCCAGCTTACGGATATCCTCGATATCGGTAACGCCGCCGGAAGCGATCACCGGGATGCCGGCCTGCTGGGCCAGATCGACGGTCGCTTCGACGTTGACGCCCTGCATCATGCCGTCGCGGCTGATATCGGTGTAGACGATCGACTCGACGCCGTCGTTGCGGAACTGGCGCGCCAGCTCGACCGCCTTGACGTCGGTCACCTCGGCCCAGCCGTCGATCGCCACGTAGCCGTCCTGGGCATCCAGGCCGACGATGATGTTGCCCTTGAACTGCTGGCACATCTCAGTGACGAAGGCCGGCTCCTTGACCGCCTTGGTGCCGATGATCACGTAGCTGACGCCGGCGCTGAGGTAGGCTTCGATGATCTCGCCGCTGCGGATACCGCCGCCGATCTGGATCGGCAGTTTCGGGTACTTCTCGGCGATCGCCTTGACGATCTCGCCGTTGACCGGCTCACCGGCGAAAGCGCCGTTCAGATCGACCAGGTGCAACCGGCGGCAACCGGCATCGACCCACTTGGTGGCCATGTCCACCGGGTTGTCGGAGAACACCGTGGAGTCATCCATCCGGCCCTGGCGCAGGCGCACGCACTTGCCGTCTTTCAGATCGATCGCGGGGATAATCAGCATTGAATCTAATCCTGTACTAAAGAGTTCGGGGCCGCTGCCAGAGCTGCAAGCACAAGCTTACAGCTGCCGGCAACGTCCACTTGTGGCTTGAAGCTTACGGCTGTCAGCTTTTTGCATCCCAACTCATAAAATTCTTCAGCAGCTGCAGGCCGGCGGTGTGGCTCTTCTCCGGGTGGAACTGGGTCAGGAACACATTGTCCCGCGCCAGCGCCACATCGAACTCCACACCGTATTCACAGGTCGCCGCCACTTCGGCGCGACTGTCGGCCTTCACATAGTAACTGTGTACGAAATAGAACCGGCTGCCGTTGTCGATGCCGGCCCAGAGCGGATGGTCGAGGGTCTGTTCGACGATATTCCAGCCCATATGCGGCACCTTCAGCTTCTCGCCGTCGGCATCGCGCAGGTCGTCGCCGAAGAACTTCACCTGACCGTCGAAATGGCCCAGGCAGTCGACGCCGTTGTTCTCCTCGGAGTGCTGCATCAAGGCCTGCATGCCGACGCAGATGCCGAGGAACGGCTTGCCGGAAGCGATCGCCTCGGCGACCTCCCTGTCGACGCCCTGGCGCAGGATCTCCGCCATGCAGTCACGGATCGCGCCGACGCCCGGCAGCAATACCCGGTCGGCCTCACGCACCTGCTGCGGATCGTTGGTCACCAGCACCCGGGCATCGGGTGCGACATGTTCCAGTGCCTTGGCAACCGAGTGCAGGTTGCCCATGCCGTAGTCAATTACTGCAACCGTATTCATGATCAGAGCACACCCTTGGTCGATGGCATCTTGTCAGCGGCGCGGGCGTCGATCTCCAATGCGAAGCGCAGTGCCCGGCCGAACGCCTTGAAGATGGTTTCCGCCTGGTGGTGGGCGTTGAACCCCTTCAGGTTGTCGATATGCAGGGTGATGCCGGCGTGGTTGACGAAGCCCTGGAAAAACTCCCAGAACAGCTGGGTGTCCATTTTGCCGATGCTCGCCCGGGTGAATTCTACATCCATATGCAGGCTAGGCCGGCCGGAGAAATCGACCACCACCCGCGACAGCGCCTCGTCCAGCGGGCAGTAAGCGTGACCGTAACGCATGATCCCCTTCTTGTCGCCAACCGCCTGGGCGAATGCCTGGCCCAGGGTGATGCCCACATCCTCGACGGTATGATGGTCGTCGATATGAGTGTCGCCGTTGGCCTGAATATCCAGGTCGATCAGGCCATGACGGGAGATCTGCTCCATCATGTGCTCGAGGAAGGGCACACCGGTTTCTGCTTTGAATACACCGGTGCCGTCCAGGTTCACCGACGCGGTGATCTGGGTTTCCAGGGTGTTACGGGTAACCGTGGCTTTACGCTCAGCCATGCTTGGTGTTCTCCGCTGGTTCGCCGAAAAGCGCACATTATACAACCAATGGCCGGCCAATGCCGCTGTCGAACCCTGCCGAAATAGCCATACTGTCGTTCAGATGCACTAAAGTCTTGTTAACATGGCGCGCATAGATTCAAGGTGGCCGTTCAGCGGCCCGTCTTTCTGCAGGAGGCGGTAATGAAGACGTTATTGAAGGTACTGGCCGGGCTGGTACTGGTAGTAGTCATTCTGGTGGTAGCCGGCGGCGCGATTCTCAGCGCGTTGTTCGATCCCAACGAATACAAGCCGGAGATTGAACAGCTGGCGCTGGAGCAGGCCGGCATAGAGCTGAAGATCAACGGCGATATCGGCTGGTCGGTGTTCCCTTGGCTGGGCCTGGAGGTCAACCAGATCGACGCCCGCTACCCGGACAAGGCGCCACTGGCCAGTCTACAGCAAGCCAAACTGGCGGTACGCCTGCCGGCCCTGCTGGGAGGCCGGGTCGAGATGCAGAGCCTGGTGGTCGACGGCCTGCAGCTGAGCCTGGTACAGGACAAGAGTGGCAATAACTGGAGCCTGCCAGCCGCCCAACCAGCCGCAGCCGCCAAACCGGACAGCGCCGCCGAGGCCGCCGGTGGCGCCGCCTTGCAGCTGGATATCGAGAGCATCGCCATCAGTAACGGCCAGCTGAGCTACGACGACCGGCTCAGCGGCACCCGCCTCGAACTGACCGACCTCAACCTGGCCACCGGTCAGGTGGTGACCAATGCCTTCTTCCCGGCCGAGCTGAGCTTCAAGGCCCGCCAGTTCCAGGCCGGCCAGAACCAGCCGGCCGCGTCGGTCGATGCCAAGCTGCAGGCCGAGTTCTACCTCGACCTGGCCAAGCAGCAGTATCGCGCCAAGGGGCTGGACAGTACCCTGCAACTGACCGCGGCGGCGTTGGGCGAGCAAACCCTGCCGCTCAAGCTGGCCGCCGATATCGACAGCGACCTCAACAAGCAGAGCGCCCAGCTGAACAACCTGAAGCTGAGTCTGGCCAACCTGAATGCCAGCGGCGAGCTGGCGGTGCAGGACTTCGTCAAGCCGAAGCTGTCCGGTTCGCTGGTGCTGGCGCCGTTCGACCTGCAGGCCCTGCTGGCGACGCTGGGCCAGCCGAAGATCGAAACCAGCGATCCGAACGTGTTGAAAAAAGTCAGCCTGGCCGCCCAGCTGGACGGCCCGGCCAACACTCTGACCGCCAAGCAGCTGACCCTCAAGCTGGATGACACCACCTTCAACGGCGACGCCGCCTACGACCTGGCCAACGGCGCGATCCGCCTGAACCTGGCCGGCGATAGCCTCGACGCCGACCGCTACCTGCCGCCGCAGAAAGACGCCAAGCAGGTGGCTCCGGCTGCCGACAGTGGCAGCGCCGGCGGCGAACGCTACTCCAAGGAGCCGGTCATTCCGGTCGAGCCGCTCAAAGCACTGAACCTGGACAGCACCTTCAAGCTGGCCGCGCTGAAACTCAACAAGCTGGATATCAGCAACGTCGACCTGGCGATCAGCGCTCATAACGGTCTGGTCAACGCCCGCCGGCTGAATGCCGACCTCTATGGCGGCACGGTGCGCAACCAACTGACGCTGGATACCCGTATGCAGCCGATCAAACTGCACACCGTCAAAAAGGTCAGCAATATCCAGATCGGCGATCTGCTGAAGAGTGCCGCCAACGTCGACAAATTGACCGGCAGTTTCAGCAGCCAGGCCGATATCACCAGCCGCGGTCGTTCGGTGCATGACATCGTCCACAGCATGACCGGCAACGCGGCGGTGCAGATGAAGGACGGCGAGATCCGGGGGATCGACATGGCACAGACCATCTGCCAGGGGATGAACACCGTCGGTTCGCTGGGCATCAACACCCCGCAGGTGGACCGTTCCACGCCGTTTGCCAACCTCAACGCCACCACCCGGATCACCAATGGGGTGATCAACAACCCGGACCTGAAAGCCTCGCTCGATGCGATGACCCTGAATGGCCGCGGTGCCGTCGACCTGCCGCAGGCGTTGCTCGACTACCGGCTGGGGCTGGTGATCGAGGAGAACCTGTTCAAGAAGACCTGCCGCATCCCCGGCAAGATCGAGGGGGTCGAATGGCCGGTCAACTGCAAGGGCAGCTTCGATACCGAGCCGGCCAAGCTATGCAAGCCTGACCTCAGCGTGTTCAAGGAGCTGATGACCGCCGAAGTCAAAGCCAAGGCCAAGGAGAAGATCGAAGAGAAGAAAGAGGAGCTGGAGCAGAAACTGGGCGATAAGCTCGGCGACAAATTGGGCGAAAAGCTGGGCGGCGAAGAGGGCGCCAAGAAGCTGTTGAAAGGCCTGTTCGGCGATTAATTTTTTATAACAAGGCGCTACGGTGTTAGAACAGCGCCATCCAGGGCTACATCCGAGCTTCGTAGCCTCGGAGGACGCCCTACAGAGCCTGCTCCGTGGGCGATCAATTGTTGCCACAAAAAACGGCCGCTACGCAGCGGCCGTTTTTTTCGTTAACCTTGCCGCTTCAACGCCCATCCTGACAGAACGCCCGATGACCCCTGAACAGTTTTCCGACGCCGTACTGGACTGGTTCGACCGGCACGGTCGCCACGACCTGCCCTGGCAGCAGAACAAGACCGCCTACCACACCTGGATCTCCGAAATCATGCTGCAGCAGACCCAGGTGACCACGGTGATCCCCTACTACCAGCGCTTTATCGAGCGCTTCCCGGATGTACGGAGCCTAGCCGACGCCGACCAGGACGAGGTGCTGCACCTGTGGACCGGACTCGGCTACTACGCCCGCGCCCGCAACCTGCACAAGGCCGCCAAGCAGGTCGCCTACCATCTGGATGGTCAGTTTCCCGAAACCGTCGAGGGGCTGGAGGCGCTGCCCGGTATCGGCCGCTCCACCGCCGGCGCGATCCTGTCGATCAGCACCGGCAAGCGGGCGGCAATCCTGGACGGCAACGTCAAGCGGGTGCTGGCCCGCTTCTATGCCTTGATGGAGTGGCCCGGCACCAGCCAGGCGCAGAAACAGCTCTGGCAGTGGGCGGAGCGCAATACGCCGGCCGAGCGGGTCGGCGACTACACCCAGGCGATGATGGACCTGGGCGCCACCCTCTGCAGCCGCAGCAAGCCGAGCTGTCTGCTCTGCCCGCTGCAGGCTCACTGCAAGGCGCTCAAACAGGGGCTGACCGACCAACTACCGAAACCCAGGCCTAAAAAAAACCTGCCGGAAAAGCAGACCCTGATGCTGATCATCCGCAACGGCGACGGTCATATCCTGCTGCAGCAGCGTCCGCCCAGCGGCCTCTGGGGTGGTCTGTGGAGCCTGCCGGAGGTAGCCGACCTGCGCGATGCCGAGGCTGCACTGGGCCTCAGTATCGACAGCGCTCACAGTCAGCCACTGGAACCGCTGCGCCATACCTTCAGCCATTTCCATCTGGATATCACCCCGGTATTGACCGAACTGGGCGATTGCTGCGAAAGCGTAATGGAACACCCGCCAACACTCTGGTATGACCCGGAAAATCCTCAAACCATAGGTCTGGCAGCCCCGGTCAAGAAATTGTTGCAGCGCGCCAGCCGGCAGCTGACCGGCAGTTAAACCAACAGCTTTAGTAGATTTAAGCTATTGATTTCGTTCAATCCGATTGAGTGCCCGGCCAGTTGCTCTTCACTTTTCGCTGTGTCATGTTGTCTGCCGATGGCCTTGCTCAGGGACGACCCCGGTCCGACGGCCGCCGAGTTACCTGCCGGGCACGGATGCACATTGATAACAATAACAACAACGGCATCAGACTGAATCGGCCCGAGGAGACTGGCACCCATGGCACACGCTGCCCGCAAGCCGCTGCTGAACAGCAGGCTAGCCCTACTGGCCCTGCTACTGCTCATCGTACTGCTGATCGGCGTGGTACAGCTGATCGGAGAGCTTTCCAACAACCGCCAGCAACACCAACTGCACCAACAGCTCAGCGAACTTAGCAGCCGGTTCAGCAACAGTATCCGGCGCAATCAACAACTGCTGGAACCGCTCAACACCCTGGTACAGCACGACCAGGCCCCCTCCCAGCAAACCTTTCTGCAGGTGGCGCGCGATCTGATGCGCGGCCATAACAGTATCCGCAGCATACAGTTGGCCAAGGATGCCGTTATCAGCCACGTCTACCCTCAGGCGGGCAACGAGCAGGTGATCGGGATCGATCTGCGCCAGCTGCAAAGCGCCCGGCAGGATGTCGCCCTGGCAATCGACAGCGGCCTGACCACCCTGTCAGCTCCTACCACACTGCTGCAGGGCGGCACCGGCCTGCTGATGCGCCAGCCGATATTCATCACCCAACCCGAGCCCCATTTCTGGGGGCTGGCGACCCTGGTCATCGACTGGCAGGTATTACTGCAACAGAGCGGATTGCTGGATGTCGGCCCGGACCTGGTCGTGGCACTGCGTCACAAGCATCAGGGGGAGTGGCAGCAGATTCACGGTCCGGCCGAGGCGTTCGACGACCCGTCGGCACAGATCGACACCCTGCGGCTGGCCAATACCGACTGGCAACTGGCGGTCTGCCGTCACTCAAAACCTCATAGTCTGGATGGTGATGCGATCCTGTTCGGCAGTCTGCTGTTCGGCGTACTGCTGCTGGCATCCTACCTGGCACTGATCTCACGCCGCCGCAGCTGGTTCGCACCGGCGGCCCTGGCCGGCGCCTTTATCCTGTTCTGCCTGGCGGTACTGGTGTTGCGTCAGCACGAATACAGCAACAACCTCTATCGGGAGATAGTGGACGATACCGAGACCGCGCGCCGCCATATTCAGGACCGGCTGGCCGGCAATCAGGATTACCTGCGCTTACTGGCCGAAGAGCGCGCCCGGGGAAGACTGTCATTTGACCAGTTCCGCAGCAAGGGCGAGCGCTATGTCCAGGACCACCCGGAACTGATCAACCTGACCTGGGTCAGCCGCCAGCTGATAATCGACGAAGTCACCCCCAGGCAGGGCAACGAGCAGATTCTCGGTTTGAGCATCAACCTGGAACAACCCAAGCGCGCAGCCTTGTTGGCACGGGAAACCCGCCAACCGGTCTATACCGGCCTGTTCCAGGCAATCCAGGGCGGCAGCACCTTCGAAATCTGGTACCCGGTGTTCCAGGGCGAACAGTTCAGCGGTCTGATCGTCGGCGTGTACTCAGCCGAAGCACTGCTGCAGCAAGCTGTACCGGCCCAGCTCCACGAACGCTATCACCTCGGCCTGCAGACCGACGGGCTCTCCTCGCCGAACAGTGGCGAGGATCGGCTATCCCAACAGGTCGCTTTGGCGCCGCCAGGCAATGGCATCCGCCTGCAACTGAGCCGCCCGCCGCAAGGCCTGGGTACCGAGCAGCTATTGCTGGTCGTGGTGGCTATCGGCTTGGCGCTGGGTATCTTCTGGAGCCTGTATGCGCTGCAGCGTGTCAATCGCCGCCTGACCGAACGCTACACGGAGCTAAGTGAAGCGCGCGATGCACTGACGCTGGAAAAGGAGCGGGTTCAGGTAACCCTGCGCTCGATCGGCGACGGCGTTATCACACTGGATGAACAGGGCAATGTCCGCTGCCTGAACGGAGTCGCCGAAAAACTGATCGGCCGCGGCAACCTGCAGCTCAAGGGCCAACCGCTGGCCGAGGCGCTGCCGCTACTGGATGAGCAGAGCGGCCAGCCGCTGTCCGACCAGCTGCGCCAGCTTATCTCGCTGGCACAACAGGAACCGGGCAGCCAGCGGCTCAGCGGCCGGCTGGCGAAGTCCGACAGCAACCTGCATCTGCAGTGCATCCTCAGCGGCATCCGCGACAAGCAGGGCAACAGGCTGGGCATAGTGGCAGTACTGCACGACGTCAGCCAGATCAAGCAGATGACCCGCGAGCTGGACTACCGCGCCCGTCACGATAGCCTGACCGGCCTGCTCAACCGGGCCGAATTCGAGCATTGCTGCGACAAGGCACTGGCCGGTGACAGCAAGCATGCGCTGCTCTATCTCGATCTGGACCAGTTCAAGCTGGTCAACGACACCTGCGGCCACCTGGCCGGCGACACCCTGCTAACCCAGCTGGCCAGCATCCTGCAGCAGCAGGTTCGTCCCCAAGACGCACTGGCCCGCCTGGGCGGCGATGAGTTCGGCGTACTGCTGCCGGACTGCACGGTCGAACAGGCGCGCCAGATTGCCGACAAACTGCGGCTCAGCATCAAGGAGTTCCGCTTCGTCTGGGAGGACAAGCTGTTCGAGTTGGGCTGCAGTATCGGCCTGGTGCCGCTGTGCCGTCACAGCGGCGGCTACCAGAGCGCACTGGCCCGCGCCGACCTGGCCTGCTACATCGCCAAGGACAGTGGCCGCAACCGGGTCCACCTGTTTACCGACACCGATCAGGAAACTTGCCGCCGCGAGGGCGAGATGTCCTGGGCGGCGCGCCTGAAACGGGCGCTGGAGCAGGACCAGTTCCTGCTCTACCGCCAGCCGATCGTGGCGGTCGACCCCGCCAAGCAGCGCAAGCAGGCCCACGAGGTGCTGCTGCGGCTGCGCGATGACAACGGCGCCATCATCCCGCCCGGCGCCTTCCTGCCCGCGGCCGAACGCTACCACCTGATCAGCGCGCTGGACCGGCGGGTGATCGATATGGCGCTGTCGTTTTACGAACAGCACCCGGTCGAACTGGAACAGCTCGGCATGTGCTCGATCAACCTGTCCGGCCAGTCGATCAGCGACGCCGGCTTCATGGAGTTCATCCACCAGCGGCTGGGCCAATCGATCGTGCCGGGCCACAAGATCTGCTTCGAAATCACCGAAACCACCGCCATCGCCAACCTGAAGAACACCAGCGAGTTCATCCATCGGATGCGCGCCGAAGGGGTCCACTTCGCTTTGGACGACTTTGGCTCCGGCATGTCGTCGTTCGGCTACCTGAAGCAGTTGCCGGTCAATTACCTGAAGATCGACGGTGGCTTCGTCAAAGATATCGCCATCGACCCCACCGACCGGGCGCTGGTCGAGGCGATCAACAATATCGGTCACGTGATGCAGATGCGCACCGTGGCGGAGTTTGTCGAGTGCGACGAAAGCCTGCGGATCCTGCAGGAGATCGGTGTCGACTTCGCCCAGGGCTACGGCATCGGCGTACCGGAACCGCTACGGGCGCACCAGCCGGAAGCCGAGCTGGAGACGGTCTAGGGCGCGCTCTGCAATAACCCCACAAGATATAACATAGATAGCTGGGCCCCGGATCTGGTATAACAGCGCCATAGCAGACACCGGGCAACCGCAAGAGGCGATCGTCAAACTACTGCGCTCGCTACGTTTACGACAGCCTCTTAGCCCGACGAATCAGATTGGAGCAACCGATGAGCCGCACCGTATTCTGCCGCAAGTACAAACAGGAACTGGAAGGACTGGACCGCCCGCCCTATCCGGGCGAAAAAGGCCAGGACATCTACGACAACATCTCCAAAAAGGCCTGGCAGGAGTGGACCGCCCACCAGACCCTGCTGATCAACGAGAAGCACCTGAACCTGATGGACCCGGCCAGCCGAGACTTTCTGCAGCAGGAGATGGAGAAATTCATGTCCGGCGAAGACTACGCTCAGGCCGAAGGCTACGTACCGCCGTCGAAGTAAATTTTTTCCAATTTTCTTCGCTAAGCTGTTGACTGCAAAGCAACAGAGGTGTTTAATACGCGCCACTTCCTGATGCCCAGATAGCTCAGTCGGTAGAGCAGGGGATTGAAAATCCCCGTGTCGGCAGTTCGATTCTGTCTCTGGGCACCACCTTATTCAGAAACCTCGCTTTATGGCGGGGTTTCGTCGTTCTGGGCCTTTGAAAACTTAAAAAGGCCGGTGTCGGCAACCTGCGCGGCCCGGATCTATTCTGTCTCTGGGCACCACCTTATTCTGAAGAGCCTGACCTTGTGTCAGGCTTTTTCATTTCCGGCTTAGCAAATCGATCAAGATCGATCCGATTCAGTAGCTACGCGGCCCGACCTGCGCGGCCCGACCTGCGCGGCCCGACCTGCGCGGCCCGCTCGTCATCACCTTATTCAGAAACCTCGCTTTTCTTTTACAGCGGGGGTTCGTCGTTCTGGAGCTTTGAAACAGCCACCAGCCCACTGCATAAAGCGCTTCTACGAATCCAAGCCACATTTCCAGCGGCGGCCTTTCCCTTGTTAGGAAGGGCTACCGCCGCGACCATCGGCACCAACAACTCGCACCGGTACTGGTCGCCCTCAGAGAATAGACTGCCACATATCGGCTAGACTACCTGCCACCACCAGCCAATCACGGAACAGATCAAACCGATGAAACTACAGGGATCCTGCCACTGCGGCGCGGTAAGTTTCGAGGTCGAGTCACCGCACCCCTACCCGTTCAACCTCTGCTACTGCTCGATCTGCCGAAAGACGGCGGGCGGTGGCGGCTACGCGATCAACCTGGCCGCCGATTACGCCACCCTCGAGGTCACCGGCAAGGAACATGTCTCGATATACCAGGCCAAGCTCCGCGATGAACAGACCGGCACCGCCAGCCAGAGCCCGGCCAAGCGCCACTTCTGCCGTGAGTGCGGCAGCGCGCTCTGGCTGTGGGATCCCCGCTGGCCGGAATTGGTGCATCCGTTCGCCTCGGCGATCGACAGCGAACTGCCGGTTCCGCCGGAACGCACCCACCTGATGGTCGGCTCCAAAGCCTCATGGGTACCGCTGCTGACCGGCGAGAGGGACAAGGTGTTCGACGAATATCCCGATGAGTCCATTGCGGACTGGCATCGTCGGCTGGGGTTGGAGCGGCAGTAGAAAGCCCGACAAACCAATCCGCCGCCTCGCAAGCAGTTCCCCGACATCCCTATCCAAAAACAGATAGCCGGTTCAGCTTTTCCCTGCCTTCAGGCCATACTTTCGCAGCCGGCGGAACACCGTCGGCTGGCTGATACCCAGGTAATCGGCCAGTTGGTAGGTGCTGTCGCAACGCTCCAGCGCCTCCTCCAGCAACTGCTTTTCATACGCCTCCAGCGCCTGTGGCAGGGTGGCGCCTTGCAGCGACGGGCCGGCCGAGGGATCAACGGCGGGGGTCGGCTGCGGCATGTTGGGCAGGGTGCCGACGCCGGGCAGTTCGCACCGGATCAGCGCACCCGGGCTGGCCACGTAGAAACGCTCCAGCAGGTTTTCCAGTTCACGCACATTGCCCGGCCAATGGTAGTGGATCAGCTGCTGGCAGGAGCGCTCGTCAAGCAGCTTCTGCTGCTGGTAGCGCTGGTTGAGTCGCGCCAACACATGGTCCAGCAACACCGGGATATCCTCCGGCCGGTCGCGCAGCGCGGGAATCATTACCGGCATCACATTGAGCCGGTAGTAGAGATCCAGCCGGAAACGCCCCGCCTCCACCTGGTCATGCAGATTCCGGTTGGTGGCGCTGACCAGCCGGAAGTCGATGGCCCGCGGGCTGGTGCTGCCGATCCGGGTCACCTTGCCGTCCTGCAGCACCTTCAACAGCTTGACCTGCATCGCCAGCGGCAGGTCGCCGACCTCGTCGAGGAACAGGGTGCCGCCGTCGGCCTGCTCGATCAGGCCGGGCTTGCCCTGCCGTGATGCGCCGGTGAACGAGCCCGGCGCGTAGCCGAACATCTCCGACTCGAACAGGCTCTCGGGGATCGCGCTGCAGTTCACCTCGATAAAAGGCGCCTCGCGGCGCGGGCTCAGCCGGTGACACAGCTGGGCGATGGCGGTCTTGCCGACGCCGGACTCGCCCAGCAGCAGCAGGCTGGCGTCGGTCGGCGCCACCCGTTGCAGCAACTCATAGATCTCCAGCAGCGCGGCGCTCTTGAAGCTGAGCTCATCTACCTGTACGGTTTCGCCGCCGGCTGGATACTGGCGCCGGGCCAGCTTCTGCTGCAGCAGCTCATACTCCTGCTGCAGCAGCTGCAGGTCGGTCAGGTCCTGGGAAAAGCTGATCACCCGGACCAGCTCGCCCTGCTCGTCGAACACCGGAAAGCCCTCGGCCATCACCGAGCGACCGGTGCGGGTGGTTTGCATCAGCTGCACCGGGGCCCGCTGCTTCAGCACCTGGGCAGTGACCGAAGGCTTGAGGATACCCTCCAGCTCCAGCTGGTAGATCGATGCGCCGAGCATCTGCTCCAGCGGCCGGCCGTAGATCTGGGCGCACTTACTGCCCGCCTTCAGGATCGTCCCCTCACCGTCTGTGATCATGATGTTGTCGCGCGACTTCTCCAGCACCAACTCGAGTTCGCGTTCCGCATTGGACCGATTCAACCACTGCCTCCGCATCTACCCACCCATTCCGGGTATTGACTATCAAGGTTGAATCATAATTCACAAAAGAATCAAATTACAGACCAATTTGATTCAATCATGAATCGATAGAAAGTAACTTGTTGAAATAAAAGAAAATAAAAACTGGCACGATTTTGGCTATAGCTATCCTGAACAACACATAACATAAGGATAAAACCATGCCTGATCGTCGCTTCAATCAACCGCTTGGCGGTAACGAGATGCCGCGCTTCGGCGGCCCGGCCACTTTCATGCGGCTGCCGGCCGCGGAACCGTCCGCTGAACTGGACGCCGCCTTTATCGGCGTACCGTTCGATATCGGTACCTCCAACCGGCCCGGCGCCCGCCTGGCGCCGCGCCAGATCCGCGACGAATCACGCATGCTGCGCCCGTTCAACGTCTCCACCGGCGCCGACCCGTTCAACAGCCTGCAGGTGGCCGATATCGGCGATGTGCCGATCAATACCTTCAACCTGCAGGACAGCATCGGCATCATCGAACAGTTCTACGACCAACTGATGGAGCACGGCATCGCGCCATTGACCCTCGGCGGCGACCACACCATCGCGCTGCCGATCCTGCGGGCGCTGAAGAAGAAGCACGGTCCGGTGGGGCTGATCCACGTCGATGCCCACGCCGACATCAACGATCACATGTTCGGCGAGAAGATCGCCCACGGCACCCCGTTCCGCCGCGCGGTGGAAGAGGGGCTGCTGGACTGCGACCGGGTGGTGCAGATCGGCCTGCGCGGCACCGGCTACTCGATCGACGAGTATGACTGGTCGCGCGACCAGGGCTTCCGCGTGGTGACTGCCGAGGAGTGCTGGCACAAGTCGCTGGAACCGCTGATGGCTGAGGTACGCGAGCAAGTCGGCGGCGGCCCGGTGCATATCAGCTTCGACATCGACGGCCTGGACCCGGCCTATGCGCCCGGCACCGGCACCGCCGAGGTCGGCGGCCTGACCACCCCGCAGGCACTTGAGATCATTCGCGGTTGTCGCGGGCTGGATATCGTCGGCGGCGACCTGGTCGAGGTCTCCCCGCCCTACGACACCAGCGGCAACACCGCGCTGCTGGGCGCCAACCTGCTGTACGAGATGCTCTGCGTACTGCCGGGCGTCAACTACCAACGCTGATACTCACAAGACATCCGGCCGCCGCAGGGCGGTCGCCGGGGTCGACTCATGCCAAAATAACTACAAATAAAAGGTCCAACCATGAATCAACACTTAGATAAACAAGAAGCGGACAGCGTCCTGCTGACCGACCGCGACGACGCTCACCCGGCGCACAGCCTGTCCGCCTACCTGAAGTTCATCATCCCGTCGCTGATCGGCGTGCTGTTCTTCCTGACCCCGGTAGTGGTCGATGGCAAGGTGACCATCGGCATGGGTGTACTGGCCGACGAGCTGAAAGCGCTGACCAAGGACTACCTGCCGGCCTTCGCCACCGGCCTGTTGGCGATCTCCGCGCTGGTGGCGTTGTACGCGGCGCTGCTCAAGCCACGCTGGGCCAGCAAGGACAGTACCCTGGTCGAGGTCTTCACGCCGAAGGGCGGCTGGCTGGCACTACGCGTGGTCGGCGCCGCCTTTGCCGCGATGACGCTGTTCGAGGTCGGCCCGGAGTGGGTCTGGAACCGCAACACCGGCGGTGTGATGCTGATGGACCTGACCCCGGTGCTGATCACCTTCTTCTTCTTTGCCGCGATTTTGCTGCCGTTCCTGGTGGATTTCGGCTTCATGGAGTTTATCGGCACCCTGCTGCGCAACATTTTCCAGAAGGTCTTCAAGCTGCCGGGCCGCTCGTCGATCGATGCGGTCGCCTCCTGGCTAGGCTCCGGCACCGTCGGCGTACTGATCACCACCCAGCAGTATGAGCAGGGTTTCTACTCCAAGCGCGAGGCGGCGGTGATCGCCACCAACTTCTCGATCGCCTCGATCGCCTTCAGCCTGCTGATCAGCAACTTCATCGGTCTGGACCATCTGTTCGTGCCGTTCTACCTGACCGTAGTCGCAGCCGGCCTGGTGGCGGCGGTGATCACTCCGCGCCTGCCGCCGCTGAGTTGGAAGAAGGATGAATACAACAGCGCCAGCGGCAAGCAGATCAAGGAAGCGGTGCCTAACGGCCACTCGCTGTTCTCCTGGGGGCTGGAACAGGCGGTGCGCCGCGCCCATAACGCACCGGGCGCGGCCGCGCTTGGCCGCAGCTGCCTGATGAACGTCACCGACATCTGGTTCGGCCTGCTGCCGCTGGTGATGGCGATCGGCACCGTATCGCTGGCGCTGACCGAGTACACGCCGATCTTCACCTGGCTGTCCTACCCGTTCATCCCGCTGCTGGAGCTGTTGCAGCTACCGGAAGCCGCCGCCGCCGCACCGGCGATGCTGGTCGGTTTCGCCGACATGTTCCTGCCGGCGGTTCTGGGCAAGGGGATCGAAAGCGAGCTGACCCGCTTCGTGGTCGCCTGCGTGTCGCTGACCCAGCTGATCTACATGTCCGAGGTCGGCGTACTGCTGCTGAAATCGAAGATCCCGCTGAACCTGTTGGAATTGTTCGCGATCTTCATCCTGCGCACGCTGATCACACTGCCGATCATCGCCCTGATCGCCCATACGCTGGTGTTCTAACCGGCCAAACTGGAAAGAGCCATGCCGAGACGCGAGTGCGCCTCGGCATCCGGCTCTGCGCTTTATAGAAATTCATTCAGGAGAGAGCCATGATCACCTGTGGAGAGGTACTGGTAGAGCTGCTGGAAGCCTACGGCGTCGATACCGTGTTCGGCATTCCGGGCGTGCACACCGTCGAGCTGTACCGCGGCCTGCCGGCCACCGCGATCCGCCACCAGACCCCGCGTCACGAGCAGGGCGCCGGATTCATGGCCGACGGCTACGCCCGCGTCACCGGCAAGCCCGGCGTCTGCTTCATCATCACCGGCCCGGGGATGACCAATATCGCCACCGCGATGGGGCAGGCCTATGCCGATTCGATCCCGATGCTGGTGATCTCCAGCGTCAACAACCGTGCCGAGCTCGGCATGGGTGCCGGCCGGCTGCACGAACTGCCGGGCCAGCGCCAGCTGATCGCCGGCGTTACCGCCTTCAGCCACACCCTGATGCGGCCCGACGAACTACCGGCGGTACTGGCCCGCGCCTTCGCGGTATTCAACAGCGCCCGGCCACGACCGGTGCATATCGAGATTCCGCTCGACGTGATCACCGCTCCGGCCGATCACCTAAGCCGCAAGCCGGCCGCCCTGCCCAGCCGGCCCGGACCGGCACCGGCGGCCATCGCCCAGGCGGCGACCATGCTGCAACAGGCCCGTAATCCGGTGGTACTGCTCGGCGGCGGCAGCGCCGATGCCGCCGAACCGGCCCGCCAGCTGGTCGAGGCGCTCGACGCGCCGACCCTGCTGACCATCAACGCCAAGGGCGTGCTGCCGCCGGGCCACCCGCTGTCGCTGGGCTCGAACCAGTCGCTGCAACCGGTGCGCGAGCTGGTCAAGGCCGCCGACCTGGTGCTGGCGATCGGCACCGAGCTGGGCGAGACCGATTACGACGTGGTGTTCGACGGCGGCTTCGGCATTCAGGGCCAGCTGATCCGGATCGATATCGACGCCGAGCAGCTGAACCGCAACTTCCCGGCCGACCTGGCGATCCTCAGCGATGCCCGGCTGGCGATGGACGCCTTGCTGGAGTCGCTGGCGCAATCGACCACGGCGGATCGAGCCAGCGGCCGTGCCCGAGTGACCGCGGTGCAGGCCCAGCTGGACCGCCAGTGGCCGACCGCCTGGTCCGCCCAACGGCAGGTGTTGCAGACGGTGCAGCAGGCGCTGCCGGGGGTGATCATCGCCGGCGACTCCACCCAGCCGGTCTACTCCGGCAACCACCTGTACGAAGCCGCCGAGCCGCGCCGCTGGTTCAACTCCTCGACCGGCTACGGCACCCTGGGCTACGGCCTGCCGGCGGCGATCGGCGCCAAGCTGGCGGCCCCCGAGCGGCCGGTGGTGGCGCTGATCGGCGACGGCGGCATCCAGTTCACCCTGCCGGAGCTGGCCTCGGCGGTGGAAGCCGGCGCGCCGGTGATCGTCTTGCTGTGGAACAACAGCGGCTACGGCGAGATCAAGCACTACATGGAGCGGCGCGAGATCCCGACCATCGGCGTCGATATCTACACGCCGGACTTCCAGACCATCGCCCGCGGCTTCGGTTGCCACGCCGAGCAGGCCGACAGCTTCGAACAGCTGCACACACTGCTGCAGGCCGCCGCCAAGGCCGATCGGCCGACGCTGATCGAGGTACGCGAAGACGCCGACTTCATCGCCGGCCAGGCCCGGTAACCCGAGCGGACATCCAGTGAGAATCCCGATGGACAAGATTAGCAACCACCACCAGCTCTTTATCGACGGCCGCTGGCTCGCGCCGGAAACGCCGGCCAGCCTGGCGGTGATCAACCCGGCCAATGAGCAGGTCATCGACCGGGTCGCCGCCGGCGGCCCGGCCGATGTCGACAAGGCGGTCGCGGCCGCCCGCGCCGCCTTTCGCCAGTGGCGCCAGACCAGCGGCGCCGAACGGGCCGGCTACCTGCGGGCGATCGCCCGCCAGATCGAAGCCCGCGCCGGCGAACTGGCCGCCCTGTCGTCGCGCAACAACGGCAAGCCATTGGCCGAAGCCGAGATCGACATCGCCGATGCGATCGCCTGCTGGGACTACTACGCCGACCTGGCCGAGCAACTGGACCAGCGCCAGAACGCCCCGGTGACGCTGGCCGACCCCGGCTACCAATCACACACCCGGCTGGAGCCGGCCGGCGTGGCGGCGCTGATCGTGCCCTGGAACTTCCCATTCGTCACCAGTGCCTGGAAGGTGGCACCGGCATTGGCCGCCGGTTGTACGGTGGTGCTCAAGCCCTCCGAGGTCACCCCGCTGGTCGAGCTGCAGCTGGGCCTGATCGCCCAGTCGGTCGAGCTGCCCGCCGGGGTGCTGAACATCGTCTGCGGCAGCGGCCCGGACGTAGGCGCGCCGCTGACCAGCCACCCCGATGTCGACAAGGTGTCGTTCACCGGCAGCAACCGGGTCGGCGAACAGGTGATGCGGAGCGCCGCCAAGCAGGTCAAGAGCGTCAGCCTGGAGCTGGGCGGCAAATCGCCGATGCTGGTGTTCGACGATGCCGATATCGAGTCGGCGGTGGAGTGGATCCTCGGCGGTATCTTCTACAACTGCGGTCAGATGTGTTCGGCCACCTCCCGGCTGCTGGTGCAGCAGGGGATCGCCCCGCGACTGCTGGCGCGGTTGAAGGCGGCCGCCGAGGCGCTGCAGCTGGGCGACGCCTTTGACGACGGCGTGCAGATGGGGCCGCTGACCAGCCAGGCCCAGTACCACAGCGTATTGGGCTATATCGAGCGTGGCCGCGAAGCCGGCCTGCAACTACTGACCGGCGGCGGTCGGGCGGTCGGCTTCGCCCAGGGTTATTTCGTCGAGCCGACCATCTTCGTCGACGTGCCGACCGACAGCCCGCTGTGGCGCGAGGAGATCTTCGGTCCGGTGCTCTGCGTGCGCACCTTCGCCACCGAGGAGGAAGCGATCGCGCTGGCCAACGACAGCGACTTCGGCCTGGCGGCCGGCATCATCAGCGGCGATCCGGCCCGCGCCCAGCGGGTGGCCGAACAGCTGCAAGCCGGCCACATCTGGATCAACAGCCTGCAGGTGGTGTTCGCCGAAACCTCCTGGGGCGGCTTCAAGCGCAGCGGCATCGGCCGCGAACTGGGCCCCTGGGGGCTGAACGCCTACCTGGAGGTCAAACATATCACCCAACCGGTGAGCTGAAGGGTAAGCAAGGCCCTTGCCGTACTTTGCCCCCGCCCGATGGCGGGGGTGTTTTTTTCTATTAGAAAACCATCGCTCCGCAAAGCGCCCGGCGCTAGCGATCCGGCGTCACCTCATACGCCAGCAGCCGGTCTAAGTTCTCAACCAGATACCGCTCTATCGCCGGTAACGAAGCCGGTGAAATCACGGCCAGGCCTCACAAAGGCCACTATCAGGTGTCTGCCGACTGAGCTATATTAGCGGCCGGCACACCAACGTCAGCCCGCGCATTGCAAGACTGCGCTGCCACCCGCCACCATTGAACCAACAGCAGAATACCCGGCTGGCGGTACCAACAATCAATCGAACCATACAAACGGAAGCACCGACTGATGGAGTTGATAACCCTGATCGGGCTGGCTGCAGCCTGCTGTACCACCGCCGCCTTCGTGCCGCAGGTGGCGCATATCCTCAAAAGCGGCAACGTGGAGGGGATCTCGCTCGGCATGTACGCCATCTTCACGCTCGGCGTGGCGCTGTGGCTCACCTATGGGTTACTGATCGACGATACCCAGATGATGCTGGCCAACGCGGTCACCCTGCTGCTCGCCGGTACCGTGCTATCGTTGGTGATTCTGAAGCGGCTGGACCGCTAGCAGGCTGTCGGGATCGGCTCTTCAAGCCTCTAAGCGATCCGACCGGTCAGCCCCCGGACGCATCCGGCCAATCGCCCGCGCCTGCCAGCCCCAGCGCGCCCTGCCGGCAATGGGACCGGCGCTCCCGCGACGGCCCCCCCGAGTCCTTCGCCTCCTCAAGATCTGAACAGTACCGCCGAAAGCTTTCTCTCGACACTGCCCGCCGAACATTAACAACTCTTTTTTGTCTGTAAATTTTTCATCTTCTCGCCTTCGTATGGGCTGGGCCCCACCGGCAGAGCCGCACAGATCAAACCCACCCAAACGACATGGGACACCGTCTGGCTCAACGTCGAGATCACCGCCGTTACCACGACGGTGTTGCACGCACCCTGGCAGTGCTGCTGTTCACCTGTCGATGGACGATCTGGGGGTGGCCGGCTTCGACTCCAGCGTGCGCCTCATCGTCCATGTCAAATCGGATAGTCACCGATTTGACATGGACGCCGATCTCCTTACGATGAAGGAAGAGCACTGACCAAAGGACCCCCTATCGTGGCGCTGTCAGATCGTATTATCGGCAAAGTGCAGGGAGCGATGTCATGGCTGGTGATATTTGCGGCACTGTCTCTGCCTATATTGCCCTCTGCGCAAGCAGAACAGCTGTTGCCCGCTGGCGAGGGTTCCTACGGCCAACTGCTTCCGTCACTAAGCGCTGACGATGACACGCCAGATCCGGCCGGTCCGCAGGCAACGCCGCCACCGGTTGTTGCCGATCTATCCCTTCAGCATCCATTCCATCCCACTGTCCCAGTCATCAAGCGTTGGAACCCAATTTCAGCCCGCGCTCCTCCTGCCGGCTGAATCAACTTCCGGTTGTTTCCAATTCCGTTCGATATCGCCCTAATGCGAGGAGTTCGATCATGAACACTTATCAAGAACTGAAAACCGTTTCCCTGGATGAATTCAGTGCAATCATGCGCCCACAACAGCTGGAGGAATACACCCTGGATACCCCCGCCATGAGCGTGGTCACCGATTTCCGGAAAACCCAGCCACTGATGATGGAGCAAGACGTCTCTCTGGATGAAGCAATCCATATGATGCGTAAGGTACACGTCCGTTCGGTACTGGTGATCGATGCCGAAGAGCAATTCAGGGGACTGCTGACCGTGGCCGATCTGGAGAGCCGCAAGGCATTGAGCGTGGCAACCAGCTCTGGCCTTAACCGCAGCGACCTGACCATCAAGGATGTGATGACGCCGAGGGAGCGGCTGCGTGGCGTGCCGCTGTCCGATGTGGAACACGGTCATATCGGCGATCTGCTGAAGACCCTGCAACACGAAGGCAGCCAGCATATGCTGGTGGTCGATGCGGATAGTCGGCAGTTGCGGGGGGTGATCTCCGCCAGCGACATCGCCCGCCGACTGAAGATCTCGGTCGACATCTCGCAACGCGCCACCAGCTTCCGCGAAGTGGTGGATATGCTGGTTTCGGGCCGCGAGACCTGAGCTAATCCCAAACCGTTCAACAGTCCGGGCCCACCGGGGCCGGACTGTAGGGCGTTACCCTTGTGGCCGGTAGGGCGCCTCAATTTGCAGCGGATACCGAAGCAATTCAGCAACACCTCAACCGGCCGCCGGCTTCACCTGCCGACGACCACGCGCCAGCGGCGCATGGAACAGGTAGTAAACCAGCGGTACCAGCAGCAGGCTAACCAGCATCGAGAAACTCAGCCCCCAGACCACGGTCACTGCCAGCGGCTGCAGCATCTCGGCACCGTCGCCCCAACCCAGCGCCAGCGGCAGCATACCGACCACGGTGCTGAGGGTAGTCATCAGGATCGGCCGCAGTCGCAACCGGGCGGCCTCAATGATCGCCTCGTTCAGCTGACGCCCCTGCCGGCGCGCCAGTTCGATATATTCCACCAGCAGGATGGCGTTGTTCACCACGATACCGATCAGCATGATCATCCCCAGCCAGACCGGCATCGACAGCGGCAATGCCAGCAGGTAGACCCCGGCGGCGACGCCGATCGCCGCAAAGGGCACGCTGATGATGATGATCAGCGGGTTGCGCAGCGATTCATACTGGATCGCCATCACCACGAACACCAGGAACAGCGCCAGCGCCAGCAGGATATCGGTCAGCTGGCGCTGCTCCTGCAGCACCTTCTTGGAACCGCCGTCGTACAGGGTGTAGCCGGCGGGCAGTTCAATCTGCTGGCGCAGCGCATCGATCTGCTGCAGCGCTTCGCCCAGGGTCAGTTCGTCGCCCAGGCTGGCGGTCAGCTCGACGATCCGCATCTGGTTGTCACGCTTGATGCTGGCTGGCGTCTCCAGCAGTTGAATTGACGCCACGGTACCCAGATAGACCGGCGACGCGGCACCGCTGGCGGGAAACAGGATGATCGATTCCAGGTCCTGCGGGCTGCTCATCTCCGCCTGCGCCAGCCGCAGCCGGATATCATAAGACCTGTCGCCATCCAGGAAATCACTGACCACCTGCCCCTGCAGCGCGATCTGCGCCGCCTCGGTCAGATCCTGCAGATTCAGGCCGAGCTGCGCGGCCCGGTCGCGGTCCAGCTTCACCGCGATCTCGAACTGCTCCTCCTCGGCGGAGTGGGCCACGTTACGTAACCCCGGCATCGCCCGCAGACGATCGGCAACCATGTCGGCCAGTGCTCGCAGCTGGTCCAGGTCGCCCCCCTGCAGCCGCAGGCTGATGTCGTCATCGCCGCGGTTGGTACGGATTCCGCGAATGCCACGCTGGGTCAGGTTCACTTTGAAGCCGGCCAGTCGCTGTTCGGCGATCAATCGGTTCATCCGCTGGATCCACTGGCCGCTGCTGACTCGACGCTCGGCCAGCGGCTTGAGCTGGACGATGATGGTCGAACGGCTCGGCGTCTCGCGCTGGGTGCGGCCGAAGATCGACCCGCCGACCAGGGTGAACACCGTTTCGGTTTCCGGCTGGCCGGCAAACAGCTGCTCGATCAGCCAGGTCTTCTGATCCATCTCCGCCAGCGAGATGCCGATATCGGCAGTGACCACCACCCGAACGCGACCGTCATCCAGCTTCGGCAGGAAGATCTGCTTGCCGCTGAGGAACACCGGCAGGCTCACTGCCAGACCGGCCACGAACAGCGCCACCACCGGCCAGCGCCAGGGCAGCAGCCGACCGACCAGCACCGCATAGCGGCGCTGCAGCCACTCGACGATGCCGTCGATCAAGCGGCGCATGCGGCTGCGGCCCAGCTGACGCACCCTCGCCGCAAACGCCGGCACCAACGTCAGGGCGATGATCATCGACGCGAAGATCGCCGCCGAGATGGTGAAAACCAGCTCGCGGAACAGCAGTCCGGTCAAGCCGCCGACAAACAGGAACGGCATCACCGCCGACAGGTTGGTGGAGGTGGCGGCGACGATCGCGCTGTTTACCTCAGCGGCCGCCTGGCTGGCGGCCGGCAGCGAATCCTCACGGTTGCACTGGTGGCGATAGATGTTCTCCAGCATTACGATGGTGTTGTCGACCAGCATGCCGACGCCCAACGCCAAGCCGCCCAGTGTCATCACGTTGAGGGTCAGGCCGCCCAGCCCCATCAGCACGCAGGTGAACATGATGGCGATCGGTATCGCGCTGCCGATAATCAACGTGCGGCGCAGATTGCCGAGAAACAGGTAGACCACCGACATCGCCAGCAGCGCGCCGCTGATCGCCGCCAGGCTGGCGTTCTTCAGCGACTGCAGAATGTAGCTGGACTGGTCGGCGACCACCGTGGCACTGATATCCGGCGGGATGATCCGCTGCGCTTGCAGCCAGGCCAGCCGCTCCTTGACCACCGCCACCACCGCGGTGGTGTTGGCGGCCGGCTGCTTCTGGATCGACAATTTGATGCCGCCGACCCCATCGGCACGCACCTTGATCCGCTCATCCTCACTGCTGTCGACGACCTGGGCCACGTCGCCCAGGTAGACCGTATTGCCGTTGCTGCGCGCGATCGGCAACCGCCGGATCTCGTCGATCGACGCGAAACGGCCGCTGATCCGGCCAGTGAACTCATGATCCGGCATCTGCAGCCGACCGATCGGCTCGTCGCTGTTGGAGGTCTGCAGCGCGGCGATCAGGTCGCGGTAACTGAGCCCGATCCCGGCCAGCCGCTGCTGGTCGGGGATCACCTGGATCTCGCGCAACAGCCCGCCGCCCACCTCGGCGGCGGCCACCCCCGGCAGGTTCAGGAACCACTTGCTGAACACATCGTCGGTCCAGCGCCGCAGTTCCACCCCGCTACGCAGCGACGAACTGATCACGAACTCCATCACCGGAATCTGCGACGGGTCGAGTTTGTAGATGATCGGCGGATCGGCCAACTCCGGCAGGAAACGCTTGGCGCGGTCCAACCGGGTACTGGCATCGCGCAACGCGATATCGATATCCTTGCCGTATTCGAACGCCAGGTCGACGGTGGTCAGCCCGCGGTTGGTATCGGACTGTACGCCGATCGCATCCTCGGTTACCGCCAGCTGCTCCTCCAGCTGGCGGGTCACCTTGTCCTCCATCACCGAGGCGGGCACCCCGTCGTCAATGATCCGCACCCGGATCTCCGGATAGATGATGTGCGGCAGCAGATCGACCGCCAGACGACTCAGCGTGAACATCCCCAGTACGATCACCGCCAGCGCGATCATGCTCACACCGACCGGATGGCGGATCGACCAGGCCGCCAGGCCGCCGCTTCGCAAGTTCATGGCGCGCTTCCCACCGCCGAGGCGGTGCCCGCGCCGCCCGGCAGCGCCTCATTGATCACCACCGCCACCTGGGTGCCGGCACGCAGGTTGGTGAAGCCGCGCACCACCACCTGGTCGCCCGGGCCCAGCCCGCTGAGGATCTCGATCTCGTCGCCGATCCGCAGCCCGGTCACTACCGGCACGATCTGGGCCCGCTGCTGCGCGTCGACCGTAAAAACGTACTCTCCCTGGCTGGAACGACGCAGCGCGACGAACGGGATCAACAGCCGCTCCGCCTGCTGGGTACGCAGCCTGACCCGTGCCAGCTGGCCGGGCCGGGCACCGACCGGTACCGGCTGCAGGGCGATCTCGACGGTACCGGTACGGGTGACCGGGTCCAGATTGGGATAGATGCGGGTGATCCGGCCCGGCAGAGGATTGGGGCTTTGCCGACCGGCCAGGGCATCGATGGTCAGTTCCACCGGATCGTCCAGCTTCAGCTTGTTGATCAACAGCTCCGACACACTGACCTCGGTGATCAGCGAGCTCTGGTCGGAGATGGTCAGCAGATGGGTATAGCGCTCGGCGATATTGCCCGTTTCGCTGAGTCGCTGGCTGACCACCCCGCTGATCGGCGAACGCAAGGTGGTGTAATCCAGCCGGGTCGCCAGCGCCTGCTCATTAGCCCGGGCCACCGCCAGCTCGGTCTCCACCCGGGTCAGCTCCGACTGCGCGGTCAGCCGCCGATCGACCAGCCCCTGGATCCGCTTCAGATCCTTCTGCGCCTTGATGCGCAGCGCCTGGGTACGGGCCAGTTGGGCACGCAGCAGGCGGTCATCCAGTTGCGCAACCACCTGGCCCTTGCTGACCCGGTCGCCCTCGTAGAACGGCAGCGCGGTGATCCGTCCCTCCTCCTGGTTGTAGATCTGGATCTCCTGCAGTGCCCGCAGGGTGCCGGTGCGTTCGCGCTCGATCGCGATGGTCTGGCGCAGCGCGGTGGCGGTCTCCACCAGATGCGGTTTGCTCTTGCTCTGTACCGGCGCCGGCGGTTCGTTGCAACCGACCAGCAGCAGGGCCAGCAGGGAAACCAGGGAGAGAAAAGCTACGCGCATAATCTGCAGACTCGGAGGGTTATCGACGGCACTGGATAAACGTCGAGATATTGTCAGCCGCGCAGCGCTTTTGCGCCACACTTTCATTCAGGTCGCATGTAATCTGAGTCTAGGGGCCACCCCGGTAGCACGCCAACGTTACCCGCGCTGGGAAAATGCAGCCGCACGATTCGCCCCATCTCTATCTGGTTATTGCGGAAAGGAGACACCCACCGGCTGCCAGATCAGGTCAGGCCTGCAGCGGTGATACTCTGAACTGCGCTCTACAGGGAAAGTGTCCGAACAGGATATTGAAAAAGACTCAGCGGATCCGTTCCTGATACTTGTGGCTTTCCACGTCGATCTTGACCTGATCGCCCGGCTGGATGAACTGGGGCACCTGGATCTCCAGGCCGTTCTCCAGGGTCGCCTCTTTCAACACGCTGCTGTTCTGGATATGCAGCGGTTCGGGGGTGCTCTCGACCCGCAAGATCACGCTGTCGGGGTAGCTGACCTCGAGCGCTTCGCCGTCGAAGAAGTTCATCTGCAGCGACTGGTTGGGCTGCAGGAACGGCAGGTAGGCGCCCAGCCGCTCCTGCGCCAGGCTGACCTGTTCGAAGGTTTCCGGGTTCATGAACACGCACTGATCGCCGTCCAGATAGAGGTACTCCATATCTCGGCGTTCAATCTCGATCTCTTCGAACTTCTCGTTATCACGAAAGCGACGCTCGGTGACATTGCCGGTACGGACGTTGCGCAGCTTGGCATGGGTCACGCCGTGCATCTTGCCGCCACCGGCCTGGTAGTCGGCCAGCGCCACCCGGTAGAGTTCGTTGTCCAGCCGGATAAACATCCCGGTGCGCATCTCTGCGGCTGGTTTCATCGCGCTGCCCCCTCGCTGTGTCAGTGTCCGAAGTATAGACCGCCGCGATAGCGACTCGCCGGATACAGCGGTGGCGGCCGGGCCGGTCAATGCTCGACGGCGTTGGAGAACAGGTTCATGATCGCCACGCCGGCGATGATGAAGCCGATGCCGATCAGCGCCGCGGCATCGAGCTTCTGGTCGAACAGGAAACGGCCGATCAGCGCGATCAGCACCACCCCCAGGCCGGACCAGATCGCATAAGCGACGCCGATCGGCACCGCCTTGAGAGCCAGCGACAGGAAGTAGAACGATATGCCGTAGTTCACCGCCATCAGCAGCGTGGGCAGCAGCTTGGTATAGCCGGCGCTCGCCTTCAGGGCCGAGGTGCCCAGCACTTCGGTGGCGATGGCGATGGCCAGGTAGATCCAATGGTTCATAAGGTTCTCTCGATGGGTCGGTGGAGTGGCCGGGCCTGAGGTGACGGCAAGGCTGCCGCGCCGCCGTCGTCAGAGCTCAAGACACATGCCATCATGGCCCGCGACGACGCCGGCCGGCAACGGGTTATCCAGCAGCCACAGATCCATCTTATGGCTCAGGTGGGTCAGCACCAGCCGGTGCGGATTGACCGCCCGCCGGATCGCCAGCACCTCATCCAGGTTGTTGTGGTTGCGGTTGGCGACGCCCGGCGGCGACGAGCAATCGATCACCAGCAGATCAGGCGATTGCTGCTGCAGAAAGCGCTCGGTTTCCGGCGGTAGCCCCTTAGTATCGGTCAGGTAGGCTGCACTGCTACCAGCGGCGCGGAACAGGTAACCGAAGGTGGGTTTGGAGTGGGCCAGCGGCAACGGCACCAGTTCTACTGCACCTAACTGTAACGGCTGGAACGGCTCGAGCGGCGGCTGGAAGCTCAGCATGCCGGGGTGCTTGTAGAGGTCGGCACAGCCGTCCGGGTCGTCCGGCCCGTAAACCGGCAGCGGCTCGGCCTTGCCCCAGCGCAGATGGAACAGCCCCTGCACATGGTCCATATGGTAGTGGGTCAGCAGGATGCCCTGCAGCGTACCGGGCGGGAAGCGTTCACACAGGTCGCTCAGCCCGCCGTCGATCAGGTAGCGCTCGCCGGCCACCGCCAGCAGCGCCGAGCAGGGCCGACGCACCGCCGCCGGCTCGCGGCGCGCGCGCCGACAGGCCCGGCAGTCGCAGCCATAGACCGGCACCTGCCGGACGTCAGCGGTACCCAACAACTGTAGTTTCATAACCTGTCCCTCCTGGCCGGATACCGCTATTCCGCACCGAACCATCCAGCTCGTTACTATTGTCGATCCGCCAACAGGCGGGGCAACCCCGCCACCACCATCTTGGACGTGCCGATGCCCAATGACTAGTGCCCGTCGCGCAGCGCCTCGAAGGCGGCGATCGCCCGCTGACGAGCCGCCCTGTAGTCGAGGATCGGTGCCGGATAACCCAGTTGCCGGCGAACGTCACTTGGCGGGTCATGGATCTGCCTGGCGTCCAGCGGTGCCAGTTCCGGTACCAAGCGGCGGATGAAGGAACCGTCCGGATCGAAGTTCTGCGACTGGCGCAGCGGGCTGAACACCCGGAAATAGGGTGACGCGTCGCAGCCGGTCGAGGCGCTCCACTGCCAGCCGCCGTTGTTGGCGGCGAATTCACCGTCGACCAACCGGTTCATGAAGTAGCGCTCGCCCCGGCGCCAGTCGATCAGCAACAATTTGCAGAGAAAACTGGCGGCGATCATCCGCAACCGGTTGTGCATCCAGCCGGTCTGGTTCAGCTGGCGCATCGCCGCATCGACGATCGGATAGCCGGTGCGCCCCTCGCACCAGGCCCGGAAGCCGGCCTCGTCGTCGCGCCAACGCAACCGTTCGGTCTCCGGCCGGAACGGCTTACCCCGGCTCAGTTCCGGAAAATGCAGCAGCAACTGGCGGTAGAAATCGCGCCAGGCCAGCTCCCGCAGCCAGCCGTCCTCGCGCCAGTCTCGGCCCAGTTCGGCATAACGTGACTGGATCACCGCCAGGCAGCGGCGTGGCCCCAGCATGCCGTTGGCCAGGTAGGGCGACAGGGTGCTGGTCGCCGGCCGCGCCGGGTAGTCGCGCAGCTTCGGATAGTCGAACAGCCGCTGCTCGCAGAACTGCGCCAGTCGCCGGCGGGCTGCAGCCTCTTCGCCCGGCCAGAGGTCGTCGCGGAACGGCCCGGCCCAGTCGAATGACAGCGCCGGCGGCGGCAGTGAATCAGCCTGGCTGCCAGGTTCGGCATAGGGGCTGGCCGGATACTGTCGATCAAGCTCCCGCAGCCAGCGCTTGTAGAACGGCGTGAACACCCGGAACGGCGCGCCCTGCTGGTTGTACAGCGGCACGCCGACCAGCAGGTCGTAATCGCAGGCGGTGACTGCGACACCCTCGGCCTGCAACCGT
The DNA here is from genome assembly GCF_019795155.1 of Marinobacterium arenosum. GTDB lineage: Bacteria > Pseudomonadota > Gammaproteobacteria > Pseudomonadales > Balneatricaceae > Marinobacterium_C > Marinobacterium_C arenosum. The sequence continues at coordinate 33,053 of NZ_JAILYN010000026.1, read as the reverse complement.
TCGCTGACCGCCTGATCACGGCGCTGCTCGTCCAGCGGCGTCTCCCGGTTGAACCAGAGCCGCTCGATGCCATTCTGGCGACAGAAGCTGGCCAGCGCAGCCGGCAGTTCCGCAAAAATGTCCACCGACAGTTCGCTGAACGGGATGCCAAGCGCCGCCAGCCGGCTGGCCAGATCGCTCAACGCCGCCGCCCGCAGGCCGAGCCGGGCCGGCGATTCCTGGTACTTGCGCCACTGGCCCGGGGTGCGGCAGAACAGCACCCGGATCGGCCCCTGCGCACGCGCCAACGCCAGCGCGGGGTTGTCATCCAGCCGCAGATCGTTACGCAGCCAGACCAGTTCGGTCGGATTCATGAGACCTCCAGAGCCTGCAACGGTGGTCGTGCTTCACAGATCGTTACGCAGCCCCAGCGCCGCCGGATAGGGCTCCAGGTAACGTTGGCCCTGCACGTAGCCGCTGCCGTAATGGCGCAGGTAGTGGCAGAGCAGCGTCAGCGGCGTCGCCAGGTTGACCTCGCCACGACGATACTGGTCGATCACGGTCAATAGGTCTTGCCGCAGGGCGCCGGTCAGGTTGCGCTTCAGATAACCGAGCAGGTGCATCAGCACGTTGCAGTGGTTGCGGCGTGTGGCCGGCCGGCGCAAAGCCGTCATCAAGCGGCTGAAATACTGATCCCGCACTGCTGTTAGCGATGTCCCATGCGACTCGCCCAGCAAGCGGCCCAACGCGCGATATTCCGCTTGGCTATGGGCCATCAGCAGGTACTTGTACTGGCTGTGGAAATCCAGCAGCGCGCGATAGCTGAGCTGGCTGTCCACCTGCTGGCGGAAGCGGTGATGGGCGAACACCCGCAGCACGAAGTTCTCCCGTAGGGCGGGGTCGTTCAAGCGGCCCGCCTCCTCCACCGGCAACTGCGGGTAACGCTTCATCAGCGCCTCGGCAAACAACCCGGCGCGACGTTGCTGGTGCGGGTAGCCGTTCGGCTGGTAGACCTTGATCCGCTCCATACCGCAGCTGGGCGAGTTCTTCATCAGGATGTAGCCGTCCAGCTCGCCCAGCCTTGCCAGGTAGGGTTCGACCGCCGCCATGAAGGCGTCGCTCAGGTCGGAGCCCGGTTGATTGCTGTAGGCCAGCCGCGGTGACCGGGGGTCGCCCTCCAACCGGATTGTCGGGCGCGGGGTGCCCAACCCGGCGGCAACTTCGGGACAGAACCTGCGGTATTCGAAGTACTGGCTCAGCGGGCCACAGCAGTAGCCGGAACGGCTGTGGCCGCCGTTGTAACGCACGTTGTCGCCAAGCAGGCAGGCACTGATGCCAACCGGAATTTTGGTTGCCGCCTGACTATGGCCCTGCATATCGATGATCAAACTGTTCATGCCGATTACCTCCGTTGCCGCACAGCGGTGCCACAGCACCTTCTTGTACAAAGATAATAAGCTGTACAAGAATTTCAATCTTCTTGTACAACTTTTTTTTCTGTATAAGTTATGGATCTGCTAGCCAGCTGTTCGCTACACTGTCGGCAACACATAAAATCCGATGGACCGCAGGAGCCAGGCCGTATGTCTGAGCGACCCGATGACCTCCAACACAACGTAAATCCGGCCGAAGCGGCCGATACGCTGTTTCCGATTCGCGAGCTGTCGCGCCTCACCGGCGTCAACTCGGTGACCCTGCGTGCCTGGGAGCGTCGTTACGGCCTGCTGAAACCAAGCCGCACCGCCAAGGGTCACCGCTTGTACAACGCGGCGGACGTGGAGCGGGTGCAGGCGATTCTCGGTTGGATCAATCGGGGCGTCGCGGTCAGCCAGGTACGCGCCCTGCTGGCACAGGATCAAAGCGATACGCCGCAGCAACCGCTTAGCGATGAGTGGACAGCGCTACACGACCAACTGTTGGCCGCTGCCGATGCTTTCCAGGAAGACCGGATCGATGCGCTCTATAACCAGCAGTTGAAGCAGTATCCGGCCACCATCTGCATCGAGCATTGGCTGGCGCCGCTGTTGGAGCAGCTCAGTGGTGATGTGCATCGCACGGCTCAACTGGCCTTCCTGTCCGCCTGCCTGCGCAGCCGGCTGGCGAATCGGCTACTGGGCCTCAACCGTCAGCAGCGCCAGCCGTTGATACTGATGTTGTGCGACAACGCCAGCCCAGCCTGGCGGCTCTGGCTGGCGGCGGCCTGGCTGGCTGAACAGGGCTGCCATATCAAAATACTGGACCAGGCTCCGGCGCCGGAGCATTGGCCGGCATTATTGCGCTCCCTGCAACCTGAAGGACTGCTCTACTACCGCGAGGATAAACCCGGCGAAGTCCAGCAACAGCAGCTGCAGCGGGCACTGTCCGGCCAGCCCTTTCCCACCGCGCTAACCGGGCCGGGTTGCCTGCTGGGACTGGGCGCCGATGCCGAGCAACAACACCAGCTGTTGGTCGACAGCCAGCCGCTGAGCGGCGCTCGCAGCCTCTGGCAGAAACTGCAGCGCAGCCGGTCATAAAACACCAACTTTTCTGTTATTGAATCAACATTCCCGAATCTGGTACTAGTATTGATAACTCCGGCAATGATTCCGGAGCCATAAAATCTTGGCTGACTAAGCCACCAGCACGGCCTGGCGAGATCGGTTTCTGGAGTGATGGATCGACACGGCAGTCCCGGGAAGTCGCTATGCATGGGCAGAAACCACACTATCTCCGCGCAAGGCTTGGAAGTGCCGCGGGCCGCAGCATCGCAGCCTGCTGGCTGATCTCGCTGGTTGCCAGCATTGGCCTGGGGCTGGCCTGCGTGATCTACAGCTGGTCCGGCCTGCCGATCCACTTTGCCGGCGCCGAGCTCTATATCTCCCTCTACCCGCCACTGACCATCTGTACCCTGTGGGTGATCTGGTTCGGCTTCTGGTCAGGCGCCATACCGGCCTACCTGGCGACATTCACCTTGGCACTGCATTCCGGCATGCCGCTGACTGCAGCCCTGGTATTCGCCTTCGCCAACCCTCTGGGACTGGCGGTATTTGCCCTGGCCTACCGCAGCATGCCGGTCCGATATGATCTGCGCACCGGCCGCTCACTGGCATTTTTCACCCTGCTGTCCTTTATCGCCGGGGTATTCAGCTCGGCGGGTTCATTCATCTGGACCTACACCAACCAGCTGGGCGTGCAGGATGTATTTGCCATCTGGCAGGGCTGGTGGCTGGGCTCCTTCCTGCAAACCCTGTTTTGCGTCGCACCGCTGCTATGGCTGTTCAGCCGGCCGCTGCGCAACTGGAAGCGACGGCACCGACTGGAGCCCGCCAAACCGATACCCACCACCAAAAATACGCTTACTATCAGTGGCTTGATGCTGGCAGGTCTGGCCAGCTACCTGTTGATCAATCTGCATCTGGAGCGGGAACTGCTGCGACTGGCCGAAGCCAGCAACAACCGCGTCCAGATCCATCAGGTGGTGCAGATGGTGATCGATTCGACCGAGGCGTTGATCTGGGTGGTGCTGGTAGCACTTGGCTTTCTGGTGTTCTTCGGTTTGCGGCTGTTCGGCCACTGGACCGCCGCACTCCATCGGGAGATCGCCCAACGGCGTGCGGTTCAGGACCGGCTGGAACAACAGAACCTGTTTCTATCCAAGGCCAGCCAACTGAGTAGCGAGCTGCAATCGGCCACCACCCTGGACGCTGCCCTCGACCGACTGCAGCAGCGCCTGCCGGACCTGTTGCCGAACAGTCAGGGCGCGCTGTTCCTGCGCGGTCCGGATGGCCACCTGCAACGGCGCGTCCACTGGGGAGCCGATGCCGCGCGGCTGTCGGCGCTGGATGAAGAGAGCCTGGCCGCTCCGCTACCCAACGAACAGGCGGTATGCCTGGCGCTGCAACTGAATGAACAGCCGTTCGGTACACTCTGGCTTAGCGAGTTGCCGGCACTGCTGGCCGAAAACCCGGACCTGAGCCAGATGCTGGTGGAGCAGCTGGCGCTGCCGCTCGGCAATCGCAAGCTGCAGGATCAGCTGCAGCACCAGGCGGTTCACGATCCGCTGACCGGGCTCTACAACCGCCGCCATATGCAGCGCTGGCTGCAGCATGAGTTGACTCGCAGCCAGCGCAGCCATCAGCCACTCAGCGCATTGCTGGTGGATGTCGATCATTTCAAGCAGCTGAATGACAGGTACGGCCATGCGATCGGCGACCTGGTGTTGCAACGGCTGGGACATTACCTGGAGCAGCACGTCCGCCGGCAGGATCTGTGCTGTCGTTACGGTGGTGAGGAGTTTCTGCTACTGCTGACCGATACCGACGGCGCCACCGCGCTGGAGCGTGCCGAGGCGTTGCGCCAGGGGGTGGCGCGGCTGCAGATCAAGGTGGGGGCTCAACCCCTGCCCGATATCCAGATCTCGGTTGGCATCGCCTGCTACCCGGACCATGCCGAGGACGGCAATCAGTTGCTGGCGGCGGCCGATACCGCGCTGTACCACTCGAAACGGACCGGGCGCAACCGCTGTTCGCTGGCCACGACCCACACCAATGAAGCACCGACCGAGTTAGTCTGATCGACCGTTTTGCAGACATTGGCGGTCTGGATGCGTGCTATTCAGCGGTCCGGGCAGCGTTCAGACTTGGGCGCCCGCCTGGTAGGGCGTTTCCAGCTGCCAGGCTTGCTGCAACCGGGCCTGCAGCTGTTCCGTCAGCATCCGTAGCGGCTCGAGATCAACCGTACCGCCCTCATCATCCAGATACTGCGTGACGCTCCAGCAAAAACGCTTAAGCAGCCAGAGCAGCTCGTGCAGCATGGCCGAAACCTCATCCAGCGCGGCCGGTTCGGGCTCCCCCTGCTCGACGCCCAGGGTTTCCAGCAGGTAGCCGGCATCGAGGCCGGTACGGCGCAGAGTGCCGACCAGGGATTCCGCCATCGCCAGCAGCGCCTGGCCACTGCGGCTCTCGCCGATCAACGGTACCAGCTCCAGCGACAGCAGGCTCTTCAGCTGCTGCCCCATCTCCATCACCAACAGGTTGAGCATAAGCACCCGCTGCAGCCCCATTTCCGCCGGCTCTGCTGTCGGCCTTGGCTGGTAATCACAACGGCTCAGGATCCGCACAATGGCATTGAAGATATCTTCACTGTAAGCGCCCTGGTGCATCCGCAGATAGGGCAGGCTGGCGGCCAGGCGGCTGGGGTGATCCTTCACTTCGTTGTCACCGAACTTGAACAGCAGATCGGCACAGCCCACCAGCTGGCCATAGAGGCCCAAGCATTCGGCCGGCTTGCGGGTCGGGTAACCGGTCTGGTCGAGCCGTTCATGGTGTTCCAGCACCCCTTCCGCCACCGACGGCGGGTAGACGTCCAGCGCGCGCACGATCAGGTAGCCGATCACCGCGTGACTCTGTAACGCCTGCCACTCCTCCGGCGACAGTTCGCGTCGCCGGGTCAGCGACTCAGGCACGTGCAGCAGTCCGATATCGTGCAGCAGGCCACAGGCGAATGCTTTACGGATCTTGGCTTTGGGCAGCCCCATCTCGCTGGCGATCAACAGGCAGACCCAGGCGGTAAACAGGCTGTGGTTATACGCTTTTGGCAAACGTTGGCGCATTACCGTCAGCTTGTTCAGCAATGGCGGGGCGATCGGCTCGGACAGGCAGACCTCACGCAGCATCTCGCTATGGCCGCTGCGCGCCTGCACCTGCTGGCAGCCGGGGTACTGCTCGATCAATTCAAGGATCTGCCGATAAATCCGCGTACCGTCAAGGCAGCCCTCGACGGATATCTGCAGGTCCAGGATCTTGTCCAGCGCATGCTGCCGCAACCGCGACATTGCCACCCGGTCCAGTCGCTGGCCCTTGGGGACCAACAGGGCTCCGGCGCTGTTGCGGATGTCCTCGCGCGCCAGCACCGCATTCTCCGGTCCGATTTCGGTCAGGTGATCGGCATAGTGGGACAGGTCATATTTCTGCAGAGCTTGTTGCGCCTTTCGAGCCTCCATCGATCCTCCTTGCAGGCCAGTAAGCGAGCACAACCGGGACAGTCGGGTATAGATATCCCTGAATACTAGGCAAACTCCCGATACAGGGGAACGAAGTTACGACCAATGATCTACGTGCCGGCTCATCCTGACAGCGGTCATCCAACGCTGTCGTGCAGAATGCGTATTGTGTCGGTGGCCCAGCGGGCGGCGTCGTTAAAGAGTAGCAGCTGCCGGTCATCTTCGAAGATACAACGTTCGCAGTCACTGCAGGTCTGCTGTTCCAGCCGCATCACGCACTTCAGCACATCGCCCATGGGGCCGGCATGCTGCAGAATCGACTCGCTATACTCGTCCGGCAGCGGCAGTAGACGCAGCGCCTCATCGAGCGGCTTGTCCATGAAGGCGTCGATCATCGAGAACATGCCGACCGTGAAGTAATCCTCCGGGTTTTTGACGCCCCGTGCCTGCGCCTGCAAACGGCACAGCTGTGCCCGCTGCAGCAGCGTCCGCGCCAGTGCCGCCGGCTTGGCCTCCATCTGACACATCGCAAACAACGTCGCCACCGCGCGTAACCGGTCCAGGCCGAGCAGTACCAACACTTGGCCGAGGTTACTGAACTTGCGGTTACGGGCAATCAACGCCGAATTGACATAACGGAACAGCTTGTAGCTCAGTGCCGGATCCTGGCCGATCAGCCGTTCCAACTCGTCGAAATCGACATTGGGATCATTCAGCCGCGAGATCAGCCGATAGGTGGTCGAACGGTGGTGGCGGATACTCTTGCCACTGACCAGCTGCGGCTTGGCGAAAAAGTAGCCCTGGAACAGGTCGAAGCCGAGCGACTTGCAGTATTCGAAGTCCTCCCAGGTTTCCACCTTCTCGGCGATCAGTTTGACCTGCTGGCGCTTCAGTACACGGACATGTTCGGCAATCTCCTGCCGGCTGAGCCCCATCACATCGACCTTAACCACATCGGCCAGCTCGATATGGTCGTTATGGATCCCCTGTAGCGAGAAGTCATCCAGTGCGAAGCGGTAGCCCTTGGCGATCAGCGCCTTGACCTTGTTCAGCAGGATCGGATCGATCTCGATATTTTCCAGGATCTCGAACACCACCCGGTCGGACGGCAGCGACAGCAGATCGATATTGAGGATCGCCTCGCGGGTCATATTGATAAAGGCGGTGCAATCACCCACCAGTTCGGTCAGATCAGTCTCGCTGAGGCTGGTCGACAGCACCTGGGCAGTCGCCATATCACCGGAGACCGGCTGAGGCTGATGGCAGCAACCCGGCCGGTACAGCAGTTCATAGCCGATCAGTTTAAGGTTGCCGTTAACGATGGGCTGACGGGCAATCAGGTAGCTGTGCTCAACGCCATGCGCTGCTGCTGTCGCATTCATTGGTATCCCTTCCTCTTATTGTTCTGGTCTGCTCCCTGGATGCACAACTGAACGGGCTCAGCCGGTGGAAAAACGCGCCAAAAGATACCCGAACCACTCCAAAATTAAAACAAACATAGATCAATATTTATTCTAAAAAATTCTATAATTTTTATTTATTATTTATTTTTCAATGAGTTATAAGTCACTTGTAACAATAAGGCTTACAACAACCAAACAAAACACCCATCAATAAAAGCCACGTCCGGCGACATGACAGGTGCTGGATCGGGCAGGTTATAATGGCGGCCAGACATCCTTCCGTTGCCTTAGCCCTCGACACCATGACCCAGTTACCGATCGACAGCATCCTGCCCGACCTGCAAACCGCACTCAGCCGACGCCATGAAACCGTGCTGGAGGCACCGCCCGGCGCCGGCAAGACCACCCGGGTACCGCTGGCACTGCTCGATGCGCCCTGGCTGGCCGGCCAGAAAATCCTGATGCTGGAACCGCGCCGGCTGGCGGCTCGTGCTGCCGCCGAACGGATGGCACAGACCCTGGGCGAGAAAGTCGGCGAGACGGTCGGCTACCGGGTCCGGTTGGATACCAGGGTCGGTCCCGCCACCCGTATCGAGGTGGTTACCGAAGGGATCCTGACCCGCATGCTGCAGGCCGATCCAAGCCTGGACGGGGTCGGCCTGCTGATCTTCGACGAGTTTCACGAACGCAGCCTCGATGCCGACCTCGGCCTGGCACTGGCACTGCAGGGGCGCGAGCTGTTCCGCGACGAACAGCCACTGAAGCTGCTGGTGATGTCGGCCACCCTGGATGGCCAGGCGATTGCCGCGCTGCTTGGCGACGCCCCGGTGGTGCGCAGCGAGGGGCGCGCCTATCCGGTCGACATCCAGTACGGTACGCCCTGGCAACCGGGCGAGTGGATCGAACCGCTGGTCTGCCGCTGCATAGAGCAGGCGCTGGCCGAACAATCCGGCAGCCTGCTGGTGTTCTTGCCCGGCCAGCGGGAGATCCGTCGGGTACAGCAGCAACTGGGCGAGCAGCTGGCCGGCCGCGACGGCCTACTGATCGCGCCGCTGTATGGCGATCTCAGCCTGGCCGAGCAGCGCCGGGCGATCGAGCCGGCGCCAGCCGGCCAGCGCAAGATCGTGCTGGCCACCAACATCGCCGAGACCAGCCTGACCATCGAAGGCGTTCGGGTGGTGATCGACAGCGGCCTCAGCCGGCAGGCGGTGTTCGATCCCAACACCGGCATGACCCGACTGCAGACCCGGCGGGTCTCCCAGGCCGCCAGCGTGCAGCGTGCCGGCCGGGCCGGCCGGATGGAACCCGGCGTCTGCTATCGGCTCTGGTCGGAGGGGCAGCAACAGCAGCTGGCCGGTTTCACCTCGGCCGAGATGCTACAGGCCGACCTGGCGCCGCTGGCGCTGCAACTGCTGCGCTGGGGCGTCGAGGACCCGGCCGAACTGAGCTGGCTGGACCTGCCGCCCAAGGCCGCCTACCAGCAGGCGCTGGAGTTGCTGCAGCGACTCGGCGCAGTCAGCCGTAGCGAGGCCGGCCACTACCAGTTGACCGGGCACGGCGAACAGATCAGCCAGCTACCGGTGCATCCGCGGCTGGCCCACCTGATCCGTATCGGCCAGCAAGTCGACCAGACCAAGCTGGCCTGCGACATCGCCGCGCTGCTGTCGGAGCGCGACCCGCTCGGCCAGCAGCGTAGCGATCTCGAACTGCGGCTGGCCTGGCTGCGCGGCGAACTGCCTTGCGAGCGCAACCAGCGCGGCCAGCTGCAGCGGCTACGCCAGCAAAGCCAGCGCTTCCACCAGCTCTGTGGACAACTGCCGCCGCTCGCCGACACTGTGAATAAAGCCGATCTGAATAAAATCAGTTACCCACAGGCGATGGGGCTGCTGATCGCCAGCGCCTATCCGGACCGGATCGCCCAACAGCGTAGCGAGCGCAGCCCCGCCTATCGGCTGAGCAACGGTCGCGCCGGCCAGCTCGGCGAGCAGGACCCGCTGGTCAGCAGTCGCTGGCTGGCGGTCGCCCAGCTGAGCAGTCGCGACGGCCAGCGCCAGGACCGAATCCAGCTGGCCGCCGAGCTCGACCCGGCGCTGTTCAACGGCCCCCTGGCCGAACTGGTCAGCGAACGGCAACGGGTTGAATGGGATGAGCAACAGCAACGGCTGGTCGCCGAACGGCAGCGCCGGGTCGGCGAACTGGTACTTGCCAGCGAGCCGCTGCCAAAGCCTTCGGCCGAAGCGCGTCAGCAGGCGCTGCTGGAACTGGTCGGCAAGCGCGGTCTTGGCCTGCTGCCCTGGAACGATGAGTTGCAGATGCTGCGCGCCCGGGTCAATTTCCTGCGCCGGCTTGATCTGGCACGCAACGACAGCAGCCAGTGGCCGGACTGGTCTGATGACGGCCTGCTCGGCTCGCTGGAGACATGGCTGGCGCCCTGCCTGGACCGGGTCAGCCATATCAACCACTTCGCTGCGCTGGACCTGCGTGCCATGCTGCTGGCCCAGTTGCCCTGGCCGCTGCCGCAACAGCTGGACCAACTGGCACCGGAGCGGCTGCAGGTACCGTCCGGCTCGCGGGTACGGATCGATTATCGGGAGGATCCGCCGGTACTGGCGGTCAAGTTGCAGGAGATGTTCGGCTGCAGCACCACCCCGACGGTGGCCAACGGGGTAGCGCTGAAGCTGCAACTGCTGTCGCCGGCCCGCCGACCGCTGCAGGTAACCCAGGACCTGGTCAGTTTCTGGGCCAACGGTTATCCACAGGTGCAGAAGGATATGAAGGGGCGCTATCCGAAGCACCCCTGGCCGGACGACCCGCTGACGGCACCGGCCACCGCCGCCACCAAGAAGCGTTCGGGCTGAGTCGCAGTCGCAGTCGCAGTCGCAGTTTTCATGATGATTTTTTATCCATATCAAATTTGCGGCTTTTAGTCCCCTTGCCATACTTAAGGGCCGCCGTCCTGACCGGTCCTCAAAAGGCCCTGCGAAATACTGAGCCCTGATTCAACAACAGCGATATCCGGCTAAGCTGTAAAGAACATGGGCCAACAAGGACGCTGGTTGCTAGCCGAGGCATACAGGGGGCTTTGCCCGGCGCCGCCCATCTGCCGCCGGCAAATGCCAGAATTGCACGGACTGCACTGATATGAAGCAATTATGGCTATCGATGAACCGACTGACGACCTGCTTGCTGCTGTTGGCCCTGTGCCTGCTGCCCGCCATCCCCGGCCGGGCGGCGGAGCCGTTGCAATCGGTCAGCCTGCAGCTGCTGTGGAAGCACCAGTTCCAGTTCGCCGGCTACTATGTCGCCAAGCAGAAGGGGTTCTACGCGGACGAAGAGCTGGATGTCGAGATCCGCGAGTACAGCAGCGGCATTGACCTGGTCGACCAGGTCCTGAGCGGTGAAGCCGATTTCGCCGTCGGCCGCTCCTCCATTCTGATCAGCAAGGCCCAGGGCGCCGACATCCTCGCCCTGTTCGCCGCTTTCCAGCATTCGCCGCTGATGCTGCTGACCACCGAGGCCTCCGGCATCCAGACGCCCGCCGATCTGCAAGGGCGCCGCATCATGATTACCGAGGATGCCCGTCAGGTGGCCGAGGTGACCGCCATGCTGCTGCAGGCCGGCATCAGCCGGGATGAATTCATTCGCCAGCGGCACAGCTTCGATATCGAGGACCTGATCGCCGGCAACACCGATGCGATGGCCTCCTATGTGTCCAACGAACCCTACCAGATGCGCCAACGGGGCGTCGGCTACCATGTGATCCACCCGAAGGATCACGGCTTCGATATGTATTCCGACATCCTGTTCACCTCAAACCGCTTCCAGCAGCAGAAGCCGCTGGTCACCGAACGCTTCTACCGCGCGTCGCTGAAGGGCTGGCAGTACGCGCTGGAACATATTGACGAGGCGACGGAGATCATCCTGAATCACTACAACAGCCAGGGGCGTAATCGCGAGGCCCTGCTGTTCGAGGGGCAGCAGCTGCGTCAGTTGGCCTATGATGACCAAGGCCGGTTCGGTACCCTGACGGACAGCCGTTTCGCGGCGATGGCGCAGATCTACCTGATCAGTGACGCGATCGACCAGCCGTTCCAACTCAAGGATTTCATCTACCAGGGCCTGCCGGGCAGCCAGGGGCTGGGACTAACGGCCAGCGAACAGCGTTACCTGCTCGATCAACCGTTGCTGCGGGTCTGTGCCGCGCCCAGCCGCATGCCGTATGAATCGGTCAAACAGGGCCGCCATAGCGGTATCGTCGCCGACTATATGCAGCTGATCGCCAGCAAACTGGGTATTTCGCTCAGCCTGGTTGTGGCCAACAGCTGGAAGCAGGCGCTCGAGCTGATCCGTCAGGGCCAATGCGATCTGCTGCCCGCCGCTATCCAGACCCCGGACAGCATGCAGTACCTGTCTTTCACCCGGCCCTATCTGAACCTGCAGCAGACGGTGATCGCCACCGCCAACTACCAGCCGCGGATAAAAGATATCGACGACGTGCTCGACCGGCCTTTGGCGGTGGTCGGCGAATCGCCCTTCTTCGCGGTATTGCAAGACCGCTACCCGAGAATCAACCTGCAGCGAGTGCCCTCCATCGAAGCGGGTTTGCGAATGATCCAGCGGGGCGAGCTGTATGGCTTGATTGACCTGTCGGCGGCGATCAGCAACACCATGCAACAGCAGCATATCACCGACATCAAGATCGGCGGCGGCTTGCCGGACCGTTGGCAGTTCAGCATTGCGGTACGGCAGGACAACCCACGGCTGTTGAAAATTCTCGACAAAGCCGTGGCCTCAATTCCACCGTCGGAGGTACAACAGCTGATCAACCACTGGATCCTGATCCGCTACGAACTGGGCTTCGATTACAGCCTGTTCTGGAAGGTGATGATCGGGGTCGGCCTGTTCGTGTTGTTCCTGTTCTACCGCAACCTGATGGTGACCAAATACAACCGCAAACTGGCGGTGCTGGCCGAGCATGACAAGCTGACCGGCATCTATAACCGCCACAAGACCGACACCACTCTCGGCCAGCTGGTGGAGATCTCCAGTCGCTACGACAAGCCCGTCTCGGTGATCTATTTCGATATCGACCACTTCAAGGAGGTCAATGACACTTACGGCCACGCAGTCGGCGATCAGGTGCTGAGCGAATTGAGCCAGTTGGTCGGCAGCCGAGTGCGCAAGAGCGACACCTTCGGCCGCTGGGGCGGCGAGGAGTTCCTGATCATCCTGCCGGAAACCGACATCCAGCACGCCCACCGCTTTGCCGAGCAGCTGCGCGAAAGCGTCAACCAGTACCCGTTCCCCACCGCCAAGCCGCTGAGCTGCAGTTTCGGCCTGGCTACCTGGCGCCCCGGCGACAGCAGCCATTCGTTGCTGCACCGTGCCGACCAGGCGCTGTACAGTGCCAAGCACAGCGGTCGCAACACCGTCTGCATGCAACTCGATAACGATGCCGCCAACCAGACGCAACATACGGCCACCAGCTTGAAGCGGGGCTAGTTTTCAACGTCACTATTCGCAACAGGCCCTAGAAACCGGCGCACCGGCGCACCGGCGCGGCACACCCTCAGCCGGCAATATCGGCGCTGATACAGATCGCATTATGACGCCAGTATTCGAAGTCGCTGTCGATCAACCGGCCCTGCTGGTCGTAGTTGATACGGATGACCAGCAGCCCCTGGCTGCCCTGACCGACATTGAGCGCCTCCGCCGCATCGCCAACCAGCGCGGTGGGGGGTACCCGGAAGCGTACCCAGCCGTAGTGGATGTCATACTTATGGCCGTACAGCTCGGTCATCGAGCCATCCAGGTCCTCATTGAGGATGCCGGGGAACTGATCCGGCTGATCCAGCAGGAGCTGCCGCTGACCACCATCTTCGTGACCCACGACCAGGAGGAGGCGCTGACCATCTCGGACCGGATCTTCCTGATGGACCAGGGCCGGATCGTGCAGGCCGGCACCGCCGAAGAGGTCTACACCAACCCGGCCGACAGTTTCGTGGCCGGCTTCATCGGCAACTACAATCTGCACAGCCCAGGCGGCCGAGCTGCTGGACCTGCAGACCAACAAGCAGCTGGCGGCGCGGCCGGAGTCGATCTACATCCGCGAACCGGGCCGCCAGTACACCGGCAACCTGAGCCCAACGCTGTCCGGCACGGTAAAATCCAGCCTGCTGCTGGGCAACGTGATCCGCTACCGGGTCGATGTCGACGGCCACCAGCTGACCGTCGACCTGCTCAACCGCAGCTCCGAGCGAATGGCCGGCCGCGGCGCCAGGCGGGAGCTGATGTTCAGCCTCGACGAAGTGCGCGAGGTCGCCTGAGCGTTTTTTTGTTTTTTGTTTTTTGGTTGTTAACTCCCAAGGCCGGCAGGCGATCTGCCCTGCCGGTCGTGATATCTGCCTGAATGACCCGAGGATGCCTGATGGCACTGGCTATTTTTGACCTGGATGAAACCCTGATTGCCGCCGACTCCGCCGCCCAGTGGGCCCGCTGGATGAGCGAGACCGGCCTGACCGACGACCCGGACTTTATCGCCAAGGACGACCAGCGGATGACGCTGTACAACGCCGGCCAGCTGGATATGGCGGAATATATGCAGTTCAGCCTGCAACCGCTGATCGGCCGCAGCGCCGCCGAGATCGACGCGCTGGTGCCGCCATTCGTCGAGCAACGTATCCTGCCGCGGGTCTATCCGCAGGGCCTGGCGCTGCTCCGCGAACTGCAGCAGGCCGGCCACCGGCTGCTGATCATCTCCGCCACCGCCGAATTCCTGGTGCGGCCGATCGCCGCCCGGCTGGGGGTCAGTGACGTGCTGGGCATCCAGCTGGCCTTTGACGAACAGGGTCGCCACACCGGACATACCGACGGCGTGCTGAGCTTCCGCGAGGGCAAGGTTACCCGGCTACAGGCCTGGCTGGCACAGACCGGTGAAACGCTGGACGGCGCCAGCTTCTACAGCGACTCAATCAACGATCTGCCACTGCTGGAGTATATCGGCCGGCCGATGGTCACCAACCCCAGCCCGGCACTGCAGCAGATCGCCCGAGAGCGCGGCTGGCCAATCATCGACTGGCGCAAAGAACAATCGCCCGCAGAGCGGGCTGTTACGGCGTAACCCCGTAGCAGCGGGCTTGGCATGCCCTTCGGGTACTGACCGCGACTGGTATCGGGATTCGATCATAGCTCCGGTCGCCCCTGCAGCGCGCCATACACCGAAAAACCGTAGCAGCGGGCTCCGACCGCGACAGGGTTGGCACGGTCCTCGGATGTCGACCTCGGAGCGGGCTGCTACGAAGCAGGGTCCTGTGGCAGCGGGCGCTGACCGCGACAGGTTTCGGAATTCGCGCCATAGATCCGGTCGCCCGCGGAGCGGGCTGCTACTGCCATGCGGCCTTTCCTACAGCGCATGTGCCCGTTGCCGGCAGAGCTCGGCAAAACGGCCCAACAGTGACCCGCTGTGCGCGGTCTCCGTCACCTGCGCCTGCAGACCGTCCGGATCCTGGCCCAGTTCCGCCAGCCGTTCGGCCTGCTGTGCCAGGTAGACCCGGGTCACCGCGGCGTTGAACTCCGGGTGGAACTGCACGCCCCACACCGAATCGCCCAGCCGGAACGCCTGGTAGGGCTCGTAATCGTTGCGAGCCAGCACCTCGGCGCCGGGCGGCAACTGCAGCGCCGATTGGGTATGGGTGACGTGCACCGGGAAACGCTCCGGCAGGCCAGCGAACAGCGGATCTTGCCGGCCTGCCTCGGTCAGTCGGATCTCGACCGTGCCCACCTCCGGCCCGCGGGGATGGTTGCCCGCCTCACCGCCCAACGCCTGCGCCAGCAATTGATGGCCATAGCAGACGCCGAGCAGCGGCATCCGCTGCTCGGCCAACTGACGCAGCCAGGGCTGCAGCCGCTCGCTCCAGGGCTCTCGGTCGGTGACCATGGCGTGGGAACCGGTGATCAACACCCCCTGGATATCATCCAGTACCGGCAACGGCTGATCGCTGCGTGCGTCCCACACCACCAGTTCGACATCACTGCCCACCAAACCGGCGGCAAACAACTGCTCGAAATCGCCCTGTTCGGCGATCACCTGATCAAAGCTGGCACCGGTTTTCAGCAACAGCAAACGCATGGGGCCTTACCTCACACTGACTATGCGGCTAGAGAAAATATGGAAACAGGCGGCAGTGTAGCCAAAGCGGACCACTGCCGACCATAGCCGGGACAGGGGTTAATCGACAGAAAGCCGATAAGCGTGCACTTACAAACCCTGGAACGAAGACTATTCTGATTACCAAATCGAAAACAGCGGACGCTCCAGCGAGACCCGGATGCACCGAATTCCATGCCGAACTTTCGCCAACGCTATTTCTACACCAAGCTACTGACTGTAGAGACGGTACCGGGACTCCCCTCATAGGACAGGGATCTATTGATGACAGACGTATTGATCTGGCTCGGCATTCTGTTCTGTGTCAGCCAGTCGGCCTGCTTTTCGGGTCTCAACCTGGCCTTTTTCAGCCTCAGCCGGCTGCAGTTGGAGATCGAGGCCGGTCAGGGAGACCGGGGCGCCCAAAAAATCCTGGCCCTGCGCCAGGATGCCAATTTCCTGCTGACCACCATCCTCTGGGGCAACGTGGCGATCAACGTGCTACTGACCCTGTTGTCAGACTCGGTACTGGCGGGCGTCAGTGCATTCTTCTTCTCCACCTTCGTGATCACCCTCTGTGGCGAGATCGCGCCCCAGGCTTATTTCTCGCGCCACGCCAAACGGATGGCCTCCGCTCTGGTGCCGTTGCTGCGTTTTTACCAGCTGCTGCTCTATCCGGCCGCCAAGCCCTGTGCCCTGGTGCTCGATCTCTGGCTCGGCAAGGAGGGGGTCCTCTTCCTGCGGGAGCGCGAGCTGCGCGCGATGATCCACAAGCATATCGAGTCGGAAGAGGCCGAGGTGGACCTGGTCGAGGGGGTCGGCGCGCTGAACTTCCTGGCGATCGACGACCTGCCCGCCGCCAGCGAAGGGGAGCCGATCAGCCAGGACAGCATCATCCGCCTGCCGCTGATCGACAGCCGGGTGGCGATACCACCGATTGAGCGCAGCGCCCAGGACCCCTTTCTGCAGCAGTTGCACCGTTCGGGACACTCCTGGGTGGTCTTGACCGATCAGCACGACCGGCCTCATCTGGTGGTCGATGCCAACGGCCTGCTACGGGCGGCGCTGCTCGACCTTGACCGGCCGCTCGATCCCTATCGTTTCTGCCACCGGCCGATCCTGGTCGAGGATCTTCGGCAGCCGTTGGGTGAGGTGATCCTGCAGCTGAAGCTGGCCCAGACCGCCGATCCCAGCCACGACGGCGCGCTGACCCGGGACGTGGTGCTGGTCTGGACCGACTCGACCCGCAAGATCATCACCGGCGCCGACCTGTTCGGCCGGTTGCTCAAGGGGATCACCCGCTACGTCGCACAGACCAACAGCGGCCGCACTGGATAACCCAACGCCCTGCGGCAAATTTTCTTTGCCGGCCGCAACTACTATGCTTTGCAGCTATAGGGACTGAGGTTTTCATTGGGAGGCGGTCAGAGCGATGCTAACGGAAAAGCTGCAGCGGTTCTTCGACAGGACGATCAACCTGGTCTATGCCGTCATTCTGGTGGCGATGGTGATCGGGATCGGCATCGGCGCCATCCAGCTGGCCAACGACCTCTGGGTACTGCTGCGGCTGGAGGGGATCACCGGCAAGTACATCGACCTGATCGCCGATGTGCTGACCCTCTACGTGCTGGTCGAACTGTCCCGCTCGCTGCTCGAATATTTCGACAGCAAGAAACTGCGGATGACCTATATCGTCGACGCGGCGCTGATCTTCATCATCCGCGAGGTACTGATCGGCCTGTTCAAGCATGAACTCAAGCCCGAGATGGTCTACGCCCTGTCGGCGCTGATCCTGGTCATGGGCGTATTGCGGATCGGCTCGGCACTGGTCTATATCAAAGGCAGGCAGGCGCGGCAGCCGTGAGTGAGATCATTTCGATTTTCGTACTGCTCTGGGCGGTGATCGACCCGATCGGCACGGTGCCGGTCTTTCTGGCGGTCACCCGACGCCATCAGAACGAGGAGCTGACCAAGATCGCCATACAGGCGACGCTGATCGCCGCCGGCATCCTGATCTTCTTCATCATCGCCGGCCAGTTCCTGCTCGAAGCGATGAGCGTCCCGCTCGCCGCCTTCCAGGTCTCCGGCGGCCTGGTGCTGTTCGCCTTCGCGTTCAACATGGTGTTTGGCGAGAGTAAGCCGGAAGAGGAGCTGCGGATCGTCAAGAGCGGCCGCGATACGGCGATCTTCCCACTCGCCGTGCCCGCCATCGCCGGACCGGGCGCGATGATGGCCGTGGTACTGATGACCGACAAGCACCGCTTCGAGCTCAGCCACCAGCTGACCACCACCGCGGTGCTGCTGTCGATTCTGGCGATCCAGCTGCTATTGCTGCTGATCGCACCGCGCATCGGCCGGCTGCTCGGCGACGCCGGCGCCAGCGTGATCAGCCGGGTGATGGGCATCATCCTGGCCGCGGTGGCGATGAACAGCGTACTGGTCGGCATCAAGGCGTTCTTCCAACTCTAAACCACCGCCCTCAAGCCTGTCAGTGGCGATGCCCAGCGTACGGTAACGCTTAAAACTGCTCCTCCTTCAACGCCATCACCGCTTCGGGACCTGCGACGATCGCCGCCAGCAGGCTGTCGCAGCGCGGCAACAGCTGCTCGCAGTAGAACCGGGCGGTAACCTGCTTGGCACGTAAGAAGTCGGCATCCCCCTCGCCCGCCTGCAGCAACTCGCCGGCCCGCTGGGCGGCATTCAGCATCTGCCAGCCACCGCACAGGTAGCCCAGCAGCATCAGCAGCGGAACGCTCGCGGCGCCGGCCGCCTGCGGGTTTTCAGCAGCCGCACTCAGCAACCACTGACCGGCCTGGCGGGCCTGCTGCAAAGCCCGGCTGACGCGCTGTCTGAGCGGTTCCAGCGATTTGTCTGCAACCTGCAGGTCCGCATCGATCTCGTCCAGCAGCGCGACCAGTGCCGCGCCCCGGTCAGCCAGGATCTTGCGACCGACCAGGTCCAGTGCCTGGATGCCGGTGGTACCTTCGTAGATGGTCAGGATGCGGGCGTCACGGTAGTACTGGGCGACGCCGGTCTCCTCGATATAGCCCATGCCGCCGTATACCTGGATCGCCAGGTAAGCGACCTCCTGGGCCAGTTCGGTCAGCCAGCCCTTGATGATCGGCGTATACAGTTCGACCCGCGCCTGATGCCGGTTCTGATCGGACGCCTCACCGACGTGGCGGGCCCGATCGACCTCGGCGGCGGCGACGTAGGCCAGCGCCCGCATCGCCTCCAGCGAGGCCTTCATCTGCATCAGCATCCGGCGCACGTCGGGGTGGTGGATGATGGTCAGCCGGCGGCCGTCCGGCAGCGTGCCCTGCAGACGTTCGCGGGCATAATCGCGCGCCTGCTGGTAGGCGCGCTCGGCCACCGACAGCCCCTGCAGGCCGACCGCCTGGCGGGCGCTGTTCATCATCGTGAACATGCAGGCCAGGCCGGCATTCGGTTCACCCACCAGGTAGCCGAGCGCCCCCCCGCCGTCGCCGTAGTTCATCACGCAGGTCGGGCTACCGTGGATCCCCAGCTTATGTTCCAGCGCACTGGCCTGCAGATCATTTAGCTCGGTGAAGCCACCCTGTTCATCCGGCAGGAATTTGGGTACCAGAAACAGCGAGATCCCCTTCACCCCGGCCGGCGCGTCGGGCAACCGGGCCAGCACCAGGTGGACGATGTTGTCGGTCATCCGGTGGTCACCCCAGGTGATGAAGATTTTCTGGCCGCTGAGCCGGTAGTGGTCACCTTCCGGTACCGCGCGGGTCTTGATCGCCGCCAGGTCGGAACCGGCATCCGGTTCGGTCAGGTTCATGGTGGCGACCCATTCACCGCTGACCAGCATCGGCAGGTAGGTTTGCTTCAGAGTGTCGCTGCCGTGGTACTGCAGCGCCTCGATCGCCCCCTGGGTCAGCAGCGGGCAGAGCGACCAGGCCAGGTTGGCGGACTGCCAGATCTCATTGACCGCGGTGGACAGCACATTGGGTAATCCCTGGCCGCCGTACCGTGGGTCGCCGGCCAGCGCCGGCCAGCCCGCATCGCGGAACTGGCGATAGAGCTCGGCGAAGCCGGCGGTCTCTTCAACCCCCTGCTCGCCAAGCCGGGCCGGCTGGCGGTCACCCTGCACATTGCTGGGCGCCAACTGCTCGGCGCCGAAGCGGGCCGCTTCGTCCAGAATGGCGCTGACCAGCTCGTCGTTGACCTCGTCCAGACCGGCCTGCCGACAAAGCGCCTCCAGGCCGACCAGCTGCTGCAGTACGAACAGCGCGTCCTGCCGCGGAAACCGGTAATCGCTCATCGCCTAAACCTCCCGCCCGACCTGACCGGGCTGCACCTCGGATCTCTAGCTTCAAGCATTGACCCGGGACGGCCTACCGGCAATGACAAATGGCTGCTAACGAACGGGCAAAACCGGTCAGCGTCGATTGTCAGGAGACTTCACAGGGGGCGCTGCTGCCCTCCAGCTGCTTGCGATAGGCTTCGCTGCGGCGGTATTCGCCCGGCGTCAGGCCGGTCCATTTCTTGAACGAACGGAAGAACGCCGACGGTTCGTCGAAGCCCATCAGTCCCGCCACGTCGTTGATCGACAGCTGCACCGAGTTCATGTAGTTCAGGGCCGCCTCGCGCCGGCACTCGTCCTTGATCTTCTGGTAGGAGGTGCCCTCCTCCAGCAGGCGGCGCCGCAAGGTGGAGACCGACAGGTTCAGCGTCGTCGCCACCTCCTCGGCGCCGGGCAGCTCGCGACTGAAATCCTTGCCGATTAGCGCCACCACCTGCGCCTTCAGGCTCTTGTCGTCGTTGACCATGGCGATCAGCTGGTAGGGGGCGGTCTTCAGGAAGCTGCGCAGGCTTTGCTCGGTCTGCACAATCGGGTAATCCAGGTAGCGGGACGGAAACACGAAGGCGTTGTCGTGCTGGTCGAACTTCACCTCCGACTGGAACAGCATCCGATAGTGATCGACATCATCCGGCCGGCCAAAGGTGAAATAGGCCGCCTTCAACTCCAGCCGGGTTCCCAGCAGCCAGCTGACGAAGTGGTGCCACATCGACAGCGAGGTGCGGATGCGCGATGGCGGTTCATTGCGCAGGAACTGGTCGAAGTCGATCTCGGCGCTGTCGGTCGGCGCAAAGGAGACCTTGGCAAAGCGCCCCTTGCGCACCAGCATCGGCTTGACCTGGGCGCCGCGACAGATCTCGTGGAAGTCGCTGGCCCGGTAGATCGCCTTCTCCAGCGTCTTGCAGTGGATAATCGCGTGGCACATTATCCGGAAGGTACCGTTCGGCACCTTGCCACCGCTAAGCATGCCGAAGTACTCATCCTGGGCGATATACATCACCCGCTGATACAGCATGCCGAACTTGTCGGCCGGAAACTCGGTCTTCTGCTCGATCTCGTGCGGCGAGATGCCGACCCGTTCCAGCAGGTCGCCGGTATCGAACCCCTGCGCCTCGGCCTGGCTCAACAGGTTACGCACGTAACCGGTGGGGACTGTGATCTTTCGCTCCATCTTGTTGTTATTCTCCAGATCTGGACAGCCTTATTTATGACGGTTGCGAAACCGGGATGCAACCACGGGACCGGTTCGCAGGTCGCCAAGGCCGGAACAGTTTTGTTACTCAATCTGCGCGTAATTGTTATTGTGACTCCTTGGTTACCTGTCCAACATTATCTGTAACCGTTTCCCGCAGCATTGATCCAGGCTGTCCTGTGCGCTCTATACTACGCGACTGGAGCACGACATGACGTCTGGGCTCAATCTGCCAACCCGACAAAAATAACAACCCCAGGTGAACGAAATGGCAACAAAAAAACGGGCAGAATATTCTGGACGCCCACAAGCAAGGGGACCACGCCGCCTGCTACCCCTGGCGATCGCCGCCACGATCGCCAGCAGCAGCGCCCAGGCAGTGGAGTTCAATCTCGGCGACATCGAAGGACGCTTCGACTCGCAGCTCTCGGTCGGCGTCAGCTGGCGCGCGGAGGAGCGCGATCCGTCGCTGGTGGCGGTACCGAACGGCGGCACCAGCAAGGGGTCCGGCAGTTACGACGACGGCAACCTGAACTTCGATGACGGCGACACCTTCAGCCAGATTTTCAAGGGCGTGCACGACCTGGAGCTGCGCTACGACAACGTCGGCGCCTTCGTGCGCGGCAAATACTGGTACGACTTCGAACTGGAGGACGGCTCGCGGCCGCACGGCCATGCCAACAACGGCTACGTGCCCGGCGCCGGGCTGAATGACGACGGCTTCAACGATTTCGCCGAGTTCTCCGGCGTCGAGATCCTCGACGCCTATGTCTACGGCGAGTTCGACCTGGGCGACAAGCCGCTGGACCTGCGCCTCGGCCGCCAGGTGGTCAACTGGGGCGAGAGCACCTTCATCCAGGGCGGCATCAACTCGATCAACCCGTTCGACGTCAACGCCTTCCGCCGGCCCGGCGCCGAGATCAAGGAGGGGTTGCTGCCCAGCAACATGGCGTTCGCCTCGCTGGGGCTGACCGACAACCTGAGTGTCGAAGGTTTCTATCAGCTGGAGTGGGAACCGACCGCCATCGACGGTTGCGGCACCTACTTCTCGACCTCCGATTTCACCGCCGAAGGTTGTAACGGCATCCGTATCTCCTCGGCCAACCTGCCGGGCAGCAGCACCTCCGGCGACCAGATCTACTTCAACGCCCTGTCCGGCGTGCTGGGCTTCGACCCGGTGGTACGGCGCAACGCCGACGGCCGCCGCGAGGCGGACGACGACAACCAGTTCGGCCTGGCGTTCCGTTACTTCGCCGAGCAGCTGAACAACACCGAGTTCGGCTTCTACTTCGCCAAGTACCACAGCCGGTTGCCGCTGATCTCCGGGGTCAAGACCCCAATCGATCCGACCCTGCTGGTCGCCGCCGGGGTGGACCCGAGCGTGGCGCCGACGGTGGCGGCGTTCAGCAGCACCTACTTCATCGAGTACCCGGAAGATATCGAGCTGTACGGCCTGAGCTGGAGCACCAATATCGGCGATGTGGCCTGGTCCGGCGAGTATAGCTACAAGAAGGATCAGCCGATCCAGATGAACGGGCCGATGCTGGTCGGCTCGATGCTGACCCTGGGTACCCAGCCGGGCAACCCGGCCAACGGCACCGTGGTGCCGATCGGTACCGCCGGTCTGGGCGCCGACATCCAGGGCTATACCGCCTTTGACGTCTCCCAGCTGCAGACCACCTTCATCAAGTTCATCGACCAGGTTTGGGGCGCCAGCCGGATGACCCTGATCGGCGAACTGGGCTGGACCCATATCCACGATTTCGACGAGAGCGAGAACGCGATCAAGTACGGTCGCAACGGCGTGTTCGGCTTTACCCCGGGCGACCAGGACGGCTTCGTCACCCAAAACTCCTGGGGCTACGTGTTGCGCGGCAAGCTTGAATACCCGAGCGCCTTCGCCGGCGTCAACCTGACGCCCGAAGTCAGCTTCAAGCACGGCGTGGACGGCTACGGCCCGCAGCCGGGCGCCGCCTTCAACGAAGACCAGAAATCGCTCAGTCTCAGCCTGACCGGCGATTACCTGAACCAGTACCGTGTGCAGCTGGCCTACACCAGCTTCTTTGGCGGCGACTTCAATGAGATTGAAGATCGCGACTTCGTTTCACTCAGTGCGTCCGTCTCATTCTGACGAACCGACCAGCTGGAGGATTTACCATGTTCAACAAGACACCTAGCTCCCTGCTGCTCGGCGCCGCACTGCTGCTGAGCACGCCGCTGGCGCTGGCGGCGGTTTCCGCCGAACAGGCGGCCGCCCTGGGCGATAAGCTGACCCCGGTCGGCGCCGAGAAAGCCGGCAATGCCGACGGCACCATTCCGGCCTGGACCGGCGGCCTGCCGGCGACCGACGACCGCTACCAGAACCCGTTCGCCGGCGAGCAGCCGCTGCTGACCATCAGCGCGCAGAACGCCGAACAGTATGCCGACAAGCTGACCCCGGGCCAGCTGGCGATGTTCAAGAAATACCCGGACAGCTTCCGGATGAACATCTATCCGACCCACCGCAGCGCGGCGATGCCGGATAATATCTACGCGGCAGCCAAGAAGAACGCCACCAGCGCCAAATTGACCGACGACGGCAACGGCCTGGTCGATTTTGACGAGGCGATCGCCTTCCCGATCCCGCAGAACGGCCTCGAGGTGATCTGGAACCATATGACCCGTTACCGCGGCGGTGCGCTGGAGCGTACCTTCGTACAGGTACCGGTGCAGGCCAACGGCGCCTTCACGCCGGTCAAGATCAACGAGAAGATGTCCTGGCCAAGTTACCTGGAAGGTGGCGCCGATCCGAAGAAGGACAGCAACATCCTGTTCTACTTCGTGCAGCAGGTACAGGCGCCGGCCCGCCTGACCGGTAACGTGCTGCTGGTACACGAGACCCTGAACCAGGTGGCCCAGCCGCGCCAGGCCTGGACCTACAACGCCGGCCAGCGCCGGGTACGCCGGGCACCGCAGATCGCCTACGATGCGCCGGGCACCGCCACCGATGGCCAACGTACCACCGACAACCTGGACCTGTTCAACGGTGCACCGGACCGTTACGAATGGAAGCTGGTAGGCAAGCAGGAGATGTACATCCCGTACAACAGCTTCAAGCTGGCCGATCGCGGCCTGAAGTACGAGCAGATCCTGCAGCAGGGCCATATCAACCCGGACCTGACCCGCTACGAGTTGCACCGGGTCTGGCAGGTGGAAGCCACATTGAAGGACGGCGCTCGCCATATCTACGGCAAGCGGGTGTTCTTCATCGACGAGGACAGCTGGCAGATCGCGGTGGTCGACCACTATGACGGCCGCGGCGAGCTGTGGCGGGTCGGCGAGGCCCACGCCTTCCCGTACCGCGATGCCCAGGTGCCCTGGCTGGCCGCCGAAGCGCTGTACGACCTGCAGTCCGGTCGCTATCTGGTCGGCAGCCTGACCAACGAGGAGGGCAACGGCTTCGACTTCACCCAGCGTTTCGACCACAAGGACTTCACCCCGCAGGCGATCCGCCGACTGGGCAAGCGGTGATCTGAACATTCTGACGTAAGCCTCGCGCTGCGCCTGGCGCAGCGCAACAAATAGGGACAGGGTCCCGGGCAGACAAGCGCCCGGCCACTCTGTCCCTTTTCTATTTTTTGAGCCAGAAAGATGGTCGCCGCTGAAGAGGGTGTCGCAAAACGTAACGAGCGAAGGTGAGACAAGGCAAAAATCGGCGAAAAAGCGGAGTTTACGTGTTGTAAATGAGCATTTTGAGCCGATTTTTAACGCCGTATCACCGAGCGCAGTAGTTTTTCGACAGCCTCTGAAGTGCCTCCTACAAGGTACGTCCCGGTAGGAGGGGATTTATCCGCGACCAACGGCAGTCTCAGCGCCTTGATCGGTCGCGCGCGGAGCGTGCTGCTACGGAGCCCGGCTGTCGCCACGGGGAGCGCTTCAACGACCTGCCTCGAGATGAAAAGAGTGAAGTAATCAACCCGGCTCAACCGCGCTTTCAACTCGCGACTGCCGATAGGACGCCACCGCCCGGTTACGACCGGCCTCCTTGGCTTCGTAGAGCGCCTGGTCGGCCCGCTTGATCATCTGATCGAGCGGCTCTTCGCCGATCCGTTCGGCACCGCCCAGGCTGATGGTGAACGGGATCCGGTGACGGGTAACCCGCATCTCCACCATATGCCGACGCAACCGTTCCGCCATCCGCATCGCCTGGATCTCGGCGGTCATCGCCACGATCACCTTGTCACCGTTGTTATGGCCGTACTGGTCATTGATATGTTTGAAGTGGTCGATATCCACCATCAGCACGCTGAACGGCTGCTGGTGACGTTCGCAGTATTCCAGCCAGGTCTGGGCCTTCTCCTCCATACCACGCCGGTTCAGGAAGCTGGTCAACGGGTCGATCTCCGCCAGATGGCCGATGAACCGCACCATCCGGTACAGCTTGACCGCCACCAGCAGCAGCATCGCCATCACCAACGTGGCGACGATATGCGGCAGGCTGGCCGACCAGGCGGCTCTGCGCAGCTCTGCCTGTGGCAGGCGGTAAACCAGGCTCAGCTGGCCCGGCATCAGCGTGCGCTTCAACCAGTAGGCTTCTGCATGCTGCAGATAGCCGGAACTCTCGAGCTGCTCACTCGGCAGCTCTGCCCGTACACCCGGCGCGACAGCGTCCGAGTCGGAATCGGCCACCAGCAGGCCCTGTTCATCGACCAGCCACATCTCGCCGAGCCCGTCGGAAGACGACAGATGCTCGCGCAGATCGGCCACCGTCATATCGACGGCAACCACACCGCTGAAGCTCTGCTGCAGATAGACCGGCTGCGACAGAGTCACCATCGGTCCGCTACCGGCAGCGTCCTGGTACAGGCTGGTCATCGCCAGTTTGCGGCCGGGGTTGTTCTCCGGCATGGCCTGCAACCAGAGTTGTTGTTGATAGAAGGCGGGATCGAAGTGGAACTGGTGCAGCGGTACTCCCGGCGCCAGATAGAGGAACCGTCGGGCCGAGATGTAGTACACCCAGCTGCCGGATACGGCGCTTTCGACAATAGTGCGCATCAGGCCATCCAGCGCCAGCACGGCGTAGATCTCCTGCTTGTACGGCTCAGTCAGGCTCTGCACCGAGCCGATGCCGCTGAACGTGCCAATCTGGCGCCGGAAAACCTCCGGATGCAGATCCTGCTCCAGGCCATAGGCGCCGAACGTTGGATAGTTCTGGAAACGCAGCAGTGCCGGATGGTACAGCTGACCTTGGCTGGCAAGCTGCAGGTTGCTCTGCATCTGGGCTTGCAACGCATAAACACTGTTGCGTACCAGGTTAAGATGATCAACGAGATGGAACAGCCGGTCGTCGAACTCCGCCCGCTGCTGTTGGCGGATCTGCAGCCAAGCCCGGTGGTAGCTGTATACGGTCAGCACGCACGCGGCCACCACCACCACCACGATGGTCAATAGCGAGATTGAGAACCGATTTGCCTTGACTGCCATACCTGCTTTCATGCCCTGCAAACCCGACACCCCATCCCTGAGGCGGCAAGCGAACATTCTGGCAGCCCGGCCGGTAAAATCCCTGTCAATGCCCACATTGGTCGGGCAATTCCAGGCTACGCCATCACCATAAGCCGCGCAGACTCAGCTGTCATCTGTTATATCCGCCACAGTTGATATCCGTCATCCCGGCAACGATGTTGTTCGGATACGAAAAAGGCCCCCTATTGGGGGCCTAGCGGGTCAGCTGGCGAGGGCTTAGTTCAACCTCTCGAAGATGGTGGCGATCCCCTGGCCCATGCCGATACACATGGTCGCCAGGCCAAACTGGCCGTCATGCCGTTCCATCACGTTCAGCAGCGTGGTGGAGATACGGGTGCCGGAGCAGCCCAACGGGTGGCCCAGCGCGATGGCACCGCCGTTCAGGTTGACCTTGTCATCCATCTTGTCGAGCAGCTTGAGGTTCTTCAGGCAGGACAGTCCCTGCGCGGCGAAGGCTTCGTTCAGCTCGACATAATCGATATCGTCGATGGTCAGGCCGGCGCGCTTCAGCGCCTTCTGGGTCGCCGGTACCGGACCGTGGCCCATGATCGACGGATCGCAACCGGCCACTGCCATGCTGCGGATGCGGGCTCGCGGTTTACAGCCCAACTGCTCGGCCACGGCGGCCGACATCAGCAGCATACCGGAGGCGCCGTCGGAGAATGCCGACGAGGTCCCTGCGGTGACGGTGCCAACCTTCGGCACGAACACCGGCGGCAGCGCAGCCAGGGTCTCCACCGTGGTCTCCGGACGGATCACCTCGTCG
This sequence comes from Marinobacterium arenosum, assembly GCF_019795155.1. Lineage (GTDB taxonomy): Bacteria > Pseudomonadota > Gammaproteobacteria > Pseudomonadales > Balneatricaceae > Marinobacterium_C > Marinobacterium_C arenosum. The sequence goes on along the minus strand of NZ_JAILYN010000026.1, from coordinate 5,752 downwards.
GCACTCAGCAGCGACTTGAAGCCGTTCTCGTCGTGCCCCTCAACCGGGATGATCTCGTTGTCCCAGCGCCCTTCAACGGCCGCCTCATGGGCCAGCCGGTGCGAGCGGGCACCAAACTCATCCTGCATCTCGCGGCTGATGCCGTTCATCTTGCCGAGCATCTCGGCGGTGACACCCATCATCATCGCCGCCTTGGCGACCTGCTTGGACATCTGCGGGTTGACGTCGATGCCGTGCAAGATCGACAGGTGGCCCATATGCTCGACGCCACCGGCCAGGAACAGATCGCCGTTGCCGGTCATGATCGCCTGGGCGGCAGTGTGCAGCGCCGCCATCGACGAGCCGCACAGCCGGTTGATCGACTGGCCGGCCACCGAGTGCGGCAGACCCGCCAATACCGAAGCGTTACGGGCGATATTGAAGCCCTGCTCCTTGGTCTGGTTGACGCAGCCCCAGATCACGTCTTCGATCGCCGCCCCGTCGACCTGCGGGTTACGTGCCAGCAGCGCGTTCATCACCGCTGCCGACAGCGCCTCGGCGCGGACGTTGCGGAAGGAGCCGTTCTTCGATTTCCCCATCGGGGTCCGTACCGCATCGACGATCACTACGTCGTTAGGATTCAGACTCATACCCGTGTCTCCTTAGAAGTAGGTTTCGCCGTTGGCGGCCATCGCTTTCATCTTCTCGGTCGGCTGATACAGCGGGCCGAGGTCAGCGTACTTGGCTGCCATCTGACAGAAGTTGTCCAGTCCGATCTGATCCAGGTAGTGCAGCGCACCGCCACGGAACGGCGGGAAGCCGATGCCGTAGATCAGGCCCATATCCGCTTCAGCGGCGCTGTCGACGATGCCGTCTTCCAGGCAGCGCACGGTCTCGATGCAGAGCGGGATCATCATCCGTTCGATGATCTCCTCGTCACTGAACTCGCGGGCCGGACCGACCACGCCGTCCAGCAGCGCGAACACCTGATCATCGACCAGCTTCTTCGGCTTGCCCTTGCGGTCCTCTTCGTAGCGGTAGAAACCGACCTTGTTCTTCTGGCCGAAACGCTCCAGCTTGAACATCCGGTCGATCACGTTTTCGCCTTCATGCTCCATCCGGTCCGGGAAGCCGGCAGCCATCACCCGGTCCGCATGGTGCGCGGTATCGACCCCGACCACGTCCAGCAGGTAAGCCGGCCCCATCGGCCAGCCGAAGCGTTCCATTACCTTGTCGACCTGGCGGAAGTCGGCACCATCCTTCAACAGCGCGGCAAAACCGCCGAAATACGGGAACAGGATGCGGTTGACCAGGAAGCCTGGGCAGTCGTTAACCACGATCGGCGTCTTGCCCATCGCCTTGGCGTAGGCCACGGTGCGGGCGATGGCCTCCTCGGAGGTCTTCTCGCCGCGGATCACCTCGACCAGCGGCATCTTGTGCACCGGGTTGAAGAAGTGCATACCGCAGAAGTTTTCCGGTTTCTTCAGCGCCTTGGCCAGCTCGTTGATCGAGATGGTGGAGGTGTTGGAGGTGATGGTGGCGCCTTCCGGCAGCGCCTGTTCGACCTCGGCCAGTACCGCCTGCTTGATCTTCGGGTTCTCGACCACCGCCTCGACCACCAGGTCGACCGAGTTGAAATCACCGTAGCTCAGCGTCGGGGTGATCCGGTTCAGCACCTGCGCCATCTGGGTCGCGTCGATCCGCTTGCGCTTGAGCTGGCCGGCCAGCAGCTTGGTGGCCTCGTCCAGCCCCAGCTGCAGCGCCGGTTCGGCGATATCCTTCATCAGGATCGGCGTGCCCTTGGAGGCCGACTGGTAGGCGACGCCGCCGCCCATGATCCCAGCGCCCAGCACCGCCGCCTTGTTGACCGGCGCGGCCTTGGCCTCGTAGGCCTTGCTGATCTTCTTGATCTGCTGGTCTTTCAGGAACAGACCGACCAGCGCGCGGGTGACATCGTTCTTGGCCAGCTTGACGAAGCCCTTGGCTTCCACCGCGATCGCCTTGTCACGGCCCATGTTGGCGTGCTTCTGGATGGTCTTCAGCGCCGCCAGCGGCGCCGGGTAGTGCGGCCCGGCCTTGGCGCCGATCACGCCCTTGGCGGACTCGAACGCCATCATCTGCTCGATCTGGTTCAATTTGATCGGGCTCTGCTTCTCGTCGCGACGGGCCTGGTAGTCGAAGGTGCCGTCGATGCACTTGGCCAGCAGGTCGAGGCCGGCGTCACGCAGCTGCTCCGGCGCCACCACCGCATCCACCGCGCCCTCTTTCAGCGCCGCGTCAGCGCGCTTCTCGGCACCGCCGCAGATCCACTCGTTGGCGTTATCGACACCGATCAGCCGCGGCAGGCGGATGGTGCCGCCCCAGCCCGGGTAGATACCCAGTTTCACTTCCGGCAGGCCCACCTTGGCGCCCTGCGCCATCACCCGGTAGTCGGTCGCCAGGCAGAGCTCGAAGCCGCCGCCCAGCGCCAGCCCGTTGATCGCGGTGACGGTCGGGAACGGCAGATCCTCGATATTGCTGAACAGGCCGTTCAGCTCGACCAGGGCGGCGACGATCTCGTCTTCACCGTGGGCGAACATCTGCATGAATTCGGTGATATCGGCACCGACGATAAAACTGTCTTTGGCGCTGGAGATCAGCAGCCCTTTCACACCGTCGGTGGCTTTCAGCTTGGCGACCGCTTCGCGCAGTTCAGCCAGCGTGGCCTGGTTGAGTTTATTAACGGAATCGTCGCTGCTGTCGAACACCAGCTCGTAGAGACCGTTCTCAACTGCCGCAACGCGGATCGCTTTTCCTTCCATCAACATGGTCAGACTCCGTGGCAGAGTTGTTCTTGTTTGATCTGCATAAGGCCGATACAGAACCGTATCAGCGTTGTTAACCAGTCTAGTGAAGCCACCCGAATCAACAATGACAGCATCCGCCATTGTTGCTGACCGAAACGTTCAGGCCGCGACAGGGCTGCTTTTGGACAGCAAAATCCGGGTAACATTTGCGGTCATGGAGGGGCTTTATGCGGCGAACGGCGCAATTATTGTAGGGTCGGACCCGGCCGACCAAACGCCGACAGGCGTTTCAACCACCGGTGGCGGTGGCACCCCGGGTGGCGCCCTACAAAGCGCTCAAGCCAATACCAATGCTATTGAGAAAAACGCCCGGCGGGTGCCGGGCGTCTAGGGGGTGAGGCTAGGAGCCTGTCGGACTTAGCACTGACCTACTGCGGAAAATCGGATATTGGCCATCTTTTCCGATCGATTTCGTTAAATAGCTCGCTATTCGCCTCAATCGTTCGAAAAATCTGTCTCAATCCCGCTTTCCCTCGCTACGATCGGCCAAGCCCGACAGGCTCCGGAGTAAAACTCAGAGCTTCTGTTCCAGCTCCGGCAGTACCTCGAACAGGTCGGCGACCAGGCCGTAGTCGGCCACCTGGAAGATCGGCGCTTCCTCATCCTTGTTGATCGCCACGATCACCTTGGAGTCCTTCATACCGGCCAGGTGCTGGATCGCACCGGAGATGCCGACGGCGATATACAGTTCAGGCGCCACCATCTTGCCGGTCTGGCCGACCTGCATATCGTTCGGCACGAAGCCGGCATCGACCGCCGCACGGGAGGCGCCGACCGCTGCACCGAGCTTGTCGGCCAGTTTTTCCAGCAGCGCGAAGTTGTCGCCGCTGCCCATGCCACGGCCACCGGAGACCACCACCCGGGCGGCGGTCAGTTCCGGCCGGTCGCTCTTGGCCAGCTCTTCGCTGACGAAGCGGGACAGGCCGGCGTCGCAACGCTCGCCGATGGTCTCGATAGCGGCGTTACCGCCCTCGGCAGCGACCGCGTCGAAAGCGGTGCCGCGCACTGTCATCACCTTGACCGCGTCTTCGGACTGCACGGTGGCGATGGCGTTGCCGGCGTAGATCGGCCGCTTGAAGGTGTCCGGACTGACCACCGCGATCACCTCGGACAGCTGGTTGACGTCCAGCAGCGCCGCCACACGCGGCAGCAGGTTCTTTCCGGTGGTGGTCGCCGGTGCCAGGATATGGCCGTAGCCGGCCGCCACGCTGACCACCAGTCGGCTAACATTTTCCGCCAGCTGGTGCTCGTAAGCAGCGTCGTCCGCCAGCAGCACCTTGCCTACGCCGGCGATCTTGGCCGCCTGCTCGGCCACCGCCGCACAGCCGCTGCCGGCCACTAGTACGCTGATATCGCCGCCGATCTGGCTGGCCGCCGCCACCGTGGTCAGAGTCACCGGCTTCAGGGCGCTGTTGTCATGTTCCGCAATAACCAGAATGCTCATCGAAACGCCCTCCTCAAATTACTTTGGCTTCGTTTTTCAGCTTGTCGACCAGCTCGTCGACCGAACCGACCTTGATACCCGCCTGGCGCTCGGCCGGCGGTTCAACCTTCAGCAATTTGACCTTGCCAGCCACGCTGACGCCCAGTTCGTCCGGGGTCAGCACGTCCAGCGGCTTGCGCTTGGCTTTCATGATATTGGGCAGCGACGCGTAGCGCGGCTCGTTCAGGCGCAGGTCGGTGGTGACGATCGCCGGCAGTTGCAGATCAACCGTCTGCAGGCCGCCGTCGATCTCGCGGGTGACGTTGACTCGGCCGTCAGTCAATTCCATCGCAAAGGCGAAGGTGCCCTGCGGGTAGTCCAGCAGCGCCGCCAGCATTTGACCGGTCTGGTTGTTGTCGGAGTCGATCGCCTGCTTACCGAGGATGATCAGCCCCGGCTGCTCTTTCTTGACCACTTCGGCCAACAGTTTGGCCACCGACAGCGAGTCCGGGCCGTCTTCGGTGTCGACCCGGATCGCCCGGTCGGCACCCAGCGCCAGCGCGGTGCGCAGCTGTTCGTCGCAGCTCTTGCTGCCGATCGAGACCACCACGATTTCGTCGGCCTGGCCGGCTTCTTTCAGCCGCACCGCCTGCTCGACAGCGATCTCACAGAAGGGATTCATGGCCATCTTGACGTTGGCCAGATCAACGTCGGACTGGTCCGCCTTGACCCGGACCTTGACGTTGTAATCGATTACACGTTTTACCGCGACCAGTACTTTCATAACCGCCTCGTTATTGTTCGTTGTCAGGCTATGGCTTCATGGTAGCCCGGCGCCCCGATCTCTCAATAACAAAAATCCGCTTTTTGACTGGCAAAATTGTCCATTGGCGCCGGATAGCCCGATTTAAAAGCTGTCTAAGACAGCCGCTAGATGAACAGACGGGTAGAAAATCGTCATTGATGGTTATCAAATGAGGCCAGCGTTGAGCCGTAGCCGCCCGCAGTTTTATGGCCGCTTGGTACCGCAGGCATCCGGCCATTGATTTCAAAGGAACCATCGCCAGTCGCGGTCGGTACCCAAAGGGCATGCCAAGCCCGCTGCTACGGTAAGCAGGACTTCGTAGCAGCCCGCTCCGAGGGCGACAGACCACGGATTTCGAAACAACCGCCGCAGGTCGCGGTCGGAGCCCGCTGCTACGGTAAGCAGGGCTTCGTAGCAGCCCGCTCCGCAGGCGACAGACCACGGATTTCAAAAAAACGCCGCAGGTCGCGGTCGGAGCCCGCTGCTACGGTAAGCAGGGCTTCGTAGCAGCCCGCTCCGCGGGCGACAGACCACGGATTTCAAAAAAAACGCCGCAGGTCGCGGTCGGAGCCCGCTGCTACGGTAGGCAGGGCTTCGTAGCAGCCCGCTCCGAGGGCGACAGACCACGGATTTCAAAAAAAACGCCGCAGGTCGCGGTCGGAGCCCGCTGCTACGGTAGGCGGGGCTTCGTGCAGCCCG